>JAPXRI010000005.1:0-122271 GCA_033813635.1 Bacillota bacterium
GGAATGGACACTTCCTTTCGGCTGATTGTTGTGTGGTAACTCAATCTTAACCGATGTGTCCCATTCTCGCACTATTTTTTTATCCACTGTCCAATATGTATTGTAGCGCTACAACACGTTTTTCGGCAATCTTTTTTTATTGCTTGAAAAACAGGATAAAATGTTGTATGCTTATTTCGAAAAAACGCTTGAAGGAGATGTTTTGGAGTATGGCCGAAAAGAAAAAAGCATTGATAGTCAAGGGCGGCTGGGAAGGACACGAACCCGGCCTCGTTGCGGCTCGTTTTAAGAGAATACTTGAAAACGAGGGGCTGGAGGTAACGGTCGAGGATAAGCTCGAAGCGTTTTCCGACCTGGAGATGCTGATGGGGCTTCACCTGATCGTACCGATCTGGACCGGCGGAAAGCTTGACGGCGGGCTCTGCAGAAACGTAAGCAGGGCCGTCGCGGCGGGCGTGGGCATGGCCGGCAACCACGGCGGCATGTGCGACGCGTTCCGCGAGAATGTCGAGTGGCAGTTCATTACCGGCGGCAACTGGGTATCCCATCCGGGCGGAATCTGCGACTACACCGTCGAGATACGCAGAAACTCCTCGAGCCCGATCGTCGAAGGCCTTAAGGATTTCCACGTGAGGAGCGAGCAGTATTACCTGCATGTGGACCCGGCGGTAGAGGTTCTCGCGACCACTCGTTTTCCGAACGTGACCTATTACCACAGCGCGAACAAAGCGGTCGACATGCCCGTGGTATGGACGAAAAAATGGGGCCACGGCAGGGTGTTCTACTCCTCCCTCGGCCATACCGACAGCGTTTTCGTCGAATCGCCGACCTCTGAGGAGATTATGCGCCGCGGATTCCTGTGGGCGATCGAGGGAAAGGACATCGCGATAGAGAGGAAGCTTGACCCCGGCGAATACGAAAATACCGCGAAGATGTTTTAAAATTTAATAAGAAAGGGAGAAGCATATGAAAAAAGTCACCGTCGGAATTGTGGGAAACGGAAACATCAGCCCGATCTATCTCAAGAACCTGACGACTGTATTCAACAACATCGTCTACCTCAAGGGTGTGTGCGACCTTATCCCGGAGCGCAGCGCGAAGGCCGCGGCGGACTGGAAGGTCCCCGTGATCTACAAGACGATGTACGATATGTTCGAGGACCCGGAGATTGAAATCGTAGTCAACTTAACGACGCCGAAGCAGCACTACGGCGTCGCAATCGAAGCGCTCCGCCACGGCAAGAACACCCACAGCGAAAAACCGATGAGCGTCAACCGCGAAGACGCAAAGGAGCTTTTTGACCTCGCAAAAGAAAAAGGCCTTCTTATCGGCGTCGCTCCGGACACCTTCATGGGCGCCGGCATACAGACCTCGAGAAAGCTGATCGACGACGGGTATATCGGCAGACCGATCGCGGCGGCGGCGTATATGACCTGCCACGGGCATGAGTCCTGGCATCCGGATCCCGAGTTTTACTATGAGGTCGGCGGCGGCCCGATGCTGGACATGGGACCATATTACACAACCGCGCTGATCAACCTTTTAGGCCCGGTCAAGTCGATTATGGGCTATTCTCGAAAGATGTTCGACACCCGCACCATCACCAGCCCGGGCAAGTACGGCAAGGTGATTCCGGTGGAGGTCGACACGCACGTCGCCGGAACGATGGAATTTGCATCGGGGGTAATCGGCACGATGATTATGTCCTTCGATATGTGGCGCGCCCAGCACCCGTGCATAGAGATTTACGGAACCGAGGGCACGATAGAGGTGCCCGACCCCAACGGCTTCGGGGGCCCGGTGAGACTTTCCCGCGGCAAGGGCGAGTATTACGAGATCCCGCTCGCCCATATCTATTCGGAGAACAGCCGCGGCATAGCGGTCGCGGATATGGCGATGGCTCTCCGCACCGGCAGACCGCACCGGGCCAGCGGCGAGCTCGCGTTCCACGCGCTCGACGTTATGCTCGGCTTTGGCGACAGCTCCGAGTCAGGCAGACGCTACGACCTCGTCACGACCTGCGCCCGCCCCGCGCCGCTGCCCACTGACCTTATCCCGGGATACCTTGACTAAAAGCAGAGCAGCTTTTCAAATTTGGAATGGAGATTGACATGAGCAAGTTTATTATATCCGGTTTTGCCGACGAAATAGACCCGTACCTCGACAGACAGATGGACGTGCTCGACGGGCTTGGCATACGCTATATCGAAATCAGGGGCGCGGACGCTAGAAACGTCTCGAAGCTCACCGAGGAGGAAGCGGAGGAGATGGCGAGGCGCCTGTCGGCCCGCGGATACCGCATATCAGCTATCGGCTCGCCGATAGGAAAAATAAAGGTGACCGACGACTTTGAGCCCCACCTCGCGCTGTTCAAGCACTGCGTGAAGCTGGCGAAAATTTTCGGCACGAAATACATCCGCATGTTCAGCTTCTATCCCCCAGAGGGCGGCAGAATAGAGGACTACCGCGATGAGGTGATGCGCCGCTGGGAGAGCTTTCTGATCGCGGCCGAGGGCAGCGGCGTAACCCTTCTCCACGAAAACGAAAAGGCGATCTACGGCGACGTGGCCGAGAGATGCCTTGACCTCGCCGAAACCCTCGGCATCGGGCTTATCTTCGACCCGGCCAACTTTATCCAGAGCGGCGTGGAGACCTACCCCTATGCGTTCGATCTGCTCCGCAAGCATATCAGATACATGCACGTCAAGGACGCGCTGAAGGCGGACGGGAGCGTGATGCCCTCCGGTTACGGTGACGGCGGCCTTAAAAATATCATCGCCGGCCTGGACGCGCAGGGCTTCGAGGGCTTTTTATCCCTTGAACCCCACCTCGGCCACTTCCAGGGCTTCGCCGAGCTTGAGCCGATGAGCAAGACGAACATGATGGAGGAGGGCGGCCCGAAGTCCTATACGATCGCGGCGGAATCCCTGTTTAAAATACTAAACGAGCTCGGGATCAAGCCCGCGCTGGAATAGCGCATTTTGCCTCTACGCAAGGGCATCGCACTAAAAGCGGCGGCAAAACGTATAAACACGTTTTGCCGCCGCAGTTTGTTGAGAATTTTAAAAGCTTACAGCGCGGACTTTTTCTCGTCGTCTTCCCTGTTGGATTCTAAAAGCCGCATCTGCAGCTTGATCTGCGTCAGGCGCGCATAGCTTTCCGCGTCGAAGTTAAAAAGCCCCGACAGCGTTTCGCTTCCCGTATCCCCGGAGGATGCGTAAATTGGTCTTTCTTTGGCTTGGACGGTACCCGCGGTGAGCTCGCTGCCGCAGAAAGACATCACCCTTGCGACATAGCTCTGCGTCTCTTTGAACGGTGGAATCCCGCCGTATTTTATCACATTTCCGGCCCCTGCGTTATACGCGGCTAGCGCAAGCTCGGTGTTTCCGCCGAAATCGCTCAGCAGCCGGCTTAACAGCTTGGCCCCGCCCATGATGTTCTGCTCGGGGTCGTAGGCGTCCGTGACGCCGAGGGACTCCGCCGTGGAGGGCATCAGCTGCATTATGCCCATCGCCCCGCAGGCGGACGTGGCGGAGGGGTTGAAATTGGATTCCGTTTTCGCGACGGCCTTTAGAAGACTGACGGGCACGTTGTATTTTACGGAGGCGGACTCAAACAGGGCGTCAAGATCGACGGACGCCGTGTTTAGAGAGTCGTCGAGAACGCTCGCAAAATTTCCGCTGCCCGCGGTACCGTTTGAACCCGTCCGCAGGTCGTAATCCTTTGCCACGCCGTTAAAAGCGATGCCGTTTATTGACATGATCCGCTCCTTTGTTCTCTTTCCGGTTTGCGTAAATACGCTCGGTTTTATTTCACTGCCCATACCCGTGGGTTGAATTTCAAACCGACGCCGGGATTTCGATCAGCCGGCAGCATATACGGCGGCGGTTAGAATTTCAGTTAAAATCAGACCTCGGCATCATATCAATACCTCGGTCCTGTTTGGTGCCGCTGGCCGGACTTGAACCGGCACGGTATCACTACCTGCGGATTTTAAGTCCGCTACGTCTGCCATTTCGTCACAGCGGCAAATTTATCACATGTTATAGTAACATATCCGCACGCTGTTGTCAAGCCGAAAAAACTGCCTGCTTTTGGTCTGCGACCTGAAGGGCAAAGCGCTGGAATGATGCCGCGGCTTAACATTCGGATTTTCAAAAAAGGATGTGTAATCTGCGCACGCTTTCTGATTGTGTAAAAATCTGTGTAAAAATTTGGTAAAAACTGATTAACACCGCCCCCTCCCGGTGCTATTATTGAAAATGGTTAAAGACATATATAAATAAGGAGGGTGTAAAAATGGAAAACAATCAAGGTACTCAGATCCCCGTAAATCCGCAGCCGCCGGTCTATGCGCCGCAGCCGATGCCGGTGGGCCAGCTGAAGACGAACCGCGGTCTTCTTAAGCTGATTCTCCTGAGCATTATAACACTCGGCATCTATCCGATCGTTTTTTACTCCGGCATTTCAACCGACATAAATATCATCGCTAGCCGCTACGACGGCAAGAAGACGATGCACTATTGTCTTTTACTGTTTGTTGTCGGGCCGATTACCCTCGGCATCGCCACCCTTGTATGGTTTCACAGGATTTCAAACCGTATCGGTGGAGAACTGAGACGGAGAGGCGTCCCCTACAGCTTCGGAGCGAGCGATTTTTGGCTTTGGAACATCATCGGCTCGCTGATTGTCGTAGGACCGTTTATCTATATTCATAAATTCGCCACCGCGATGAACAGGCTTGCCGAAAATTACAACATAAGAGGGTAAAGCCTTAAAACGAATCAAAAGCTCCGTGCGCGGACCCGAATCCGCGCACGGAGCTTTTGTTATCGCAGGGTATAGTCGGTCAGACAACCGATTTCGCATATAAAGACGGAAGAAACGGCCGGAAGGTTCATTTCACGATTCTGTAGTAAGTCCTCGCGGTGAGCGCGTAGACCGCGGCGTAGACGAGGGCGTAAACCGCGACGGTGCCGGCGGTGCAGAGGAGCGTCAGCGGGATGTTGACGAGATTCAGCGCGGCGAGCAGCCGGGTCATCATATTGTCCGCCGCGGAGGAGATGAAGATAACGGGTACCTTTGAGATCTCCCGAATCTTCGCGCACCAGTAAAACCCGGAGTAGAACGGCAGCGCGATATCAAGAAGCACAAGCTGGGGTGCGGTCTTGACGAAAAGGGGCATAATGTCGGAAAGGTCCTCCGCGCAGCACGCCTCGAAGCCCCATTTCCGCAGGTGCCCGGCGAGCGCCCGGGCGATAACCGCGTCGTCTTCAACAATCAAAATATTTACCATAAATACCGCCTGATTTGCCTGCTGACTTACGAAAATTATAACATAAAAGCCGGGACTGTGCAAACGGAGCTGACGATTTCGGGTTGATTTATCCCGGCGCGACGTATATAATATAGCTAAAATAAATGTTTTTGGGGTGTTTTAAAGTGATAAAGGTCGGAGTGCTGGTCGGACTTGGAAATATCAGGGAAAATCTGGAGAGGGCGAAGAGCCACGGCTTTGAATGCGCGCAGATCTGCTCCTGGGATATCGGCAGCTTCACCGACGACCTCGCGCGGGAGGTCAGATCGGCGATAGCGGACACCGGCGTTGCGGTGAAGACCTTTTGGTGCGGCTGGCCCGGCCCGGCGGCCTGGAATTTTACCGACGGTCCGCTAACCCTCGGCCTCGTCCCGGAGGCGTACAGGCACGTGCGCACCGAGGCGCTTTTAAAGGGCGTCGACTTCGCGGAGAAATGCGGCATAATGCAAATCGCGACCCACGCCGGTTTTCTCCCGGAAGACATGAACGACAGGCTCTACACCGGTACCCTCGTCGCGTTAAAGCAGATTGTAAGGGTCTGCCGGAGAAGGGATATGTATTTCCTGTTTGAGACCGGCCAGGAGACCCCGACGACGCTGCTCCGTACAATCGAGGACCTGGGCGGCGACAACGTCGGCATTAATTTTGACACGGGCAATATTATTCTCTACGGAAAGGGCAACCCCGTAGACGCGCTGGACGTGTTCGGCAGGTATGTCCGGGATTTCCACTGCAAGGACGGTTTGTACCCGACGGACGGGCGCAACCTGGGCGTGGAGCGCGCCCTCGGAGAGGGCAAGGTCGACTGGCTCAAGCTTATAAAAAAACTGAAGGAATTAAATTACGACGGCCCGATGACGATTGAGCGCGAAATCAGCGGACCGAAGCAGACGGAGGACATCCTGAAGGCAAAAATGCTTTTGGAGGAACTTCTCGCGAAATAAATAAAAAACGGATTGGGAAAAGGGTGAGCGCGGATGAGGACCGCAGGCGGCGGCGCAAGAAACGAAAAACTGAAAAAAGTAGACAGCAGCAGGCTCGGCGGGCTTATTATCGCTATCTTAACCCTTGCGGCGGTGTTCGCGATCCTATGCGCCGCCGCGAAGTTCCGCCCGGAGCTTGTGGAGAGGCTGTACCGCCCGTTTTCCCGCTTTGTCCTATATTGGCTCGCCTACGCGTTCAGTTTCGTTCCGTTTTCGGCCGCCGAGATTTTGCTGTACCTCGCGGTTGCGCTCTGTTTCGTGGCGGTTGTCAGGCTGGTCTACGTGCTGATCACCGGGCCGAGGCGGCTTTTATACTTTACGAGATTCGTCCTCTGGGCGGTCATTGTCGCGGAGATCTTCGGTCTGGTTTTTTATGCGTTCTGGGGCTTAAATTACCAGGCCGAACCGCTGTCCGCGACGCTTGCGCTGGACGTCAGAGCGAGGGATAAGGCCGAGCTTGTGGCGCTGAACGAATACCTGGTTGAAAAGGCGAACGCCTACGCCGAGCTTATTCCCCGGGGGGAGGACGGCTACCCGGAGGAGATCGGCTTTACGAAACTCGCCGCGAAGGTCGCCGAATGCTTTGGCGAATACACCGGAAGAAAAGAGCTGCCGGCCAAATATGTGCTGGCGTCGAGGCTTTTGTCCTACACCGGGATAACCGGGATTTTTATCCCATACACCGGCGAGGCCAACGTAAACGCGGACAACGTGTGCTCGGACCTCCCGTTCTGCATCGCCCACGAGATGTCCCACCGGTACGTGGTGGCTCCCGAGGATGAGGCGAACTTCTTCGCCTTCTATATCCTCCGCGGCGCGTCGGACCCGTATCTCGCGTACAGCGCTTACCTCGCCGCGATCCGTTACTGCCAGAACGCGCTGTACGATACGGACTACGAGGCCTTCGCTAGGATTTATAGCATGTACAGCGACAACATGAGAAAGGACCTTATGCAGTATAAAACCCACTGGGAGAAGTACGACGGCCGGCTCGCGGACGTTTCGGCCGCGGTGAACGACGAATACCTAAAGCTTCAGGGCGAAGAGGACGGCGTCGGGAGCTACGACAGAATGGTCGACCTGATGCTCGCCTGGTACGCGGAGGGCGGCGCGAAATAGCGCGCTTTTTTCGGACGGCGCGGAAAAATATGAGTTGTTTTAATTTTATTAACAAATATCCGTATTATTTTTTTACAAATAGATGATAATATAGGTGCATAGAGATTCCGAAGGCAATGCTTTTGAATCTCTAACCCCCTCCTTTCTATTTTTCTGTTTTGTGCACTGATATATGTTGCACGCATTTGGGTTGAACAGTGATAGTTCAACCCGCTTTCCTTTTTTAGGCGAAAAATGCGGGAGCTATCGGCGGGTTTTAACTCCGACAAGCCGGGAGCGGATATAAAAATAGCGCCTGCCGAATTCGGCAGGCGTTTTGCATTTGAATCAGAGCGGACGCTTTTCCGGCGCCCGCTTGGAGAGCGTCACCGTCAGAACGACCGCGTCGTTTCTCTCGCACTGCTCCATTTCCGCCGAGAGCCCGTTCCGGTTTGCGGCGGAGACGGCGTTCTGGATTGTGTTGATCAGCAGCCGGAAGTCCCTGATCAGCCCTTTTTTGACCTGCCGCGGCTTCGGGCACGAAGGGTTCAGCAGCCGGTCGATGTATTTGTCGGTCTGGCTGACAGACAGTCTGTTCTGCGCGATGTATTCGATCGCCTCCAAAACGGCGGCGGATGATCCGAGCCTCAGCAGCGCCCGCGCGTGGCGCTCGCTCAAATGCGCTCCTCGGATTTTGGAAACGCACTCGCCGCTCAGCTTTAAAAGCCGCAGCTTGTTTGCGACGGCGGACTGGCTTTTTCCTACGCGCCTTGCGGCCTCCTCCTGCGTCAGCCCGTAACTGTCAATCAGCCTCGCGAGCCCGGCGGCCTCCTCGAAATAATCGAGGTCGCAGCGCTGAAGATTTTCGATCAGCGACATGTACGAGGCCTTCTCGTCGTCGGCGTTGTTCAAAATGCAGGGCACATGCGTGAATCCGGCCATCGCCGAGGCGCGCAGCCTGCGTTCGCCGGCGATCAGTTGGTACTCGTCCCCGACCTTGCGCACGAGCAGCGGCGTAAGCACGCCGAACTCCTTTATGCTCTCGGAGAGCTCGCGCAGCTTGTCAAGCTCGAAAATTTTTCTCGCCTGCAGAGGGTCCGGGTGTATGTCGCGTATCGCGATATGCAGCACCTTGTCCGCCTCGGGAACGGTCTCGCTCGGAAAAACCTGTCCGCGACGAGTGGTTTTAACCTGTGCGGGATAAGTGTTCATACCGGCAGTCTCCCCTATGTATGGTATTGATTACAAAAGGAGTATATAATTTATTTCCGGACATGTAAAGCATATGTTATCGACGCAAAATTCTGAAAATTTTAACTATTCGACTAGATACGCCATAATGCGAAAAAATCAAACAAAAAATTTTATCCGCCAAAGAAAATATCTGTAATAAAGTCAGTCCGAAAACATGCCTGGCCGCTGTTTTGACACCGCGTGATTTTGGTGCTAAAATGGACTGCGGCGGAAAGCGTAAACAAGATTTTACCGATAAGGGGGCTCTTTTATGCCGATCACACCGATATCAATCATCATAGACGACTCGACGCCGCTCGTCCACGTCTACCGCGAGCACCACGGGGGAAACCGGTGCAACCAGCTCGGCGAACCGCTGAAGGATAAAGTACCGCTCGACTTCATGTACGAGTTCTGCGGCCTAGCCCGTGACGCCGGTCTGCGCGGGAAGTTCAGCATCATCCCCATGCCCGGCTGTCTCGGGGACATTGTGCACGGGCTGCGCGGCTTTGACCGGGCGGAAGTCGAGCTCTGGCTTGACGCCGCCCGCACCAGGCTTGCGCCCGCGTTCGATTTCTGCCCCGAAATACTCACTCATCACAACGCCATCGACCTGGCCACCGGCGAGCTGCTGCCCGAAAACGAGGAACAGTGGTCGTTTAAGCAAAACCGTTCGACGCTCGGGCCGTATATCGCGCGCGCCCTTGAGCTGCTCCGTCAGGCGGGCATTAACGCCACCGGAGTGACGAGTCCGTGGTGGTTCGGCATCGAGGTGGAAAACCACTACGCCGCGGCGATCAGCGACGCGTTTTTCTCCGTATTGGGCAAAAAGAACTGCTGGTACTTCCTGCACAACAGGACGGGCGAAAAGAACGTCCGCCCGGTAGTCTCCTTCTCGGAGGGAGACAGGCGCGTCGTTTCGGTCTCCTCCACTTTCCATGACGGCTTCTGGGGCTCGATTGACTCCGACCGCACCGACGAGGAGTGGATCAACGGCATGGCAGATTATTATCTCACCGCAGACGGGTCCTCCGGCGCGGTTTTGGACGCGCTCGCGCTGGGCAGCCAGCCCGTTTTAATCACGCACTGGCAGTCGCTTTTCTCCAACGGCCGGCGCACCGGTCTCAGAGCCCTTCGCGTTGTTGCGGAGAGGATCAACAAATACCTCTCCGACCGCGTGGTATGGACAAACTTCACGGATTTAATGAATCAAACGCTGCAAAAAACGAAGGACGGTTCCGCGTCCTGACCGGCTTAAAAAAGAGCGGATCCCCAGTGCCGGGGCATCCGCTCTTTTAAAAACCACCGTATTAATTTGGGCTCTTCCTTGCCCATATCACCGCTTGGCTTGTTTGATCGGTAATCGGGTTGCCGAGAAAATCTCCGGCCGCGCTCTCGATTAGAAGCCCGGCCTCGCTCAGCCAGTTGCGTATAGTGGAGAAAGACGGGAAGTGCTTCGTCACGTCCCATTCGACGGTGGATTCCCGGCCGTCCCCGGTGACGATGCGGAGGCGCCTTTTTGATCTGTTCATCCGCGTTTCTCCGTCGTTTTGCTGGGCAAAGAGTATGTACTGTCCTTCCGTCCCCCAATCGTCTTTCCCGCTGAAAATTACGTGTTCGCCGGGATCTGACGAAGTGGGAAAGTCTGCTCTGCAGTCGCAGGACAAAAAGAGGCGGCCGTTTTCCGCCAGAGCGAAGGCCGACTTCCGGATGAGCAGGCGCTGCGCCTCCGCGTAAGGCATGTCGGCAACGATGTTGACAAGGAGGTTGCCGCCCATCACAACCACCTCGTAGCCCGTTCCCCAGTCCGCGGTGATCGCGTCGGCGGCATAGCAGACGGCGTTTTTCAGCCCCCTGATCCTCGTCCGGCATTTTTCAAGCATGGCCTCGTCCATGTCAAACCCGGTGACATCGTGCCCGGCCCGTGCGAGCGGCTCCAGTATCCGCCCTCCGCCGCAGGCGATCTCCAAAACACGCTTTGGCGCTGCCCCAATCGTCGACAGGATATACTTAACGTCGTTCGTCTGATTTTCCTGCTGCTCGTAAATATCGGCATACCAGTGCTTCCGGTAAAAATCGATATCCAAAACAAAATCCTCCTTTTTCAGCCGGAGGGCTCAAGTATCGTCGATCTCTTTCCGGTGTTTTCCATCAGAATAAGCTTTTATCGAAGCGTTGACGGGCCCTTGCCCGTTCAAAAATACTTGTCCGTCCACAGCTGCGCCTCGACGCAGTGGTAGGGCTCTTTTATGCTTTCCAAAAACAAATAGACGTTGTTGTCATAGGCTCTGAGGTATTCGAGCAGGGTCTGTTTTGAAAACAGGGGTTTCATATTTGACGTCTCCATCTGGGCCATGCTGTCGCCGTAAGTGAAACTGATATCGGCGTCGTCCACCGCGTCGATGCAGATTCTGACCTCTTCGCATTCGTCGAAATTCCTTTGCAGACTCTCGCAGGCTTCCAGAGCGAAATAAAACGGGTGCTGTGTTTGGGGACGTCCGCCGATGGCGACGAAGCTCTCGTACAGCCATTTCTCGACTTTCAGCCGGTATTCGTAATACGCGGGAAAGTCGGGGCCAAACCGTCTGTGGGCCCGGCACTGACTTTGTGAATACAGTTTTTCCGCCGTCTTAAAAGCTTCGGCCCTCGGCAGCTGCGTGATGCTTTTCAGCGGTTCGCTTTTCGTGTGGCGGTAGTTGACGATATAAAGCTTCAATGCAAGCTCGTCTCCCGTTCGTATTTCTCCTCTATTCCCCGTATACGCAGAGCCAGACGCAGCCTTCGCTTGTCCCGGCGACGCGGTGACGGCGGCCTTTTGGGATGAAGACGCCCTCTCCCGCGTTAAGGGTCACGGTTTCGGTTTCAAACGTAATTTTACCCCACCCGGCGAGGACGAACACGGTTTCGTCCTCCTTTTGGTCGTACCAGAAACCCTCGGGCGAGGAGGCGGTATTGGAGATGGTCCGAACGACGCGCCAGCTCTTCCCGCGGGAGAGCACCGTCTCTGCCTCGAGCCCCTTTCCGGGGAGCTCGCCGATGTCGAGTAAATGAAATATTTCCACGCATATCCCCGCCTTTATAATGGTATTTTAGCAAAATATTGTTTAATTGACAAGCGCCCCGGCCCTTGTTATAATAATATATTGATTTCAGTTTAACGGAAAGGGGTTTTTCAGCGTGGCAAACGACACAATCGCCGCGATTGCGACGCCGCCGGCCACCGGCGCGATCGGGATCATACGGCTGTCCGGGCCCGCGGCGTTTACCGTCGCGGACGCGGTTTTTAAGACCGCCGGCGGAAGGCCCCTTTCCTCGCTCCCGAAAAGGTACGCCCATCTCGGGAAAATAACGGATACGGACGGGAAAATGCTTGACTCGGCGCTCGCGCTGCTGTTCCCCGCGCCGGCGAGCTACACCGGCGAGGACTGCGCCGAGCTCCACTGCCACGGCGGCCTTACGCTTTTAAACCGGGTGCTCACCCTCTGCTTTAAAAACGGCGCGCGGGCGGCGGAGCGCGGGGAGTTTACCAAACGGGCGTTTCTGAACGGAAAGCTTGACCTGTCAGGCGCCGAGGCGGTGGCGGACCTGATCGCCGCTGAGAGCGTCGAGGGCGTAAAAAACGCTGCCGGGCAGCTCTCGGGCAGGCTGTTTTCCGGGCTCGAGCAGATTTCAAACACGCTTTTGGACATCATCGCGCATTTCACCGCCTATATCGACTATACCGACGAGGGCGTGGAGCCCCCGGATTTAAGCGGCGCGGCGCAGACCCTCAGGGACTGTGCGGACAAGCTCCGCACGCTGTCCGAGAGCTTTGCCGAGGGCAGGCTTTTCACGGAGGGGGTCCGCTGCGCGATCATCGGAAAGCCGAACGCCGGAAAATCCTCGCTTTTAAACGCGCTCGCGGGCTTTGACCGCTCGATCGTGACCGACATAGCCGGGACTACCCGGGACACAATAGAGCAGACGGTGAAATTCGGCGGGTTGCTTCTCCGCCTCGTGGACACCGCAGGCCTCCGGGACTCGGAGGATCTCGCCGAAAGGCTCGGCGTCGAGCGCGCGGTTTCCGCCGCGGGGACGGCGGGGCTGATTCTGGCGGTGTTCGACGGCTCGCGCCCGGCCTCGGCGGAAGACGAGAAAACCGTCTCCGTCGCGCAGCAGAGCGGCTGCGAGACGATCTATATCATTAACAAATCCGACCTTCCGCGGAGTTTTTCGCCAATAGGCCTGCTCCCCGGCGAGGCGGTCGAGCTCTCCGTAAAGACCGGGGCGGGACTTGACAATCTGAAAGAGGAGATCAGAGCGCGGTTTATCTCCGGCCGCGTTACGCCGGACGGCAGCGTCGTCACAAACCGCCGCCAGGCCGACACGCTCCGGAGAGCCGCGGAGCACGCGGAAAAATCGGCCGCCGCGCTGTCCGCCGGCTTCACGCCGGACGTCGCCTGGGTGGACGCCGAGGCCGCGCTGCGGGCGGTGGGAGAGGTGACGGGCAAAACCGTTTCCGAGGAAATCCTGAACCGTGTTTTCGAGCGCTTTTGCGTCGGCAAATAGCTGCGGGATGAAAATGGTACCTTTTTACCGCCTTTTTTCGCCCCGAAAATGCCGGTTTCGCACCCGATTTCGACCGATTTTGGACCAGATTTGGACCATATTTTCACCGTATTTTTTTAAGCGAAATGATTCCAGCCGAAAAGTGAGGCTTTTACTTATGCAGTACCATGCCGGCGACTACGATGTCGCCGTAATCGGCGCCGGCCACGCCGGGATAGAGGCGGCGCTCGCCGCCGCGAGGCTCGGGGCCAAAACGATATGCTTTACAATCAATATGGACGCGGTCGGCAATATGCCCTGCAACCCGGCGATCGGCGGGCCGGGGAAGAGCCAGCTCGTCCGTGAAATTGACGCGCTCGGCGGCGAGATGGCCCGGGCGGCTGACGCCTGCTGCATCCAATACAGGATGCTGAACACAGGAAAAGGCCCCGCGGTCCGCTCTGTCCGCGCGCAGGCCGACCGCAGAAAATATCAGGCGCACACCAAGCACGTGCTCGAAAAGTGCGAAAACCTGACGCTGCGCCAGGCGGAGGTCACGGATATAAACATCGAAGACGGACGGGTTTCGTCCGTTGTGACCAACACGGGTGCCGTTTTTAACACAAAAAAAGTGATTATCGCAACCGGGACGTTTCTCGGCGGAAGAATCATTATCGGCGAGTACTCCCGCTCTACCGGGCCGGACGGCATGTTCGCGGCAGAATCGCTGACGCGCTCGCTTTTGAAACACGGCGTCGCGATCCGGCGTTTCAAGACCGGCACCCCGCCGAGAGTCAACCGCCGCACTGTGGATTTTTCCCGGGCTGAGGTCCAGCCGGGGGACGAAACCGTGGTTCCGTTTTCCTACGCCACAAAGGTCCCGCCCGAAAACATGACGGTCTGCTACCTTATTTACACAAACGAAGAAACCCACCGGATCATACGGGAAAACCTGCACCGCTCGCCGCTCTATTCGGGCTTTATCAAGGGCATCGGCCCGAGGTACTGCCCGTCGATCGAGGACAAGATCGTCCGCTTTGCGGACAAGCCCCGGCACCAGCTGTTTATCGAGCCGACCGGCCTTGATACCGAGGAGATTTACATTCAGGGCTTCTCGTCCTCGCTGCCAGAGGACGTCCAGATCCGGATGCTCCGCACGCTCCCCGGCTTTGAGAGAGCCGAGATGATGCGCCCGGCCTACGCCATCGAGTACGACTGCGTCGACCCCCTCGAGCTGAAGCCGAGCCTTGAGTTCAAAAAGATCGCCGGGCTGTACGGCGCCGGGCAGTTCAACGGCACCTCGGGCTACGAGGAGGCCGCCGCCCAGGGGCTGATGGCCGGCATCAACGCCGCCCGGTCGGTCCAGGGAAAACCGCCGGTGGTTTTGAGCCGGGGCGAGGCCTACATCGGCGCGCTGATAGACGATCTGGTCACGAAGGGTACAAACGAGCCCTATCGGATGATGACCTCGCGCTCGGAGTACCGCCTCTACCTCCGCCAGGACAACGCGGATATCCGGCTGGCCGAGCGGGCTAAGGAGATCGGCCTCGCCGACGCGTCGTTTTTCGAACGCACCGAAAAAAAGTACGCGCTGATCGAAAGCGAGATTGCCCGCCTTGAAAAGACCCGCGTGTCCCCGACGGACGAACTGAACCAGCTGATTTTGTCCCGCGGGGAGCAGAAAATCGTCACAGGCATATCGCTCGCCGACCTGATGCGCCGCCCGGGCCTCGACTACCAAACGCTTGCGCGGTTTGACCCGGACCGCCCGGAGCTCCAGCGCAGCGTCGCCGAGCAGGTGGAGATTACGCTGAAATACTCGGGGTATATCAAGCAGGAGCTTGACAGCATCGCGAGGTTTACCCAGATGGAGGACCGGCTCCTCCCGCAGGATATCGACTATCTCAGCATCCCGGTTATCCGCCTCGAAGCGAGGCAGAAGTTTGATAGAATACGCCCGCGCTCGCTGGGGCAGGCCTCCCGCATCTCGGGCGTCAGCCCGGCGGACATGACCGCGCTGATTATCTGGCTTGAGTCCCGCAGTCAGAATAAAGAAATGTGAGGATGACTTGATGGAAGGACATATCACAGTCAAATACCTTCAGGACTATATCAGATCGAAGGACTTCAGGCCCGAACAGAAAAAGGAGTATTTTATGAAGCTGTCCGAGGAGGTCGGCGAGCTCGCCCGCGTGATCAGACGGGGCGCGCCGGCGGCGACGGAGGACAATATCAAGGGAACGGTCGAGGAAGAGCTCTGGGATATCATCTACTACACGCTCGCGATCGCCAACTGCTACGGCATCGACATAGAGCGATGGATCCCGGTCAAGGAAAAGATAAATAACGAAAAATACGGAAACGAGATAACATTTTGCCCGGGAGAAACGCCGTAGATGAGCGGACATCCTATCAGAGGGTGCTTAGATTACGGGATTCCGGACGCTTAGCAAAAACGCCGCGCAGAAGACGCGGCGGGAACAGGGGGACTTTATGGAGACCCGCGAGAAATTCGTATCGGCGCTCTCGCGCCTAGGGCTGGAAATCAAAAACGAGGGGACCTTTGAGCGCTTTGAGAAGTACGCAAACGCGCTGATCGAGAAAAATAAAGTGATGAATCTGACGGCGGTGGACGACCCCGACGAGATTTTCATACGGCATTTCGCGGACAGCCTGGCCGCCGCGGCCGCACTGCGCGGCAGCGGCGCGGAGGCGCCGGAAAGGCTGATCGACGTCGGCTGCGGCGCGGGATTTCCCGGTCTCCCGTTGAAGCTTTTTTTCGACGACGCTTTTGAGGGCGGGTCGGAGCTTACGCTTTTGGACGCGACGGCGAAAAAAATCGCGTTTTTGGAGGAGCTCTGCGCACACCTCGGGATAAAAAACGTTAAATGTATAGCGGGCCGGGCGGAAGAGCTCGCCTCCGATAAGAATCACAGGGAGCGCTACGACCTGGCGGTCTCCCGCGCCGTCGCGAGCCTCAATATGCTCTCCGAGCTCTGCCTGCCCTTTGTCCGGTTAAACGGGCTGTTCGCGCCGCATAAGAGCGGTAAGGCCGCGGACGAGATCTCCGTCGCGGCTAAGGCGCTGACAGCGCTCGGCGCGAATCTCAGTAAAACCCACCCCTATTCGCTGGGCGAGGGCCAGCCAGAGATGCTGATACTGCTGATAAAAAAGGACAGGCCGACGCCGCCGCAATACCCGAGAGCGTTCACAAGGATAAAAAACAAACCACTGTAAAGCCGGTGTAAACCTATGAATCCGATCGCCTTCCTCGCGGTGCTCGCGGCCTATATCGCCAAGGGAATGACGGGCTTTGCGAATACGCTGATATTTGGCACGATCATGAGCTTCACCGCGGACAATATCGCGATTTCGCCATTAGACCTGATTGTCGGCTACCCCTCCAACGTCTACATCGCGTGGAAGGAGCGGAAAAGCGTCTCGTTGAAAATCTGCGGCGCGCTGTCGCTTTTGGATCTGCTGGGCTGCGCTCTCGGAGTTTTATTTCTCAAGGTCGGGGACGTCAAAGCGGTCAAGATCCTGTTCGGATTCGCGGTGGTCTTTATCGGCGCGGAGACGCTTTTCCGCGATATGCGAAAGCCGCGGGGAAGGGGCTCGCGGAAGCTGCTGCTGCCGATCGGCTTTGTCTCCGGGATTTTGAGCGGGCTTTTCGGAATCGGCGCGTTTTTGGTGGCCTATATCGACAGGACGACAGAGAACCGGAGCCAGTTCCGCGGAAATCTCTGCTTTGTCTTCGCGGTGGAGGCGACGTTCAGGGCGGTCCTCTACGCGGCGACGGGAATCCTCACTGTTGCGATTTTAAAACAGGCGCTGATTTTGCTGCCGTTTATGGCAGCCGGGTTTGCTCTCGGCGTTTATTTTTCGAATAGGGTAAAAGAGCGCGCGTTCAAAAAGGTCGTGGCGGCGCTGCTAATCTTATCCGGAATATCGCTGGCCGTCGCGAACCTCGTAAGATAATCAAAAAACCGGGTATAACGCGAATACAAGCGTTATACCCGGCTTTGCCTGTTAAGTAAGCGCTTTATCCCTACCGGATCAGGGTTCTCTGAACAAGCAGGGTGACTTCGCCCACCGTTTTATCCTTTTTCCGCAGAGCTTCGGCGATCTCCCGGAGCGAGGGTATTTCTTTAAGGATAAAAGAGATGCGCGAAAGAAGATTTTGCATATTAACCGCTCCTTTCGGTGATATCGGGGGACAGCAGCGCGTCGAGGGACACCCCGAGGGTACGGGCGAGGGGGTATAAAAGCATGATATCCGGGCAGGAAATATCGTTTTCCCACTTCGACACGGCCTGCGCGGACACCCCCATGCGCAGGGCGAGCTGCTTTTGTGTGTAGTTTTTATTCTTTCTGAAACGCTGTATTCTCGCGCCGAGCAGAAAATTCATAATATTCCTTCCTCTCCGTTATAATAATATCCGAATAACAGCAATCCGCGCCGCCGGATACCTAAATTTAAGCATAAAAAAGCGGCGGCATACGGGAAAGTCCGCATGCCGCCGCTTCATCTTCGTTTAGATCGCATCAGAAAAAAAGCGACAGGGGTACAGACCATGCCCGAAAGACATAATTGTTGCCGGAATATGCGCCGTTATTGATGAAGCTGAACATGACCGTACCTCCTTTCGTAATAATTTCGCCGAAAGTATATCATGTATTAAATACAAATGCAAGCCCTGACAACCAACGGTTGATACAATTTTTCAATGAGTTTCAAAGCGCCGCGGGCGGGCGCGGAACCGTTGACAGCGCGGCCGCCGGAGTGGTAACATATAGAAACAGGAAGCCGTCCGGTTTAAGCGCAGAGCGCCGGAAATAAAAAGGAGACTTGACCGATGAACGAAATCAGGCTGCTGCACGGGACGGTGCGGTTCCCGGCGTTTTTTCCGGACGGGACGTACGGCGTCGTCAAAGCGACGGACAGCGCCGACCTCGCCGGCTGCGGCGTCGGCGGCATCGTAATGAACGCCTTTCACCTTTACGCCAAGCCCGGAATATCGATTTTGAAAAAACATGGCGGGATTAACGCCTTTATCGGGTATGACCGGCCGGTGCTCACCGATTCGGGCGGGTTTCAGGTGTTTTCGCTGCTGCGCGAGAACGCGAAAAACGGCTGCGTCCGCGAAAACGATATTATCTTGCGGCCGAATCAGGACGCGGAAAAGATAATTTACTCCCCCGAAAAATGCGTTCAGTTTCAGTTCGCGATACGCTCGGACATCATCATGTGTCTCGACTACTGCACCCACCCGGACGACGCCCCGGAGGTGCAGCAAAAATCGGTTGAGACGACGATCCGCTGGGCGAAAAAATGCAGAGCGGAGTATCAAATACAGCTTAAAAACTACAAATACACCTCAGACCGCAGGCCGCTGCTCTTCGGAATCATCCAGGGCGGAAACGACCGGGAGCTCAGACGCTACTGCGCCGAGAGGCTGATTGAGATAGGCTTCGACGGCTTCGGGTTCGGCGGATGGCCCCTCGACAGCGAGGGAAAGCTTACGGCGGATATTCTTAAATACACCGCCGAGCTGATGCCCGCAGGCGGCGTCAGATACGCGATGGGGCTCGGAAAGCCGGAGGAGATCGTCGCCCTGGCCGACATGGGCTACGATCTTTTCGACTGCGTGATTCCCACAAGGGAGGCACGGCACCAGAGGCTCTACGTCTACACCGCTGCTTCCGCGTCCGATATTGATATCCGGGCGGATAAGTTTTACAAGTACCTCTACATTATGGACGACAAGTATACCGCGGACACCGGACCGGTCTCCGCGGCCTGCGACTGCCTATGCTGCAGAAAATATTCGAGATCGTACCTAAAGCACCTTTTCACCCTGGGGGACCCGCTAGCGCAGCGGCTCGCGACGATACACAACCTGAGATTTTACACGATGCTGACCGAAAGGCTGCAAAAAGAGAGGGAGAGATGAGCGCGGAAGAGATTTTCAAACGCGTGAAGGCCTCGAAAAAATACGGGTGCATCTGCGACGAGACAATCATGCGGCTCGCCGGCAGCGAAGCGGAGAAGCGCGTATCGGAAAAAGACGCCGTCAAGGCGGTTAAGACGCGGCTCCACGTGATCGCGGGGGCGTTTTCGGAGAGCGGGAAGCTCGCGGAGGCCGAAAAGCTGCTTGACGCGTGGAGCGCGGAAAACGGCGGAGAGATCGCGGAACGGATTCTCGGGCTGCACAAATCGTCGGCCGAGCGAATGGGCTTTGGACGGGAAATGTACCGGGACATCCTCGGCGCCGTCGGCGAGGGGGGAGCGGTCCTCGACATAGCCTGCGGACTTAACCCGTTTGCCGCTCCGCTGATGGGCAGGATTGACAGGTATATCGCGACCGACATCGACACGCGCGTCGTCAGCCTGGTCAACCGTTTTTTCGGGCTGGCGGGCATACCCGGAGTGGCCATTGCGAGCGATGTTTTATACAGGATCCCGGTCAACAGGGTGAAAAACACGCTGCTTTTCAAAATTGTCCCGCTGCTTGAACAGCAGAAAAAGGGTTTTTCCGCGGAGCTTGCGGAGAGCCTTGATTCCGAGTTTCTGACAATTACGTTTCCCACCCGGAGCCTGTCCGGGAAAAACGTGGGGATGGCGGGATTTTACCGCGATTTTATCAGGGCGTCGTTCCCGGAGGACAGGTTCCGATTCTGTTTCGATAAGGAATATCAAAACGAGCTGTTGTACATTATCAGACGAAAGAAACGTTGATATTTTCCCGCGGCACGAAGGATTTTAACCGCGAAAATTGATATTTCTTAAACTTTTGGGGAAGAATGGAGAATGAGATGGGCAGGTTGTATGTCGTCGCCACCCCGATAGGCAATTTATCGGATATCTCGCAGCGTGCGCTGGAGACGCTTAAAAGCGTTAATCTGATTGCCGCGGAGGATACCAGGAGAACGCTTGCACTGTTATCCCACTTTGAAATAAAAACTCCGGTGGTTTCCTACCATAAATTCAACGAGAACGACAGAAGCCGCGAGATCGTCGACAAAATTCTACGCGAGGGCGTCGACGTGGCTCTGGTGTCCGACGCCGGTACGCCGTGCATATCCGATCCCGGCTGCGCGCTGGTCGGCATGGCGCGGGACATGGGCGTCGAGGTGGTGGGCATACCCGGGCCGTCCGCCGCCGTCACGGCGCTGTCGGTCTGCGGCTTTGAGTTTGCGAGGTTCACCTTTATGGGTTTTGTTCCCAGAGCTAAAAAGGAGAGGGAAGCATATTTCGAAACCCTTTGCGTCTCTGAGGTGGACACGTTTGTGCTCTATGAATCGCCGAACCGGATTATAAAAACCCTCGGGGAGCTCTCCGGAATCCTGCCGGGAAGCCGCGTGTTCGTGATAAACGATATGACGAAATTCTACGAGAAAGCCTACCGCGGCGGCATCTCCGCGGTGGCGGCCCAGCTCGGCGCCGCGGAAAAATCGGACCTCGGCGAGTACACCGTGGTTTTGCAGAGGCATGCGAAAAAGGCGGAGGGCGAAAAAGAGGAAAATGTGCTTTCCGCGGAGGCGCTGCTGGTGGAGCGGATGGTCAGATCCGGGTGCACGCTGAAGCAGGCCGTGGAAGAGGTCGGAAAAATGGGGCCGGGGATCGGCAAAAACGACGCGTATAGGGCGTCGCTGAATCTGAAAAAGCTGTTTTCGGCCGGAGAATAAAGTTTCGGACAGCGTGTCATAAAAAAATGAAATTTCCGCTTGACAAACGGAATTTTTTACGGTATTATAATCAGGCGTCACCATGGAGCTGCGATGATGCGGGAGGTTGCCGTTGAAATATTACGGGTTTTTCCGCGGAGTATGTCCGGAAGAACGCGGCCTTTGAAAACGGGCCGATAGGTTCTTCGCAATCGGGCGGTTGGGATTTTTCTCAAATGGATTTTCGCGTCAAAGAAAGGCGTATTGCGGTTTTTCAGAACGGAAGTGTGCCGGGATCGGCATAACCCCGAAAGGCCGCGGTCTCCGCTGATGTTTTGACGGTGCTTATCCTTGCCGGTTTGCGAAAGGCTTTGCGCGCGAAAGCTGCGCGCATAAGCGTCGTTAAAGCCGGTTATTATTATGGCCACGGCGAGAAACGCTTGGCCGGTTGTTTGAAAAACCCCGTCCGTACGCAGAAATCCGCCGGCAAACAGTCATATTTAAGGCGGGTAGACCATAGGCGGCGGTGCTTATAAGGCGCCGGAAAACGGTGACGACTTCATTATTATATTTCGCCTATGCGTACGAACAATAGGGAGGAAGAAAAATGGCTACGAAGACAGACAGGATCAGAATCAGGCTGAAGGCGTACGATCACCAGCTGATCGATCAGACCGCGGAAAGAATCGTCGAGACCGCGAAACGCACGGGCGCGAAGGTTTCGGGCCCGATACCGCTTCCGACGAAGAAAGAGATTATCACGATACTCCGCGCGGTGCACAAATACAAAGACAGCCGCGAGCAGTTTGAGCGCAGGACGCACAAGCGTCTGATCGACATCCTTAACCCGACGCCGAAGACCGTCGAGGCGCTCACGCAGTTCGATCTGCCGTCCGGCGTAGAGATCGAGACGAAGGTATAAGCCCGAAAGTCCGTTTTAAGGTCCGGATTTTGCGCTCTGCCGTTGAAAAACGGGCCGCGCCGGTAAAAAACGGACGAAAGATCGCTTGTTTCCGGTTTCGCCTCCGGGCGGGACGGGTCAAGTTGGCGCGAACAGCGTCAACCAATAACCTTAAATAAGAAAGAGGGACAAAAAATGAAGAAAGCTATCATCGGCAAAAAGGTCGGTATGGCGCAGATCTTCGATGAAAACGGCAAGGTCATCCCGGTCACTGTTATTGAGGCCGGTCCGTGCGTAGTCGTTCAGAAGAAGACTGTTGAAAAAGAGGGCTATAATTCCGTGCAGCTCGGGTTTGAAGACGTCGCGGAACGCAAGCTGCCCAAGGGCGCGCTCGGACACCTGAAAAAGGCGGGCGTCGCGCCCAAAAAGGTTTTAAAAGAGTTCAGACTGGATGACTGTTCGGCTCTCAACGTCGGCGACATTATAAAGGCCGACGTGTTCGCCGAGGGCGACAGGGTCGACGTCACCGGTACCAGCAAGGGTAAGGGATACCAGGGCGTTGTCAAACGCTGGGGACAGGCAATGCAGCATGAATCGCACGGCGTAGGCCCGGTGCACCGTTCTCCGGGTTCGATGGGCGCCAATACCGATCCGTCAAGGGTCATGCCCGGCAAGCATCTGGCAGGACACATGGGCGTCGAGCAGTCCACGTCCATCAACTTAGACGTTGTGAAGGTCGACGCGGATCTGAACCTGATAGCGGTGCGCGGCGCGGTTCCCGGTCCAAAGGGCGGCATTGTGTTTTTGAAAAACACAAGCAAGTCGAAGTAGCCGCTATGAGAGGAGGACATATTAGACATGCTTAAGACGAAAGTTTTGAATATGGCCGGCGAGGAAGTCGGCGAGATCGAAATAAGCGAGGAGATTTTCGGCGTTGAGCCCAATAAAAGCGTAATGCACGAGGTCGTTAAGAATTACCTCGCGAACCAGCGCCAGGGCACGCAGTCCACGCTGACGCGCGCTGAAGTCAGCGGCGGCGGCGCCAAGCCGTACCGCCAGAAGGGTACCGGCAGGGCCCGTCAGGGTTCGACGAGGGCTCCGCAGTGGACCCACGGCGGCATCGCGCTCGGTCCGAAACCGCGCTCCTACAGCTACACGGTCAACAAGAAAGTCAGACGCCTCGCGCTTAAGGGCGCGCTGTCGTCCAAGTTCGCGGAAAACCGCCTTATTGTTATCGACGAGATTAAGTTCGAGAAACCCAAGACGAAAGACTTCGCGGCGTTCCTGAACTCCGTCGGCGCGGGCGAGAAGGCGCTTGTAGTAACCGCCTTTGCGGACAGCGCGGTGGTGCTCGGAGGCAGAAACCTCAGAGGCGTTAAGACTGCGATGGCGAACACGATCAATACCTACGACGTTTTGAAATACGATTCTCTCGTGCTGGACAAAGCGTCTCTGGCGGTAATCGAGGAGGTATTTGCGTAATGAAAACGGCACACGACATTATTATCAGACCGATCGTCACAGAGAGATCGACGAGCGGCATTTCGGATCGCAAATACACCTTTGAGGTTGCGGCTGACGCGACGAAAATCGACATCCGCAACGCCGTCGAGGAAGCGTTCGGCGTCAAGGTTGAGTCTGTCAACGTGATGAACGTCCGCGGCGTAAAGAAGAGACTTTCCATGGGACGCCCGGAGGGGTATACGCCTTCGTGGAAAAAAGCGATCGTCAGGCTGAAGAAGGATTCCAAGACGATCGAATTCTTCGACAGCTTAATGTAGAGCGGCAAGCCGAAAATGAAGGAGTGAAATTTAAGTGGCTATAAAGAAATTCAACCCGACATCGGCGGCAAGACGCCACATGACGGTCGTTGTTTCTGAATTATCAAAGACAAAGCCCGAGAAATCGCTGCTTGAGCCTGCGAAGAAGAACGCCGGCAGAAACAGCATGGGCAGGATAACCGTCCGCCACCAGGGCGGCGGCAACAAACAGAAATACCGCATCATTGATTTTAAACGCAAGAAGACGGAGATGCCGGCGGAGGTCCTTACGCTCGAATACGACCCGAACCGCTCCGCGAATATCGCCCTTATCAAATATGAGGACGGCACGAAGGCCTATATTATCGCTCCGGTCGGTCTCAACGTCGGCGACAAGATTATTGCCAGCGAGAAAGCCGATATCAAGCCCGGCAACGTGCTTCCGATCTCCGCGATTCCGGTGGGTACGTTCATCCACAACATCGAGCTTTACCCCGGAAAGGGCGCGCAGCTTGTCCGCGCGGCGGGAGCCGCGGCGCAGCTTATGGCGAAGGAGGGCGCGATGTCCCAGGTGAGGCT
Organism: Bacillota bacterium; assembly: GCA_033813635.1. Lineage (GTDB taxonomy): Bacteria > Bacillota > Clostridia > Oscillospirales > QAMX01 > JAPXRI01. The sequence goes on from JAPXRI010000005.1 coordinate 24,067, forward strand.
GCCGTCGGGCGAGGTCCGCATGATCCGCGCGGACTGCACTGCGACAATCGGCCAGGTGGGCAATCTCGACCATGAGAACGAGCAGATCGGCAAGGCGGGCAGAAAACGCCATATGGGCGTCCGTCCGACGGTCCGCGGCTCGGTGATGAACCCGGTCGACCACCCGCACGGCGGCGGCGAAGGCAAGGCGCCTATCGGACATCCGGGCCCGGTCACTCCGTGGGGCAAGCCGACACTCGGATATAAGACGAGAAAGACGAAGAACCGCACAGACAAATTTATTGTCAAGCGTCGGAACGCCAAATAAGGAGGCTTATCAATGGGCAGAAGTGTAAAGAAGGGGCCGTTCGTCGCTCCTGAACTCTATAAAAAGATTGTTGCCATGAATACAGCCGGAGAGAAAAAGGTGCTTAAGACCTGGTCGAGAGCGTCAACTATTTTCCCTGAGTTTGTGGGGCATACCATTGCGGTGCACGACGGGAGAAAGCACATTCCGGTTTACATCACTGAAGATATGGTCGGTCATAAGCTCGGGGAGTTCGCTCCGACACGCGTTTTCCGCGGCCACTCCGGGTCAAAGACCTCCAATACCGGTAAGTAAGCGCGGGGAAGGAGTTTAGTTAAACAATGGAAGTTAAAGCATATTTGAAAGACCTCCGTATGTCGCCCCGCAAGGTTAAGATCGTCTGTGAACAGCTTCGCGGCAAAAAAGTGGGTGACGCCGTGGCGATTCTGATGAACACGCCGAAAATCGCCGCCGAACCTCTTCTTAAGCTTGTCAAAAGCGTCGTTGCCAACGCGGAGAACAATGCGGAAATGGATGTCGACAAGCTCTACATCACCCAGTGCTTCGTGACGCCGGGCATGACGATGAAGCGCATGCAGCCGATGTCAAAGGGCCGGGGCTACCGCATAAACAAGAGAACCTCTCACGTGACCGTCGCGGTTGCGGAAAAGGAATAGGCGAGGAGGCATAGAAGCAGAATATGGGACAAAAAGTTAATCCGCACGGACTGCGCGTAGGCATTATTAACGACTGGGATTCACGCTGGTATGCCAAAAACAAGGTTTTCGGCGACTTGCTCGTCGAGGACTACAATATCAGAAAATACCTGAAAAAGACGCTTTATGATTCGGGCGTCGCTAAAATAGAAATTGAACGCGATCCCGCGAAGGTACGCATTTCGATCCACTGCGCCCGCCCGGGCTTCGTGATCGGCAGGGGCGGCACCGAGATTGAAAAGCACCGCGCCGCAATAGAGGCGATGATTGGGAAGAGCGTCGCGCTTAACATTGTCGAGATCCGCAACCCCGACACCAATGCCCAGCTCGTCGCAGAGAACATCGCCGCCCAGCTCGAAAAAAGGACGTCTTTCCGCCGTGCGATGAAGCAGTCGATGATGCGCGCTATGAAGTTCGGCGCGAAGGGCATCAAGACCTGCGTTTCCGGACGTCTCGGCGGCGCCGAAATCGCCAGAACCGAGCATTACCACGAGGGGACGATCCCGCTGCAGACGCTGCGCGCGGATATCGACTACGGTTTTGCCGAGGCTAAGACGACGTACGGCCGCATCGGAGTCAAAACATGGATTTACAAGGGCGAGGTTCTGACCGGCAGCCCGAGAGAGCATAGACTCGACGAGGAGAAGAAAGCCGCCGAGGAGCGCGCGAAACCGCAGCGCCGCGATCGAAGAGACCGCAGGGACGGCGGATTTGACAAAGGCAAGCAGCGCCCGCCGAGAAGAGAAGGAGGCAACAGATAATGCTTCTGCCTAAACGTGTTAAATACAGAAAGGTCCAGAGGGGTCGCATGAAGGGCCGCGCCAGCCGCGGCACGAGCGTTACCTACGGCGAATACGGCATGATGGCCCTTGAGCCGGCCTGGATTACCAGCAACCAGATAGAGGCTGCGCGTATTGCGATGACGAAATTTATCAAGCGCGGCGGCCAGGTGTGGGTTAAAATATTCCCGGATAAACCGATTACCGAGAAACCGGCCGAGACACGAATGGGCTCCGGTAAGGGCACGCCCGAGTACTGGGTAGCGGTTGTCAGGCCGGGACGCGTGATGTTTGAGATCAGCGGAATTGACGAGGCTTCCGCGAAAGAAGCCATGCGTCTTGCGGGGAACAAGCTCCCGATAAAGACGAAGTTTGTCAAGAGAAGCGACAACGAAACCGGAACAGGCGGTGAAGCGTAATGAAGGCAAAAGAATTTAAAGACATGACTGCCGCGGATATCAATAAGAAGATCGCGGAGCTTAAGACTGAGCTTTTTAACCTGCGTTTTCAGCACGCCACCAATCAGCTGGACAATCCGATTCGGATAGCCGAGGTCAAAAAAGACATCGCACGTGCTAAGACCGTTCTGCGCGAGATGGAAATCAAGGCGCAGGCACAGCGGTAATGAGGAGGAGAGAAAATGGCTGAAGAAAAGAGAGCATACCGGAAAACGAGAGTCGGTACGGTAGTATCCACCAAGATGGATAAGACGATCGTCGTCGCGGTCCCGGAGACATTCGCGCATCCGCTGTATAAGAAAACGGTCAGAAGGACCTATAAGCTGAAGGCTCACGACGAGAAAAACGAGTGCACGGTTGGCGACACGGTCAAGATTATGGAGACAAGGCCGCTTTCAAAAGAAAAAAGATGGCGTCTTGTCAATATCATTCAGAAGGCGCAGTAAAGGAGGCAATTCACTGTGATTCAGGAGGAGACTCTGCTTAAGGTTGCCGACAACAGCGGCGCCAAAGAGCTTAAATGTATCCGTATTCTCGGCGGGTCTTTAAGGAAGTTCGGAAATATCGGCGATGTCATCGTCGCGTCGGTCCGCAAAGCCACGCCGGGCGGCGCCGTCAAAAAGGGCGAGGTCGTAAAGGCCGTTATTGTCCGCTCCGCCAAGGGCGTCCGCCGCGCAGACGGGACATATATACGCTTTGACGACAACGCTGCGGTTATTATAAACGAAGACAAAAACCCGAGGGGAACCCGTATATTCGGGCCTGTCGCAAGAGAGCTTCGCGAAAAGGATTATATGAAGATTCTTTCGCTTGCTCCCGAGGTTCTGTAAGGGGGAGACGGGAAGATGAACACACTGCACGTTAAAACAGGGGACACAGTCGAGGTCATCTCTGGCAGCGAGAAGAAAAAAAGAGGCAAGATCATCAAAACCGATCCCGCCAAAGGCCTTGTGACGATTGAAGGCGTCAATATCAAGACCAAGCACAAGAAGGCTCGCAAACAGAACGACCAGAGCGAGATCGTAAAAGTCGCCGGAGCCATCCGCGCATGCAAGGTTATGCGCGTCTGCCCGAAATGCGACAAAACAACGCGCCCGGCACACAAGTTTGCCGAGGACGGTAAAGTCGTTACCGTCTGCAAACACTGCGGCGCGGAAATATAGAGCAAGGAGGCAAAACAGATCATGCCAAGATTAAAGGACAAATACGTTAAGGAAGTTGCCCCCGCTCTGATGAAGAAGTTCGGATACAAAAATCCGATGCAGATACCGCGTATTGACAAAATCATCGTCAACGTCGGCTGCGGCGAAGCGAGAGAGAACGCCAAGGTTCTCGACGCCGTCTGCAACGATCTGGCACTTATTACCGGGCAAAAGGCCGTTATCACGAAGGCCCAGCGCTCCGTCGCGAACTTCAAGGTCCGCCAGGGAATGCCCATCGGCGCGAAGGTCACGCTGAGATCGAACCGAATGTATGAGTTTTTGGATAGGCTCTTTAACATCGCTCTTCCGAGAGTTCGCGACTTCCGCGGAATCAACCCGAACGCCTTTGATGGCAGGGGGAATTACTCCCTCGGTCTGAAAGAGCAGCTGATATTCCCCGAAATCAATTTCGATAAGATCGATAAGATCAGGGGCATGAACGTCGTCGTCTGCACAACGGCGAAGACGGACGAAGAAGCCAGGACGCTGCTCGAAATGATGGGCGCGCCGTTCGCAAGGGTATAGAAAGGGGATATAAGCGAAATGGCCAAAAAGTCGATGATTTTAAAACAGCAGAGAAAGCCGAAATATTCTACACGCGCCATGAACAGGTGCAAAATATGCGGCAGGCCTCACGCCTATCTCCGCGACTTCGGCGTATGCCGTATCTGCTTCCGCGAGCTTGCGTATAAGGGTCAGATCCCCGGTGTGCGCAAGGCGAGCTGGTAGAGCGACGGTAAGTAATTGAAGGAGGCTGCAAAATGCAAATAACGGATCCTATCGCCGATATGCTGACGAGAATCAGAAATGCGAGTTCATACCGCCATGAATCGGTCGATATCCCCGCGTCGAACGCGAAGAAAGCGATAGCGGAAATTCTGCTTGAAGAGGGCTATATTAAAAATCTACAGTTCATAGACGACGGAACGCAGGGCATCATCCGCATTACGTTGAAGTACGGGCAAAATAAGGAGTCCGCTATATCGGGGCTCCGCAGAGTGTCGAAGCCGGGCCTCAGGGTCTATGCCGGCGTCGACGATATGCCGAAGGTTCTCAAGGGGCTCGGCATAGCAATCATATCCACCTCGCAGGGCATAGTCACCGATAAAAAGGCCAGAAGCCTCCATGTCGGCGGCGAAGTCATGGCGTTTGTCTGGTAAGGAGGAAACGGTAAATGTCAAGAATAGGAAGAATGCCGATTCAGATTCCTGCCGGAGTAACGGTTACGGTAGGCGGCGATAATACTGTCGTCGTCAAGGGGTCAAAGCATACACTCTCTTATAAGGTCAATCCTCTTATCGGGGTTAACGTTGAAAACAATGCGATACATCTGACGAGAGCTGATGACGAAAACAAGACGAAAGCGCTGCACGGGCTCAGCCGCTCGCTGATTGCCAACATGGTCCATGGCGTCGAAAAGGATTTTACGAAAGAGCTTGAGATCAACGGCGTCGGCTACAAGGCGGCAAAACAGGGCAAGCAGCTTGTGCTGAACGTCGGGTATTCCCATCAGGTCTTTGTCGACGAGCGCGACGATGTTAAGATAGACGTCCCGGCGCCCAACAAGATTGTGGTTTCGGGGCCGGATAAGCAGGCAGTCGGTCAGCTGGCCGCCGAGATCCGCAGCATTCGTCCGCCCGAGCCCTACATGGGCAAGGGAATCAAGTATGCGACAGAGGTCATTCGCCGCAAAGAAGGCAAGACCGCCGCTAAGAAGAAGTAACCTTCAGGGGGGATAATTGAGCAATGGTTGCAAGAATTGATAAGAACGAGCAGCGTCAGAAGCGCCATCGCAGGGTGCGCGGGAGCGTATCCGGCACGGAGGCGAGACCGAGGCTGAACGTTTACAGGAGTTTGAACCATATTTACGCCCAGATAATCGACGATACCAAGGGTGTTACTCTCGTTTCCGCCTCAAGCACCGAAAAGGGCTTCGAGGGCAACGGCGGAAATAAAGAGGCGGCGCGCAAGGTGGGCAAAATCGTCGGCGAGCGCGCGAAGGCCGCCGGTATCAGCGCCGTCGTGTTTGACCGCGGCGGATATCTCTATCACGGCCGCGTAAAAGAGCTTGCCGAGGGTGCCCGCGAGAGCGGCCTCGAGTTTTAACGGGAGGATAATCAAATGCCACTTAAAATAGACACCTCGAATATGGAACTTCAGGAACGTCTGGTGGGCGTTAACCGCGTATCCAAGACAGTTAAAGGCGGACGCGTGATGAAGCAGGCCGCGCTTGTGGTCGTCGGCGACGGCAACGGGCTCGTGGGCTTCGGAATAGGCAAAGCCGCTGAGACTCCGGACGCGATCAGAAAGGCAATCGCGGACGCGAAAAAGAATCTTTTCAAGATATCGCTTGTGGGCACCACGATTCCGCATGAGGTTATCGGCAAATTCGGTGCGGCCGAAGTCATCATGAAGCCGGCTCCGGAAGGCACCGGCGTTATCGCGGGCGGTCCGGTGCGCCAGGTTATGGAAGCGGCCGGCATTCGCGATATCAGAACGAAGTCGCTCCGCAGCAACAACAAACAGAACGTGGTGACGGCCGCGATTATGGGGCTTAAATCACTGAAGAACGCTGAGGAAGTCGCCCGCCTGCGCGGCAAGACAGTCGGCGAAATTCAGGGTTAAGGAGGTCGCGCGAATATGTCCAGCAAAGAAAACGAAGGAAGCGTCAAGATTACGCTCGTAAAGAGCCTGTTCGGCAGACACGCAAAGCATGTGGCGACGGCACACTCTTTGGGGCTCAGGAAGATTGACGATTCGACAATCCAGATTGACAACGATGCGACGAAGGGCAAATACACCCAGATAAGCTACCTTGTCAAGGTTGAAAAAATATAGGAGGAGTAAGGGTTATGAAATTAAATGATCTCGCGCCCTCCGCCGGTTCCGTTAAAAAAGCATATAGAAAAGGCCGCGGGATAGGCTCCGGCAACGGAAAAACCGCGGGCAAAGGCAGCAAGGGACAAAACGCGCGTTCGGGCGGCGGCGTAAGGCCGGGCTTTGAAGGCGGACAGATGCCGTTGCAGAGAAGACTGCCCAAACGCGGCTTCACGAATATTTTCGCGACGCGCTATGCGGTAATCAACGTCTCCGATCTGAATATTTTCAGCGACGGCGCAATTGTCGGCATTGACGACATAAAAGCAGAGGGACTTGTAAAGAAGACATACGACGGAGTTAAGATCCTGGGCGGCGGAGAGCTTACGAAAAAAATCACCGTTCGCGCCAGCGCGTTTTCGCAGACCGCCAAAGAAAAGATTTTGGCAAAGGGCGGAAACGCAGAGGTGATATAGTATGTTTAAAACGATAATCAATGCGTGGAAAATACAGGATCTTAGAAAAAAGATACTATTTACAGCGATTATATTGATTATCTACCGTTTAGGCAATGCAATTCCGATTCCGTTCATCAACTCCACCGCCCTTTCCCAGATGTTCACGACGCAGGGTGAGAACGCGTTCTACGGGTATCTGAACCTTCTGACCGGCGGTTCGTTTACCGCCGCGACGATATTCGCGCTGTCGATTACGCCGTATATCAACGCGTCCATTATCGTTCAGCTGCTGACTATGGCGATTCCCGCCCTGGAACGCATGGTGAAGGAAGGCGGAGAAGAGGGCCGGGAAAAGGAGAACAGGATAACAAGGTATGCTTCGATAGGGCTTGCCATCGTCGAAGGCTTTGTCTATTATCTGACGCTTAAAAACAACAACGTCATCGAAACCGGCGTTTTCTTCTCCAACACGACCCTCGACAAGATAATAGTCGCCTGCATCATTATCCTGACATTTACCGCGGGTTCGGCGATTATCATGTGGCTCGGCGAACTCATCACGAACAAGGGCATCGGCAACGGCATATCGATGATCCTTTTCGCGGGAATTCTGTCGAGGATACCCAATCTGGTCTCCTCGGCGCTGCAGATTAACGTATTTATTCTTATCCCGATGATTATTGTCTCGGTGGCAATGATCGGCTTTGTGGTATGGATGAGCAACGCGGAGCGCAGGCTCACCGTCCAGTACGCGAAAAGAGTCGTCGGAAAGAAAATATACGGGGGTCAGTCAAGCTATATTCCGCTGAAGGTCAATATGACCGGCGTTATGCCGATAATATTCGCGTCCAGCATCGTAAGCATGCCATCGATTATAGCGTCGTTTTTCAACACGCCGAAGACGGGGTCGTTCTGGTATTACTTCCTCAAGTATACGCAGTCCCCGTCGGCAATATATATCATTTTGTATTTCGTGCTGATTATCGCGTTCTCGTTCTTCTACGCTTTCGCGCAGTTTAACCCGGTCGAGATTGCAAACAACATGAAAAACAACGGCGGCTTTATTCCGGGTCTCCGTCCGGGCAGACCGACCTCGGCCTATATCAGCAGAGTCATGAGAAACATCACCGTTATCGGCGCGCTATTCCTCTCGATTATAGCGATTCTGCCGATATTGGTCAGCGCATTTTCAAACAACCTCGGCAATATCGCTCTCGGCGGCACCACGCTGCTGATCGTTGTCGGCGTTGCGCTTGAGACGGTGACCCAGCTCGAATCTCAAATGGTCATGCGCCATTACAAGGGTTTTCTTGATTAGCGCGGGAGGTTTTCTCATGAACGTTATCCTATTCGGCGCCCCGGGTGCCGGCAAAGGCACGCAGGCATCGATCATCAGTGAAAGGCTCGGAATCCCGACGATATCCACGGGGAACATAATCCGTGAGGCGATAGCGAACGGGACGAAGGCCGGCCTTGATGCGAAAAAATATACCGACAGGGGCGAGCTTGTCCCGGACAGTGCGGTGATCGCGATGCTCAAGGAGAGAATTGCGAAGCCGGACTGCGCGGATGGGTATATCCTCGACGGGTTCCCGAGAACCATCGCGCAGGCGGAGGCGCTCTCGGACATGGGCGTTTCGATAGATAAGGTATTGTCACTCGAGATCAGGGACGAGGCCATCGAGAAACGGATGACCGGGCGCAGAGTATGTCCGAAGTGCGGCGAATCCTATCATATCAGCAATCACCCGTCGAAAGACGGGGAAACCTGCGACAAGTGCGGCACGAAGCTTGTACTGCGCGCGGACGACAAAGCGGAGACAGTCCGCGAAAGGCTTAAGGTATACCACTCACAGACCGAACCCGTTAAGACTTATTACGAAGCCAAGAATTTGCTGGTAAAAATTGACGGAAACGGAAGTGTTGAGGGCACCGCGGCGCTGATATTCAACGCACTCGGGTGCTAAAAAATGATAACAATAAAGACTGCATGGGAGATCGAGCAGATGCGCCGTGCCGGCAAGGCGGCGAGCGCCGCGAGGAAAGCCGCCGGTCAGGCGCTTAAGCCCGGGGTGACGACAGCGGAAATCGACGAGGTCGTCGTCAGGACCCTTAAGGAGTACGGCGCGCTGGCAAGCTTTTACAAGTACCACGGATATCCGGCGTCGGTCTGCGTGTCGGTAAACGACGAGGTGATTCACGGCATTCCGGGCTCGCGTAAGATAAACGAGGGAGACATCGTGAAAATCGATGTTGGCGCGATTATCTCGGGCTACCACGGAGACACTGCGGAGACCTTCGCCGTGGGCAGGATTTCGGACGAAGCGCAAAGGCTTATCGACGTCACGCGGCAGAGCTTTTATGAAGGGATCAAAATGGCGAAGGCCGGCAACAGGATATCGGATATCTCCAGCGCGATCGGCAGCTACGTCGAAAAAAACGGATTCTCCACGGTGCGGATGTATACCGGCCACGGCGTGGGCTCGAAGCTGCACGAGGATCCCGAGGTTCCCAACTACGGGCACCCGGGAAGGGGCCCACGGCTGATTCCGGGCATGACGATTGCGGTCGAACCCATGGTAAACGCGGGCGGGTACGAAGTCAGGGTGATGCCGGACGGATGGACGGTTAAAACGGCTGATAAAAGCCTGTCGGCTCATTACGAGCACACGGTTTTGATTACGGACGGCGAACCGGAGCTTCTGACCCTCTAGGATAAGGAGTTATCATTTATTATTTTGCGAAAGCGGTGAATATATGGCGAAAGACGATGTTATAGAGCTTGAAGGCGTAGTTACCGAAGCGCTTCCAAACGCAATGTTCCGGGTTGAATTGGCAAACGGACACAAGATACTCGCACATATATCCGGAAAGCTTCGGATGAATTATATCAAGATTCTCCCGGGGGATAAGGTGACCGTTGAGATGTCGCCGTATGACCTTACCAAGGGCCGAATCACATGGCGTACGAAGTAATGGCTTAAAACTTTGCCGTTTTTTGGAAATACGGCGGAATGGAGCGTATTATTATGAAAGTCAGACCATCTGTAAAACCTATGTGCGACAAGTGCAAGGTGATTAAGCGCAAGGGCAAAGTCATGGTCATTTGCTCGGCGGATCCCAAGCATAAGCAGAGACAGGGTTAATTATTAGGAGGTGCGTTAATTAAATGGCACGTATAGCCGGCGTTGACCTGCCGAGAGAGAAAAGAGTCGAGATCGGACTCACGTATATTTACGGTATCGGCAGAAAACTATCAAACGATATTCTCGCAGCGAGCGGAGTCAATCCTGACACGCGCGTTAAGGACCTCACGGACGAGGAAATCGCCAAGCTCCGTGAACAGATTGATAAGCATTACCGTGTTGAGGGCGATCTCCGCAGAGACGTAGCGCTTGACATCAAGCGCCTGATCGAGATCGGCTGCTACCGCGGTCAGCGCCATAAGAAAGGCCTTCCCTGCAGAGGGCAGCGTACGAGGACGAACGCGCGTACCTGTAAAGGCCCGAGAAGAACGATTGCGAACAAGAAAGCATAAGGAGGGGAATTAAGCTAAATGGCAAAAGTACAGGCAAAAAAAGGAGCGGCGACGACCCGCAAACGCCGCGAACGCAAAAACATAGAGAAGGGCGCCGCGCATATCAAATCCTCCTTTAACAACACAATAATCACGATCACCGACCTGACGGGCAACGCGGTGGCGTGGGCTTCCACCGGCGGACTCGGATTCAAGGGTTCGCGCAAGAGCACGCCGTTCGCGGCGCAGTCCGCGGCGGACACGGCGGCGAAAGCGGCAATGGAGCACGGCATGAAGACTGTGGAGGTATATGTCAAGGGTCCCGGCCAGGGCAGAGAGGCGGCTATACGCGCGCTTCAGGCAGCCGGACTTGAGGTATGCATGATTAAAGACGTAACGCCGATACCTCACAACGGATGCCGTCCGCCAAAGAGAAGACGCGTATAGAACGAACGATAATACGGAGGTGTCATTTAGAAAATATGGCGAGATACACGGAAGCGGTTTGCCGTCTTTGCCGCAGAGAAAACCAGAAACTCTTTTTAAAGGGCGATAAATGCTTCAGCGGAAAATGCCCCGTCGGAATCAGAGCTTACGCTCCGGGACAGCACGGGCAGAGCCGCGGAAGAAAAGCGTCCGAATATGCGCTTCAGCACAGAGAAAAACAGAAGACCAAGCGTTTTTACGGCGTATCGGAGAGCCAGCTTGAAAAGTATTTTAAAATGGCTGCGCAGCGCAAAGGTATCACCGGTGAAAACCTTCTCTCCATTCTGGAGACAAGACTTGACAACGTCGTATACAGGATGGGCATGGCTATGTCGCGGCCGGAGTCGAGGCAGCTTGTCAACCACGCTCATTTTACCGTCAACGGAAGAAAGGTCAATATCCCTTCATATCTAGTGAAACCCGGCGACATTATTTCACTCCGCGAGACGAGCAGAGGTCTTGATAAGTTCAAGAGCATCATCGAAGCCAACGCTTCAAGACCGGCTCCGAAGTGGATTGAAAGAGACAGTGCGAACTTCTCGGCAAAGGTTGTCGCGATGCCTGCGCGCGAAGATGTCGACCTGCCGGTGGAGGAACACTTAATCGTCGAGCTGTACTCCAAGTAATCGCGGCGTAAAGGCGCTCATTTGTCCATACCGGATAAAAACCGCTGTGAGAAAGACACGGTTATTGATCTCCGTATGAGCCTAAATGCGTGTCGCCGGATTATCGGGAGCTAATAGCTAATTTGCCCTCATAGGCGAAAAGCATCAAATACCGGGGCGTTCCGGTGACGAAACGGAGGGTATTTATGATAGAATTCATTAAACCGACAATAGAAAGCTTAGACGTTTCGGAAGACGGATCATACGGCAAATTCGTCGTTGAGCCGCTTCAGAGAGGCTACGGCACGACGCTCGGAAATTCAATGCGCAGAGTTCTGCTGTCATCGCTTGACGGCACAGCCATTACGGCGGTTAAGATCGCCGGGGTTCAGCATGAGTTTCAGACGATACCCGGAGTCAAGGAAGACGTCACGCAAATCGTATTAAACCTCAAGGGCGTTATCGCGAAGCTGCACGGAAACGGGCCGAAGACGATGTATGTCGAGGCTTCCGGGAAAAACGAGATCGTCGCGGGAGATATCATCGGCGACAGCGAAGTCGAGATTCTGAACCCCTCGCACCATATCGCCACCCTTTCCGACGACGCGAGACTCTCGATGGAGCTGACCTTCAACCGCGGAAGAGGTTATGTGCCTGCGGAGAAGAACAAACCGTCGCAGATGATCATCGGGCTTATCCCGATCGACTCGATTTATTCGCCGGTTCTGAAGGTCAACTACACCGTAGAGAATACGCGTGTCGGAGACGCAGTCGACCACGATAAACTGACGCTTGAGGTGTGGACGAATAAAACACTGACGGCCGCAGAAGCCGTATCATGGTCCGCCCGCATATTGTCCGACCATTTGACATTGTTTATCGGACTTTCCAAGGATGTCACGAACACATCGACAATTGTTGACAAGCCCAGCGAAAGCAAGAGCACACAGCTCGATATGACGATCGAAGAGCTTGATCTTTCAGTCAGGTCTTTCAACTGCCTGAAGCGCGCCGGAATCAATACCGTTGAGGATTTGGTAAATCGAACGGAAGAAGATATGATGAAAGTTCGGAATCTCGGGAGAAAGTCGCTTGAAGAGGTCATCAATAAGCTTACGGCTATGGGCCTCTCTCTGTCGAACGAAGATAAGAACTAAAAAGGAGGAAAAACACAATGCCCGGCACACGCAAGCTTGGCAGAACGACCGACATCCGCAGGGCGATGCTCCGCGCGTTGGTCACGTTTCTGTTTGAAAGCGGTAAAATAGAGACAACGGTCGCAAGAGCGAAAGAGGTCCGTCCGATTGCCGAGAAAATGATAACCCTCGCAAAGAATCCGACCCTCTCGAACAAGAGACTGCTTCTCGCATATATCACGAAGGAAAGCGTCGTATACAAGCTTATCAATGAGATCGCGCCCAAGTATGAATCAAGAAATGGCGGATATACGAGAATCGTCCGCATAGGGCCCCGCCGCGGTGACGCCGCGGAGATGGCGGTAATTGAGCTTGTCTAAGACTTAAGGCCCAGCGTTCATAGATTAAGCGGCAAAAGGGTATTGTCCCAATCATCCGGCATTGGGACAATACCCTTAAATTGTCGCTAAATGATATTTTACTTCCTCCATTCCGGGAAATCTTGCTGTATAATCTAGGGCATAACGTCAACCTCCCTTATTGTTAGTTCGGTCACTATACATTACAGAGGCTTTTGGCGCTATGCCCTACCTTTTTATATAAAAGCATAATACAGGATTGCGCCATCGGAGTTTTATGGTATACTTAATACGATGTTTACGCCGTAGCGTCCAATCTTTACGGGGCTAAGGAAGGCGGACTTGCGCATATGGCGAGGGACGGCGAGGTTTATTTGCAGGGAGGTTTCTTATGAGAGCGAAAGCGTACAGAGGCGCGAAGACGCGCGAGATATCGTTCCCGCTCGGCGGGATAGGTACCGGGTGCATAGGCCTTGCCGGCAACGGGAGGCTGATCGACTGGGAGATTTTCAACCGGCCGAACAAGGGGAACTTCAACGGTTTCACGCATTTCGCGGTTAAAGCTGAAAAGGACGGGAGACTGCTTGACGCGAGAGTTCTTCAGGGCGACTTACAGCCGCCGTACACGGGGGAGCGGGATAACTTCGGTTTCGGACCGAGACGGGAAAATCTCGCCGGAATGCCGCATTTCGAGGACTTCACTTTCAAAGCCGAGTTCCCGTTTGCGGAGATTTCGTTCCGGGACCCGCATTTCCCGGGCAAAGCTGCGCTTAAGGCTTTTAACCCGTTCATACCGCAGAACGCGTTCGACTCGAGCCTTCCCGCGGCGTTTTTTGAGGTGGAATTCCATAACACATCAAGCGAGACAATCGATTATATTGCGGCGCTGTCGGTCAAAAACCCGTTCCCGGCCGGCACAACCGTAAATAAGCCTGGTGAGGCAGACGGTTGCCGCTATATCAGCCTTGAGAGCGACAAGTACAAAAAGACGGATGCTGAATACGGAAATCTGTGCGCGATGTGCGGAGACGGGGAAATCGCCATCCAGCCCTATTGGTATCGCAGCGGCTGGTTTGACAGCCTTGGGGTGTTCTGGCGGGATTTTACGGCGGCAGGGCCGCTGAAAAACAGGGTATATGCCTCGACCGATAAAAGAGCGCAGGATACGGCCACAATTTCGTCAAGGCTCACGCTGGAACCGGGGGAGAAAAAGTCTGTCCGCTTTATCCTTTCCTGGAGCTTCCCGAACTGTACGAACTACTGGAATCCGGAGAAAAACTGCGCCTGCGAGGGCTGCTGTTCCGGCAAGACGCGGACCTGGAAAAACTATTACGCGACGGTTTTTGACAGTTCTCTCGAAAGCGCGCTGTACTGCATGAAAAACTACGCCGGGCTCAGGCGGAGGTCGTCGGAATTCACCAGGGCTCTGTACTCGACGACGATACCTGACGCGGCGCTTGAAGCGGTGGCGGCGAACCTTTCCATAATGAAGAGTCCGACATGCCTCAGGCTTGAGGACGGCTCTCTGTACGGCTTCGAGGGCTGCAGCTGCGCAACGGGGTGCTGCGAGGGTTCGTGCACTCATGTGTGGCATTACGAATATGCGTTCCCATTTTTATTCCCGGACCTTGAGAGATCGATGCAGGACCTTGATTTCCGGTATAACCAGGGCGAGGACGGCGGCATGTCGTTCCGGCTGCAGCTGCCCCTGGGTCGGGAACGCTGGAAATTCAGACCCTGCGCGGACGGCCAGTTCGGCAATGTGCTGAGGTGTTATCAGCACTGGAAGTATACGGGGGACACGGACTGGCTGAGATCGCGCTGGGAAAACATCAAAAAGTGCATCGAGTACGCGTGGGCCGACTCCAACGGCGACAGATGGGATCATAACCGCGACGGAGTACTGGAGGGCAGGCAGCACCATACGCTCGACATGGAGCTGTTCGGCCCATCCTCGTGGCTGAACGGGTTTTACCTCGGCGCGCTGAAGGCCGGCGCGGAGATGGCGGAATTTCTCGGAGAGAGCGAGAATGCCGCGGAGTACAGGGCGATCTTCGAAAAGGGCAGGGAATGGGTGGAAAAAAACCTGTTCAACGGCGAGTACTACTTCCAGAAAATAGACCTGTTCGACAAAAGCGTGCTTGCAAACTACAACCAAAGCGACCCGTCCGCCGAGGCGGTAGAGACCTACTGGAACGCCGAGACCGGCGAAATCAAATACCAGATCGGTGAGGGCTGCGAGATCGACCAAGTGCTTGCCCAGTGGCACGCAAACTTGAGCGGGCTGGGCGAGATTTTCGAGCCGGAGCATGTCAAAAAGGCGCTGTCATCGATATACAGGTACAATTTCAAGCCGAGTATGCGCGAATGCTATAACCCCTGCAGGATATACTGCCTGAACGGCGAGGGAGGGCTGGTAATCTGCGACTGGCCGGAGGGCGCGCATAAACCCTCGTGCCCGGTTCCCTATTCGGAGGAGACGATGAACGGCTTTGAGTACCAGGCCTCGTCGCATATGATCCAGGAGGGTTATCTGGCGGAGGGGCTGGCGTGTGTAAAGGCGATACGTGAAAGGTATGACGGCGAGAAGAGGAATCCCTGGAACGAGTTTGAGTGCGGCAGCAATTACGCCCGCTCGATGGCGTCCTACGCGCTGATACCGTCCTACAGTGGTTTCTCATACGATATGACGCATGGACGCATCGGTTTTGCTCCGAAGCTGCCGGGCCCGTTTAAGAGCATCTGGACGATAGGGTCCGCATGGGGTACTTTCGAGGCGGACGACGGCCGCTTTACGCTGAAGGTTGTTTCCGGGAAAGCCGAAATAAGCGAGCTCAGGCTTCCGCTTCCGGCGGGCAGCCGCGTCAGCGTGACATACGGAAAAGCAGCGCCGGCATATACGGTTGCGGCCGGGGGCATCGCGTTTGAAAAGCCGCTCGCGATCAAAAAGGGCGGAGTGCTCAGCGTCAAAATCGGATGACGGCTTGAATTCAAAAATAAGCCCCGTAACCGGTAAGGTTACGGGGCTTTCGTTGGAGCTGGTGGGCGGATTCGAACCGTCGACCTGCTGATTACGAATCAGCTGCTCTACCGACTGAGCCACACCAGCGAACGACGCTTTAAACAACGCCTTATTATTATAGCCGTTTGGCCCGTATTTGTCAATAGAAAAATAATGCCGGGGGTGCGCGTTTGATTATAAACCGCGCCTTTCCGATATTACAGATCTTCGGGGTAGTCGAACGTCTCCTTCTCGTGTTTGCCGTGCGAGAGCTGGATGACTTTGCATTTCTGGGCGTCGTAGGTGGAAGGCGTCTGGTCCGGCTGCTTGTCGAGCCTTACTTTGATCTGCTGCTTTAAAAGGTTGCTCTCCGTCACGGTCCCGCGCCCGTCTGGCGTTTCGACGATCGAGTCTATCGGGGGGACGGTTTTGCCGAGCTGCTCGTAGACCTCCTGCTCGTATTTCAGGCAGCACATCAGCCTCCCGCAGGTTCCGGAAATTTTCGAGGGGTTGAGGGAGAGCGACTGCTCCTTGGCCATCTTTATCGAAACTGGGTGGAAGTCCTGAAGAAACGACGAGCAGCAGAACGGCCTTCCGCATATGCCTATTCCGCCGAGCATTTTCGCCTCGTCCCGCACGCCGATCTGGCGGAGCTCGATCCTGGTTCTGAAAATGCTGGCGAGGTCCTTGACGAGCTCGCGAAAATCGATGCGCCCGTCGGCGGTGAAATAGTAGAGAAGCTTGCTCCCGTCAAACGCGTACTCGACGTCCACAAGGTGCATGTCAAGCCCGTGTCTGGCGATGCAGTCGCAGCAGATGGTGAACGCTTCCTTCTCTCTCGCGCGGTTTTCCTTTGCCCTGGCGTTGTCCTCGTCCGTGGCGATTCGTATTACCTTTTTCAGAGGCGAAACAATCTCGTTATCATCTACCATGCGGTTTGTAATAGTGGTTTCGCCCAGCTCGATTCCCCGGGCGGTCTCGACGATCACGTTTTGTCCGAGTTCCGGAGTAAACCCGGCCGGGTCGAAGTAGTATATTTTGCCGATGTCCTTAAATCGGACTCCGATAATTTCCGTCAATGTTTTTCCTCCATCGTTTTGATATGTCAGTCGTGTACCGAAAGTACGGTGTAGAGCTCTGCGGCCGTGCCGGCCAAAAGATTTCCCGGAGAGAGATAGGCCGACGTTCTGCCGTAAGCCTTCTCCGCCGCGGTCACCGCGTTTGCGAGCCTTTCAGACGTATATTTTGCGCAGAGCTTTTTTGCAGTATTCCCGAAGGCCGGCATCAGCGCGTCGCCGGCTCCGGTTTTTAAAATGAGCGCGTCTCTCAGGATGCTCTGAACCGTTTGGAAGCACTGCCTTATCTCATCCCTGCCGGCGCCTTCGAGCTTGAAAAAAGCTTTATAGAGATTCAGCTCGTTTGCGTCGCCGAGGGCTTCGCAGATGTCGCGGGCGGCGCTTTCGGCCGCAACGTCACCCCCGAGCAGATCCAGCGCTTTCCCTATAAGCCCTCCGCAGCCCCGGACGGCCGCCTCAAGCTCGGGCTTCGGGACCCCGGGCCGGTGCTTTGAGAGGTATGAGTAAACCAGATTTCTCTCAACAGGCCTCATCGCGATCTCGACGCAGCGGGACCGGACCGTATCCAGCAGGGAGGAGGCGTTTTCGCTGATCAGAATAAACACGGCGTATTCGGGCGGCTCCTCGAGCACCTTTAGAAGGGCGTTCTGGGCCGCCGGCTGCATATAAGCGGCGTCCGGCAGTATATAGACCTTCCGCGCAGCCTCGTTTGGCAGGATGAACACGTCTTCCCTTACCGCTCTGGCCTGACTTACTAGAAAGCTGGTCTTTCCCTCCATCGCCGCGGTGATGATGTCCGGGTGGGAGCCGTGCATCGCTTTCCTGCAGGCCGCGCATCTACCGCAGGGCTTTTGGCCCTCGGAGGCCGTACAGACGAAGCCGGATGCGAGCACGGAAGCGGCGAGAGTCTTGCCCGAGCCCGCCGGACCGGAGATGATGTAGGCGTGAAAGGAACCTTTGTTGATCGCTGCGGAAATCGCGGATACCGCGGCCTCATTCCCGACGATATCGGAAAGGGTCATACCTTCTCGTAGCGCTCCACGTCGATCACGAATATTGTCGCGCCGCCGACGGTGACCTCGACGGGCATCGACGGAAACATCTTAAGCCCGATTTCGGACATCGCGGGCATGACCTGCTTTCTGCTCTTTGAATATTTGTCTATTATCTTGATGACGGTGTTGACTTTATCGTCGGGTACGCCGATAAGCACAGTCATATTGCCTACCATTAAAAAGCCGCCCGTCGTCGACAGCTTTGTCACAAGATATCCTTCTTTGGTTAAATTATGGACGACCACATGCGCGTCGTCGTGGTTTATGATAGCGATGATCAGCTTCATGGCAATGCCTCCTTGGATATATTTAGGATTGTTGCTTAACTACAGACACCTCTGAGTCCGGCGGGAACCCGCAGCGGACTATATGGAAGATTAGCTCCTCTGTAAACATCTCTCCCGGCGCGATCAGCGGCACGCAGGGCGGGGTTTTGTTGATCGCCGCGGCCGATACCCTTCCGCGCGCGTATTTTAACGGAACGGACTCGGTTTTTGCCGTCATCGCGTCCCAGAGCGGCAGAGCCTGTTCCGGGAGCGGGGGCTCCGGCTCGGCGGGAATATCCGCTTTGGCGCGGCCGGTCCCGATTTTCAGCAGTTCGTCTCTAAGATCGTCAAGGTCTTTTTCAGTATCGGCAAGCGAGAGGATGAATACTACGTTTTGCGCGTCGTAGAGCTCGCAGACGATACCACTTTTTTTCAGCATGGCCGCCGCCTCGGCGCCGCTGAGACCGCCGCAGGCGGTGTTCACGGTCAGATGCAGCGGGTCAAAGGCCGCGTATCCGCCCTGAAACGGGACAAAGGGGGTGTTTTCGGCAACGGCTTTTCCGATATCCTCCGCATGTCCGGCAAGCCTTGCCAGTTCGGCTCTACGGGAGGCTATATCCGCTCTCGCCAGGTCGGCGGAGGCGACGATTAGGTAGGACGGGCTCGAGCTCCCGTAAACGGAGAGAAAAGCTCTGAGAACGCTTTCTTCGAAACCGGCGGAGGCGGTTAAAAGCGCCGCGCCGCCAAGCGCTCGCAGCGTCTTGTGCAGCGAGCAGACCGACATATCCGCGCCTAGCGCGACGGCCGAACGGTGATTTTCAAGGTATGCAAGATGCGCGCCGTGGGCCTCGTCCACCAGTAGAAGCGCTCCGTGGGCGTGCGCCGTACGGGAGAGCTTTTTAATATCTCGTATCGCCCCGTAATAGGTCGGGGAGGTGACGACGACCGCCGCCGCCCCGCTTTTTTCTAAAAGCGCGTCAAGCTCCTCGGCGTCAAAATCCGCCCCGATATCGCAAAACGGTGGTATTCCGGGAATGCTCGGGCGTAGATAAACGGGTTCAAGGCGGTTTATCGCGATAGCGTTGTAAACGCTTTTATGCGCGCCCCGGTCGCAGATAATATTCCGGTTTTTCGCCCCCTTAAAGGCTGCGGAAATCATGGCGAGAACCCCTAAGGTCGAGCCCCCGGCGAGTACCGTCGCGCTCGCCGCTCGGTAATCCCGCGCGAAGAGCGCGTTGAGTTCGCTGAAAGGCGGGGAACCCTCGTAGAGATTTCCGGTCCCGTCAAGTTCGGTATAGTCCAGAGTCTCCGTCGCGGTTCCCTCAGGGAAAACGGGCTTTCCCTTATGACCGGGCACGTGGAAACGGAGCGCGCCGGATTTTGCCCTTTCTGAAAGCGTATCGAAAAACGGCGTCAGCCTGCGCTCAGACATACTTTTTCGGCAGCATGACGCCGGCGACGAGCGGATTTACCTCAAGCTTTACCCAGTCGCCCGGGGCGCAGTCAATATTGGTCACATCGATAATCGTATGCTGCATGCCCACGTGGCCGAGAACCGGGACGGTTTTCCCGTTGATGGAGGCGGTCACTTTCTTGCCTGTCAGCCAGGCTTTGAGCCCGGACAGGGAAGCGTACACGGCGTCTTTGAAGCGGAACATGTCGTGCTGCTTGTCAGTGCAGAACCCGTCGGAGTACCCTATCGGCAGGACCGCGATCTTGACGCTTTTTTTGCACTTATAGTCGGCGCCGTAGCCGATCGTTTGGTTTCTGTGGAGCCACCTGATCTCGACGATCTGGCACTCGGCGTAGCCGACTTTCGACAGGCCGAAATTGCTGCGGACGGCGATTCTGCCGGTCAGAGCCGAGCCGACGCGGACGGCGTCCATCACCGTATAGGGGTATTTGAACAGGGCGGACGAATTAGCGCTGTGCAGCGTACCGGGATTGAACCCGGCGCGTTTGACCTGGTCCACCACGCCTATGAATTTATCGTACTGGGACTTAACCGCCTTGCCGCTGGAGAAGGCCCGGTTGTAATGGGTGTACATCCCGGTTACGCGGAGAGCGGGCATGTATTTGTAAACCGACAGCACACGGTCGTATTCCTCTGGCAAGAAGCCGTACCGGCCCATGCCGGTGTCGATCTCAATGTGGACGTCGATGGACGTCTGCTTTTTTTCGGCGATGCCGTTCAGCGCCACCGCAGTATCGTAGGAGCCGACCGTCGCGACAGCATTGTACTCTATCATTTTTTCGATTTCATCTGGGATAGAAGTTGAGCGCATCACGAGAATTTCCTCGTCGATGAACCCCGAATTTCTCAGCACGATCAGGTCCCTCGGCTCGGTAATCGCGAAATGCGATATGCCCTCGTCCCGAAGGATGTCGGCGACCTCGAGCAGGCCGAGTCCGTAGGCGTTTCCCTTTAAGACACCGTAAATAATCGCGTCACCGGCCCGATGTCTGATAAGCTGGATATTGTTGTGAATTTTCTGTCTATCAACCACAAGGTACTTTGCCATCATACTTCCGCCCCTTACCCGCTTTTTAGCACCGATGTTATATTTCTGTTTTACTTTTCCCCGAGCAATTTGCCGCTTGACAAATCATGCCTGATGCGTTTTCCGGCCTTTACTATTTTATCGACGGAAGGATTAAGCACGAGGTTAAACTCACCCAAAAACTCCGTGAATTCCCCGCTAAAGCCCTTTTTAAAGCGGTAGAGGCCGTAGAGAGGGTTTTCCGGTGACAGGTCGCCGGATACGCCTCTGAAGTCGTATATCCTGCAGCCAGAGTTAATCGCCCAGCGGATCATTTCCCACTGGAGCAGGTAGTTCGGCATCACGTTGCGGTGGCTGTTGCAGGAGGCGCCGTACAGATACCAGACCTTGTCGCCGAATTTTATCGCGATCGAACCGGCAATCGGCGAACCCTCGTAAAACGCGATATACAGCCGCGCGTTTTCGCCGAGATGGCTTAAAAGACTTTTGAAATAGCTCTCCTTTCGGACGACAAACCCGTCGCGGTTTCCGGTTTCGTCCATTATTCTGCAGAAATCGTCAAGCCGTTCGGGGCCGCACACGGAGACGGTAACGCCCTTTTTCTGGGCAAGACGTATGTTGTACCTTGTTTTCGACTCAAACGCGCCGAAGACTTCCTCCTCCGTCCGCCCGCCGACGTCGAGCCTGAATACGTAGCGGGGCTGTATGGATTCAAAATTCTTATTTTCGGACGGCGGCTCAAACCCGAGGGAGAGAAGCGCTTCCTTGTAGGTCTGATTGTCGGACCTGATGTCCGGGTCAAGCTTGATTATATATGAGCGGTACTCCTTTGCCAGCTTTTTCGCGCCGTCGATGAGCTCGCGCAGCGCCTTCAGATCGTCCGGGTCGCAGACCGGACCCCTGCAGCCGTACATAATTGTATACGGCAGCAGCGGAAGCTTTCTGATAAGTACGGCCAGTGTTCCCTTCAGGTCGCCGTGTTCATCGTAGTAGAGTACGGCGTCCCATTTCCAATTTGATTTATGTTCTCCCCACATGCGCGTCTGCATGAAATGGCCCTTCGGGTGGGATGCGACGAAAGCGTCATATTCGTTATATCGGGACGGCCCGATAAAAAGCGTCATTTGTAATTAACCTCGCAAAAGCTTTTAATTCTTTCGTTAATATTCTACATCAAAACGGTATATAAGTAAAGAGTTAGCCGGTGCAAATTATAAAAATGCGCAAGCGAAAGCTCAATGAGCCACGGGAAGGACAAAGGAAACGCCGAATTTATTTCCGTCGGACGTATGCTCAAGCCTTCCGCCGTTCAGCGCGAGATATTCCTTGGCGAGCGAGAGGCCAGTCGCCAGCGCGACGGAGGCATTGTCGGAGCAGGCGTATGGCGACTCGATATTGACAATGATGAAGCGCCAAACCTGTCCCTCCTTCCGGAGAACCATCTCCACATCCGAGCCGGACAGCGCGTACATCGCGAGATTAGAGAGCAGAATGTCCAGCGCGGCCCGTATATGGCTCATATCGGCCGTAATAAAGGCGGGCGGGGGCGGGAGCTTGGCGTGCACCTTGAGCTGGGCCGCGGACAGCTCCGGGAGCTTTGAGTTCATCACTTCGTCCAGCAGCGCGAGAAAATCGATGCGTTTCAGCACCGGCGCGGTCACCGGCGAATCGAGCATGATCGTATCCGTCATTTTATCCGAGATGGAGGCAATCCGCTTGGATATCGCCAGGATCTCGGGATTGTTCTGACCGGTGTCGCCGGCGAGCTCTTTCAGCAGACCGGACTGCTCCTTCAGCTCGCTCAGCGACGAGAGGATCTCGGACAGCTTTTTATTTGACTGGCGGAATTTCAGATCGGCCGCCGCCGATATAGACTCGTCTATTTTCGATATGTTTGTCTTAAGCTCGTACAGGTCGTCCTTTTCGTCCAACTTGATATCGGGCAGTCTGTCGCCGATCGTAATCGCCGAGGAAAAACGCGTAAGTTCGGAGATATCGTTGACAAGCGACGAATACCCCTTGAAAAAAAGCGCGAAAACTACGCCGAAATACAGAATGTAAAACGGGATCAGGATCCTGACTACGGCGAGCCCGAGAAAGGCGTCGCTCGCGAAAAAAAGAGCGAACGGCAGCGCGAAGCCGAATATAAATAGCGTCAAAACCTGCCGGCGCACCTTAATCTGCAGCGGCATCACGGGGACAACCCTGTCGTATATCGATTTAAGGTACAGGTACAAGTCGTAACAGAGGCTTTTTTTGAAGAACGTGCGGGGCGCGTACTGCGCGTTGCATTTGATTATATATAAGAGCGGAATTCCCAGCGCGAGGACAATGATGAAAAAGCGGGCGCCAATCCGTCCGGTCTGTCCGTAGATCAGCCACACCGCGAGCGCGATGACCGCGAGCTTAAACTCGATATACACCCAGCTGACGGCCGAAGAGATCGCCCGCTCTATGCGGCGCCTGGCGCTTCCGCCGGAGAGAACCACGGACATCGCGACAAGAAACGCGCCCGTGGCCGCGAACAGATAGTGCATTCCGTTTTTCAGCAGCGTGAACTCAATCCTCGCGTAGCCGTAGCCTTCCAGCGCTGCTCTCGGCTCGAGGACGGCGAGAATAATGACCGTGTCGCCGTAATTTCTCTGCTCCCCGTCGAATATCTCCGTGCCGGATCTCTCATAGGGGACCTCGAACGCAACGCTCTCACCTGACGCGCTGCTCTCGCCCTTGTAGGTTCCGGCGGAATATCTGCAGTAATAGGGGTAGGAGGCGTTGTCGAGGTAAAGGCTTTCGAAGGTGGGCACGTCGTACACCTCCGGGTCGCTGCAAAGCGTCAGCCCGGTGCCGGCGCTGTAGGCGAAATACACCAGCTCGTCGTCGTAGCGAAAGCTGACATCGCCGTCGGAAGTGACGGCGGCGTACAGCGAATCGAAATTTTCCAGTGTTACCCGGCGGAAGGTGCTTGTGGCGGTGTAGTCGAGCACGTCTCCCTCGTTGTTCTTAAGCGCGGAGGAATAGCCGAGCCCGATTAGAATAATCGAAGATGCGGAAATATATGTAAACAGCATGAAAAGCAACACAAAAGCCGTAGCCAGACCGCGGAAAAACTTCCTCATCGCGCCTCACCTTTCGTGGATAAATAGTCGGATTGAAAAGCAGAAAATGATCGCTTGTTATCCATTATAGCACAAAAAAACGGGGTTTCATATAGGCAATTGATATATAAAGCGCGTAAAGCCGGCCGATAGGGTTACAAAAACATTATACCACATCTTTATACGGTTTTAGTGAAATATTTCGGGTAAAACGGCGAATGTTTTTTCGACATGCCAGAAGATTTTGGCGCGAAATTATGATATAATATGACAGGTTGGCACCAAGCGGGCTTGTTTGAACCGAAAATTTCGCTAAAAACGGGGGAAAAACTGATGCTGAAAACGGACAGGACCTGCGTGATGAATATGGAAAACGCGATCCGCGGCGCGAGAAACCCGATGAACAGCTGGGCGAAATCGGACAGCTATTTTGACGAAAACGGCAGGTTTGTGCTGGGTGAGAACGACCTGAAGCTGGCGAGGGGCCTCTGCGCCGCCGGGAGCGACGAGCGGAAATTTATCCGCCAGATATTCGTCTCGGTGGATATCACCGCGCCGCTGTACTGGTGGAAGGAGTTTGACACCTACAAGGTCGGCACGGTCTCGAATTCGACGAGCACGATGCACAAGCTCCACGCAAAGCCGATTGAGGTCTCGGATTTCAGCACCGACCGCATGACTGCCGAGAGCCTCGAAAAATTCCGGGCCTACCTTTCCTATCTCGAGCAGGTAAGGCTGCGTTATATAGAGACCGGGGACAAGCTCTGGTGGGACGATTTGATTCAGCTTCTGCCGTCAAGCTACAACCAGCTCCGCACGGTCACGATGAATTACGAGAATCTGACGAATATGCACTCCGCGCGGAAATATCACAAGCTTGCGGAGTGGAGAGCGTTTTGCCGCTGGATTGAAGCCCTGCCCTACGCAAACGAATTGATTATAAAAGACGCGCCGGATAAAAAATAGACCGGCTACCCATGTCTTTAGGAGAATTATATATGCAGCTGTTTGACGTCCATGTTCACACCGCCGAGGTGAGCCACTGCGGGCGGCTCTCCGCATCGGAGACGGTAGAAATCTACGTGTCCGCAGGCTATGACGGCATCTGTGTGACAGATCATTACAACCGGGGTTATTTCGAATCCCTTGAGGGGTCCTGGAGCGAGAGAATCGACCGCTATTACAGCGGGTACGAAATCGCGCGTGCCCGAGGCGAAAAGCTGGGACTGACGGTTCTGCACGGCGCTGAAATCAGGATCGACGGCGCGGGAAACGAATACCTTGTCTACGGCGTCTCAAAGGAGGATATGATTTCGCACCCTCACCTCTACGCGCTCACCATTGAGGAGCTCTCGGATTTCGTCCACTCCCACGGAGGCATGATCTTCGAGGCGCACCCGTTCAGACCGGATCTGTTTCTGGCGGACACCCGTTTTCTGGACGGGATTGAAGTTTTCAACGGCAACCCTAGGCATAACTCCTCAAACTACAGGGCGATAGGCGCCGCGGCGGAGAACGGCATGCTGATGCTCTCGGGCTCGGATTCCCACGAGCACGGGGACTGCGGCCTCGGCGGCATGGTTTTCAGGACACCTGTCAAAACGGAGGCAGACCTCCTTAGTGCCTTTCGAAGCGGAAACTACGCGTTTTTGGTCACGCCCCAAAAGCTTGTTAAATAAAGCTTATCATTAAAAAGAAAACGAGCGCTCCGCCGTCGGCGGAGCGCTCGCTGTTATCAGTATCTTCCGTACCTATGCGCGGCGGAATACATCGCCACCACGTTTTCGGCCGGAGTGTTGTCCTGTATCGCGTGTGTCGGCGCGAAGTGGTAGCCGCGCTTTTCCATCATTATCCCGAGGGTTTCCCGGCAGACCTCCGTGACGTCCTCCGGTGTGCCGTAGGCGAGCGGGCCGGCGGTGGAGATACAGCCGCGGAAATTCAGCCTTCCGCCGAAACGCTCCGCCAGATGACGGGGGCTCATGTCCGCGGCCTCGGGCTGGAGCGTGTCGACACCGCGGACGCCCATCTCAATAAAATCCTCGTAGACCCAGCTGGAGGAGCCGCAGGTGTGGATCAGAACGGGTTTATTGTAGGCGTTCGCCAGGTCGATAAAGCGCTTATGTATCGGCTTTAGAACCCTCCTGTACAGCTCAAGGCTGATCATCGGGCCGATCTGCGTCCCGAGGTCCTCGCCGAGCCAGACAAAATCGACGCGCTCCCCGCACTTGTCAAGAAGGCGCTCCATATAGGCGAGCTGGAAATCTGCACGCCTTCGCATAAACCGCATCGCGGGCGGATGCTCCGTGATCAGGTGGCACAAGACGTCCTCCATGCCCATGATGCGCCCGTTTGAGTTGATCACGTCGGGGATCCCCGCACCGCCTATGCAGACGGCATAATCGCCGGCGTTCAGAGCGGCTTCCAGAGCGGCGTCATAGTCGAAATCGTCCGCATTCGGTACAGGGTATGTGTCGAACAGCTCATCAGAGGCGTCCTTTAGCGGGAAATCGCAGAAATCCCAGTACTCCCCGGATTTATGCGTGATCTTTCTCATATAACAGCCCTCGAGCCTGTCGACTCTCCGGCCTTCCCTCTGAGGGAACAGGTCCGGCCCGGTATAGGGCGCGCCGATGCCGCGATAATCCAGACCCAGCGCCTGCCGGAGCTCCTCGCCGTTATCCGGCGAAATCCCGAGCAGGGCGCACAGCCTTCTGTGTATCCCGGGGTTGACGTCGTAGCCGATCGGCACTCTGTCCGTCTTTTCGAAGTTGAACGTCCGCAGTACGCGCTCCCTGGATGTCATCGTCTCGGGAGCCTTTTCTATCACCATATGACCGACCATCCCTTAAGGCAGGTTATTTTGTAAACATATCATACCGCGGACATCGGTCAAATGCAACTATTTTTTTGCGGCCAGCACCGTCCCAGGGTAATAGTACGAGAGGATATCCTGATACGACCAGCCGGAAAGCGCGAGAACCTTCGCGCCGTTCTGGCTCATCCCGACGCCGTGCCCGTAGCCCTCGGTGTTGAACAGCAGACGGTCCGCTCCCTGGGTGACGGTGAAATCCGCGCTTTTCAGCCCGCAGAGGAACCGGATGCTCATCCCGTTGACGGTGACGCCGCCGACCTCCGCGCTTAAGACCGTGCCGGACGGGGCACGCAGGATGTTTTCAAACCAGGCGTCATCGTCGTCGCTCAGGACGGCGTCGGGGTATTTTTCGAGAAAAACCTTCTTAAAATCGGCTTTGGAGACGACGACGCTGTCGGTGTAGCCGTTAAGCTCCGACTCGCCCTCGGGCGCGTCGACGCTGACGAGGTAAGGGACGTCGGTTCCCCAGATATCCTTCGCGCTGTTGGTCTT
The DNA here is from genome assembly GCA_033813635.1 of Bacillota bacterium. Classification (GTDB taxonomy): domain Bacteria; phylum Bacillota; class Clostridia; order Oscillospirales; family QAMX01; genus JAPXRI01. Next base: position 51,244 of record JAPXRI010000005.1, read on the forward strand.
CGACCCCGACATCGCGTGGAACACCGTGAGCGCGGGTTTTGAGTCGTAATATAAAACCATGTCGCGGGTGTCCGCGACGGCGTCGGTGATGCGCCTGATATAGCTGCTCCCGTTTTCACCCCAGCTCACCGCGAGCGTGTTCAGGTCGGCAAGGGCGCAGCAGCAGGCGGGGTCGTCGCATATAACCGCGTCGGGGTGCGCGGAGGAATCGACTCCCTCCTTGTAGTATATATAGGTCCGCGCGGCCACGGACTGCGCCCTGAGCGCCTGCTCCGGGAACAGCGCCGGCATTTCGGCGGCCACGACCGCGGCGACCAGTTCTTCGAGCTCGTATTCGGTCAGCACACCGTCGACCATCACGCTCACCGTGCCGGAATGCGGTTCATGCGCGGTTTCCGTGCCCGGGGGCTTTGTTTTAGCCGTCGACGCCCCGGTGTGCGCGCTCGTGGATACGACGTTTTTCCAAGATGCCGCGCCGCCCGCTCTGTAGGCTACCAGGGGCAGCAGAAACGCGGAAGTCCACAGAGCCAGCACCAGCATCGAAGTTCTTTTCATAACTTGTCCTCTCCTTCGCGGATTTGCTTTATATATCTCTATTCAAACCGGGAGAGGGATATACAAAAAAACGGACGCGGCAACACAGACTCTGCCGCGTCCGATGGCTTTATGCGGTTTTATTCGGGCAGGGCGCCCTTGTGGGCGACGGTCCTGGCGCCGGCGGCGTTGCCCTCCCCGAGCGCCGCGGACAGGTCGCGGGTCGAAAGCCAGGAAGCGAGGAAACCGGCCGAAAAAGCGTCGCCGGCGCCGACTGTGTCAACCACCGGCGCGTCGACCGCGGGTGAGAACGCGGAGCCGACGTCTCTGCGGTAGGCCGCGGCGCCCTCCTTCCCGAGGGTGACGACCACGAGCCTGCAGGGAAATTCCTTAAATATCCGCTCCGCGAACGCTTCCCTTTGCAGGGTCTGTCCAAAGAGCAGGGGGGAGACAATCTCGATTTCCGTGTCGTTCAGCTTAAAAACAGTGCTGAGATCGATCGAGGAGGCGATGATCTCCCGGTCGAAATAGGCCTTTCGCAGGTTAACATCGAAAAATCTTTCCGCGTCCGGCAGCGCACCGAGAAGAGAGCGGATCGCGCGCTTTGCCGCATCGCTTCTCTTCTGCGCCAGCGAGCCGAAGACGACCGCGTCCGGCCGGAGCGCGGAAATTCTTTCAAGCTCGGTTTCCGAAAGGGAGACAAAATCGTAGGCGGCGTTTTCGGGCAGCTCAAAGCGCTCGTTCCCGTCGCGCTCGGGGTGAACGACGGCTATCCCCGTTTTGTGGGCGGGGTCTGTTTTTACAAAGCTCCTGTCTATTTTATACCGGTACATTTTCGAGAGCGCGGTCGCGCCGAGAGTGTCCGCACCGACGGCGGAGACTATGTACGAACGAACCCCGAACCGTGCGAGATGCGCCGCCACGTTGAGCGGAGCGCCGCCGAAGTAATAATCGTCCCCTATTTTGTCAAAAAGGACCTCTCCGACACAAAACACCCTAAACATAATTATCCGAGCCTTTTCTCCAGTATGCCGTACAGCTCGTCCCTGGTAATGGAGGAAATCGCGTTGGAAACGTTTTTAGCGCCGGCCGCTTTATCGGCGTATACAGAGAGAGTCTCACGGTCAAGTTTTAAATTTAGCTTCATCTCCGGGCAGGAGGACACGAGGGAGTAAAGCCCGCCGGCGTTTTCGACGCCGCAGAGCGCGTAAATACGTTTTGCGCGTTCGGGCGCGGTTTTGCCCATGAAGTCGACAAAGTCCGCGATAAAGTACGCGTTAGCGTTTCCGTGCGGCACGCCGTTGTGGTAAGTGAGCATATAGCCGGTGGAATGCACAAAGCCGGTCCCGGTGCGGGAGATAACGATGCCGGCGAGTGTCGAGGCGTAAAGCAGTTCCTCCCTAACGGTGTAGCCGAGGTCTCCGGCGAGGGCGCTGCGTATTCCGGAGCAGAGCGCCGGAATGCATTTTTCCGCGAGCGCGTCCGAGACAGGGTTTGCCTTTTTCATAAAATACCCCTCGACGGCGTGACAGAGCGCGTCCACCGCGGTGGACATCGTCTGTGAAAGCGGAAGGGACAGCGTGTAGGCGGGGTCGAGAAACGCGATTCTCGCGTAGAGGTCGTTTCCCGAAAGCGAGCGCTTATTCCCGATTTCCGGAACCGTGAGGATTGAATACGGCGTGACCTCGCTGCCCGTGCCGGCGGTCGTGTTCACGGCGAGAACCGGGAGTGCTTTTTTTCTCTGCGCGGTGAACAGCTGGTCCTGCGAAAGCCCGGGATTCGCCGCGAACGCGGCGATGGCCTTCGCCGCATCGAGCGGCGAACCGCCGCCGATGCCGACGTTGAAATCCGCACCGTACTCGCGCGCCGCTCTTCCGCCCTCGTATGCGGTGGAGACCAGCGGGTTGGGCTCTATTTTATCAAATACCAGATACGCTATACCGGCCTCCGAGAGGCCCTTTTCCGCATCGGCAAGCGCTCCGGAACGGCGCGCCGAATTCTTTCCGCATACGATCATGCAGCGCTCGCCGAACTGCCTGTAATTTGTAAAGTTTTTAAAGCAGTCCTTTCCGGATAGTATCGATACTGGGTTGTAAAAATCGATGTTCATATCAACCCCCCCTGTCCGTTGACAATTGGCTTTAAAGCCTTCCGCCTTTCGAGAGCATTTGCTGCTTGATTTCCCACAGGCTCCGGGTCAGGTCGACGTAGTACTCGTGCGGGTTTTCAAAGCGCTTTACCTCATCCCACAGATGGTCGATGCAGTCGTCGCAGTAGGCGCGGATATCCTCGAGCGAGGGCAGATCGTATACCAGCTCGCCGCCCTTGAAAATCGGGACGAGCAGTTGCTTGGCGCTGAAATCGGCGACGAGCTTTGTCTTCCAGGTAAACTCGGGGTGGAAAAGCTTGAAGGGCTGGCTGTCGTCGATCGTCTCGTTGTAAAGGGACAGCACGTCGGCGATGGCCTTCCCCGTCCCACGCTCAAAGAACCTCCACAAGCGTTTGAAGTGGGGCGTGGTGATTTTGGAGACGTTTTCGGAGAGCTTGATTTTCGGGATAATGTTCCCCTTGTCGTCTTCCACCGCGCAGAGCTTGTATACGCCGCCGAAAACGGGCTCGCTTCGGGAGGTAATCAGGCGTTCGCCGACACCGAAGGTGTCTATGCACGCGCCCTGAATCAGCATTTCCCTGATGATATACTCGTCAAGCGCGTTAGACACAACAATTTTGCACTCGGGGTACCCGGCTTCGTCGAGCTTTTTTCTGATGCAGCGGGTCAGATAGGTGATGTCCCCGGAATCAATCCTCACCCCGGCCGGTTTAATGCCCTTCGGCTTCAGGACCTCGTCGAAGACACGGATGGCGTTGGGAAGACCGCTGTTCAACACGTCGTAGGTGTCCAGCAGAAGCGTGCAGCTGTCCGGATAGGTCTCGGCGTAGGCCTTGAACGCCTCGTACTCGCTGCCAAACATCTGAATCCAGGAGTGGGCCATTGTCCCCACCGCGGGGATTTTAAACAGCCGGTCCGCGAGGGTGTTCGAGGTTACCGGGCAACCGCCGATGAAGGCCGCGCGGGAGCCGTACAGCGCGCCGGAATAGCTGTGCGCCCTGCGCGCTCCGAATTCCATCACCACGCGCCCGCTGGCAGCCCTGGCAATGCGCGAGGCCTTCGTCGCGATCAGCGACTGGTGATTGATTGTCGCCAGAAGCATTGTCTCCACAAGCTGCGCCTGCGGAGCGGGACCGCGTACGGTGAGCACCGGCTCGCCCGGGAAAATCGGGGTGCCCTCGGGCACCGACCAGACGTCGCACGAAAAATGGAAATTCCTGAGATAATCGATGAATGCCGGGGAAAAGATGCCCTTGCTCTCGAGGCAGGCGATATCGTCCTCGGAAAAATGGAGCGACTGCAGATATTGCACGGCCTGTTCGAGCCCGGCCGCGATGGCGAAGCCGCCTCCGTCTGGCACCTTGCGGTAAAACAGATCGAAATACGCGATTTTATCCTTTAACCCGTGTTCCATGAAGCCGTTTGCCATTGTGAACTCGTAAAAGTCCGTCATCATGGAGAGGTTCATGCCGTTAAAAAGCTTGTCCATTATTATGCCTTCCCGCTACTGTTGTATTTATTAAAGCATATTATAACACTATATGCCCGAGGATACAACGCTTTCGGGAGAAAAGCGCATCTCTTCTTGCCATTGTATCGGTTTTGCTGTATAATCAGTTCCAAAGGCAAAACTACGGGGGATTTGATATGGAACGCACAGCGCAGAGCGCGTTCGAACGGTTCGACATGTCAAAACGGCCGAAAAGGCAGAGCGTCTACCTGCGTCCGCTGATATGGGCTTTGAGCTACCCCTCCATCCTGCGCCACAGGGTGAGAATTTCGAGAGTGAATATGGACGGGCAGAAACCGCCGTACCTTCTGCTCTGCAACCACAACGCGTTTTTGGATTTTATGGTTGCCACCGCGGCGATATTCCCGCACAGGGCGAACTACGTCGTCGCGATTGACGGGTTTATAAAGAGGGAGCGACTGTTGAGGAGTATCGGCTGCATCTGTAAACGCAAATTCACCAGCGATACGGTTTTGGTGCGTCAGCTCCGCACAGTGATTGATAACGGCGACATCGCGGTGATATACCCGGAGGCGAGGTATTCGCTCTGCGGGACTACGGCGGTGCTGCCGCCGTCGCTCGGCAAGCTCGCCAAGTATTTAAAGGTCCCCGTCGTCACGCTTATAACCCACGGGCACCATATCAACTCGCCGTTCTGGAATCTTAAGGGGCGGGGAATCAGGACTGAGGCCGTTTTCAAGAAGATCCTGACCGGGGAAGAGGTTGAAAGCCTTACCTCCGAGGAGATTAACGCGGTGATCAACAGGGAGTTTCAATACGACGACTACAGATGGCAGAAGGAAAACAACATCAGGGTAAGGTATAAAAAGCGGGCCGAGGGGCTGCATAAGGTTTTATACCAGTGCCCGAACTGCAAAACGGAATACCGAATCACATCCCGGGGGGACAGACTGCGCTGCGGGAGCTGCGGAAAGGAATGGGTTATGACCGAACTCGGCGAGCTCCGGGCGGTAAACGGCGAAACGGAGTTTTCGCATATCCCGGACTGGTACGAGTGGGAGCGCGCGCAGGTGAGGGCGGAGGTTAACGAGGGGAGATACGGCATCACCGTGCCGGTGGAGGTTGAATCCCTCCCGAACGCCAAGGGCTTTATACCCCTCGGCAGAGGCGTTTTAACCCACGATATGAACGGATTTTTGCTGAAAAGCGAATATCGGGGCGAGCCGTATACGCTGGTAAAGACCGTGAAATCGCTTTATTCCTGCCATATCGAATACAACTATCTGGGTAAGCACGGGGATTGCATCGACTTAAATACGCTCAGCGATACTTACTATATCTACCCCCAGGGCTGCGATTTCTCGGTGACCAAGATGGCGCTGGCTACGGAGGAGCTTTACGCCGCGGCGACGAACAAGGAACGGGCGGCAGTAAAGGCCTAAAGGTTCGAAAACAGCCGGGCGCGCCTAATTGCGCACACGAGCACGGAGGCGCGCCTACATGCTCGCATATATAAGAGCCCCGCGTCGGCAAGACGCGGGGCTTTGGCGTATCGAATCTGCGTTTCACCGTTTTAACAGATCCGATGCGCGTTTTTTCAGCGATTCAAGCGAGCTTATTGCTCCGGGACGCGAGGATATCGCGTCCTGTATATTTTCAGGCAGCGAGAGGTAGAATTTTCTCGCTTCCCGGTTTTTCTTGACCAGCTCGTGAACATCCCTGTAGTTTTCCGTTATATCGCCTCCGATCCGCAGTCAGCATCCGCCCTATATTATTCCCCGAACGGGCCGGAATAGTGACGATTCCGGCAAAAAATCAGGAATCCGTATCGAATTTGATGCCGGCTGTGCTGGATAGCAAAAATACCACCGCGATCAGCAGTATCCCCGATGAGATCAGAAACGCCGGCTGGAAGCTGTCGTTGAACACGTGGCTGATTACCAGACCGCCCGCGTAGGTGCCGGCGGCGCGGAAAATAGCCTGTATCACAGTCACCGCGGTAAGGGAGCTCGCTTTCGTCTCCGGCGACGCCGAGCGGGTAAAAAACACCGAGGTGACGAATAAGTTTAAAACGAGAATGCCGTGCACGAGCGCGAGCCCGAAAAGCCATTCATACGAGGGGACGAGGCAGATATAGAGCTGGCGCGCAAATGAGATGACGCCGACGAACGCGAGCATTTTACGCACGCCGATTTTGCGGAGAATCCTGTCGGCGTAAAACAAAAACGGTATTTCAGTCAGCGTGACAATCAGAAGGTAGGTTCCGTAGCTCGAGGCGTTTCCGCCCAGCTGCGCGAAGTTCAGATAGAAATAGGTGCCCGAGAATCCCCCGGCAAAAGCCGTTAGCGCGAGGTACACCGTCAGACAGAGGACCCCGCGGTTTTTAAAAAGGCTTTTCAGGTCCGTGCGCGCTTTTTGCGGGATATGCCCTTTTATCTTCGGCACCGAAAACTGGGAGCAGGTCGCCGCCAGAGCAAGCGCCCCGCAGAGCGGGCCGAACAGCCAGATGTTTTTGTTCAGAATTTGACCGGCGATGAAGCTCATTACCGCCCAGCCTATCGAGCCCATAAGGCGGACCGGACCGAACGGACGCCCGTCTTTTTCGAGAATTTCGAGACAGATCGTATCCGATAGCGACAAAACGACGGAGTGGAATAGAGCGAAAATGATGTATACGGAAAAGATGAAAAAGAAAACAACTCCGGCCGGCGCGCGGTACCACAACAGGACGGTTATCGCGCCGCCGAGATTGCATACGAAAAGGATTTTGTTTTTATATCCGGATCTGTCCGCTGCCCGGGCCCAGAGCGGCTGGCCCAGCAGCGAGACGGCTGTGCCCGCGGCAATCACGGAGCCGATGCGGGAGGCGTTTAAACCGCAGGCTTCCATATATTTCTGAAAGTACTGAGATACTACGCAGTCAAAGAAATAACTGAAAAGATACCAGATAAGCAAAATCCGGTATACTCTGTTGCCGTAGAACCGTTTTGTCTCCGTCATATGTAATCGGTATCTCCGATGGGTTAAGTAATTATGGCAGGACGGCGATGCCGTCTCTTAGATGTTTTTTTACCAGTTCCGTTTTGCTTTTAATCTCGGCATCGCTCTGGGGCGAGCCGAAATCACGGTAGCGCTTTCCGGCGGCCGCGTATTTGTTTTGCGCCAGATTGTTGTATTTCAACAGCTCGACCGCCTTAATGCCGGGGCCGAAGGAGTTAATAAGCGCGGCGGTGCGGACAAGGTTTTCCTCCCCGTCGTTCTGACCCGGAATCAGGGGAATCCGAATCAAGATATCGCTGTGGGCGGCGGATAAAAACGACAGGTTTTCCAGTATCCGAGCGTTGTCCCGCCCGGTCAGCGCTCTGTGCATTTCGCTGTCGGCATGCTTTATGTCGACTATAAAGGTATCGGTAAGGCCGATGACCTTTTTTATATTTCCGGCGGGGACGCAGAGAGATGTTTCCACCGCGGTGTTTATCCCCGCGTCACGGCATTTTTTCAGCGTTTCGGCGATAAATTCCGGGTATAAAAGGCTCTCGCCTCCGGAAAACGTAACCCCGCCGGAATCGCCGTAGTAAATGCTGTCCCGCGCGATTTCCTCAAACAACGCCTCCGGCGTCATCTCCTCGCCGCAGAGGACGAGGGCCTCCGCTGGGCAGGCCTCGGCGCAGTTCCCGCAGGCCGTGCAGCCACGGCGAAGGTATACGGCGCCGCCGTTAGAGATTTTATGGCGGTCAGGGCACAGGGAAATGCAGCGCCCGCAGCGGATGCAGCGGCTTTCATGGTACAGAATTTCCGGCTTTCTCCCAATGCCCTCTGGGTTATGGCACCAGGCGCAGCGGAGCGGGCAGCCCTTCAGATATACGACGGTGCGGATCCCCCGTCCGTCGTGGAGAGAGGCTCTCGCGATGTTGAATACGGGAGCTTTGATCATATGCTTCTATGCTTGGTCCGTGCGATGATGTGGTTTTGCAGCTTTTCGTCCAAAAGGCAGAATTTCTGGCTGAAGCCGGAAACCCTTACGGCGAGGTTCCTGTGCCTGTCGGGGTGCCTTTGGGCGTCGATCAGCGTCTCGGCGTCCGTGATGTTGAACTGGACGTTGGAAAGCCCCTTTTTCGCCGCGGCGACAAGGATGTCCGCGAGCCGGCCGATATTGCCGTCGTTGAAGAGCAGCGGATCGACCTCGATGATGGCCGAGGTTGTCCCAGGTGTGCGGCGGGTGGGCAGCGACGAGACGGAATTGAAAAGCGCGGTCAGGCCCCTGAAGTCCCTCCCCTGCATCGGGGAGACGCTGTAGGCGAGAATTTCCCCGTTTCGCCGGCCGTCCGGCGTGGCGGCGGTTTTCAGGCCGTGATCGATCATCCAGAGGAAGGTAAACGGCTGCGCGTGGAACGCGACGCCGCATTCTTCGCTGATCCTATCCAAAACGTCGCAGCAGAAGTCCGTTATCTCGGCGGCAATGGCGTCGACCGCGGGGAGGTCGTTTCCGTATTTCGGGGCTTTATTCACAAAGTCAAGGCGCATCGCCTCGTCCGGAAAGTTGTTTTCAAGAGCCGAGATCAACTCGGACAGCGTATAGCGCTTTTTTATGTAAATCAGCTCGTTTACCGCGGCGAGGGAGTCGGCGAGGTTGGGAATGCCGAACAGCATGAACTGGTAGTAGTCGTATTTCGCGCTCCTGCTGTTAAAGCCCTTGCCGGATTCCATGCAGCCCTCGGTCAGCATCGCCTTATACGGCAGCGGCTCGTTTACGGCGCTCGCGTCAAGGCATCGCAGCGTCATGCGGCAGGCGCGCTCGAGCATAAAGCCGATCTGTTCGTACACCGCGGCCTTGAACCGCTCAAAGGTGTCGAGGGACAGCGGGTCGCCGGTCTCAAGGCCCGGCGAGAGCTCCGGGCGCAGCATGCTTCTGCCGTTTTTCAGCACATACTCAACCGCTTTCAGCACGTTGCAGCGGAGGCTGACGGCGTGCGGGTTGGATTTTCCGGGTATGACCGTCTCGACGCAGCCTATCTGGGTATAACCCCGCGCGTCCTCCAAAGAGATGCCCCGGGAGACGAGGGATGGAATCATCACGTCGTCGTTGAAGAAAAACGGCACGCCTTTTTTGCAGCGCCCGACGACCTGCAGCGCCCGCCTGATAAAATCACGCGGCGTGGCCTCCGAGAACCTGACGGACAGGCACCGTACGAAATCGAGGGCCTCTGTCGCGTCAAGCATCAGCCAGGAGAGGGCGTTGACCGCGTTTTGTCCGGAAGCGTCGCAGCCGCCGACGCAGGACTGCTGCACGTCGTAATCCCGGTAGAGCTTGATCCACAGGCAGCAGATCAGCTCGAAAGCGTCCCTTTCCGTAAGGACACCTTTCTCTATGTCCGCCCGGTAATAGGGGTATAAAATCTGGTCGAGCCTTCCGAGAGAGTTTGCGTTGACACAGTCCTCATAGGTATTGATCATATGCGCAAACCAGAGGCTCTGCACCGCCTCGGCAAAGGACTCCGCGGGGTGTTCGGGGACCCGCAGGCAGATTCTCTCGATTTCCATCAGCTCTTTTACGCGTGCGTCCGAAAAGCGCCCGCTCTCGGCGAGTTCGCGCGCTTTAACGGCATAACGCCTGCCGAGATCCGACCCGGCTTCGCAGAGCAGCAGCATCGCGTCGTAAAGGCTTCCCCCGCCGTTTCGCTCCGCGTATTTTTTCACCTCTTTCGCGATGCCGGAAAAGCCGAGCTTCAGGACCTTTTCGTAGTCGAGAACCGTGTGGTTGTTGGTTACAACGGAGCCCATGGCCGCCATCTCTTCGACGAGCGCTTTGTCCTTATCGTCCGCTATCGGCTCGGGGGCGATCCGTTTATATATTCTGCGGGCGTCTTCCCGGAATTCAAAGAAGCTCTCGATCTCGCGCTCGGAAAAACCGCCGCCCAGCAGCTGCTTTCTCGCGGTTTCGGGATCGCCGGAGACGCGCTCGTAATCGCCGAAATTTCGGCCGACGATCAGCTCGTCATCCCCGATAATTGCGGGAAAGCCGCGGATGACCGAGGCCACGCCGGAGGCGGAGAGATAATCGTTTGTCCGCCTGTCTTCCGGCGCCTCGCTGATGCCTTTAAAATAGTAGAAATCGCGCTGAGGGGTAATCAGATCGTTATAGCGTTTGCCGTCTACGGCGTCGGCCCGCAGATTTTTGCATCTTTCCGATAAAGCTAACATATAGAATCTCCATCCTGCCGCGGAGCGGCGATAAACTGAAATAAGCAAAATCAAATTAAACGCCGGGGTGGAATGATTAGGTTTTCTTCTGTATATTATATTGCCGGGCCCGCATGCCTGTAAAGCCCGAGGGAAGATTTTTTTTGTCATAACGGTTTGCCAGGCTGTTTGTGACGAAAAGCCTGGCCTCGTTGGCCCCCTGGGTGACGAATCCGGATATATCAAAGGAGAACGGCGGCCAGAAACAGACTCCGGCGTTTTTGCCGTTCACGGTGAGCGCGCAGAAGTCATGGACGTCCGAGACAGAGAGGCAAACACCGCTGTCCGAGCCGTCAAAACAGAACGTGAACGGGTAGACCACCGTTCCGGCAAAGCCATCCATCCCCGGAAGCCCGTTCCAGAGCCCGGGCACGGGGATGGCAAGGGTCTGCCCGCTTTCCGGTACATAGGGTTTTCCGTAGCTGATCTCGAGATCGGTCCCGTTTTCGCAGACCATAGCCCCGGTCATATCACCCGAGCGGGGAAGGATTTCCTCGCCGTTTGCCAACAATACGGCGACGACGCTCTCCCTTGCGCAAAGGGAAAGGGGCAGTTCTCCGCAGACAATGGGGCAGACGAGGGACGAGCCACGCCAGGCGTCGAGCAGGAGCGCTTTTTCGCTCTTTTCCCGAATCAGCACCGTTCCGCGGAACGTGCAGTCGCCCTCGTTGGTGAAGAAGTACGCGATATGGCCGAGATATATCCGTTTTGAGACGCGGATGTTTGGCGAGGGCGGGGACAGCAATACCGTCGGCGCCAGCCGCGCGCGCTCCACTGCCTCTACCGCGTTGTCGTCGGTGTACAAAACCACGCGGACGCCGCTTTTTTCGCAGAGCTCCCTCACCTTACCGGCGAACAGGTCCTCCCGGCATACAATGTTCCGGTAGCTCTGCGACGCGCAGGAGAGCGTGCCGCCGCCCGCCGTGACCGCGCCCTCGTCGAAAAGAGAAGCCTCCAGATAGTTGAACTCGATCTGTCCGGTATAGAGCGGGATGCAGGGCGCGTAGGGGCAGCCGTCGTCCCCGACGATTACTGCGACCTCGGAGGTGTTCGACGCGTCTGCGTTAAACGCGCAGAGCCTTGCGGCGTAGTCAGAGAAGAGCTTCATATGGGGCCACCAGAGGTTGTTCGGGCCGACGTCCGGAGGCCGCTCGCCGGAGCGCTCGCCGCGCACCGAGTAGTAGAACGCGTGCGGCGCGAGCAGATTGACGCCGCGGACAAGGAGCCAATCGGTCAGCCACTTGATCTCCTCAAAGCGGAGATCCCAGCCGTAGGCGCCGAAGCACTCGTTTAAACTGCGCTTTCTTCCCCTGTGCAGCGCCGCGTCGGCCGAGCATTTGCCCTGAGTGCTCTGCTCGCCGGCGAGCCCGCAGCCGTATTTTTCGACGAGGGTTACAAGCTTTTTATCGGAGGACTTCTCAAGCGGATTGCCGTTCAGGCGCCTGCGACCGCCGGAGCTTTCCGGGATCAGGTAACGCCAGACGACGTCCTGCCCCGGGATGCCGAAAAACTTTTCGCTCCGGATATCGTTCCCCGCGTGGGGGTGGCCGGTCAGCGCGATATTGCGGGAGGTGCACCACCGGGATAAGGGTTTATAATAGGTATCAAGCATCAGCTTGTCGCAAAGGGAGTTCCAGCGGGACAAAAGTTCGCCGTTTCTGTCCCATAAACGGCATAGATCCCGCTCATAAATCCCGTTTTTTGACATGAATGACAGCAGGCCGGAGGTCCAGGGCCGGAGCCCTCCCGGGAAGCCGCGCCCGGTGGGACTCGGCTCGTCCGTGAACATGCCGATAATCGTTTTGCCGAAATGCGGCTTTAAGCGTTCGTAGAACGGGTCAAACCCGAGCTCGAGGACCTTTTCCACCGCATTTCTGTTCAAAACATCCGCATAGAGCGGCGGGTTCGCGCCGCTGTCGTCCTCGTCCGGGAAAAGCCCGCGGATCACTGCCTTTGAGTAGCGCTCGGCAAATACCAAAAGCCTTCGGTCTGCGCCGGAACCGGCGAGATCCGACCTCGCGGAATCAAAATCGCCGTGTATCCGTATGTCGGTAAACTCCCCGTTCGTTTCGGTCGCCGTCTGAATCGAGACGACCGACAGCACCTCCGAAGAATTTACGCAGGCCTCGGCGTTTTGCGCGCCCTCACGGGTAAAAATCTGCATCTCCAGCCCTTTATTGGCATATTCCGGGTATTTTTTTGCGACCTCGCCGTGCGCGGAGCCGGAGGGGTAGGAGGCCTCGTCGTACAGGATGATATACATGCCGTGGGCCGTGGCCTCCTCCGCGGCGCAGTTTATAGGGTCGAGATATTTCGGGGTCATATACCCGATTTCGCGGCTCATGCCGATTCTGGGGTGCGGAATAAAACCGTAAAACCCCTTTTCGCGGAATTCCGCGAGCTGGACGACGATCCCGGAGCGGGTGACATTGTCGTTTAAGAACCAGAACGGGGCCGGGGAGTACTCCCGCGGCGGGTTAAAAAAGCTGTTCTGAAGCGATGAAATATCCATCATGCTGCACCCTCTGAATGAAAGACCGCGATTTTTAATCGGAAGGATATCCTCGTTTAATAAATTTCCGCAAGCATTGCCATTATCATACACAAAGAGCCCGGCATTGTCAATCTGACTTGATGCCCCGGGCTCCGTAAAGCAGCGCGCCGTGGAACTTCAGGTCCGCGGCACGAGCTTGTACCGGAGGATGTCCTCGGTTTTTTTGACTTGGCGAAATTCTGCCTCAGTCGAAAGCCTTGGTGATTTGCCCGACAAGGGCGGTTATTTCCGCTTCCCGTTTTTTCGAGGACCAGTTGATCACGCCGGAGGCGGCGATCTTTGCTCCTTTATGCGACAGCGCAGAGATAAGCTGTCTGACGGAACCGTTCCCCCCTAAAAACGCTTTGGGAAGCTTATGGGTGACAAAGCATGCGGCTTTCTTGCCGTCGAGGGCCGGAATACCGGTCAGGTATTGCTGCATCACCAGCGAAAGCCTAAAACCCCACACCGGTGCGGCGAAAACATACCCGTTAAAACCGGAGATATCGGGGACAGGGAACAGCGTTACGTTGCCCTTTGCGGCCTCGTCCTCGTTCTCTGCGGAAACCCGCAGGATTTCAGCCTCATGGCCGGCGGCGGCAAGCGAGGCGCAGAGCTTATCTGCGACGGAGAGCGTGTTGCCCGTTTTTGAATGGATCAGCAGCGCAATTTTCATAGTTTTTTTCTCCTTTTATTTTGATAACTAAATTATAGTTTATGGTTTTACGCTTTACAAGCAAATCGCGGGAATTTTATATACGGTCGCGGAAACACTATAGTATATTCCAGCACGAAAGGGAACAAGCTTATGTCTGTGTTTTCATATATAGCAAAAAAACTCAAATTCTGGAATAGCGGCGGCTTTGAGCAGCGGCAAAAGCGGGGCGACGATGAGGAGCAGCCCAACGGGACAGGGTACGACGACGGTCCGAGCGGAAAACTGCCGGAAAACGCCACGCTAGATAAAAGCCTCGAAAAAAACGTTCAGATATTTAAACAGATATTCGGCGAAAGCGGCGATTTCGTCATCAGAGATTTCAGGTTCGGACCCAGCGATACGGGAAAGGGAGCGATTCTATATATCGACGGGCTGGTGAACGCCATGCTTATCACCGAAAGCATATTGAAACCCGTTTTGACATTCGCCAGCTATCAGAAACGCTATTCCGGGAATATGATCGACGAGATCAAGGAGAGCGTGATCACAACGAGTCAGGTAGAGGACAACCCCTATTTCTCGGAACTGGCAAAGGGGTGCGCCGACGGCGATACCGTATTTTTGTTCGACGGCTACGACAGGGGACTGATCATCAACTCAAAGGGCTGGGAACAGCGGAGCGTCGATGAACCACAGTCCGAGCACGTTGTCCGCGGGCCGCGCGAGGGCTTTACCGAAAACCTCAGGACCAATACGGCGCTTTTACGCCGCCGCATAAAGACGCCGTTATTTCGCATGGAGCAGATGGTCATCGGCAGACAGACCAAGACAGGCATCAGCATCGCATATATCGAGGGAATCGCCAAGCCCGACGTGGTCAAAAAGGTAAAATACAGGCTATCGAAGATCGATGTGGACTCGATAGTTGACTCGGGGTATATCGAGCAGTATATTGAGGACCACCCGTTTTCGATTTTCCCGACGATCGGATACAGCGAAAAGCCGGATGTGGTTGCGGCGAAAATACTTGAGGGCAGAGTGGCGATCGTCGTAGACGGAAGCCCGTTTGTGCTGACAGTGCCGCTGCTTTTTTACGAAAACTTCCAGGCGTCTGAGGACTATTATATCCGTACGCTGTACGCGTCGACCAGCAGGATACTCAGATACCTTGCGTTCGCCATTACCGTTCTAGGGCCGGGTGTGTTTATCGCGTTGACGACCTATCACCAGGAGCTGATTCCGACAACGCTGCTTTTTACCGTCGCCGCGGCGCGAGAGGGGACGCCGTTCCCGGCATTTCTCGAAGCGATTATTATGGTGATGGCCTTTCAGATTATAAGAGAAGGCGGCATAAGGCTTCCGAGGCATGTGGGGCAGGCCATCAGCATTGTGGGCGCGCTGGTGATGGGCCAGGCCGCGGTTTCAGCCGGGATTGTCGGCGCGCCGATGGTAATTATTATCGCGATAACGGCCGTGGCTGAATTTGTCGTACCGAACCTGAACGAATGCATCGCGGTGCTTCGTCTGTTTTTTTTGATTTGCGCCACGGCGCTGGGCGGTTACGGCCTGACAATGGGAATGATTGCCTTGTTTATCAATATCGGCGCGCTGGAATCCTTCGGCGTAGAATTCTTCAGCGGGTCAAAATCATTGCAGGAATATCAGGACAGCTATATCCGCATGCCGCTCTGGTTTATGGAGAACCGGCCGGCGGACATCGCTTCGGGGAATATGAAGAGAAGATCGTTTTTCAAGCCGCCCGCGCGTCCGAATAAGCAAAAATAACGAAGGGATTTCAAATGAACCGATTGATTAGCAGAAAGATGGTTTTGTTATCGGTTTTGATACTGTCCGTGCTTACCTCGGCCTCCTGTTGGGACAGAATAGAGATGGACACGCTGACAATCGTGACCGGGATCTGCCTCGACAAAGCCGAAAACGGAGAGATTAAAATCACGATGCAGGTGGGCGAGGTGGAGAGCGAGAGCGGAGGACAATCGGAAAAAAAAACAGCGAACAGCTCGTTCTATATGGTCAGCAGCACCGGCGGCACGCTCCACTCCTGCGTAACAAAAATCCAGGAGCAGAATAACGGCGAATTGTTTTTAAGCCAAAATCAGATTGTCATCATCTCCAGCGAGCTGGCGGCCGGCGGGATTGATAACTATATGGACTATTTTCTGAGAGACCGCGATTACAGGCTCGATCAATTCCTGCTGATTTCCGAGGGAAACGCGGTGGATATTCTCAAAGAAGAGGTTGAAAAAGGAGAAATCCCCGCGCTTACGCTAACGGATATGATTAAGATCCGAAAAGCGGTATCCAAATCGCTCACGGTAAACGTGCGCGAGTTCATTGACAAATACCTCGACGAGTCGACCGCTCCCGTTATTCCGATTATTAAAACGGAGAAGGACGGAGAAAAAACAAAATTCATTTTTGACGGGATGGGCGTGATAAAGGACGGAAAACTGATCGGGAAGCTTGACCAGGATCAGACGGACGGTTATCAATGGATAATGGGGACAATGAGAAAAACTGATTTGGACATCGTAACGGCGGACGGGAAAATCTCGATATTGGTGACGGGTGAAAACTTAAAAACCTCCGTGGTTTTAAACGATGACAACGGCGTAAGCGTATATCTCGACATAGAGGCCATGCTGAATATCGAGGAGATTACGGGGTTTAAGGGGGCAAAGCTCAAAGATATTGTAGACATTATTCAGGAAGAAGCGCCGACGTTAATCAACGGATATATCAGCGACTGTTTTTCGCAGTCAATTTCGCTTAACGCCGACGTTTTCGAGTTCGGGCATAAAATCCACCACCAGCACAAAAAACGGTGGAAAGAAATCAAAGACAGCTGGGATGAGATTTATCCCAAAACCCGGCTGTACTCGAGCGTCAAGGTTAAAGTGACGGAGAGCGGGTCGGCAGGCAACTCGCTCGACATGGAACAATAAAGGGATTTAAGCATGCAAAACAACCAACCGTGCGAACTGGACAAAGGAAAAATCTCATCATCGCAGTTTATGTTTACAATCATATGCTATCTTCAGTCGTCCTCGCTTCTTTTAGCGATAGCAACTTCGGTGACCAAGAGCGATACCTGGATAGTATGCCTTTTTGCGACACTGACAAGCCTTCCGTTTATTCTGATTTATATCAGTCTGATGAAAAACTTTCCGGGGGAAAATTTATTTTCGCTCAACACGCTCGTTTTCGGAAAGGTGGGAGGGAAATTTGTCTCGGCGCTGTACCTGTTTTTCTTCATGACGCTCACCTCGCTCAATCTGAGGGATCTTGGCGATTTTGTCAAGAGGAACGTGCTGGTTAAAACGCCGGAGTATATCATATTGGTGATTCTGATTCTTGTAGCTGCCTATTCGGTCCGGTACGGAATTAAGAGCATTGCGAAGTACACTACGCTGCTCTGCATAACCGCCGTCGTGATTATGTCGCTGACGCTGCTCCTTGCCTTCCAGATAATGGATTTAGGAAACATATTACCATTTTTTGACTTTTCCGCAGATAAATACATCCAGGCCACGCATATCGTCACCACGATTCCTTTCGGAGAGTGTGTGGTATTGCTGATGTTTATGCCGAATGTGGAAATCAAAAAAACCGAGGTGGGAAAGCGCTGGCTTATCGGGTTTTTTTTCGGGGCAGCTTCTCTGGTTGTGATTGCCCTTCGGGATATCGCCGTTTTCGGGGACCAGATCAGCATATACACGTTCCCGTCGTTCGAAACCCATAAGCTGCTGTCCGTGTTCCAGTCGATAAACCGGATTGAGATATTTTTCGCGGTGGAGCTGATCACGCTGAAGTACGTCAAAATCGCGCTGCTGTTCTATGTGAGCGTGCGGGGGCTTGCGCAGCTTCTCGGGCTGAAATCCTATCGGCAGATTATACTGGTGTCAGGCGTGATTATTACGGTGTACGCGCTGGTCGTCTATCAGTCAAACATAGACCACATGGCCGCGGCCCAGCAAAGGGAGCCGATTTTCTTTCTTTTGTTTGAACTGATTCTGCCCCTTACCACGCTGATAATCGCAAAAGCGAGGAAGCTTCCGCAAAAAACAGGAGGTGCGGGTAATTGATTCGGGCGATCCTCATTATGATAATTATCGGGCTCGCAGACGTTGTGCCGATGGTTAAAGCCAAGACGAAGGATCTCCGCACGATCATCTCTTACGCGGCGCTGTACGTCCTCGCGTTTACGCTGGTGCTGCTGCTTGTGGCGGGGGTACAGCTTCCGAGTCCGATGCTCATTCTCGGTGAATTTATGCAAACGATAGGATTGTCGTATTGATTTGCGAAGGGAGAACGTTTATGGTATAATGCAACCGACACCGGCGGGTTTTAAAAGTGCGGATTTCTTAAAGTCCCGCCGTTAAAGGTTTAATTTTAGCCGTGTCACGCAAAAAGACACGGACTACATACAAAGCAAAAACCGCCAAGGGCGCTATCGGCTGGTCTGTCAGAAAGGGAGGAGCGGCGGGATGGAAAACAAAACGGAAAATCCGGCGAACATGGATAATTTCGCGAAATTTATCGGCGCAAAAATAACGAAAGCCGAGCCCGGCTTTGCTGTTGCGGAGCTCGAGATAGAGGACAGGCATAAAAACGGGATAGGCATCGTGCAGGGCGGTGTAACCTATACCCTCGCGGATTTTGCGTTTGCCGCGGCGTCGAACGCCTCGGGGAGAAAAACGGTCGGCGTACAATCGAACATTACATATTTTCGGCCGCCGAAGGGGGCGCTCCTGCGGGCCGAGGCGCGAGAGGTGTCCTCCACGAAGCGGCTGTGCAACTACTGCGTCGATGTGTACGACGAGCTCGGAACATATGTGGCGAGGCTCTGCGCGATGGGGTTTGTCAGGGATTAATAACATGGACCTTGGGCAGGCTTCAAAGAAAAGGATTGGCTCCGTTTAAGAGGTAAAGGCCGGACTGCTTGCTATAGCAGCCCGGCTTTTTCAATATCGGTCCTGATATATTTGGGGAGCCTTTCGAGCGCGGCGCGGTAGGCCTCGTCCACCATTGCTTTCAGTGCGTCGTCGGAAACGGCGCCGTTCAGGTAGACGGTGTTCCAGTGGGGCTGCTGGGAGGGCGGGCAGAAAAAACCCCGGACGACGGCGCCGGGGTAGTGCCGCCTGTAGAATAGGGCCGACTCGGGGCTACATTTCAGCGTTACTTTAAGGTCCTTTTCGGATAAATAGATCTGCGCGAAAATTGGGGTTTTCGCCCCGGCCCATATCCGGATGCAGACGGGGATGTCTCCGAACGGGTAGTCCTCATAGGCGCGGGGCTTTGAAAGACAATAGGCGATGATATCCTGTGGCGTCATATAATCCCTTTAGAGCTTCTGGCATTCCGGGCAGTAATAGACGCTTCCGCCGAGGTATGCCTCTTTGACGATACTCGCTCCGCAGACCGGGCAGGGAAGCCCGGCCGTTTTTTTGGAGAGGACGGTTGCGTATCCGCCGGGTTTGCCGAACAGGTCCGTCTCGGTGTCGCGCCCGCCGCGCCCGGCCATCTCCGAGAGGGTGGTTTTAACGCTCTCGAAAAGCGTATCTATCTCCTCCGGCGACAGCGCCGACATTTTCTTTTTTGGGTGAATCTTCGCGCGGAAAAGGATATCTTGCAAAACGCCGTTCCCGAGCCCGGGGATGCGCTGCCCCGTGGCAAGGAACGCTTTTGCGGAGAGTTTGCCGGAGTCTTCGCGGAAAAGGGACAGGAAATAGGCTTTGTCGAAAGCCGCGCTTAACGGGGACGGCTTTGCCTTCGCGCCGAGATAATAGGGATTATCATACTTGCCGTCAATAAACGCGGGCATGCCCCCGTACATCTGCACGCTGCAGACAAGGGACGAAGTGTCGTCGAATGTGAGCAAAAGCTGGTGCTTTGGAGGGAGCTGCTTCCCCGGCGCGAAATAGCGGGCGAGGATGCCGTCGAAAAGGGCGATTCGGCAGTCCTCCGCGAATATCTCGACGATGCCGCCGACAGGTGCCGCGCCGGTGATTTTTTTACCCGAGAGCAGCGCGCCGTAGCTCTCCGGGTCGCCGCTGTACCAGGCGAATTTGTGGGGAGAGGACGCGGCTTTTACGTCTTTTATAACCTTTCCGGCAAGGGTTTCGTTGATTTGCCGGGCCAGGGCTGCGCATTCGGGCAGTTCAAGCATTGTAGTATCCTCCTTAAATATCGCGCTTAAGGCATTTTTTAAGGTCAATCCTGCCGTTTGGAAGAAAGAAAACGCCCTCGGCCTCAAGCAGCCGGCGCTGATTTTCCGCACCGCCGAAAATATTCCCCCGCGCCATATCGCCGAAGCGGGTTACAACCCTGTGGCAGGGCAGGCCCGGCGGCGCGGCGCTCATCGCGTAGCCCACCGTTCTCGCCGCTCCGGGCCTGCCGATAACCAGCGCGATCTGGCCGTAAGTCATGACCTCCCCGGGGCGGATACGGGAGACCACCGAGTATACGTCCCCGAAAAAGCCTTTGGGCGGTTTGCTCTCGATTCTATTCATGTTTTTCCATCCCCTGTATTTTAACCCGGGAAACCTGACAGCAGCGTGTCATATTTATTCGTACTGTGCGAAAATTCTTCGGCTTTTTTCCTTAATGATGTCCCTGATATGCGCGGGGGAAATCACCTTGACGTTTTCTCCGAAGCTCAATATGTAGCCGTAGATCCATTCGTCCTCGGGGAAATCGAATTCGAGGGTATAGGTTGCCGTCGCCGTTCGGACGGACGCGGTCGTCGTCATAGCCGTCGTATAGGCGGTAGATAGCATCGGCGGTGAAGCGTAGGGTTAGGCGGACGGACACGCCGAAGCGTCTGGCGAGCTCTCTCCCGCCGTCACGCTTTTGCTGTTCAGGAGGATTGTCGTAATCTCCAGAAGTCTGCGAAGTTTCATAATGCTTTTTCCCATACAGCTGCCGGCGCCTCGTCCCACACGCGCCGCACCGCGGCATACCGATGAAAAATCCCCGTCCGGGTTATGGATTTATCCATAATAATTATATACCGTAGGGGAAGATAATCAATAATTACTTTGCATTTTCGGCACGCACGCCGGGATATTATATTATAGATTGCGGAGCGCGGAGGCCGGATTATTTGTCGCTGTCGCAGTAGAGGCAGCGGTAGACCCCGCTCCTGCGGACGAAGATGTGGTCGATGCCGGGCTCGGCCGAGGTCACGCAGCGCGGATTTTTACATTTTTTAATATTGACGATCTGCTGGGGCGGCTTGATGTGGAATTTTTCCGCGAGCAGGCCGTTGTTTATTATGTTTACCGTGATGTCGGGGTCGATGTAGCCGAGAATATCCAGGTCGATATCGATCGCGGCGTCAACCTTGATGATGTCCTTACGGCCCATCTTCGTGCTCTTGATGTTTTTTATAATGGCGACCGAGCAGTCAAGCTCATCCAACTTTAGGTAATGGTAGATTTCCATGCTCTTTCCCGCTTTGATATGGTCGATCACGATGCCGTTGGAGATGCTGTCGATATTCATGCTCTCTTTCTCCCGTTTTCAGATTTTGATTTCAAGCAGTTTCATAATCAGCGCCATACGGATGAATTTGCCGTATTCCACCTGATTGAAGTAGCAGGCCCGCGGGTCCGCGTCGACTTCGGGCGCGATCTCGTTGACCCGCGGCAGCGGGTGGAGAATCTTCATACCGCTTTTTGCGAGAGAGAGCTTTTTCTCGTCTAAAACGTAGCTGTCCTTTAAGCGCACGTAGTCGGCCTCGTTGAAAAAGCGCTCGCGCTGCACGCGGGTCATATAGAGCACGTCGAGCTCGCCGATGCTGTCCTCAAGCGAAGCCGTTTCGACATAGGAGAGCCCGCCGGCGTCGAGCACATCGGCCTTGATATATCCGGGCAGCACAAGCTCCGGCGGCGAGATGAACACAAACCGGATGCCGGGATACCGCGAGAGCGCGCTGACAAGGGAGTGCACCGTCCGCCCGAACATCAGATCTCCGCAGAAGCCTATCGTAAAGCCGGAGAGGCGCGAGAGCTCTTTTTGGATCGTCAGAAGGTCGGTAAGCGTCTGCGTCGGGTGGTTGTGGCCACCGTCGCCGGCGTTGATTACCGGCACCCGGGAGACCATCGAGGCGACCCGCGGAGCCCCCTCCTTCGGGTGGCGCATAGCGATGATGTCGGCGTAGCAGCCGACGGTTCTCACCGTATCGGCGATGCTCTCGCCCTTCGAGGCGGAGGAGCTTGCCGCGTCCGAAAAACCTATCACGCTGCCGCCGAGCTCGAGCATCGCGGCCTCAAAGCTCAGGCGCGTGCGCGTGCTCGGTTCGAAGAAGAGCGTGGCAAGCTTTTTCCTCCGGCAGGCGTCCGCGTAGCGGTCCCTGTCGCGGATGATGTCGGAGGCGAGCGCCAGTAGCGCGTCGATCTCATCGACGCGAAGGTCGCAGATATCGATCAGATGTGTCATTTTAATCCCCTTTCCGTGTAATCCAGCGCTCGTCCGCGGGATCGTCGCGGAAGGCCTTCAGCCGCGCCACGTCGGATTCCTTTATATACCCCTCGGCGAGGGCGGTTTTAATCAGCGAGTCGAAATCCGTCAGGCTGACGTTTTTTATGCCCGCGGACTTCAGCGCTTCGATGCCCTTTGCCATGTTGTAGGTGAAGATGCTGACGATGCCGAGCACCTCGGCCTTTGCCTCCTTTAAGACGTCCGCCACCTCGAGAACGCTTTTGCCGGTGGAGATCAGGTCCTCGACAATCACGACGCGCCGGCCGTGGTCAAGCCTGCCCTCGATCCGGTTGCCGCGGCCGTGGTCCTTCGCGCCGGAGCGCACGTAGCCCATCGGCAGGTTCAGCAAATGCGCGACGATTGCGGCGTGGGCGATGCCGGCGGTGCTGGTCCCCATCAGGACCTCGCAGTCCGGGTAATGGGTTCTGACTGCGGCGGCCAGCGCGTTTTCAATCGCGTTTCTGACCTCAGGGGCCGTCAGCGTCAGCCTGTTGTCGCAGTAGATCGGGCTTTTGATGCCGCTCGCCCAGACAAAGGGATCGTCCGGCCGCAGAAATACGGCGCGGATCGAGAGCAGATATTTCGCGATGTCGTCCTTCATTAGAAACACTCCCTGCCTAAAAATTCCGCTCTGCATCTTTGGTAAGCCGCCGCCGGGTCCTGCGCCGCCGTAATCGAGCGGCCCACCACGATGAAATCGCTGCCGAGCGCAGCCGCGCCGGAGGGCGTCGCGGTACGCGCCTGGTCGTCCGCGCAATCCCCGGCAAGGCGTATGCCCGGCGTCACCGCGACGAAGCTTTTGCCGCAGGCGGCCTTGACCGCGCCGACCTCCAGCGGGGAGCAGACGACGCCGTCGCCACCGGCCTTCTTGGTGTTTTTCGCGTAAGCGATGACCGTGTCCATCATCGACTCGCCGATTAAAAGCTCGTTTTGCATGCACTCCTCGGTCGTTGAGGTGAGCTGCGTCACGGCGACCAACAGCGGGCGCGGTCCGTCCCCGAGCCCGTCGAGTGCGGCGGATATCATCGCCGTCGTCCCCGCGGCGTGGACATTGATTATGTCCGCGTCAAGCGATTTCAGAACGCGCATTGTTTTTCTGACGGTGTTTGGGATATCGTGCAGCTTCAGATCCAGAAATACCCTGTGCCCGCGGGCCTTAAGCTCGCGTACGACCCCGGGCCCGTCTGCGCAGAAAAGCTCCATCCCGATTTTGACAAACGGTTTTTGATCTCGAAAGCGGGATAAAAAGGCGAAGACCTCGCCGGCGGAGTCGAAATCCAGCGCGATGATGACGTCCTTTTCCATATCATAATCCTTTCAGTTAAGTATTTAGCCGCCGTGCGCGGCCCCGACCGCGTCGCGCAGGCGCCGGATCCCTAGGCCGTCGCAGACCCTGTGCAGGCTTTCGACGATGTTTTTGCAGGCGTAGGGGTCTACGAGGTTTGCCGAGCCGATCTGGACGGCCGAGGCGCCGGCCGCAGCCATCTCGATCACGTCATCGGCGGATGAAACACCGCCGACGCCGATGATAGGGATTTTAACGGCGCGGTATACCTCGTAAACCATCCTGAGCGCTACCGGCAGCACCGCCGGGCCGGAGAGCCCGCCAAAGATGTTTTTAAGGACCGGGCGGAGGGTTCTCAGGTCAATCCGCATCCCGAGCAGCGTGTTGATCAGGCATATTCCGTCGGCACCCTCGCTCTCGCACGCCCGGGCGATCTCGGCGATGTCGGCGACGTTCGGGCTCAGCTTGACAAAAATCGGCTTTTTCGTCGCAGCCCTTGCCGCCCGGGTAATCTCCGCCGCGCCGGAAGCCGTCTTCCCGAAGCTCATGCCCCCGTGGGAGACGTTGGGGCAGCTGATGTTGAGCTCGACGATGTCGGCGCAGCCGCAGTCCTCTGCCCGGGCGCAGCAGTACGCGTAATCCTCCTCGCAAAAGCCGCTGACGTTCAGGATAATCGGGTTTTTGAAATGCTTCCGAAGCTCCGGGAGCTCCCGCGAAAGCACCGTCTCTATCCCGGGGTTTTGCAGCCCGACCGAGTTCAGCAGCCCGGAGGGCGTCTCGGCGACGCGGGGGCCGGGATTGCCGGAGCGGGGAAGGCGCGTCGTCCCCTTGACGGCGATTGCGCCGAGCAGGTTCAAATCGTATAGCTCCCAAAACTCCGCGCCGTAGCCGAAGGTGCCGCTGGCCGGGATTACCGGGTTTTTCAGCGAAACACGGCCGAGGTCAACGCTTAAATCCGCCATAATATTTCCTCCGTTTTGAACACGGGCCCGTCCCTGCAGACGCGCTTCATTCCGGAGACCGTCTCGATCGCGCAGCCCATGCAGGCGCCGAACCCGCAGGCCATCCTGGCCTCGAAGCTGTATTGCCCGGGCGTGTCGCGGAGGCTGCGGAGGGCTTTGAGCATCGGCATCGGTCCGCAGGCGAGGACATAGTCGTAATCGAGCTTAAGCTTTTTTATCACGTCCGTAACGAATCCCTTTTCTCCGAGGCTTCCGTCCACCGTCGAGACGACGACTCTGCAGCCGAGCGCCTCGAATTCTTCAATATAAAAGGACTCTTCACTCGTGTTGAAGCCGAGAACCACTGTGAGTTTCTCCCGCTCCGGCAGCCGCTTTGCGAGGCCGTAGAGCGGCGGGATGCCGATGCCGCCGCCCACCGCCAGCGGGCGCTCGGTATTTACCCGCAGGTCGAAGCCGTTGCCGAGCCCGGCGAGCATCTCGAGGCTTGCGCCGGGAGCCGTCCCGGCGAGGATTTCAGTCCCTTTGCCGACGACCTTGTAGATCATCTCAAAGCCGCCGGGATAAAAGTCGCTTACGGATATCGGGCGACGGAGGTAGCAGCCGGATAGCGCGACGCCGGCAAACTGTCCCGGCGCGGTAAAGCAGGCCGCGTCCCCCGAAAAGCGGGCAAGGCGAATGTTTTTCGCGATCTCTTCGTTTGATAAAAGTGTGCAGCTCTGTTTTCTCAGCATCGTATCCCCCGTTTAGACAAAATCGAATGCCGCGTGCGCTCGGTTCACGGGCTTAATCCAGCGTCATATTGCGTTTCCGACGCCGCGCATCCGCGCGCCGTATCTGTCGTCAATCCATACCGTTTCGCCCCTGTAAAGAGCCAGAACGCAGCTTCCCCATACATCCGCGCCCTCAAAGGGCGTGCTCTTTCCCAGCGATATGAATCTCGCGGGGTCAATTTTATACCGGCTTTCTAGGGAGAAAACCGAGATGTCCGCGGGCTTCCCCGCCTTAATTCCACATTCGAGGTCAAACGCCGCGGCGGCGGAGACGCTCATCAGCCGTATAAGGCGGCCGAGGCTCAAAAGCCCGGTTTTAACAAGCCCGGTATACAGGACCGGGAACACGCACTCGAGACCGGTAATTCCCATCGCGCTGCCGGCAAGGCCGTTGCTTTTTTCCGCTTGCGCGTGGGGAGCGTGGTCGGTGGCGATCATGTCGATCGTACCGTCGGCAAGGCCCTCGCGGAGCGCCTCCATATCGGCCCTCGCCCTGAGCGGCGGATTCATCCTATACCGCCCGTCGTCCTTCAAATCCTCGTCGCACAGCAGCAGGTAGTGCGGGGCCGTCTCGCAGGTGACGTTCACGCCGCGGCGCTTGGCATCCCTGATTAAAGCGACGCTCTCCTTTGTCGAGACATGGCAGACATGGTAGCGGCACCCCGTTTTTTCGGCAAGAGATAAGTCTCGTTTGACCATCCGCCACTCGCTCTCCGAGCTGATGCCCCGCAGGCCGCGCCGCGCCGCATACTGCCCGGCGTGGATGATCCCGTCCGCGGCGAGCGCGTTGTCCTCGCAGTGGGCGGCTATGACTTTGCCGAGGCGCTTTGCAGAAAGCATCGCTTTTTCCATCACATCTGCGTCTGAGACGCCGGAGCCGTCGTCCGAAAAGCCGGCGACGTACGGCGAGATCGCCTCCATATCCGAGAGCTCCTCCCCGGCGCGGTTTTTCGTGATGCAGCCGTAGGGACGGACGCCTATGCAGGCGTCTTTTTTTATTATGTCGAGTTCCTTTTGGAGCGTACCCGGGCAGTCCGGCGCGGGGTTTAGGTTCGGCATCGCGCAGAGGGTGGTATAGCCGCTTTTCGCGGCGGCCAAAGCGCCGGTGCGAATCGTCTCCTTATATGAAAATCCGGGCTCCCGAAGATGTACATGGACATCGACGAGGCCCGGAAATACGAACAGTGATTTTAAGTTGTAAACAGCGTCAAAGCCTTTTGATGAAATATGAGGGGAAATGAAATCAATTTTTCCGTCCGAAACGGAAATATCGCATTTTGAAAATGAATCGCCTCTCTCCGTGTAAACGGTTCCGCCGGACAGCAGGAGCTTCATTTCCTCACCTCTGAAACTTTCTTTCCGGCTATATTACCATAAACGGGAGGCGAATACAAGAGGATTCTCTCCGCACAATCAGATTCCGCTTCTGCGACAAGAAAGCAAGCGGCGCGGGCTGTTTACTTGGCGGGTTCGCCGAGCGCCTTCATCACGAGCCGCTGAATCAGCTCGGGATTGCCGAGGCCGTCCGTCTTCGCGATCGTCTGGCCGATAATCGCCTTCGCCGCGGCGGTCTTTCCCTTCTTGTAATCGGCGACGGATTTCGGGTTTTCCGCCATCGCTTCGGCGACGAGCTTTGAAAGGAGGGCTTCGTCGTTGATCTGGTAGAGCCCGCGCTCCTCGACCAGTCGCACCGGGTCAACGACACCCCGGGAGAGCTCTTTGATAAGCTGCTTCGCCGTTCCGGCATTGATCTTGCCGTCGCCCGCAAGGTCGCAGACAGAGGCCATGCCCTTTGCGGAGACAGGGACCTCGCCGCCGTCCGGCGGGACGAGCTTGATCACCTCGGATATGGCGAAATTCGCCGCAAGCTTCGGGTAGCGGGTCATTTTCGCCGCGGTCTCGAACCAGTCCGCGACCGCGCGCTCCGTGGTCAGCAGCTCGGCGTCCAACGGGGTAAGCCCGTATTCTCCGATGTAGCGGCGTTTTCTCTCGTCCGGGAGCGCGGGGATCTCGCTTTTCAGACGGGAGAGCATCACGCTGTCGGTGACAATCGGCGGAAGATCCGGGTCTGGAAAATATCGGTAGTCGTTGGCGTTTTCCTTCGAGCGCATCGGGAAGGTTTTGCCGGTGGCCTCGTCGAAGCGCCTTGTCTCCTGGATAATCGTCTCCCCGTTCTCGACAGCCTCCACCTGGCGCCGAAACTCGTACTCGATTGCCTTGGCGACGAAGACGAAGGAATTGATGTTTTTCATCTCGGTCCGCGTGTTCAGAACGTTCTCGCCCTTTTTGCGGACGGAGAGGTTGACGTCGCAGCGCATAGAGCCCTCGTTCATTTTGCAGTCCGATACGCCGGTATAGAGGATGACCGCGCGCATCTTCTTTAAATAGGCGACGGCTTCGTCGGGGGAGCGCAGGTCGGGTTCGGAGACAATTTCGATCAGCGGCACGCCGCAGCGGTTGCAGTCGATCATCGTGCCGTGTTTAGCGTCGTGGATCAGCTTCCCGGCGTCCTCCTCAATGTGGATCCGGGTGATGCCGATGCGCTTTACGCCCGAGGGCGTCTCAATGTCGACGCCGCCGTTCTCACAGAGGGGCAGGTCGTACTGCGAGATCTGATAGGCCTTGGGCAGATCGGGGTAAAAATAGTTTTTCCTGTCCTGCTTTGAAAAGCTCGAAATGCGGCAGCCCGTGGCGAGACCGGCTTTGATCGCGTACTCTACCACCTTTTTATTCAGCACCGGCAGCGTGCCGGGCATGCCCATGCAAACCGGGCAGCACTGGGTGTTCGGCGGCGCGCCGAAGGCGGTTTTGCAGCCGCAGAATATCTTTGTGTCGGTTTTCAGCTCCATATGGACCTCTAGGCCGATGACCGGCTCGTAATCGCTAAACATTGGCTTTACCCCCTTTGACGTCCTGTTCGAAGGCGTAGGCGGCGCGGTAGATCTGCGGCTCGGCGAACGCCTTGCCGACGAGCTGCATGCCGACCGGCAAGCCGTTACTGTCCGTTCCGCAGGGTACGGACATCGCCGGCAGGCCGGCGATGCTGACCGGGACCGTGCAGATGTCCCCGGCGTACATCTCGAGCGGATTTGTTATCTTCTCTCCGATGCGGTACGCGGTCGTCGGCGCCGTGGGCGAAAGGATCAGGTCCCAGTTCTCGAAAACGCGGCTGAAATCGCGCATAATCAGGCTCCTTACCTTCTGGGCCTTTTTGTAGTAGGCGTCGTAATAGCCGCTGGAGAGGGCGAAGGTGCCGAGCATTATGCGGCACTTGACCTCATCGCCGAAGCCCTCGCTGCGGGAGTTCTCGTAGAGCTCGTCGATCCCGGAGAATTCCGAGGCCGCGCGGCCGAAGCGTATGCCGTCGAACCGTGCGAGGTTCGACGACGCCTCCGCGCTGGAGATCACGTAATAGGCGGCGAGGGCGTAGTCGAAGGTCGGTATCGAGACATAGTCTATGATTGCGCCCAGGCGCTCGAATCTCTTCGCGGCGTTTTGGACGCTCTCCTTTACCTCTTTGCCGATGCCGGGACCGTAAAACTCCTTCGGCAGGGCGATTTTCATGCCTGCGACGTCTTTTCCGAGGAGCGCCGTATAATCCGGCCGCGGCGCACTGAGGCTTGTGGCGTCCCGGACGTCGTGTCCGGAGATGGCGTTCAGCACAAGGGCGTTGTCCCGCACGGTTCCGGTGATCGGGCCGATCTGGTCAAGGGACGAGGCGAACGCCACAAGGCCGTAGCGCGAGACGCTGCCGTAGGTCGGCTTAATGCCGACGACACCGCAGAACGCGGAGGGCTGGCGGATTGAGCCGCCGGTATCCGACCCGAGGGCGAACGGGACTTCGCCTGCGGCGACGGCCGCGGCGGAGCCGCCCGAGCTTCCGCCGGGCACGCGGGAGGTGTCGCGGGGGTTTCTGGTCACTTTGACCGCGGAGTTCTCTGTGGATGAGCCCATCGCGAATTCATCCATGTTGAGTTTACCGAGCAGCGGACAGCAGGCGAGGCGCTCCGCGACGTCTGCGTCGTAGGGCGGGACGAAGTTCTCGAGCATTTTCGAAGCGCAGGTGGTTTTTACGCCGCTGGTGCAGATATTATCCTTCAGCCCGACAGGAATCCCCGCCAGCGGCGGAAGGGATTCGCCAGACGCGCGCTTTTTGTCTGTCTCTTCCGCCGTGGCCAGCGCTTTATCGGCGCAGACGGTCAAAAAAGCGTCTATTTCGGGCTCTTTTTTGTCGATCTGCGCAAGGTACGCGCGCGTTATCTCCGAGGAGGCAAGCTCTCTCCGGGACAAAAGTCCGGAGAGCTCGGATACCGTTTTATTCAAAATGCCGTTCATTTTTAACCTCCTTAATCTGCAGAGCGCGCCATTTATTCCACGACTCGCGGGACGAGAATGTACTCATCCGTCTTCGACGGGGCGTTTTTTATAAGTGCTTCCCGCGTGGGGGCGGAGACCGGGACATCGTCCCTCAAGACATTGACGAGCGGGACGACGTGCGCGGTCGGCTCGATATCGTCGGTGTTTATCTCCGAGAGCTTGTCGGCGAATGCGATAATCGCGTTCATATCCTCAACAAGCTTCTGTTTTTTCTCCGGCAACAGCTTCAGTTTCGCGAGGCGCGCGATGTGCTCCGCGTCGATTTGCGGGTGCTTGACTTTGACCTTTACGGGGTAAGCCGCCGCGTTTTCCTGCGGGGCCTGCGTAAGACCGAGAACGTCGAGCTGTTCCCTGTCGACGGTGTCGGGGGCGTTCGTCATCGGGCAGGAGGCGTCTTTTATCTTCGGGAACGCGATAACCTCGCGGAGCGACTCCGCGCCGACAAGGAGCATTGCGAGCCTGTCGAGCCCGAAGGCGAAGCCGCCGTGCGGCGGCGTGCCGTAGCGGAACGCGTTGAGCATGAAGCCGAAGCGCCGATTTGTCTCCTCTTCTGAAAACCCGAGAGCCTCAAACATCTTCTGCTGGATTTTTCTGTCGTGGATGCGGATGGAGCCGCTGCCGAGTTCGACACCGTTCAGCACCACGTCGTAGGCCTGGGCGCGGACGCGCGCGGGGTCGCTCAGCAGGTACCGCACGTCCTCAGGGAAGGGCATTGTGAACGGGTGGTGGGTCGCGACGAAGCGCTTTTCCTGCTCGGAGTACTCAAACTGCGGGAAATCGGTGACAAACAGAAACTTATAATCGTCCTTTTTGCGCAAGCCGAGGCTGTCGGCGATGTCGAGCCTGAGGGAGCCGAGTACGCGGCGGACGGTCGAGAGCTTGTCGGCGCAGAAAAGGATAAAATCGCCGGGTTTCCCGTCGGTTAGGGAGACGATTTCTCCGAGTTCAGAGTCCGTGAAGTATTTTGTCATAATCGAGTAGAACCCGCCGTCCGGGCGGATCGCGATCCAAGCCATCCCTTTCGCACCGTATCCCACCGCCCTGTCGGTGAGAGCCTCGATTTCCGAGCGGGGCATTTCGGCGCCGCCCTTGATGTTGAGCGCCCGCACGACGCCGCCGGATTTAATCACGCTTCTAAACACAGAGAAGCCGCATCTGCCGGCGAGCTCGGAGAGGTCGACGATTTTCATGTCGAAGCGCAGGTCGGGCTTATCCGAGCCGTAGAGATCCATTGCCTGCTGCCAGGTGATGCGGGCAAACGGCTCGGCGATGTCCACCCCCTTCATCTCCCGGATGATGTGCTTGAACAGCTTCTCAAGGTGGTTCAGCACTTTTTCCCGGTCGACAAACGACATCTCCATGTCCACCTGGGTGAATTCCGGCTGGCGGTCAGCCCGGAGGTCCTCGTCGCGGAAGCAGCGGGCGACCTGGTAGTATTTATCCATCCCGGCGACCATCAGAAGCTGCTTGAAGATCTGGGGTGACTGGGGCAGCGCGTAAAACGTGCCCTGGTGGACACGGCTCGGGACAAGGTAGTCTCTGGCGCCCTCGGGTGTGGATTTCGTTAGTATCGGAGTCTCCACCTCGATAAAGCCCTCGGCGTCGAGGTAAGCCCTGACCGCCTGCAACAGCCTGTGGCGGCAGCGCAGATTTTCGAACATCTCCGGGCGGCGGAGGTCCAGAAAACGGTATTTCAGGCGCAAATCCTCCCTGACCTTAACATCGTCGTCCAGCGAGAACGGTAGCGGGTCGGCCTCGGACAAAAGCTCGAGCCTGGTCGCCCGGAGCTCGACGGTGCCCGTCTTAAGCTTGGGGTTGTAGGTCTCCTCGTCGCGGATGAAAACCTCGCCGAACACCGCGATCACGGACTGGTTTCGCAGGGTTTCGACAATGCGGTATTCGTTCTCGGGAATTTTTTGCGCGTTAAAGACAACCTGGAGGATGCCCTCCCGGTCTTTCAGGTCGACAAAGATGACCCCGCCCATGTCGCGCTTGGTCTGTACCCAGCCGCAGGCGGTGATTTTTCTGCCGACATCCCTCTCGGAGACGTCGCCGCAGTAGATCGTCCGTTCCATCATTTTTTAATCGTTCCTTTCTCGTGGGAGAATACCGGCTTGAGATGGCCAATAAATAAGAAAATCCTCCGCTCCGAAGCAAAAGCTCCGGGGCGAAGGATGTTGTTCCTCCGCGGTGCCACCCGCATTGCCTAAAAAAGGCCGTCTTAAAAGCACTAACATGCTTTTTGGCTGTAACGCGCCAAACGCGTCTGCGTCTACTCGGAAACGCGAATGCGTTTCCTTTCGGACAGAGGCTCCGGGCTGTTCTTCACATCTAAATACCGTGCCGCGCTCGCACCTTCTCAAAGCGATAAAAGCCTTGATCTGCGGCGGCTCTCTGTAACGGGTTTATAGAGCTACTCTTCCCATCATTGCCGATATGCTTATATATTATTAATTATTATACCATACGATATATCCTTTGTCAAATATTTTATGAAAAAACTGCTGCGATATACGGTGCAATCCGGGTGAAAAAATGGTACAATAACGGTGCGAAATAAGTCAAAGGGAGTACCGAAAATGGGTGAGAAAAAATGCGTGATTATCGGAGCGGGCGAATTTTCGGGGGAAATCGCCGCACCGGAAGAGCACGATCTCGTGATCGCCGCGGACGGGGGTTATGCCCGCGTTCGGGCGCTGGGGCTGAAAATCAACGCGGTAATCGGAGATTTCGACTCGCTGGGATATGAGCCGGAGCACGAAAATGTAATCCGGCTCAGCGTGGAGAAGGACGACACCGACACATTGGCCGCAATCAGGTACGGGCTTGATAACGGTTGCCGGGAGTTTGATATTTACGGCGGGACGGGGGGCCGGATCTCGCACACGATAGCCAACATCGAGTGCCTCGCGTTTCTGTCGCAGCTCGGCGCGAGGGCGCGTCTTTTCGGAAACGGATTCTATATCACCGCCGTAACCGACGGAAAAATCGAGTTTAACGCCGGAACGAAGGGGAAGATATCGGTTTTTTCGCACGGAGACAAGGCGGAAGGGGTATACCTTGAAGGGCTCAAATACCCCCTTCGGGATGCGACGCTTTTAAACACCTTCCCTCTCGGGGTCAGCAACAGCTTTATCGGCGCAAAAAGCTCCGTCAGGGTGGAAAGAGGGACGCTGATCGTCATATGCGAGGAGAACGAAAGCTGACCGCCGGCAGCGGATAGGATTCTGCTCAAGCAAGGGCGCGCATCGCTTGCGCATAAGCTCATCTAATAAAGGATATGCCGCCCGGTTAAGCCCGAAAATTCGGCTTAGCCGGGCGGCATATTTAACATTTAACGCAATGCAGCCTTTATATCGCCTTTGGCGGCCACGCGGTGTATTCGCTGGTGTCTCCGAGCTCGGCGGAGAGGGCTTTTGCGGCGGCGGCAATTTTATCGCACCAGGCGATCGTTTTCTCTATCGGCGGGGTTCCCTGCTCCCAGTTCTCCCATGCATCGAACATCTCCACAAACGGGGCGGGGTCGACAATGCCCGAGCAGAGGCGAGAAAAGTCGTTTATACATTGGGTCCTGTGGTTTGCGTATACGCCTTTGGCTTCGAGGGCGGAGCGGATGACGCCCCAGGCGACCGTAAACGCCGAGTAGAAAAGCGCGTCTGCCTCCTCGTCTTCACTATTAAGCTTGCGGCCCTTGTAAAATGAGATAAACTTCTCCCTTGTCTGTGCGACGCCCTCGATCTCGCATGAGACGAGCTCGGTATAGCCGGACTCGCTGATGCGCTTACGGCGGTTTTCAGGGGTGTCGTGGGCCGCGTCGGCGAGCTCCTCGGTCAGGCTGACGTAGAGGGGCAGGCGGTGGCGGCCGGGTGCCTTGAGCCAGGTCTCGGCGAGGGCTTCGGATTTCTCATAGAGCTCGTCGCCTACCATGCCGCGGGAGACGGCATCCTGCAGCGTCAGGAAGAATTGATCCATCGTGAGAACTTCAATCTCGGGATGGTCCTTCAGCTTGTACATCTCGTCGTTGAGCTGCTTGTAAATGCCGTTAGCAATCTGCGCGAACAAGAACAGGAACAGCGGCCTGGTTTTGCACTCCTCGGATAATTTGACGATATCTTCGATATTGTCCCGGCCGACGTTGGCTATATGGACCGAGTGGAGTTTCGGAATCTTTCCTTTGGGGTAACTGACCGCGTACGGCGAGCCGCCGAGACCGCAGACAAGCCCGGGGGCTCCGGGGGACAGATATTCCATTTCACACGCGATAGCCGCGTCGTCTTCGACCTCGCGCCACCAGTCCTGCAGCAGCCAGTTGACCATATTGCAGCCGTTCTGTCCGGACTGGTCCAGCAGCCGCCGACTCTCCTTCAGGTAGACGGGCGCGAGGTCTTCAGGCCAGAGGAAGGAATAGGTATAGCCCGCTCCGGAGGACGGACCCCAGAAGCAGTCGTTCGGACGTCTGGTTTTCTGATAGTATTCGTACATGCCGGGCATAATCTGCACCAGCAGGGGCAGAAAGCCCCAGCTGTACGGGAAAGAGCCCCTGTTCGGGTCCATCCAGTTTTCGCAAAGCAGATTGTTCATGACCCACGTCGCGTCGCCGTCGCTGTTGTAGAAGCAGACGTAAACCTTGTTTTTCTCGGCGCGGCATTTCTCCTCGGGTGGAAGGGGCTGGGCATAGGCCTTTTTGCGGTCGCCCACGCCGCCGTGTATTGTCATATTCGGAGAGCCGGTGCTGCAGAGCGAGAAAAATCCGAACTCGGCAGCAGCGGCGATATACTCCTTTTCCTGTTCCCACGCGCAGCACCAGACAAGCTGGACTCCCGGCGCCTCCGCGATTTCCATCATCTTTCTGAAGAGGTTGAGCGTGCGGCGGCACACGCGGTTTCTCGGCAGGTCAATCGCGAACGCGCGGTTGTACACGAGATAGTCTATCTGTTCGTGACAAAAACCGTGCCAGGAAGACCGGTGGACGCAGAGGTTCGCGTACATGCGGCGGTTGCAGCGGGGCCACAGGTTTTCTACCGCCCATTCCGCGGCGTCCCAGTTATCAGCAAAGCGGCCGCGCAGGTCGTCGACTTTTTTTATGCCGTGGCGAATCATGTACTCCTCTTCGCAGGGCGCGATGGGCAAAGTGCCTTCGAGACCGCAGAGCGTGATAGCGATGTTCTGGGTCTGAATAACGTCGGTGTTGTCGTATACGACGTAGCCGCTGACAAGGTCCTTATACTTCTCAAGAACCTCGTCCGGCGTCAAGCGCTCGGTTATCGGAATGCCGTAATCCTCGGTATAGACGCGCAGCCAGTGGCGCTCGTAGGGGTTGTTGTCCCGGATGACGTAAAGGTGGGGTTCGACACGGTTCACAAGGCCCTGGAGCGCGCGGTACCAGATCCAGAAGTCGGTTCCGGCTTTCAAAGGCTCGGAGAGCGTCAGCCTTTTTACCTTCGGAATATCGGGAAAAATCGATGTGAGCGAGGGATCGGAAGCCCTGAGGCTTTTTGCCATGATTTTTATCCATCCTTTCTGGGCGGAAGTATTGTGCGGGACAAGCATATCACAACGCTACGGAGAAATCAACGTCATAACAGGGGTAATATAACGACAAAAACGCGCTACATTTGGAGCATTCACACATGGATTTATGAAAAAACTTGTGTGACAGCTTCAAGCGAGGCCAAAAAAGACCACACTAAAGATACTATCTTTAGTGTGGTCTTAATGTTTGCTAAGTTTAACCGGATATTTTTAAGTCTGTCAATAATTTTGCACTAATCCCGCTGAAGATAGGTCTTAACCCTATCGTCTGCAACTACCAATTGCTTTTCTTAAATCCGTTCCTGTAATTGTTCTTGTTTAAGATTCCCATTGCTATCAAGTTTCCGCAGTTTATCAAATATTCTTCCGAATGAAAAGCGTACAAATTACATCACACTCCCTCTTTTTTGCCTTATCTCTATTCACTCTATTTGCTCCGACAGGCTTGAGAAAGGCGAGGAAACCCTCGCCTTCTCTTTTTATTGCAGGGTCTTTGCCAGCACATCGCCAAGGCGGACTCTTGCGCCGTAGAACGTGTCGTCATTGTCAGAAAAAACGAACATATCCGGTGCATCTGTTCCGTAAAGAGCCTTGTTCAATTCCGGCGCAGGGTTGACAAGGGGATTTATAATGCTTGCCAGCTCGTCTGCCGAAAGCAGCTCTTTTGCCATGGTCAGCATTTCAAAGTCGTCAATACCGGCGCGAATCATTTCAAGCCGCAAAGAACCCACCGGCCCGTCGATTCCGATTTCGTTGCCGTTGTAAAGCAGGCTGCCGTCACCGGGGCGGATTTTGTCGTAGGTAAAGGGGTCATTCCAGGGGGTGCCTTCCATGCTCCAGTGGTTGGCGCTCCAATACAAAAGCCCTTCGATGTCATAGGCAAACTGCTGCCAGAACAGCACCCGGTGCTGGGCGCCGGTGTTATCCAGGTTGAGGTCGCAATAAGTCTTCAAATACGGGAAACCGCAGACATACCACCAAGTTTTGTGACCCCTGGCGCGTTCTTCCTTCATGCGGGTCAAAACGGTGCCAAAGGTTTTGACAATGTCGCCGTTGGGGTCGGCAAATCCATCCTTCACATAGCCGGCGGTACCGTTGGTGCCGAACATGTCCGAGCGAAGGCACCAGTGGGTTTGGTGCGAGCCTAAGAAAGAGATGTTGTCATACCCCTCTGGGAAAAGCCTGGAATCGCCCAGTGGCGTGATGATCTGGAAACTTGGCCAAAGCCTTTCAAGTCTTGTTACGGCTAGCCGATAACGC
Organism: Bacillota bacterium; assembly: GCA_033813635.1. Lineage (GTDB taxonomy): Bacteria > Bacillota > Clostridia > Oscillospirales > QAMX01 > JAPXRI01. The sequence continues at coordinate 87,481 of JAPXRI010000005.1, forward strand.
TCTAGCCTTTCGGGGGCAGAGGGTTCATCTACCGGATAAAAAAGCCCTTTTTTCAGCCAGTCGGGGTTTTGAGAAAGCCTGGCGCGGTAGGCAAGGATGGTTTCATCATCTTTTGCGTAGGGGATGCGAAAGTGTGTTACCCGTGGGTCGTTCAGATAGGCGTCGGCTCGATCATCGAGTAAGCCAAAAGGAAGGTCATCGGCACAGATCTTGTGATCGAGCAGGAAGTCGTAGTATGTTTTGTAAAGCTCGTCGGCATTTTCCTCAGACGCGTTGTGCCGCTTTTTAAGATAGTCTTTGTTCAACCCAAACAGTGTGCCGCAGGATGGCACATCGGGCAGCGTAAAACCCCAAACTTTCGCGGTAAATTCCAACCGGTTTAGCACTTCCCCGTCTTTTTCCACCCGGCACACACCGGTATACACCCCGGCAGAAGTCTCTTTTGAGGCGCTTATGCGGACGAAAAAAGATGGCGAATCGTTTCGCGCGGCGGAAAACGTTCCGGTGTTGGGTATCATGGCATCGGGCAGCGGACGATTGCGAACGGGCAGATAAGCAAGCTGAAACGCTTCCGCGGTAAGAACATCCCCCGTTTCGGAAACGGGGTTTTCGACGCAGAACGTCAATCCCTCTACCGGGTCGTTGGTCCAAATGGTCACGTGAAAGCCGTCTGTGCCGTTTTTGGGAAGCATTGCCTGATAGGTGGCAAAGCCTCCGTCGTGGTCGTCTTTATACACTTTGCGGGTGGGATGGTTGAAGCGGCAGCGCAGTTCGTATGCCATGGGATCCCCTCTCCTTTTAATTCAAAATATGCTCCAGCGCATTGCCTATACGGGATTTTGCGCTGTAAAACGTGCCATCATGCGTTTTTGGACGATGGCTATAGTATTGTTTTTGCTTATATAACTAGGCCTTTGTGGTTATCCGATGATACAAACTCTACTTTGGCAAGCCCACATGCTTTCAGCTGGTGATAAACCCATCCCAGCTATTGGATACACTAGGGGTATGCAATGTAGATATGCAAAATCCGAAATCGCCGGCTTTTTTGCCGTGCTTGGGCCGTTCTGTTAAAAAAGCACGGTCTTTTTAGTTTTTGCGCTTTCGATGGCCTTATAAACCATCCGGATGCTGTGGATATTGTCGCGGCAATCGGTCTGGGGTCTTGTTCCGCTTTGCAGAGCGGCGAACATTTCGTTGATGCACGCGTCGTGGTAGGTATTTGCCATAGGCATCGGCGCGACTTTCCTAAAGGAAGAAGTGATCTCGTTTTCGTCGGATATGCCGGTTTTGGCGGTACTATCGGCGGTGGCATCATAGTACAGCTTTTCGGCCCCGTCCCAGAAAACGGCGCCGTTTTCACAGGCTACCCGCCATTCGGATTCCCAGGAGGTGTTCAATCCGTTGGCGCACCAGCTTCCGCGGTAATCAAACACAGAGCCGTCCTCCATTTCAAAGACGCAAATGGCGCTTGCGTTGCCTTGATACCAGGACCAGAACGGGTTGAATTCGTGGCAATAAACGGAGACGGCGTTTTTACCGGTAAGAAACCGGCATGCGTCAAAGGTGTGGATGGCCATATCGGCAATCAGGGGGCTGTCCATTTCTTCCCGGAAGCCGCCAAAATGAGGATCCAGTTGGAAGTTGGCGGATACCTGGCCGATCTTGCCAAGGGTTTTGGCATGCAAAAAGTTTCTCAAGGCGTACAACTGTGGGATATACCGTCTGTTTTGCATGATAAAATACTCTTTTTTCGTCTCGTTTGCGCATTCTACCATTTTTTCCGATTTTTCAAGCGAATCGGACATCGGTTTCTCGCCGAACACGTGGCACCCCGCCCTCAGCGACGTTGTAACAACGTCGTAATGCGCACTTGGCACAGTAATGTCGAACACGATGGTGGCGTCTTCTTTGTCCAACGCCTCTGTAACGCTTGCGTATGTATTGGCGCTTAACGCGTATTCTTTTTTTTGGGCCTCCGCCCTTTCCGGAATAATGTCCACAAGCGCGACGATTTGGGAATCCTCTCGGTTTTTCGCGTGCTTGATCCAGGTGCCAGACATCATGCCGCAGCCGGCAACGATTATTTTATGCATGCAGCAACGCTCCTTTATATTCTTACCTCATCGCTTTCAAAATTCGGAACCCATTCGCCGCCGCGGCAGCGCTTCAGATAGTTCAACGCGAAAACCTGCCCGGTATATTCTAAATCGCCTCTGTAAACTGGGTCATGCCAGCCCTCTATGTCGATGCTTCCCTGAAAACCTGACATCCGGAGGATGGAAATAATATCCGTCCAGTTGCTGTCGCCAAATCCGGGCGTGCGGTGCCAAACAAACGGCTCCCGTCCGCAGATTCCGCTTTCTTTCACCACATCCCACGCGATTGTCGCATCCTTGCCGTGGACGGCAAATACCTTTTTCGCCCATTTGCGAAGCTGTGGAATCGGATCGACCAACTGCACCATTTGGTGGCACGGCTCCCACTGCAGGCCGATGTTGTCATGCGGAACCGCTTCAAACATCATCTCCCACGCGGCGGGAGAAAAAGCAATGTTCCAGTCGCCCCGGGTCCAGTCCCCGTCCATATTGCAATTTTCAAAGGCAATCCGAACGCTTTTTTCCTGCGCAAGCTCCGCAAGCGGGGTAAACACCTCCCGATATCTGGGGATAGACTCCTCGACAGGTCGGTCGGGCAGCCGCCCTGCAAAACCGGTTACCAAATCCGTGCCGAAAAGAGGTGCGGCATGAATGAGCTTTTCCCAGCTTTCTCTGGCCTCGGCCCCTTTTTCCATATCCACCAAAGGATTTGAAAAGAGGGACAGACAGGAAATTCGGCAGCCTGTGCCCGCCAGAATTTTGCGCGTTTCTTCTGCCAGAAGCGCTAAATCCCAATCGCCGACCGTTTCCCAGAATGTAATGGAAAACGTTTCGAAGCCGTAAGGGATCAGTTTTGGCATTACTCTTTTTACATTGTCCACGCTGACCAACGTTCCGATTTTAATTTCATGCATACGATATCGCCTCCGAAAAATAATACGGTCAATACTATTATCTATATCTGCTTGGTTATTTCTTGCATTTTATTGGTGTATTATGATACGATGTTGGCATAGGGGGTGGGAAAAATGAATATTAATATGCGGTTTTTTGAGCATGCGGAGCGCAACAACAGAAGTTTTTATATTTACGATCTGAAAGCGGCGGCGGGGGAGGCGGTATTCGACGCCCATTGGCATACGGAGTTTGAGATTTTATATGCCGAATGCAACGGCATGGTTAAACTGGACGCAAAAGAGGTTCCGCTCGCCAAAGACAGCTTTGTGTTCATTAACACAGAGCAGCTTCACCAAACCGTCGCGTATGCAAACGGCAGGATTTTCGCCATGGTTTTTGATTTTGAGCTTCTTGCGTTTAATAACAAGGATTTTTGCCAGACGAACATAATTAACGCGCTGAAAACCAAGTCGAGTCTGTTTCCTCAATGCGATAGCTTGGATGAAGCCCTTTGCGAGGAGATCAAACGCCTTCTCAAAAGCATCATAGACGTGTATTACAGCAATACGCCGGGGTATGAGCTGAAAATAAAATGCAATTTATATGAGATTATTTTTCTGTTGTATTCCGGCGGGAAGTTTATCCCCCATGAAAAAGAAAAGCATTATCCCTTGGCTCAAATTGATTATGTGAAGAAGGCGGTGGCCTATATGGAGGCCAACTATCCCCAGCCAGTCACCATTGACGATTTGGCCAGATGTGTTAGCATCAATAAATATTACTTTATCAAATTATTCAGGCAGATTACCGGCGAAACGCCGATGGTATTTTTAAGAAATTTGCGAATCGACATTTCGCGGGATGTTTTGGTGCAAGGATGCTCTGTCACGCAGGCGGCGCTGATGTCGGGCTTTACCAACGTCAGCTATTATATCCGCCATTTTAAAAATAGGCATCAAGTAACGCCGAAAAAGTATCAGGATTTGCATAGGCAGCAATAGGTAAATAGCGAAGTTTAAGAACCGTCAGGATATCAATCAAATATACCGCCATTCCATCCATGAAATGGATTTTCACTCCAAAAAATTGCGTCTTGCAAGTCATACATTTTGCGCAATCGGTTGTTTCGGTTATTATTGCAACTATTCCGCATTGAAAACTACCGTGCACCCCTCCCAAAAAAGTTATTGTTGGGTGGTTTTAGTTCCCCCTGTGCCAATATCGTGTCATAATATGCCAATAAAATGCAAGAAAAAAACTAAGCAGATATAGATAATAGTATTGATCATATTACTTTCAGGGGCGTGATTCTATGGATCAGCAAAAAAACATCGTAAAACAAGTGAAGATTTGCGGTGCAGACATTGCCGCATTTTCCATTGCTTTAGGTCCAAACGCGACGGAAACCGAACAGTTCGCCGCAAGCCAGCTGCAAAGCCACATCCAAACGGCCTCAGGCATAAAACTATCATAGGGAATTTCTACCCCATCTGCCGACGCTGCGAAACGGAAAGGTATACCGGGCAAAGTATGGAAAAGCGCCCAAACCTCGAATAAGCTACCCATTTGCTATCCCTGTCATTTTACTAGAAAAGATGAAAAATAAGACAAAAGGATTTGTCGTAACAAATAAAGGGAGAATATTAAAATGGATATAGTAAAAAACGGATCTTCCCAATTCAGTATTGTGGTACCCAAAGACGCAAACCATGAGGAACGGTACGCTGCTTCCGAGCTTGCCCATTTTCTTGCACTGATGACAAAAACAAAACTGCCCATCATACCCGATAGCGAACCTAAAACCGGTCCGGAAATCCTCATCGGTTACAACAGTCGCACGGATTCCCTGGGCGTATCTCCCGACGATACACCCGGCGAGGAGGAATATCAAATTCTTGCCAAGAACGGAGATCTTGTTTTGGCAGGCAGCAAACCCCGTGGGACCCTTTATAGTGTTTATGGCTTTCTGCAGGATGTGCTTGGTTTTCGCTTTTACGCGCCGGACTGCATTAAAATTCCTTATTCTTCGGACATAACGCTGGAGGACGACCTCTCTTTGTTTGATAAACCCGCCTTTCGTTATCGGGAATCTAATTATGCACATCTCACTATAGGCACTAATGCCGCCCGCGCCCGCCAGAATGGTGCCATCAGCAGGCTTTCCGAAGAACACGGAGGACATCATACTTATGCCCCCGGCTTTTTTGTCCATACATTCCAGAGTTTGATTCCCTCCAAGGAGTATTACGATGAACATCCTGAGTTTTTTGCCCTTGTCAAAGGCAAACGTGATAACTCACACCAGCATCAAATCTGCCTGACCAATCCGGATGTACTTCACATCAGTATAGAAAAGTCCTTGGACGCTTTGCGCAAGAATCCAGAAGCAACACTGATTTCCATTTCTCAAAGCGACAACAACGATCCCTGCGAATGTGAACACTGCCAGAAAATCGCCGACGAGGAGGAAAGCCAGTCTGGACCGATAATCCATTTTGTCAACGCTGTGGCAGATGCCATCGCCAAAGAGTTTCCTCATGTGATGGTTGACACACTTTCCTATCTCTATTCCGAAAAACCGCCAAAAATCGTCCGCCCTAGGGACAATGTACAAATCCGTTTCGCGCTGTTAAACCACTGTCATTCACATCCTTTACGTTCCTGTAAGTTCCAGCCCCACGGCAACAACGGCCAGGGACTTTATATGGAAACCACATTTGCAGACATGCTGCGTGCATGGAGCAAAATCGCGAAGCATATCGCTATTTGGGATTATGCGGTGTATTTTGAGTTCTATTTCATGATGCGCCCCAATTTCCACACGCTTGCCGACAATATGCGCTTTTACAAAGAGAACAATGTGGACAGCATATTCTACGAAAGCAATGCCAACACCGGAGGCGAAATGGTGGAGCTGCGGGGTTATATTCTGACCCAGCTCATGTGGAATCTTGACTTCGATGTACAGGCAGGTATCGCCGAATTTTGCCACGAGTTTTTTGGCGAGGCAGCCCCCTATATACTTGAGTACTTAGATATTACAAGAGATGCGCTGCTCGAAAGCAATTTCCATATGTGTCTTTCTGACTATCCCACCTCTCTTTGGATTTCCGCCGACCTTTTGAAAAAAGCCGACGCGCTGTTTGATAAAGCAGAACAGGCCCTCAAGACCGACCCGATCAGGCTAAGACGCGTGCAAAAAGAGCGGTTGGCTGTACGTTTTGCTAAATTTTTCTACCCTGCTTTTGTGTTTGAAGACCGCGGAGCTGAAGCTGATGCGTTTATGGCCGATCTTCGCTCTCACGGAGGTATCGTAACAAGCACCTATTGGGGTAGTCGTAATATCCGTCAGTTGATATTCCGTGGTATATGGAGACCTCACGAAGACGATATGGAGGTTATCCCCGACTGAGCATTTTATTTACCAATCTTGCTGTTTTTATGTATAGAAGCGTGAATCGCAGAAAAGACGCGACTATAGCGGAACGAGCAATGAAAGACAAGGCTGAAAAGTATCCGGCGTACGCCCCCCGGTGGATTCGAATCATATATAATTGCATCGGAGCAATATATTTTCAGAAAATGGACGAAAAAACGGCATAGTCGTAAATAGCGGCTATGCCGTTTTTCTCAAGGGTATAAAATCCCTATGTGAGGACAGCTTTAAGCGCGTTTTATACAGTATTTTTAAAACTGAACAGGTCAGGCGGGATTTTTAGATTTTTATTTCGAGATTTTCAGCCCGCCGAGGGCGTTGATATAGGCGTCGTGCAGCGTGGGTATGGTTTTTTCCGAGTTTTCGGTGTTGGCACTGTGGTCCACATATCTGACAAGGGGCATTCCGTCGCGGTACCTGACGGAGGTGACGAGGGTTTTTTTCAGAATCAGCGCCTCAGCCTCCGGAGTGAGCGTGCATTCCCAGGTTTTATCCAGCAGAGAAAGAATCAGCTCGGTGGTGGCGCCGGCGTAGACAAGCCGGCCGCGGTCGAGAATCGCGACGCTGTCACAGAGGCGCTCCGCATCGTCAAGTATCTGAGTGGATAGGATGATCGCCTTATGCGGGCCTAACGAATAGAGGAGATTGTAAAACGAGAGCCGCTCTTCCGGGTCCAGCCCGGCGGTCGGGCAGTCGAGCACCAGGATTTTCGGGTCGCCGACCATCACGGAGGCGATCTCAGCCCTGCGGAGCATGCCGTCGGACAGGTCGGAGAGACGCCTTTTGTACTGGTTTTCAAGGCCGACGGCTTTGAGACAGCGGAAAATCTCGTTTCTTCTCTCGCCTGCCTTTATTTTTTTATAGATGCAGGCAAACTCAAGGTAGGAGTAAAGGCTGATCACCGGGATAGTTTTCGATCTCTGTGGGAGATAGCCGATAATTCGGGAATAATCCGGGTTTAAAGAAATATCCCCGCCGTCCAGCGTGACCCGGCCCTTGGAGGGCTTGAATTCGCCGGAGAGTACGCGGAGAAGCGTAGTCTTACCGGAACCGTTTCTTCCGATGAGGCCGAAAATCCCAAAGCCGATGTCAAGGGTTATCGAATTTAAAGCGACTGTCTGGCCATAGGTTTTTGTGACATTTTCCAGCCTGAGCTTCACGGCTGTAGATTCCTCCCTTATCGAAGTCTTTCGGGCTGACAACGTTTTTAATCCAAAATTGAAAATAATCCGGATTCCGACAAAATAAACAAAATTATGAACGCAATTCACATAAAAAAGACGCAAATATCAGTCGGGAAGATCGGCTTTCCGCCTGTGGCACAATTATATAATACCGCAATGATACTTTCAATATATATCGGAAACTTTAACAGATAGTTAATATATTGTTATTATATTGACGAAATACGGCCGGCGCACCTCAATAGGGGCCGTAGTGAAACGCGACGGCGCCCAGTAAAAAGGCGACCGATACCAGGGCTGCGATAAACTGAACCTTCCATGAAAACCTAATCCATACTGGGTAAGGCACGCAGGTCAAGCCGAGGCAGACGATAAGGCCGGGGTTTGTAGGCAGCAGGATGTTCGACAGTCCGTCGCCGAAGCAGAACGTAAGCACGGCCGTCTGCCTTGTAAGGCCGATAAGGTCGCAGAGCGGGCTTAATAAGGGCATGATCAGAAATGCCTTGGCGGTGGAAGCCCCGATGAAAATCTCTATCATTACAACAAAAACGTAGATAAAGAGGACGCCGACAAACGGTGAGGTCCCCTCTATCGCATTCTCGGCGTAGTAGAGCAGCGTGTCCGACACCCCGCCGCCGTCGATGATCGTTTTGACGCTTAGGGCCATCAGTACCAGCAGTATGCCGGGCGCGAGGCCGACCGCGTTTTTTATGATTGTTTTCAGCGCGCGCTTTATATTGTATCCCGAGAGCAGGGACGCGCCTATGCTGCCTGTGAGAAAGCACACCCCGACGATGGGGAGCATCAGATCGGACACTCCGGATAAAAACGATAGGCCGATCATCGCAAGCAGAATAACCAGCAGAAAAACGCCTAAAAACCTTACGGCGGTTTTCAGCCGCCCGGTCTCCACGGTTCCCGCCGACAACCTTTTTTCAAGCTCCTCCCAGGTCCCGGGAGAGGTGTATTTTTCCCGCAGGCCGGAGTCGAGCCGGTAAACCGGCGACGCCTCCGGATTTTTCTCTATCTTTTTCGCGTAACCCATCAGAAAAACCATCAGCAGTATATAATTAACGACAAAAAACGCCGCCCGCAGGGCGAAACCGGAGTAGAGCGGGAGATCGGCTATTTTCTGTGACACGACGAGGGAAAACGGGTTTGTCAGCGCGGCGCTAAAGCCGAAGCAGGAGGCCATAATGCTCATTCCGAGCCCGACGAGCGTATCCCACTTCAGGCTGTACGCGATCGCGATTACAATCGGGACCAGCACGATGTTCTCTTCAAACGTACCGATGACGGAGCTTTCGAACATAAAAAAGAATACCAGGATCCCCATCAGCACATATTTTTTGGATAAGAACCGTCCGACTGTCATCGACACCGCGGCGGCCATCACGCCGCTGTCCTCAAGCACGGTGACGGAGCCTGCAATCCCGAAAACGAAGAGCACGATGACGGCGACTGACAGGCCGTTCGAACCGGCAAAAATTTCGAACGGCGCGGTGAACCAGCGCCATACGGGATAACCCGGGTTTTGCGTATAGCTGAAGGTTCCCTCAAGTATCATCTCCCGGCCGCTCTCGACCGTTCTCTGGTATTGGCCGGCCGGCAGGACTTTTGTGAGCACGCCGGCGGCCAGCATCAGGCATGCGAGGATAATAAAGGCGACGATAAAGGTACGCTTTCCGATTTTGAACATGGCGCTTTGTTCAGACAAGTGAATCCATCCCGTTCCCAGCGGATAATTATGAGAATATTATAGGCCGGAATTATGAAAATTTCTTTAAGACGCCGGAATTAAAATTTATGCAGGCTTTGCGGCTGCTGCAAATTCCGAATTCAGCCCGGTATGGATAAATGCTGCCGGCAGTATCGACAGAATAGAGAAACATAATATGGAATTTCGGATTTGAGGATTTCGACAGAGAAGAATTTCTATATTTTGGAGTACTATAAGATCGTCACGCTAGACACGGACATCACAAATTATCCTATGCAGAAAGTCGCCGTAAGCATCGGCATGCGGAGAGTGAAGTAAACAGCGCTGTTAAACAGATACCCGCCGGAAAGCAATGCTTTTCGGCGGGTATCGCTATTTGAAAGGCTGTAGATTTTTTATGTGCCTTTTTAGGGGGTTAGAAAACCCAGGGAACTGCCGTCACGGTATCGTACTTTATCTCCACAGAATAGAGTCCGGTGTCTGGCAGCTTGGCGTTCAGCGGACCCTTTCCGTTATAATACCGGTACGCCCGCTCCCCGCAGAGGTCCTGATGGCGCCGTTCGCGCCCGTCGCAATAACGGTAGAGGATAAAGTGCCGCCACACTCCGCCGATTCGGAAGCTGCTCGCGACCGCGTGGTCGGCGCGGGGCAGTGTCGGATGGTTCCAGTCGCGGATTCCGTCGCCGTCGTGGAGTAAAACGGGCGCTCCCAATTCGCCGTCGGTCACCGGATACGCTACGAGCGGGTTTCTGATATAAGGCTCGCGGGAACTGGACGGGTTGGCGGTCAGATAGAGGCCACCGTCGAGACCGCAGTTCAAGACCATCGGGGAGGAGAGTAAGTTGTGGCTGCGCGTAAACCGGTAGGAAAAACCGTCTTCCGATTCATACAGTCTGCCGATATCGGGTCCGCGTGTGTAAACGATGTATTTTCCGCCGGAGTAAACGATGCTCGCCTCGGATTCTCTCCCGGGGTCGACGCAAAAAGCCGGGCCGACCTTTTCCGGCCGCCACGCGTAGCCGTCGTATGTGAAGTACACCACCCGGCAGCCCGAATTGACGAATTCGAGCGGAAAAAGAATTCCTTCTTTATAGCTTATCGGGTTTGACAGACCGGGGCCTGTCAGCGTCAGCCCAAATTCTTCGCCGTGCGTCAGGCGGTGCGAGAAAATGTCGAGATATTCTCCGTCCCAGCGGAGGTCAAGCCATTCCGTGAGATGTTCAGTATTGTTTTCAATCCACAGTTTTTTATCGGTATGATACGGGACGCAGTTTGAAAGTAAAAATCCCGTTCCCGCGGCGGGGTGGGGTTTTCCGTCTTCGGTTTTCGCTCCGAGCGGGACGAAAGCTCCGTTTGCCGGATATTTGGCTAAAAACGACCTCTGGCCGGACAAAAGGGTGTAATCTCTCTGGGGCCGGTTCAGAGGGAAGGCTTTTTCGGGGACGATATCCGCGATGCTTTTGAAGATGAACCCGTCGTTTCCGACGCACAGGTCGTCAGCCCCGAGTTCGTCCATGCTCGCGACCAGCATGCAGGTGTCAGGATCGAGCTGGAGCACGTATCCGAGCTCATAACTGATGTCGTTTGTCGTGTTTTCAGGCTGCCGCGCCGGTTTTTGGAGCAGCATTCCGTTTCTGACGATCTCGTTTCCGCAGAGGAATCTGTCTTTTGCGATGTTCATGTATTATCTGTCCCTTCTACAATTCAAGATAGGAAAAAAGAATTCCGGCGATATAGCGGTGTCCGCGCTCGTTTGGGTGCAGAGCGTCGTTCATCAGTGGTAAGTGGGTGATTTTACCAGAATCGATATCATCTTCCCAAACCCTATATACATCGCAGAGCGGGATGCCGTCGTCCTCCGCGGCTTTACGGAAGGTTTTTATATACTCGGGATAGCTTCTGCGGCCTTCAAGCTGGGGAACATGCAGTGCGAAATCAAACGGCGGAGGGGTAATAAAAAGCAGCTCAGCCCCGGCGGCGCGCACGCTTCCCGCAATAGTCCGAAGGTTATCGCGAAAATTTTCGAGCCCGTCCGAGCCCCGGCAGGCGTCATTTACGCCGGCCATCAGCGTTACGAGATCCGGGCGAAGGCTTAAAACATCCGTTTCAAGCCGTTTTATCATATCGGTTGTGTTGTCGCCGCCGACACCCGCGTTGAACACGAATGCGGATTTTTTTATGTTCAGCCTGACATACGGTTCAATCAGTTTTTCAGAGAGCAGGGCGGCGTAGTTTGAAAAACCGTTTGAGGTGCTGTTTTGCTCGGTTATCGAGTCGCCGAGGCAGACAATCAGAGCATGCCCGCCGTTTTTAATTTTTTCGATTGTCCTAAGCATGTTTTCGCTCCTTTACGCAAAATCCGCGCCGGCGGCGGAGGCCACTTTAAAAACCGTGTCCTCGGGCTTTTCGTACGGGTCCCAGAGCGTTTCGGCCATAAGCGCGGCCGGGAGCCACTGTTTTTCCTCCCAGAGACCGTCCTCCACAAGGGAGGTGACGGTCAGCCTTTTTGCGCTGCTCCTCACGGCCGCTTTGACGACCTCCTGAGCGGCCGCGAGGTTCTTAAGCCAGAAGCTCTGCTCATAGCGGATGTAGGGCTTTATCTCCCCGGCGCGCTTTTTCCTGAATGCTTTGTCGCTCTCGCCTAGAATGAACGGGCCCTTCTGCGGCTCGAATTCCGGCCAGTAAAGCGAGCATATGCCCTTCAGGACCATACCGAAATCCTCGTTATCACCCCGGAGACCGGCTATTTTCGATGTGAACGAAACGGTTCCGGCGACGTCGTCGATCTGGCCGGCGTGGTAGGCAAACGGGAAGCTTCCGGCGTCCTCCCAGGTGATTGTGATGCGCGGGTCGACCGCGGCGAGCTCGCGGAAGTTGCTTTTTACCGCAGTCGCGTGGAGTCCGAATTGAATCCACAGATCGGGGTACCGGTCAAGCAGCGCTCTTCCGATTCGGTTTACCCAGTTCGTCACGCCGACGGCGATCGGCACGCCGTCGATGTTTTTTTCATCGCACTCCGTCGAGGTCTGGAAATAGATTCCATCGCCGCCGAGGTCCGCGTATTCGTTCTGATAACGCTTTACGACGGTGCGCGTCCATTTGGCAACTTCCTCCTCGCTCCCGAAGTGCATATCTTCGCCGGTTCCCCAGCCCCAGGAAAAGCCCCAAATAACCTTAACGCCGCGCGCGTGCGCGTATTCTATGATGTCGCGGGCGTTCACAGGCGCGAAATCATTCCATAAAATAAGTGTGTTAAGCTTCCATCTGCTCATGTTGTCGATATAACCGCGGTAGTCGTATACCACATGTCCCCAGGTCCAGAGTCCGCGGTTTTCAACGGCGGGCGCGGATGACAGCGAAAAGTCCGGAACGGCGTCGATAAACGGCCTTGTCTGTCTGGCCCTGTAGTCGCCGGAGAAAATCAACTGGTCGGCATAGCGGCGCTCAAAGTCGCGGACGCCGTACAAAACGCCGAGGGCGTCGGCGCCGGCGATTGCGATTGCTTTGTAACCTTCGCAATACGGGCTCTCGCAGACCCTGATCGCGTACCCCTGGGGTTTTAGATTAAGCGTGACGAGCTTTTTATCGGCGAGGTCGCCGATAAACCGGTTGGATTCCGCCGTCCCCAGAAAAATGAGGTTTTTATCCTTCGGCAACTCCTCGGCGGAGTACGAGACCGTCAGGACATAGGGGACATATTTCTGTATGACTTTATAGAGCTCGTTTGCGGCGTATTTTTCGACTCCGGCATAACTCCCGAAGACGATGTGCCATCTTTTTTCGGAAAAACCTTTTACACCCATTATAGTTCCTTTCTTGTATCTCAGACGTTGAGAGCGTAAAGCTCCCCGTTTTGCAACTCAAGCTCGGCATAAGCCTTTTTGCCGATAAACGGGCTAAAATCGATATCCGGGACGATGTCCGTCCCGTCGCCCTCGGCGGTTCCGGACACGGCAGCGTTACCGGAAATCAGCCTTACGCCGATTTTTCCCACCATGTTGAGGGACAAAGGCCCGCTTATATCGAACGGAACGGTCGTGATTTTTCCACCTTTGAGTGAGGCAAAGCCGTCTTTTCTCATCCAGGCTCTGCCTATGTTCCCTCTGACTATTCCGGTGTCGGTCACCTTGTGGTCGTGGCTCTGCGCGCCGTAGTATAGACACATTCTCCCTCCGATATCCTCAAAGAAGACCGTCGGGAGCACCATGCCGGCGTCCCACTCGCCGGGCTTGCCGCAGCAAAGCGCGAAGTCGCCGCGGTTTACCGAAAAATCGACGCCGTCGTACGACCAGGCCAGAAGCGGGCGGATATGCCCGTGAAGGCCGTTGAAGTGGTTCAGATGGGCGATATACATGCCGTTATAGAGCTGAACGGTCATGCCGTAGGTCTGGTCGCCGAGCGGCGCGCCCTCGGGCGGCTCGATAATGACTTTTTCATTATACCAGTCAATAAAATTATCGCTCTCGGCGCGGGCGATCACGCGTATCATCGTGACGCTTTTGTTCGCGATTCCGCCTCCGCCGTCGTCGGGTGAGTCGCCCTCGAATCTCAGCGTAACGTCGATCTGTTTTTTCTCGGGCAGGACGGCGAGGCCACTGGCCCGGAATGTGTTGCCCTCAATCGCCGGATCAAAGGCCGGGAAATACGCCTGGAAAGCCGAGCCGTCAAGCGCCGTTCCGGCGACCTTCCAGAGCTTGTAGTACATCACATATTTTTGCTTTAAACCATCCCACATGCAAAACACGACGTCGCTTGCGAGGACGCGGTAAGGGTTGCCCTCGAAGCTTTCCCAGTGTTCCGCGTCCTCGGAGCGTTTGAAGCCGATGCGAAACGGCTTGTCCTTTGTCTCGCGGTAGACTGCCGCGCCGAGGTATCTGTATTTTCCGAAACGGAGACCTTCGTCGTAGAAACACGCGCAGCACTGCGCGCCGTCGTCAATCGCATCGGTCATTACAGGATGCCTTTCCCAGTTAAGCCCGTCCCGGGAGGTCATAAAACCGGCGGGGTAGTCGCTATTTTTACCGCCGAACGAACCTGCCCACATTCCGTATAAGCCGTTTTCATTCCTGAATGCTGACGGGGCATAGGAGCCGATCCCCTCCCAATCAAATTTCTTGGTGATCACAGGGTTTTCAGGGTCCTTTTCCCAGGGGTGAAAGGCGCGGACGGTGTTCTCCGAGCGGGATAGGTGCCTGTCGTCAAGAAATAAAAGCTTGTTGCCGCTCATAATATCATCCTCTCCGTTAGAATCAAGTTATATTATATACCGAAGGAAGATCCGAACAATTCTAACGGTGGACATAATAAGTAAAAATATGTCCGGATTTAGTAATTTATTCTGGAACTGCAGGGCGTTTTATGGTATAGTGGTCGTAAAAAAAGCGGGGGCGAGCGGAAATGAGACCGCCTTATACCGGCGAAGAGACAATCAATTTCAAAGAGCTTTCGGTCAACGTGGAAAATATTAAGGTGTCGGTTCTGACGGATAAGGGGCTTTTCGACGAGATGCGCGAAGAGGGTCAAGGCCAGGGGGACACGCATGTCCACGCCTATTACGAGGCGTTCTTGGTAAAGGAAGGGCATTTGTCGATAAAAACGACCGACGCGAGCCTTGAGCTGTACGAAAACGATTTCGCGATAATCATGCCCGGGGTCTACCATTACACGGCAATGCAGGAGAAGAACACGAAAAGGTACTCGCTCGGCTTTACTTATAAGAAAAACAGTTCGGAAAAAGCGGAGGATCTGTACACGGATTTTGACAGGGTGATGAGGGAGAGCGCCGCCAAAAATCAGGAGACAAAGCCCAACCGCGCAGTATGCGTGCACTCGACGAATATCCGGTCGGCGCTGGACAGGCTTTATGGTTATTATATGTCCGGTTCAGTTCTGAAATGGCAGTATGTGAAGGCCTGCATAAACGAGCTTGTGCTTTTGATATACGAGGAGCTGTCTAAAAAGGATTTTGTGCCGAACATGGACGAGATTCTGGGCGACAACTCGCTGGCGCGCTCGTACAAGATCGAGTACATCGTAAACAAGTACTATATGTACGACATCTCGGCGGCCTTTATCGCGGAAAAGCTGTTTTTAAGCGAAAAGCAGGTCAACCGCATTGTAAAAAAGCTTTACAACCAGACTTTCGGGCAGAAGATAACAGCGCTCCGCATGAAGGTGGCGTCGCAGTACCTCGCCGAGACGTCGATGACGGTTTCCGAGATAGCGGGGCGGGTCGGGTACACGTCGCTCTGCGGGTTTTACAGCGCTTTTAGAAAATACTGCGGCTGTACGCCGGGAGAATTCAGGAGAGAGGCGTCGGATTCGAAGCTAGACGATTAAAATTCTGCATTTTTACGGTGAACTCGATAAGATGTTTCCCATAATGAAAGCGCGGGCCCGCTTTAACGGGTCCGCGCTTTCTATTATTTCCAGGGCTCAAAGTTCAGTCTGTCTGAGTAATCCTTGCAGATGTCGTTATCCCATTTCAGCTGATCGCGGTATAGAAACACCAGGTTTCCGGGCTCGTTGCCCGTCGCTATATCAAGCCTGCCGTCGCCGTCAAGATCGGCGCACCAGGGGGAGGCCTTATGTCCCCCGTGAAACCCGATCAGGCTGCCGTCCTTCCAGGTGATCAGGCGGGCATGCTCGAAGCGTGGGTTTTCGTTTGTCCCGGCGTTCCTGAGCCAGAAAAGCGAGGTGGTCCTCGGGAAGAACAGGTTGAAGGCCGGGTTGTTTTTCGCCGGTGTACCTGCGACAATATCCTTTATCCCGTCGCCGTCCCAGTCACAGACATAAAAGACCGTCCGGCCGAGCAGCGCGCTGTGGGACGAGCCCCGCACCGCCGTACCGCAGGTATAGCGGACAAGAGCACCCGAGGAGAGCTCCAAAGGCTTGTCCGGATTTTTACGGGCAAACTGCAGTAAACCGTCGATATTCAGGAATAAAAGGGTGTCGCGATCCCACATCGCCGGGCGGGAGCGCCAGGCCCCGGTCATCGGAGAACCGTCAAGCATAAGTCTCCGGGGCGCGGCGAAGTCCGGCCGGCGCGAGTCCGAAAGGTTTTCGTAGATCAGGTATTCGCCGCGGATGTCGTTTGTAAGCATATCCAGACGGCCGCGGCCGAACCAATCGGTGAGCAGCGGGTTAACATAGCCCCAGCGGGCCTCTTCCGGTCCCTGAATAGAGCCGGAATACCCGGCCTGGTGATGGATAAGCTCTCCGCCGGCGGAAAGGCGGACACCCGGACGGTAGGTCTCGCCGTCTATATGCTCGAAAAACCACACATATCCGCTGGCATCGCCGACGACCGCGTCCCGCTCCGGCGTCAGGCAGGGAACGGACAGCGTTTCAACGCGCAGAGGTTCGTCTTCGGCCTCGAACGGGGTCAGTTCCTTCCAGAGTCCGCCGGACCTGTCCAGCGAAAATACGATGCCGGGATTGCCGCTGGCCACGATTTCCTCCTCGCCGTCGCCGTCGATATCGCAGGGACACATCGCCACGGTGAAATAGCCGCGCAGCAGCGGGCTGTCCGTCAGGGGATACATTGTGTCGACTACTCTTTCTCCGTCCGCTCTGATGTAGTAGAGCCTGTCGACATCGGCGGAGAAGACCAGCTCCTTTTTGCCGTCGCCGTCGGCGTCGATCAGGATCGGACAGAGGCGAGGGTTATCGGTGGCGTAGGAAAAGATCTCGCGCGGTGTGCCGAATTCCGGTTTTTCGGTATTTTCGCACGGGACGAAGTAAATTCTTGAGACGATTTTTTCGCCGAGCCATTTTCCGCTTGCGTCATAGCCCCGTCCGTAGCCCATCAGAGGGTGCTCCAGCAGGACGCGGCCCATAAATTTCTTCCCGGGAAACGAGCGGAGCGCGTATTTGTCGGCATTGGGGCCCGCATTGTCGGACAGGTTATAGGCGGCGAAATAAAAGCCGCCCTTTCCGGGACAAAAGCCGGTCAGCTCGCGTCGGCTGCCGGACCGGTCGCTCCGAAACGCTTCAGGAAACGGGACGCGGAAGCGCTCGGCAAACGAGAAATTTTCACCGTCCGGAACTACGTCGTAGGCGATAAAGGTGTTTTTTACGGCATCGGCGGTAAGAAACCGTCTTTTTCCGATCCATGCGGGCATTTTTCCGTTGATCGCGAAGGCGTCTCCGGCGCGGAAGACGCTCTCCCCGCGGGCCCGCGCGTAGGGCCGTACGGTTTTAGCCGTGAAATACAGGATGACATCCCGCGTCTCCTCGCGGAAAGCGAGGAGTTCGGCGGAAAGTCCGCGACCCATCTCACTAATGCCCCTGATATGCGCAACGTGAAGCTTAGCCATATTTTTCTCCTTTAACACTGCGATATGCGCCGATATACCGGCAACGGATTTCATTTTTTTCGCTTTAAACCCGGATTTTATTATATGCGGCGCCCGGAGGTTTTTCAAGATTTAAAGAAGCGCGGACGAACGCTGCGCTGTCACAAAATCCCCGGATAAGAGTAAAATGATAAAGAGGTGAAAACAGTGGATACGAGAGAGCTGTTTGCCCGAGTCATTAAATGCGAAGCGGGCGGAGAGGGCGACGCCGGGATGAGGGCTGTCGCCACGGTGGTGATGAACCGCGTCAGGGTGCCCTATGGGGAGTACAGAAAGGTCAACAGGGGCAGTCTTCGCAGAGTAATTGAACAGATATGTCAGTTTTCATGTTATAAAACTGTTATAGGCGGGGTGGCGAACATACAGAACGTCTGGACCGCCACGCCGGAGTACGTCCACTATCAGATCGCGGACTGGGCGATCAACGGGGGCATCTATACCGGCGCAGGCTCGCTGAGCCTGTGGTATATGAATCCGTTTTCGCCGAGATGCCCGAACCCGTTCCCCTATAACGGAACCGGATACTGGTTCACGAGAATCAACCAGCACTGCTTTTACAATCCCACGGCGGCTTATGCGCAAACTTAAAACGCGGAGGTGTTTTTTTAATTAATGGCCAGCAGTATCAGTTGGGTAGGCAACAAGGTGCTCGATCCGAACGCGCAGTACCGGCCCGCGCAGAACGTTGCACAGGCGGAGCCGGAGACAAAAAAGTGTTCGGCGGATGCGGACAGTCTTCCGACGCAGAGAGATATCGTCGATGAAGACAATCTGACGCAGCAGGGGCCTCCTCCCTCGACGGAAAGAGGCTACATACCCTATTATCTCGCGAGCAACATAGGAAAAAACGTGCGGGCCGAGTTCATCATCGGCACCAGTCAATACGTAGATAAGACCGGAAAGCTTATCGAGGTGGGCATCAACTATTTTGTGCTTGAAGACGTTAACGCGCGCACCCATACCATGTGCGACCTTTACTCGGTCAAATTTGTAACCGTACTGCAGCAGTAGGATAAAAAAAGCCCGGGCTTAAAGCCGGGGCTTTTCATATGGTCAAATCGGGTTTTATTTCGATAAATCATCCTGCCGCGGCTGTCGTAGGTTAGCGGCGTTTGACAGTGCCCTTTGGAATTCCGCGGCGAGCAGCTCCGCCGCGCTTTTCACCTCGCCGCACATACTCAGGCCCTGGTCGGTGCATTTCGGCTGTATGCCGATAAAGACCACCTCGCAGCCGATTTCCAGCTTCAGATAATTGAGCAGTATCGGAAGCGGCAGCATGTGCGTGGAAAAGGATATGCCGCCGATATCGCCGGCCGGCACCACGCCGATCTCTCCGGGAGGGGAGCCCATCATCGCAGCGTCCACGAGAAAGAGCTTATCCGGTCTATAGCGCTTGATAACGCCGGTGAAGTTCTCCGGGGCGGTTGAACCCTGGATGACCAGCACGCCGGAGTCCCGCGCAGTCTCCCCGAGAATTTTCGCAACATGCATGCCAGCGGCGTCGTCCGACCTCAGTTCGGAGCCGATGCCCATCACCGCATATTTTCGTCCGGGACGGATGCTTTCGGACAGATAGGCGCGGATATCCATCAGAGCTGCACCTTGAGATCGTCCCTGTCGAGGCTTGCGAGATCGATGTTCTGGCTGCAGGAGAGGCATTTTTTTGGACAGGTGTCCACGCATTGGCAGCAGAAAATACAGTGCCCTACATTCAGCACAGCTTTCATTTTTTTATCTTCCTTGGTCCCCTCGTTGATTATCCTGATCGCGCCGGCGGGGCAGTCCTTCATGCACAGCCCGCAGCCTATGCAGTTTGTCGGGTCGTAGTTCAGTCTTCCCCGGTAGTTTTTGACAATCTCCATTTTTCCCTTAGGATACGCTATCGTCGCGGGTTTTTTAAATAAATGCCCTATCGCTTTTTTCGTTATGATTCCGGGCCGTTTAAATTTCATATCACAAGCTCGCTCCTTATCACAAGGTTAAGTATGATCTGCGCGACTGCGAGCGGCATCATGTATTTCCAGTAGAAGCTCACCACCTGGTCCAGTCTGAGCCGGGCCATGGCCGAGCGCATAAGGGAGAGCAGCGCGAGGATGAAAATCGTTTTGACAAAAAACAGCAGCAGGTTCACCAGGAAAATATCCGTCACAAACGGGAGGAAGATCGCGGCGATCACGGCCGCCACCAGCACAAGCTCGCAGTCGTTGGCGGCTTTGAATATCGCCAGCAGCTTCCCGCTGTACTCCACAAACGCGCCTGATACGATTTCAGTCTCGGCCTCGGGCGCGTCGAACGGGGCGCGCTCAAGCTTGCCCTGGCTCGATATCAGCGCGACGACGAAGGCCGGAATATTCAGAAGGATGTAGAGAGGGTGTTCCGCGTAATAGGCCGATATCTCCGAGACCGACCAGGAGCCGGCGATCAGCGCCGGGGCCAGCAGCGCGACAAAAAGCGGGACCTCATAAGAAAACATCTGCGTAAGCGTACGAACTGAGCCGATCGTCGCGTACACATTCCGCGAATACCAGCCGGCAAGGAAGGCCACGAGCGCCGGGACAGTGATCAGGTACAGCAAAATAATCAGGTCGCCCTCAAAGGAAAAGCTCGACGTTTTTCCGGTCACGGGGACGTAGACGAACGCGGCGGCGACGGCCGCCAGCGAAATCAGCGGGAGGGTTTGAAACATCCCTTTGTTCGCGCCGGAGGGAATAATCGTCTCCTTGCCGATGAGCTTCAGAAAATCGGCCAGCGGCTGGTACCAGGGCGGGCCCACGCGGTTCTGAAGACGGGCATATATCTTTCTGTCGAGATATTCAAGGCAGAGGCCGTAGGCCAGCAGGAATAAAAATCCCGGGAATATCAGTATTTTAAACAGCGCCAAAAGCATTTGAATCCCCAATTTCTCCGCAGAATCCGATTGAAAAGGCGTTTGGCCAATTCGCTGCGGCATAGCGGTTTTTCGTTTTGTCAATAGTATTTCTTATGTTCCGGTATTTTCAGCGACGCTATATCCAGACCGCGCTTTTTATACCAGTCGATGCCATATTGTCTGAGCGACTGCCAGCTGCAGCCCCGGGTGCCGCTTACGGAATTCAGTACGATCGCCCGGTCGGTGCAGGAATAGCAGGGATCGATGGCGGCGATTGTAATCGGCACGTCGGCGAGGTATCCACCCTCGAGCATATGCTTCATGCCGTGCCAGTTGGCTTCGGAGGGCGCACGCACGCGCACCCTGTCGGGGATATCCGTGCCCTTTGAGCGGATATAGTGGATATCCTCACCGCGGGGCGCCTCCGTTCTGCTGAAAATCTCTCCCGCCGGGATACGGCGCGGCGCCTTAACGGCAATAGCCCCCGAGGGCAGGTTCTTAATGCAGTATTCTATAATATTCAGGCTCTCGAGCATTTCGAGTATCCGTACAACAGTACGGCCGAACACGTCGGCATGGGTATCCGTCGCCGGCTTGACGGGGATCTCGGCATATGCGCCGTAGGGCTCCACCACGCGGATGTCATTCATGATTCCCGCGGCCCGGGCGACCGGCCCAACCGCGCCGTATTTCACGGCGTCCTCCTTAGAGAGCTTGCCTACCCCCGAAAGGCGCGCGGAGAGCATCGCGTCCGTCATCGCGAGGTCCAGGTAGTACTTGATCTGGTCGCGCAGAGCGTTAATCGTTTTCGCAATATCCGAAAGCATCGTCTCGTCGATGTCCCTGCGCACGCCGCCGATCGTATTGACACCGTAGTTGACGCGGTTGCCGCCGACCTCGGCGAGCAGGTCCAATACCTTCTCGCGGTCGCGCCAGGTGTACATGAACAGCGTGTCGAAGCCGATTTCATGGCCGGCGACGCCGAGCCAGAGCAGATGGCTGTGGAGCCGCTCAAGCTCGGCCACGATCACGCGGATAT
Source organism: Bacillota bacterium (assembly GCA_033813635.1). GTDB lineage: Bacteria > Bacillota > Clostridia > Oscillospirales > QAMX01 > JAPXRI01. The sequence goes on from JAPXRI010000005.1 coordinate 109,082, forward strand.
ACTCCGCGCGGGGCGGTATCTGCAGCCCGGCGAGGGTCTCGATGGCCTTGCAGTAGGCCGTGCTGTGGGTGTGCGAGCAGATCCCGCAGACACGCTCAATAATATACAGGTTCTGGACGTAGGTCCTGCTCTCGCAGGCCTTTTCCAACCCTCTGTGGTTATAACCTATGCCGATTACGGCGTTTACGACTTTTTCGCCCTCAAGGGTTATCGTAAAGCAGGCCGGCTCGTCAAGGGAGGGGTGCTGGGGACCGATGGGTATGACGACGCGGTTGGCGGTTTTGACGGCTTTCTTAAGTTCTTCCGGTTTAATTTTTTTATCGTCTTTGTCGCTCATTTGCTCGCGTCCCCCTTTCCGGCGTCTTCCGTCGGCGGATTATAGGTCATCGTGTTTTTGTCGAAATATTTCGGGTTCCAATCCTTGCGCATCGGGTAGCTGCCCTTCGGCCAGCCGTCCGGCAGCGGATAGGAAGGGCCCTCGGGCAGACCTTCGACTACCGCGCCGAAAAGGTCGACAAGCTCGCGCTCGTACAGCAGCACGGAGGGGTATATGTCCGTCATCGAGCGGATGACCGGATTCGACTTTGGGGCCTTTTCCTTCAGCGCGAGAAGGATATGGTCTTCGTTTGTGAGAAGATAGATAAACCCCAGGTCTTCGCCGTCGTCCGTTCCGACGACGTGGCAGGCGGAAAAAGCCATTTCATCGTGCAGATAGCGGATCACCTGCTCAAACTCGTCCCGCGGAAGCGGCGACGTAAAAATACGCTTCTCCATCTGGACGGAAATATTATCTTTCAGAAAATCAAATTTTTCGCAAAGCGCGTCGACTATTTCCTGTTCAGTCCTCATGTTGCTCATCCCCCTCCGGCTGAGGCTCCGATTTTCCCTCTGGCTTCGTTTTCAGCGTGCCCAGCAGTTTGCCGATGGCGCTTATAAGCGCCTCCGGGCGCACCGCGCAGCCCGGAATATAGGCGTCCACCGGTATCACGGTGTCAATGCCGCCCGTGACGCAGTAGCAGCCGTCGAATATGCCGCCGCTGCAGGCGCAGGTCCCTACGGCAATCACGAATTTCGGGGACGGAATCTGATCGTAAATCTGTTTTAAGCGATCCCTTGTCTGCAGCGTCACGGCGCCGGTGCATACGAGAATGTCCGCGTGCCTCGGGCTGCCCTGTTTTACAATGCCGAGGCGCTCAAGGTCAAACCGCGGTGTCAGCGAATCGATGACCTCGATGTCGCAGCCGTTGCAGGCGCCGGCGTTGAAATGGATGATCCAGGGGGATTTTCTCATCCCCCAGTTAATGGCTTTCCGTAGAAGTTTCAAAGGGTTCACCTCTTGAATATGATTACCATCGCGAAAATTCCCGACGCGATATACACAGCCGGCAGGAGCTTCGCATCGTAGGGGGCGGTGGCCACCACAAGCGTGAAAACATGCATCAGCGTAAAGAAAAACGCGAGCGGGAAAAACTGGCTGTAATCCGGGTTGACATAGTGCTTTACATCGCGCTGCCCGCAGGCGTAAGCCTCAAATTCGTGTTCCCCGCGTACGGACGGGTGCGAATAGCGCGACAGGCCTTTTGAGCCGATCACAAACAGAACGACAAAAATCAGAAAAACAATCGGCGGTGCATACATTACGCTTTCCATTTGACCGGCCTCCTATCCTTTCAGTCTTTTCAGGTTGCGGATGTCCATACTCCCGTATTTTTTGTACAGGCTGATGGCTATTCCGGCCGCGACCAGGGTGACGACTACCTCTATCACGATGACCGAGATCACAAAGGTCTGCGAGAGGCCGATTTTTCCGTTGATATACCCCGCGAGGAGAATGAACATCGTAACGGCCTTCATCGCGATTTCGATACCAATGATAATCTTCAGCATATGGTAGGTGCGGATCAGACAATAGCAGCCGGCGACGATCATAAGAAAGCCTATCAGAAGAATAACTGTTTCAAGGCTCATATTCAATCACGCTCCTTAAACAAAACGACAATGGCAAAGGCGCCGGTGATAGAGACTACGATCTGCCCCCAGATGTCCGCCTGGCGGTTATTCCACAGAATATCCTTAAAATCCGCGGATTCGGACGCGGCGGTGGCGGGCAGCGAAAACCCTGTGGCGAGCGCGGCGACGACGAGTACGATTCCGCTTATAATCAAAACGATCGGCAGATATCCCATGCGCTTTTTGTCCTTGTAGAGGTTGCCGAGCTCTCTTTTATCCGTGTTCGAGAGGCTGATCGCGCTGACGAAAATGACCGTTACAAGGCCGGAGCAGACGGAAATCTCGAAGAGCGCGGCCCAGACGGCGCCGAGCTCATACATAATCACGCCCAGCGCCACGCTGGCGGCGGCGAGAGAGATAGCGGATTTTATCATGCTGTGCAGCATAACGGCCATCACGCCGAAGACAAGCATAAAGAAGAGACAGACGGATACGACGATCTCCATAATTGATTCCTCCCTATATGATTCCCCTGCCCCTGAGATAGAGCAGCGCGAGCGGGAAAGCCAGCCCGCAGACCGTCATGATCGCGGTGAGGAGAATCTCGGCGAATTTTACGCTGCCGCGGACTTCGGTCACTTCCTTGAATTTATCGGACAGTTTGCCGAAAAACACAGATTTTTGAAGCCTGAGAAAATAGGCGGCCGTTAAAATACTGGCCAGGAGCGCCACAACCGCAAACCCCTCCGAATCCGCCTGCCACAGAGCCATCAGAATCAGGAGCTTGCTCCAAAAGCCAGCGAACGGCGGGATGCCGGCGGTTGATAAAAACGCCACGGTGGACGAAACGCCGGTTACGGGCATTCTGGCCTGAAGCCCGCCCATTTCGGTGATGTCCAGCGTATCAGTCCGCTCGTGCAGCGCGGCAGCGTTCGCAAACAGCGTGCTCTTGAAGGTCGCGTGGTTGAATATGTGAACCACCGCTCCGAGCAGGCCCAGCGTGCTGCCCGTGCTGAGCCCCAGCAGGATGTACCCCATCTGGCTGACGCTGGAATACGCGGCGATGCGTTTGAAATGGGTCTGGACAAGGGCGAACAGCGCGCCTGTGACGATTGTGACGAGGCCGATCACCGCGAGGGTCATATTGATCGCGGGGACGTTCTTGAACAGGGAAGTAAGTACGATAAAGCCGTATATGCCGGCAACCTTGATTACGATGCCGCTTAAGAGCACGGAAACCGCCGTGTCCGCGCTCTGGTGCGCGTCGGGCAGCCAGCTGTGGAAGGGGGCCGCGCCGGTTTTAATCGCAAAGCCGGATATAATCAGAATCAGTGCGGCGTAAATCAGCGTGTTCTGGCCGTCGAGAACGCCGTTGCCGACGTCGGTATACCGGAGGCTGCCCGTCTTCATGAAGATGAACGAAAGCCCGGTCAAAATCAATATGCTCGCGAGCGAAGACATAATCAGGTATTTGAAAGCGCCCTCAAGCCCGGTGCCCGAACGGTACATCGATATTAGTACAAAGCTTGATATTCCGACGACTTCGAGAAACACGTAGAGCGAAAACAGGTCTGTGACGATAAGCATTCCGTTCATGCCGAGAATAAGCGTCATCAGAAGGTTGACATATTCTTTTTTTCTTTTTCCGATTGTCTGGTTCGCGATCAGGACGGATATTAACGAGACAAGCCCTATGCAGAACATTATCACAAGCGAAAGCGCGTTCAGCGCGAAGCTTTCCGCCCCGGCTCTGTTCACATTCCAAAGCAGCGCGAAGTGGTAATCGTGCAAGCGGTTTCCGGCGAGCAGAAAAAACTCTGCAGTGGCCGCGGCAATCTGAAAAACCGCGACGGTGCCGGCGATATAAAGGCCGATTTTTTCGGAGGTATGTTTCGAAACCAGGTTGTTAAGCAATATGGCGATGATCGGGACAACGAAGAATAAAACGGCGATATTGGCAATGATTTGCGTCATTATGACTATTCCTTTCTACTGGTTTGAAAGTTTTATCTCTCAAACAATTCCCTCCGCTACAAGAGGACCGCGAGAAAGACCGCGACTATACAGGCTACACCGACAAGCGCGACGCCGAGATACTGTGAAGGCCTTCCGTTGTTCAACCGGTGAAGAAGAAGCCCGGCGCCCGTTGCGGCACCTACCAGCGCGTCGTCGTAAAGCCATGTAACGCCTTTTTCTATCGCGGTGCACATATTCGAGAATCCGTTCACCGCGCCCATCATCAGGTCGTAGGGGTCAAACCAATGCTTTTCCGCCATCGCGTAAATGCTTCTAAGCCCGGGGGCGTTGTGGATATGGTCGGCCGCGTTGATCGCGCAGCCGGTTTTTTTACTGCCGTAAACATGGTCGCAGACCGCGAGGGCCAGCGTTACAAGCGAAATAACGACAAGCAGCGAGGAGTGGGGCCATCCGGAGTAGGACTCGGTCTGCCCCAGCGACGAGCCGAGAAAGCCGTCAAGGGGCAGGCGATTCACGACTCCGAATAGAACGCACAGCGCCGCCAGAATACCCATCGGGAGCAGCATGCCGAAGCGGGTTTCGGAGACACTCTCCTTACCCTCGGGGAGCTTGCGCGCTCCGGCAAACGCCGCGCGCCCCATCTTCAGGAACGATACGGCGGTTAGAAATGCGCCGAGGAGAGCGCCGATATAGAATACCGCATTGCTTTCGAGCGCGGCGTCAAAAATAAGCTCCTTCGAGAAAAAGCCGTTGAACGGCGGTATACCGGCAATCGCGAAAGCGCTGACGGCGAAACAGACCGCCGTGACCGGCATGCTCTTTGCGAGCCCGCCTATTTTTCGCAGATCCGTGGTTCCGGTCTGCTTTTCCACGCTGCCCGCTGTCATAAACAGGCAGCTTTTATAGATTGCATTGTTCAGCATATGGTACAGCGCGCCGATAAAGCCGACGGGCAGCGCCGTTCCTATGCCCAAAACCATGTATCCCACCTGGCTTACGGCATGGTACGACAGCAGGCGCTTCATATCTTTTTGGATCAGCGCCATGGCCACCGCAAACAGGATGGTCAGCGTGCCCAGCGTCATCACCGCGACGCTCATTCCGCTGCCCGGACGTAAATCATAGATGTCCCTCGCGACGCGTATCGCAAGGTATATGCCGAGAAATTTCTCGAGGGCGGCCGGGAACGCGACCATAAACGGGGTGGGGGCGTCGTCCGCTGCGTCCGGGATCCAGCTGTGGAAGGGCATGCAGCCCGCTTTCCCGACGGCGCCGAGCATCATCAGCGCAAAACCGAGGGCGTTTACTCCGGCTACCGGCAGCTTCGTCATCTCGCTGATATAAGGCGTTCCAGCCCTGTAGGCGGTGATAATGATTCCGAGCATTAAAAGCAGATCGGCGGTGCCGGAGAGCGCAAGCGCTTTGGTCGCCGCCTGCGGCTTTTTCGCATTGCCGATAAGCAGCATTCCGAACAGGGTGCACAAAAGCCCCTCCCAGAAAAAGAGCATCACGCCGAGATTGTCCGACAGCAGCGCGCCGTTTATCATCGCGAGGCTCACGCCCATAAAGAACATGAAGCGGCCCGAGAAGCCTCTGTCCTTAAGATACACGGCGTCGTAAAGACATATCAGCAGAAAACCTACCGCCGCGAATACCAGGAACATTGCGGAGTACTCGTAAACCCTGAACGCGATATCGAGCTCGGGGGATACGAGCGGAAATTTCTTATAAAATCCGGCAGAGTTATAGAGGCCGAGCGAAAACAGAAGGTTTGCGGCCGAGAAAAGCATGGTAAGCGCCAGCCGCGGAGCGTAACGCTTTTTCAAAGCCCATGCCGCGCCGCCGAAGGCGACGGGCAGAGCAATCATAAACCAGATAAGATTTGCGCCCCTGCTTAAAAAAGCGCCGATCAGATTCAGCATTTAAAAAGCCCTCCCTATTAGCGCGGCAAGCCCGGACGGTGCGCCGATAAAAAATCCGAGGAGCAGCGATGCCGCGGCGAGTATCAGAACCGAGGCGACCATCAGGGGAGTGCTCTCTTTTACATCGGTAAAGGTTTCGCTCCCGAGAAACACTTTGATGAAGAGTCTGGCGAGGTACATCACCGTCATCACCGCGCCGACAATGAATACGATTCCGAGGGCGATATGGCCGGCGGAAACGATGCCGTCGATAACGAGGTATTTCGCGAAAAAGCCGCCGAACGGGGGAATGCCCATTACCGAGAACGCGCAGAGGATGAACGCGACGGTGGTCAGCGGCATGCGCTTATACAGTCCGCCCATCTTTGTGATGTCCTTGGTGTGGATATTATGCTCCACGATGCCCGCGCAGAGGAACAGCCCGCCCTTCGCGACGCTGTGGGTCATGATATAGAGCATGCCGCCCACCAGCCCGACCTTTGTGCCGCAGGATAAACCGAGCAGGATGAACGCCAGCTGGCTGATTGTGGAATAGGCGATTACGCGCTTTATATCGTTTGCGCGCATCGCGGCGCCCGCGCTGATCAGCGCGCTGACCGCCGCGATTACGGGCACCGCGACGGTGAACGCCGGGCTGATGTCAAAGTCGACGGCGAACAGACGGGCGTAGACATAGACGCCGATCTTAACAAGCACCGCCGCGTGGAGGAGCGATGTAACCGGCGAAGGCGCGACGCCCGCGTCCGGCAGCCAGCTGTGCAGCGGGAACGTCGCGGATTTGGAGAGGATGCCGAAAAGAATCAAAATAACGGCCCAGGAAGGGATATGCGCGCCGCGCATCGCGGTTAGGTCGAAGGTGCCCGTCTCGCTGTAGATGCCGATAAAGCCCGCAAGCATGACCAGCGCTCCGCCGACGGTTATCAGAAACGCCTTGTTGGCGCGGAGAATCGTGATTTCCTCCCTGTAAAAGCCGATCAGCCTCCAGCAGCAGACCGCGGAGATCTCCCAGAATACATAGATGTAAATCAGGTTGGTGGAGTACACCAGCCCCATCATCGCGCCTATGAACAGGCAGATCATCATATAGTATTCGTTCTGGTTTTCATATTCTTTTATGTACCCGAAAGAGTACAGCGCGATAACGGACGCGACGAACGACGAGGTTATCGCCATGAACACGGCGAGCGCGTCCGCGTTAAGCCCGAAGCTCAGCCCGAGCGGCAGTTCGATACGCAGAGAAATCGGCGAACCGGCGACTACGTCGGGCAGCGCCAGCGCGGAACAAAAAAACGCACATGCGATAAAAGCGAATGCCGATATGTTCCTGAGTCTGGCGCTGAATCTGCCGAAAATCGGGAGAAGCAGCGAACCGAACAGCGGTACGGACACGCAGACAATCAATAGCAGACTTTTCATGAATCAATCAACACTACCTTCGGGTTTATGTGATAAGTGAAAGCAAATACCCAGCGTACTAATATGCTATTATATCCTCAACGTGTTTAACAGTCAAGATATATTTTTTCAGCATATCCGGGGCAAGAGCTCGCCTCTGGGCATCAGGATTTTTCTCGTGGTGTGATAAGCGGTTACCGCGTAAACATTGCCCTGCCCCTGCCTGACCTCGCCTATAACCGCGGCGTTTTTGCCGGGCTCGGTCGACCGCAGCGCGGCGAGAGCGGTCTCCGCCTGCGGGGCTGGTACGGAGAGCAGCATGATCCCCTCGTTTGCGATAAAAAGCGGGTCCATTCCCAGAATGTCGCAGGCCGCGGAGACGTCCGGGCGTATCGGCAGCGCTTCCTCGTACACCGCGATGTCGGTGTCCGGGCTTACCCACTCATTGAGGGTCGCCGCCACGCCGCCCCGCGTCGGATCGCGCATCGCGTGAACACAGCGAACGCTGCGGAGCACCGCATCCGAGAGGGCCGCGAGGGGCGCCACGTCGCTTTGTATCGGCGGGGAGAACCCGAGGTCTTCCCGCGCCGACATGATCGCGATCCCGTGGGACGCCATGTTGCCGCTTATGATTATCTTATCCCCGACCGTTGTTTTTTGTGCAAGGGGGGGCCGATCCTCCGTGAAAACGCCGACGCCGGCCGTGTTGATGAAAATCTCGTCGGCGCCGCCGCCCTCCACTACCTTCGTGTCGCCGGTTACGATGAGAACGCCGGCCTCGGCGGCGGTATCGGCCATCGATTTTACTATTCGCGAGAGTTTCTCCGTCTCAAAGCCGGCCTCGATGATCATTCCGACGGACAGATATTTCGGGAGAGCGCCGCTGACGGCTAGGTCGTTCACCGTGCCGCTCACCGCAAGTCTTCCGATATCGCCGCCCGGGAAAAACAGCGGCTTTATAACGTAGCTGTCCGTCGTCATCGCGATTTTATCGCCCGCGGCGCAGACGGCCGCGTCCGTAAGCGGGCTCAGATAATCGTTTCCGAACGCCGGCAGAAAAATCTCGCGTACAAGCTCCCTGTAGGCCTCGCCACCGGCGCCATGGGCCAGAGTTATCCTGTCCTGCATTATTTATATCCCCCGTTCGTATCGATAATATGCCGCGCAGCTGCCCTCGGACGACACCATGCAGGCGCCCAAAGGCGACTCCGGCGTACAGAGACGTCCGAAATTTACGCAGTCGGTCGGGATGTTCTGTCCCCGCAGGATGCCGGCGCAGATGCAGCCCTTCGGCTCGCGGACCTCGGAGACGCGGATGTCGAATCTGCGCGCGGCGTCAAATTCCGCGTAGCGCCCCTTAAGGCGGAGACCGCTGTCCTCTATTTCGCCAAGCCCGCGCCACAGAGCGCCGCAGGGTTCGAAAACCTCGCGCATAAGCGCCTTGGCTTTCGCGCTGCCCTCGGCCGTCACCGCCCGCGGGTACATGTTCACGCATTTATTCTCACCCCGCGCCAGCAGGCCGGCAATGCAGAGGAGCGCCGCTATGATATCGTAGGCCTCGAAGCCCGCCACCACCGCCGGTATGCCGAGCTTGTCCGGAACGAACGAGAACGCATTCGCGCCGATAACCGCCGCCACATGCCCGGGGCAGAGCAGCGCGTCTATGCTGCTTCCGTTTTTTAAAAGCTTGCGTATCGCCTCGGGCATAGTTTTATGGGCGCAGAGCACCGACAGATTATTTTGCTTGCGGAGACAGGCCGCCTCGACAAGCGCCGCGGTGAGCGGGGCAGTGGTCTCGAAACCGATTCCAAAATAGACAACCTGCCTGTCCGGGTTGCTTTCGGCTATTTTCAGCGCGTCCATCGGAGACAGGACGATGCGGATGTCCCGGCCGCTCTCGTAGAGCGAGTACAGGCTCTCGTCTCCGCAGGGCACCCGCATCATGTCGCCAAAGCAGGTGAAGATGACGTTATCCTTTTGGGCGAGCGAAAGCGCGGCGGCGATGTCCCTCTGGGCGGTGACGCAGACGGGACAGCCCGGACCGGATACCAGCCGGATATTGTCCGGCAAAAGCGCGCGGATACCGTATTTTTGTATGCTCGCGGTATGGGTGCCGCAGACCTCCATCACGGTGATGCGTCCCCGGCCGAGGGAGAGCTCGGCTATCCTCTTTCGCATATCCTCGATAGTATATTTCATTTTTCGCCGAATCCCATCGTTTCCGAAATTAGCCCGTCGAGCTCGCTGCCGGATTCCTTGTCAAGGATCTGAATGACAAATCCGGCGTGTACGAGAACGTAGTCGCCGACCTTTGCGTTTTCGAAAAAACGAAGGCTTGCGCATCTCGCCACGCCGTTGTAGTCAATCGTCGCCAAACCGTTATCTTTGCTTACAATTCTGCCCGGCACAGCCAGACACATTAAAATCACCTGATTTCATCGAGCATGACGCTATCGCGGCCTGACCGAAGGCTATTCCGCCGTCATTGGAGGGAACCTTCTCATTTGAAAAAGCGTGAAAGCCGAGGCTTTCGAGGACGGAAAGCCCGTTTTTCAGCAAATAGCTGTTCTGAAATACGCCGCCCGAGAGCACGGCGGCCTTTACCCCGTAGTGCCTTGCCGCCCGGGACGCGGCGTCTTTAATAAGCCCGACCACCGCGCGGTGGAATCTCGCGGATATGACCCCGGCACCGGTCCCGGCATCGGCGTCGCGGGCGGCGTCGCATATCAGCTGGCGCCAATCAAAGATCATCGTGTCCGAGTCCTCCGCGATGTCGAAACCGTAGCTTCCGGAGGCGGTCTCGTCGATCGCCTGTTCCAGCGCGACCGCCGCCTGGCCCTCGTAGGTGGTGTGCTCGCCGAGCCCGGCGATGGCCGCGACGGCGTCGAACAGCCTTCCCGCGCCGGAGGTCAGCGGGGAGTTGACACCCCGCTCGCAGGCGCGCAGCAGTACCTCGGCCCTGGAGCCGTAGTTTTCGAAGAAGGCCAGCGCGGCGTCTTTACCGCGGGAAACATTCAGAACGGAGAGCGCCATGCGCCACGGCTCACGGATTGCGGCTTCGCCGCCGGGGAGCGGGGCACAGAGCATATGGCCGACCCTCAGGCTTCTCGAAATGCCGCCGAGAAGTGCTTCGCCGCCCCAGAGCGTGTTGTCCTCGCCGTACCCGGTGCCGTCGAAAACGAACCCGATCGCGTCGCCTTCGACGCCGTTCTCCGCTAAAACCGAGGCGAAATGGGCGCGGTGGTGCTGGATTTGAATGACCGGCAATTTATCCTTAAAGCGCTGTGCATACCGCGTCGAGACATAGTCGGGATGCATGTCGCAGGCTATTATTTCAGGTTTCGCCTCAAACAGCCGCTCAAACGAGGCTATTTCGGCTTCGTAGCATTTCGCGGTGTCTATATCGTCCAGGTCGCCGATATGCCCGCTTAGAAACGCGTTTTCCCCTTTGATAAGACAAAACGTGTTCTTCTGCTGCGCCCCGAGAGCTAGAATCACATGTCCGCCGCCGTCGAGGCGCAGCGGCTCGGGGGCGTAGCCCCGGGCCCGTCGGATCATCCGGACCGCGTCGGCGGTGACAATGCTGACGCTGTCGTCCATTCTGCGGTGAATTTTTCTGTTATGGGTAAGCACCGCGTCTGCGAGTTTAAAATTTAAAACGGACGAGAGCGCTTCGCTGTCGTCATAGATCATCGGCCGCTCCGACAGGTTCGCGCTTGTCATCACGAGAGCATCCCGGTTTTCCATAATGATGCAGTGCAGCGGGGTGTAGGGGAGCATAATGCCCAGACGGCTGTTGCCCGGCGCGATCTCTTCGGCGAGCGCGCAGCCCTGCTTTTTTTTCAAAAGGACGATGGGCTTCCGGGGGGAGCAGAGCGCTTTCGCCTCCGTGTCGTCGAGTTCGCAGAACCGCCTTACGGTGTCCAAATCGCGCATCATTACGGCAAAAGGCTTGTCATATCTTACTTTGTTTTTTCGAAGCTGGGCTACGGCTTCCCCATTTGCGGCGTCGCAGGCGAGGTGATACCCGCCGATCCCTTTTACGGCGACAATACGGCCTTTCGCAATGCGGTCGTCGAAAAGCTTGTAAGGGTCTCCGGGGACGGTCTTTCCGTTTTCGTAAAAGCAGAGCTTCGGTCCACAGACGGGACAGGCGTTCGGCTGGGCGTGAAACCGCCTGTTTTCCGGGTCTTCATACTCCCGCCGGCACTCCGGGCACTGCTCGAATTCGGCCATCGTCGTGTTGGACCTGTCGTAGGGGATATCCCGGATGATAGTAAAGCGGGGACCGCAGTTTGTACAGTTTGTGAACGCATAACGGTAGCGCCTGTTGTTTTTATCCGAAATATCCGCCGCGCATTCGGTGCATATGCCGATATCCGGCGATATCAGCGTGTTCTTCTCCCCGGCGAGGCTGCCGATTATAACAAAATCCCTGTCCCTGCCCAGAGGAATGGGGCGCGTCTCGACTGAGTCAATCCTCGCGAGAACCGGGCTGCGCGCCCTGAGTGAAGCGATGTACTCCTCGCACGCCGTTTCCTCGCCCTCTATCTCGGCGTATACACCCTCGGAGGTATTCCGTACAAAACCGAAAACCGAGAGGGATTTCGCGAGCCGGTACATGAAAGGGCGAAAGCCGACGCCCTGCACGATGCCCTTTACCGTGAGCGAATAGCGAATCATTTACCCGCCTTTTTCTTTACCTGAGCCAGAATATACGCGGTGAGTTCGTCCGCCCGGTAGACCCCGTCCGCCTTTCCCGCTTCGAAGACAAGGGTTTTCGGATTGATATCGGATATATACTGCCTCATTTTTTTCGCATCCGCGTCGATATACGGCAGCAAATCGGTCTTTGTGAGCACCGCCGTGTCGGCGTTTAGAAACGCCACCGGGTACTTCGCGGGCTTATCCTCGCCTTCGGCGACGCTCAAAACGACCATTCTCATATCCTCGCCGAGATCGTATCCCGACGGGCAGACGAGATTTCCCACGTTTTCTATGATGACAAGGTCGAGAGCGTCGAGCTCAAGCTGGGAAAGCTGGTTTTCTATCATTCTCGCGTCGAGATGGCACCCGCCGCCGGTGTTGATCTGGATTGCCTTGACCCCGGTTTTTCGGATACGCGCCGCGTCGTTCTCCGTCGCGAGATCGCCTTCGATGACGGCCGTCGCCACCTCGCTGCCGAGGCGCGGCAGTATGTTCTCAAGCAGCGTCGTTTTCCCGGAGCCGGGTGAACCGATTATATTGATGGCGCATACGCCGTGAGCTGCGAATTTTTCCCTGTTTTCGGACGCTATTTTGTTGTTGAGCGCCTTCAGATCCTGTTTTACGTCAACCTTCAGCATTGTTTTTTATCTCCTCGCAATAAATGCTCTGAATATAGACCTCTTCCCCGCGGATTATGGCAAAGTTTCTGCTTTTGCATACGGGACATACTATAGGGAAAGAATCTACTTCAAACTCAAAACCGCAGTCGCCGCATTTCGCGCAGGCGGGGAACTGCTCTATTTCCAGCTCGGCGCCTTTCAAGACCCCGCGCTGCGTCAACGCTTCAAAGGCGAAAGAGAGCGCTTCCGGAAGCACGTTCGAGAGCTTCCCCACGGATATAACGACACGGTCCACACGTTTTATGTTTTTATCTTTCAAGGCCCGGGAAGCCGTCTCGAGCAGGTCCCGCATCAGCGACATCTCATGCATAAAACACCCGGCAGAAAATTTTCATCGGTGCTGCACGCCGATATGATTTTAATACTATTATATCATTATACCACGAAATGCCACAGAAAAAAACACTTTATTATGAACGCCAAATGTCTGAAATTGTAGCGCTACAATACATATTGGACAGTGGAAAAAAAATAGTGCGAGAATGGGACACATCGGTTAAGATTGAGTTACCACACAACAATCAGCCGAAAGGAAGTGTCCATTCCCGCATGAACAGTG
>JAPXRI010000006.1:0-108275 GCA_033813635.1 Bacillota bacterium
CGCAGCTGGGAGAGGTTGACCCGCTTCCCGTCGAAATCCAGCTTGGCCGAGGCCAGCAGCTTTTTGTACTCGCTGCAGAGGGCGTTGTCCTTCTGCATCTCGGAAACTATCCGGTCGTCAAAGCCCTTGAGCTCAAGCTCGGCGTTGTCAAACCAGAGCTTGCCCAGCCGTTTTTCCAGCTCGGCGCGGAACGGCGAGGCGAGCATCTCTTTATAGAAACGGATCGCGTACATCTGAAACACGGGTCCGTTTTCGTCGTAAAAATCGTTTTCCTTGTCGTAGAACTCGTCGCGCACGTCGATCGTGTGGCGAACGTAGCTTAAAGATTCCATCGTGGTGACGCTGATTATCTCGTCCGCAAACTCTCTGTAGAGTGCCATCTGTTCGTCCGCGTTTTGCGCGGCCTTCAGGCCGGCGGTGATCCGCTCCATCTTCTGCTTAAACGCCTCGACGTCGACGCGGGTGTATTCCATGTCGGAAAACTTCATCATATTTACCTTCGTTTCATTGTTTTTTTATATCTTATCACAGATATTGACCGTTTGCAACACAAATCCGGTGTTGTACTTTGACATTGCGTATGCTATAATAATCTATATTTTATCTCTTAACCACGGAAGTTCCCGCCGAAACGAGGTATTGACATGAAGAGGAATTACCTGATCACCACCGACTCCTGCGCGGATATGCCGCTGTCGTTTATGACGGACAACAACGTCCCGTTCGCCAGCCTCTCCTACACGCTGGACGGCATCACCTACGAGGACGACCTGGGCGAGACGATGAGCCCCAGGGCGTTCTTCAAGCGCATCAGGGACGGCGAGCACGCCACCACCACCCAGCTCACCCCGGCCCGCTGCACCGAGTTTTTCGAGGAATTTCTCGAGCAGGGGCTCGACATTTTGCACATCTCCTTTTCCTCCTCGCTCAGCGGCTCCTGCTCCTCCGCGTTCGCCGCGGCGGACGAGCTGAAGGAAAAATACCCCGAGCGCTGCGTGATCGTGATAGACTCGCTCTGCGCCTCGATGGGCCAGGGGCTGCTGCTTACCTACGCGGTCAGGATGAAAAACGGCGGCGCCGAGATCGACGAGGTTGCCGAGTGGCTTGAGCAGAACAAGCTGAAGGTCTGCCACTATTTCACGGTGGACGACCTGTTCCACCTCTACCGGGGCGGGCGCGTCTCCCGCTCCAGCGCGATGCTCGGCTCCCTTATCGGCATAAAGCCGGTGCTCCGCATGGACAGCGACGGCAAACTGACGCCGGTGGGCAAGGTCCGGGGCCGCGCCGCCTCGATAAACGAGCTTTTAAAGCATATGGAGGCCCTCGCCGTCGAGCCGGAAAAGCAGACTGTCTACATCAGCCACGGGGACTGCCTCGAGGAGGCCGAGTACCTGGCCGCCGCGGTCCGCCGCGTGCTGAAGGTCAAGCACATCCTGATAAACAACATCGGCCCGGTGATAGGCAGCCACACCGGCCAGGGCGTCCTGGCGCTGTTCTTCATCGGGAGAGAAAGATAGTTCGGGTGCTTGTTTCCTACGGGTATTTCCGAAGATAACGGTTTGACCGTTTCCTTCGGAAAACCCTGCGGCGGCGACCTTTAAATCATAATAAACTCCATTTTTATATCGAATTACACGGGAAAGCTTTTCCATCCCAATATTTCTATTATCACGAGTCACCTATCCCGGCGGCGGGCGGCTCCGTTTTATTCCGCCGCCGGAGAAACGGATTTTTACTCATGCCGATTACCATTCCCAATACGCTGCCGGCAAGAACCGTGCTCGAAAACGAGAACATCTTCGTGATGACCGAGCACCGCGCGCTGCATCAGGACATCCGCCCGCTCAAAATCCTGATTCTCAACCTGATGCCCAACAAGCCCGTGACGGAGGCCCAGCTTCTGCGCTGCCTCTCGAACACGCCGCTGCAGATTGAGATCGAGCTGATGCAGACCTCGACCTACACCTCGAAAAACACGCCGCAGCAGCACCTGCTGAAATTCTACACCACCTTCGACCAGATCAAGTCCAAGCGCTACGACGGCATGATCATCACCGGCGCGCCCGTGGAGCATCTGGAGTTCAACGAGGTGGACTACTGGGACGAGCTCTGCGAGATCATGGAGTGGAGCGAGAAGCACGTCCATTCGGTTTTCCACATCTGCTGGGGCGCCCAGGCCGCGCTCTACTACCACTACGGCATAAAGAAGCGCCCGCTGCCCGAGAAGATGTTCGGGATTTTCACCCACGTCGTCTGCCGCCCGAAGGAGCCGCTGATGCGGGGCTTCGACGAGCGGTTCCTCGCCCCCCACTCCCGGCACACCGAGGTCTCCGTGGCCGACGTGCTGGCCCACCCGGAGCTGGAGATCCTCTCGCTGTCCGACGTCGCCGGGGTCTACATCGTCTCCGCCCGGAACGGCAGGCAGATCTTCGTCACCGGCCACTCCGAGTACGACGCCGGCACGCTGGCAGACGAGTATTTCCGCGATCTCGGCAAGGGGCTGCCAATAAAAATGCCGGTGAACTACTTCCCAAACGACGACCCCAAGCAGCCCCCGATCGTCACCTGGCGCTCCCACGCCAACCTGCTGTACACCAACTGGCTGAACTACTACGTCTACCAGTCCACGCCGTATGATCTGGAGGAATTGTAATCCGCGCTCGTTTGGAGCCGAATCTCAATCAAACCCGGCATGTTTTGCCGGGTTTATTATTTTTCACCCTATCCCCTCGCCGCCCAGCAGTTCTTTTGCCAGCGCGCGCTTGTCCCGGGCGTTGGAGGGGCGGCGGGACTCGCCGTCGAGGCGGATGTGGAGCGGGCACATCTCCAGCACCCGGTCGTAGACGCGCCCGTATTTCAAATCCGGCGGGTTTGCCAGCTCGCTCCGGGTGAGGTTCGTGGTGACGATCAGCGGCTTGCCGGAGCGGGAGCGGCCGTCCACCACGTCGTAGGCGCACTCCAGCGCGAACGCGGTGTTCCGCTCCGCGCCCAGGTCGTCGATCACCAGCAGGCCGCAGTCCCTGATCCGCTCGGTCAGCGCCCGGGCCGAGGCGGAGCGGTCCTGCATCTCGGCGATGATTTTCGGGAGGCTCGTCACCACCGCGGACACGCCCCGGTCGATCAGCGCGTTGGCTATCGCGCAGGCGTAGAAGCTCTTCCCCGTGCCCACCGGGCCGTAGAACAGCATGCCGATATTGTTTTCCGCCATCTTGTCCCATTTTTCCACGTACCGTTTGCAGTACTCCGTGACCCGGGCGTTCCTCATGTCGTCCCGCCCGAACCTGCGGGAGTGGTACGCCGGGTCGGCCATGCCCTCCCCGCGCAGCCGCGCGGAGGCGGCGGCCCGGGCCTTCTGCTCCATCCTGCGCTCCATCGCCTCGGCCTCCGCCCGCTCGCAGGCGCACCTTAGGTTGACGATCTCGAGACTGCCGATTTTGAATGGCAGCCTGTGCTGCTTTTTCGTATGGCATTTGCCGCACATTAAAAGCCCGGTGTCCGGGTCGACATAGTCCCCCTCCCCGGCCCTGTCCTCGGTTAGTGATTTCAAAACCGGCTGCTCAAAGTATTCCATCGCTTTCGCCTCCGTCGATAAAGTCTAAAAAGTCGTCCCCGTCCTCGTAGCTGCGCTCCTTCGCCGGCGCGGCCGCGTAGACGTTTTCCCAGTTTTTGCCGTTCAGCCAGCTGGAGGGGTGGGGCGTATAGCGCTGCTCGCGAAAGCGCGAGTCGCCGGCCTTAGCCGCCGCGACCGAGTCTATGATTTTTTTCGCCAGCGCGTCGTCCGGGTTGAGCTTTGCCCAGACCTTCTCCGCCTCCCCCGGCGCAACCTTTCTTGGGTATGCCTCCCAGAACTCGTTAAACCTCTTCCGCTGCGCCTCGGTCAGCACGCTCTGCCTGCTTCTTCGCTGTCCCGTTGATTCATATCTCTCGTTGTGCCAGGAAAAGCAGGCCGGCGGCGCTCCGCCGCCGTCCGTCCCGCCAAGGCCGCGAGGCCGATCCGAAGTGCCGGAGCAAATTCCGGCTTTTTCTTTTGTGAAATTTTCTTTTTCTCCGTTTATTTCTTTTGTTTTTATTTTCTCTTTTGTTATATTCTCTTCTTTTATATTGGCGTCGAGGACTCGCCGAGCGATCGTCGAGGGCTCGACGAATTCTCCCCCGGCGCTGCTTTCGGCGTGATATGTTTTGTCGCAGGCGTTTTCCGAAGCGTTTTCCGGCTGTCTGCCATGGGTCTCCGGAGTGTTCCGGGCTATCGGGACGGACTGTATCTCCGCGGCGGGATTGTCCGCGCCGGCCTCGGAGCCGGTTAGCTCGTGGGGAAAATCTGTGAGCTCGCCCTCCTCCCAATCGCCGCGCGGCCTCTCGGGGAAACTCCCTCCCTGAGCGGGCGCTGCCTGCGCCGCATGAAATGAGCCCGGCAAGGCGTCAGGCTCAACGCCTGCTTCGCGCGCAGCGGTCAAAGCGGGAGCTCTCCCGGCCTCCGGGGGAAAGCCGCAGCTCTCCGGAGCGGGCGGGTAATCCGCGCCGGGGTCATCCGCGCCGTCCTCATAGGGCGGCAGCACGCTCTCCGCCGGCCTGTCGATCTTCTGCCACCGCTTCCAGCTTTTTACGCAGTAGTACCGCTTCCCGCCGACAAAATAAAACCTGACGGACGTGTGGCGCGCCACGTTCGCGAGCGCAGCCTCAAGCTCCGCGATGCCGATCTCGTCGTAGGGGAACAGCAGCGCCCGGAGAAAGCTCGGGTTCGCCCTCCCCCGCCCCTCGTCGTCCGCGTTGGCGAACAGCCCGATAAAGACCATCCGCTCGAAAAACGACAGCCTGCCCACGTCCTCGTTCTGCCAGAAATTCGGGTCAATCATCCTTTTGCGCGCCATCGTGTTCCTCCTTTACTCATCCGTTGTGGTTAATTTTCTCACATTCTCCGCGATATATCATTTATTCTGACTTTGAACCGCATAATTCTCCCGGGGCTGACATCATCAGTCCCGTATCATGCCGCGCGGGCGACTGGTAACCGCCTCCGTTATACCGGGTCTCCGTTGAAAACGGACCGCTTGTTTTCGGATATCAGACCCCTCGCCGCCCGTCTTTACGCCCCCGATTATACCACGTAAAAACGCGAAAATCCTCCCGGCTTTCTTCCAAAAGCTTCCCGTTTTCTTTCCAAAAGCTTCTCAAATCTCTGTCATCCGTTTCGGTTTTCGCGCGATACCGCAAAAATCCTTAAAAATCCTCCCGGATACGTTCCAAATTCGCCCCGTTTGCAAAATCGCTTTTCCGCCTTTCACGCCTTGCATTATACCACACAAAAACCCCGAAATCGTCTCAACTTTTTACACGTTTTTTCCGCGATTTTTCCGCGTTTTTTCCGAGAATTTTCCGCGAAAATTCCGCGATTTTTCCGCGACATAAAAAAGCCCCCCGCGATGGGAGGGCGGGGAGGGGGGCAGGCAGACAGCGGGGGTTTGTCCCCCCAAACGCGCAAAACCGCCGCGGGACATCCGCGGCGGTTTGCTTTGCGTATTCCGTTTTTCTCTTTATCATCGAAATGCCCCGCCGCCGGCCGGAGGGATGAGGCCTGTCCGGCAAATCCGTGAGGAGGCCCCGAATACCCGCGCGGATGCCGCGGATTTGCCCGCGGAGTCCTTCCGGCGCGGCGGCGGGTATGGAGGGAATTGTCCGATAAAAGGTGCAGAATCAGTTTAGGCGCGTATCCGCGCCGCCCCGCTTATTTGACGCGCGGGTTGCCGCCAAAATCAGTTTGGCGCGGGCAAAAAGCCCGATAGGCAATCCTTCCGGAGATTATGCCCGGTTAAGCCTTATTTCGACGCATATCCCGCAAATCGCCGCGCTTATGCAGCGGCTTGTCTCATAAAAGATATATCGGCTCTCCGGGGCAATAATTTACCGAAAACATGCGCCCAAGCGAAATTTTCGCCGGTTCTTGCGCTGATTACAACGGATAAATCCGCCAAAGCAAAAGCCGCCCGCGGGGCGGATGAACCCCTCGGACGGCGCTTTGAAATATGCGCTTTCGCGGACCGGTTTGTCCGTTTTGTATTATTGCCGCTTGATTTCCTCACCGATATCCGGGAACACGGCAATACATCTGTCCAAGATTCCCTGCATGTACGAGATCAGGACGCCGTAGTTTGTCATCGGCACCTGCCGGTCATTTGCGCATTTCCGGCGGTATCCCATCTCCCGCCCGTTCAGCATGCAGCCGCCGCAGTGGACAATCAGCTTATATGGCGACAGGTCTTCCGGGAATTCCGTGCCCGACGTGAATCTGAAATTCAGATTCTTTCGGGTGTAGCTCTGAATCCAGCGGGGCAGCTTTACCGTGCCGATGTCCTCGCACTGCCGGTGGTGGGTGCAGCCTTCCGAGATAAGAACTGTGTCCCCGTCCCGGAGGGTTTCCAGCGCCCTTGCGCCCCTCACCGCGGCTTCGAGCCCGCCCTTATACCTGGCAAAAAGGATCGAAAAGGAGGTAAGCGGAATATCTTCTGGCGTCTCGGCCGACACCCTCGCGAACGCCTGGCTGTCGGTAATGACGAGCCTCGGTTTTTTGCCGAGGTGTTCAAGCGTTTCCCGGAACTCTGTCTCCTTTGTCACCACGGCCACCGCGCCGGCGTCCAGAATGTCCCGGATTGTCTGCTGCTGGGGCAGTATCAGCCGCCCCTTAGGGGCGGCCTTGTCTATCGGCGTGACCAGCACGACAAAGTCCGACGGGGCCATAAGGTCCCCCACTATTCTCCGCTCCGGCTCCTCCGTTTTCGACAAAGCCGCGAGTTTTTCCTTCAGAGCGTTGATATTGTACCCCGTTTTCGCGCTGACGAGAAGCTCGTTGTCCGCTCTCGGCGGCTCCCGCTCCGCAATATCCGCCTTATTGTAGGCGACGATGAAGCTTATCCGCTTTTCGGCAAACAGCGATACAAGCTCCTCGTCCTCCTTAGTTTTGCCGGCGGCTGCGTCCACCACCAGCACCGCGACGTCGGTTTTGTTCAGCGCCTGACGGCTCTTTCTGACCCGCAGCTCTCCCAGCGCCCCCTCGTCGTCGATTCCCGGCGTGTCGATAATCATCACCGGGCCGAGGGGGAGCAGCTCCATCGGCTTGTAAACCGGGTCGGTGGTCGTGCCCTTGATGTCGGAGACGACGGCGAGGTCCTGCCCGGTGACGGCGTTTACGAGGCTGGATTTGCCGGAATTTCTGCTGCCGAAAAAGCCTATGTGGACGCGCTCCGCCGGCGGCGTATCGTTAAGTCCCATGCGCATCCCCCTTTCTAAAATCTGAAATCGCGCGTTCCGCCGCCGATTTTTACCAGGTTTTCCTCAACAATCCTTTTGACCTTCTGATTCGGGATACGCCCCAGCTCCTTTTTGATAAGCGCCTCGCCCACCGCCTTCGTCTCCGGCGAAGCGTAGTCCTCAAGGTACTCCTTTAAGGTCATGACGGCGTTCGGGTGGCAGCAGTTAAGAATCTGCCTGTTCTTGCAGATGCTCATGAACCTGTCCCCCGTCCTGCCCTCTCTGTAGCAGGCGGTGCAGAAGCTTGGGACATAGCCCAGCTCCATCAGCCACCTGACCACCTCGTCCAGGGTTCTCCTGTCGTTTACGTCGAACTGGGCGGAGTTTTCGTCCTCCGGCTCGGGCTCGTAATACCCGCCGACGCTTGTCTTGGAGCCGCCGCTGATCTGGGAGACACCAAGATTCAGCAGGCGCTCCCTGGTGGCCTTGCTCTCCCTGGTGGACACGATCATGCCGGTATAGGGCACCGCGACGCGGATGCAGGCCGTGATCTTGGCGAAGATGCCGTCGTTTATCGCGTTGCTGAAAGCCGACGGGTCGATGTCGTCCGCCGGGCGGATTCTGGGCACGCTGATGGTGTGGGGGCCGACGCCGAACGCCGCCTCAAGGTGCTCCGCGTGCATCAGCAGGGCGGCGAACTCGTAGCGGTACATCTCGAGCCCGAACAGCACCCCGAGGCCGACGTCGTCTATGCCGCCCTGCATCGCCCTGTCCATCGCCTCGGTGTGGTAGGCGTAGTTGTGCTTCGGGCCGGAGGGGTGCAGCCTTTCATAGCTCTCCTTGTGATATGTTTCCTGAAATAGCACATAGGTGCCGATGCCAGCCTCCTTGAGCTTTTTGTAGTTTTCAACCGTGGTGGCGGCGATGTTGACGTTGACCCGGCGGATCGCGCCGTTTTTGTGCTTTACGCTGTAGATTGTGTCAATGCTCTCAAGTATGTACTCGATGGGGTTGTTCACCGGGTCCTCCCCGGACTCTATCGCGATGCGCTTGTGCCCCATATCCTGAAGGGCGATGACCTCCCGGCGGATCTCGTCCTGGGTCATTTTCTTTCTGGCGATGTGCCGGTTCTTCCTGTGGTACGGGCAGTAGACGCAGCCGTTTATGCAGTAGTTTGACAGGTACAGCGGCGCGAACAACACGATGCGGTTGCCGTAGAAATCATTTTTGATCTGCTTTGCCAGCTCGAAGACCTCCTCGTTTTTGTCCGGGAGCTCGCAGGCCAGCAGCACCGAGGCCTCCCTGTGTGAAAGCCCCTTGCGGAGCTTCGCCTTCTCAATGATTTCGTCGATGAGACGCGCGTTGTTTTTGTTTTTTTCCGCGTAGTCGAGGGTGGAAAGCATCTCCTCGTGAGAAATAAACTCTTCCGCTTTCGGTGATTTCGGATCGTACATAATTTAAAACCTCTTTCTTATTCGGGTCAGAAAATCTTCCCCTTTAAGTGTTTGGAACGCTTGATTATTGGACGGACTTATGGTCTCCGCGGGATACCGCCACGTTATAGCCGATGGCCTCCATCCGCTTTTGCATGCAGTGCCGGCACTCCGCCGCCCCGTCCCCGGTGCAGATTTTGTTGTCGTATAGCAGATATTTGTGCCTGACGCTTTTCGGCGAGAGATTGGGCATAACCACGTTTGCCCCGGCGAGGATGCCCAGCTCCCTGCCCCTGGGGTGAACCGTGCCCAGCGCGGTGGTCGCCGGCAGCAGCACCGGCGGGAGCATCAGGCGGATAATGCCGAGCAGGAACAGCGTCAGCTCAAGGGTCCCCGCCGCTCTGTCCGCAAACGGCGTGCCGTGGTGCGGTATGAACGGCCCGATGCCCACCATGTGGGGATTTAGCCGCTTGATAAACAGCAGGTCCTCGACCAGGCAGTCTGTGGTCTGAAACGGGGAGCCCACCATGAACCCGCAGCCCACCTGATAGCCTATTTCCTTTAGGTCAAACAGGCACCGCTTTCTGTTGTCGAGGGAGAGGATTTTGGGGTGCAGCCTGCCGTAGTGCCCGGCGTTCGCCGTCTCATGGCGCAGCAGATATCGGTCCGCGCCGGCGTCGAAAAAGGCCTTGTAGCTTTCGTAGCTTTTTTCCCCTATCGAGAGCGTGACGGCGCAGTCCGGGTGAGCGGCCTTGATGGATCGGATGATTTCCACCATTTTCTCGTCGGTGAAATACCCGTCCTCGCCGCCCTGCAGCACGAAGGTGCGAAAGCCGAGCTCGTATCCGGCCGAGCAGCACTCGAGAATCTGCCCCTTTGTCAGGCGGTAGCGCTCCGCCCCGGCGTTGCTTTTCCGGATGCCGCAGTAATAGCAGTCGTTTCTGCAGTAGTTCGTAAACTCTATAAGCCCCCGGATATACACGTCGTGCCCGTAGTTTTCAATCCGAACCGCCCGCGCCTTTTCAAACAGGTATTCCGAGAGCTCCGGACTGCGGTTGTCGAGCAGCTCCCTGTACTCTTCCGGCGAGAGCTCGGTTGTCTCATAGAGCTTATCAATGAGCCGCTTCATCCGGCACCTCGTTTTCCGTCTTTCCGGTCACCTTCGAGTACAGCGCCTTCGTGCTGACCCCGGGCAGCCTGCCGAGCTTTCCGGAGAGCGCGCTGATTATGTCCTGCGGCGCGTCAACCGCGATGCTTATTATGCTGACGCCCTTTTCCCGGTAGGGAAGACCCATCCTGCCGATGATGTACTTCTCATACTCATGCAAAATGCCGTTCAGCTTTCCGACGGAGTTGCCGTCTTCGACGATGATTCCGATAATGGCGACCCTTGTTTCCATTTGAAAAACCCCCGATAAATTAAAATGCGCCCTCCTAAAAGAAGGCGCAGAAATCCCACGTTATATAAAATTCCGCTGTGCCTTCCGCCTGATAGCTTGCTATTCGGTGTCAGGATATGTTGTCAACGCTTTGTCGTAAGAAGCTTCTTTCAACTCAGCAGCTATATTTTATTGCCTTTCCGCGGCTTTGTCAAGGGGCACAAATATCAAAGCTTGTCCCCCGGTTGCGGCTGCTACGATAACCAGAATGTTTTGGTTCAGCGATATCGTCATATTTTTCTCTAAGAATATGTCGTTTCTTGAGAGCTCAAATCTTTCTGCATATTTATAAACATCTTGTACAGTCGGAACAACAAATCTGCATCCGCCTAAATCTTGCATTTCCCAAAGACTCATAATCGGCTCTCTAATCAGTTTTCTTTGATAGATTCCAGCCTTTCTAATACTAAACCGCTCTATGGAAATTGCCTGATTTGCTCAGTCCAACGGAGTAATAATCAGGCAATTCATATACGGATATTATAATCGGCAGTTATGGCCGCGGAAGCTTACGGCCTCTTTTGCGACGAAGGGTTCAGCATCCAGTCCAGATCCTCCAAGCCGGTGCCGTCGGGCATCACGCGCCACCATTCGTCGGCGCCGAAGCCGAAGTATATGTAGCCGTCCTTCAGGTCGGCAAAATACGCCGGGTATTTGTTGTCAAAGGTCTCGAATTCATCGAACACGGTTGCGGTTTTGCCGCTTAAGGGGTCATGGTCTGATCTGCGCCTTTTCTACGATTTTGTACTCCAGCATTGTTCCGCCCTCCAGTATCAGTTTGATTTTGACCGGCGCAAATGACTTCAGCCTTGCGCCCTTTAATTTGGCCGCCGAAGGTGATATGCCGTGGAATTTGGTGAACGCGCGGGCAAAGCTGTCGGGAGAGTCATAGCCGTACTTCAGCGCGACGTCGATCACCTTCGCGTCCGCTTTGGAAAGCTCCTGTGCCGCTATGCTGAGCCTTCTGTTTCTGACATACTCCCCCACCGTGAGGCCGCAGAGGGTACTAAATATTCTCTGGAAATAAAATGCCGAAACGCATGCCCGTCCGGCGATATCCTGAATATTTAATTCCTCCGTGAGATTATCCTCGATATAACCGATCGCTCTCTGAATGCCCTCCGCCCATCCGATCACGGCAGATCCCCCTTTCCGGCTGCGGCTCTATTATAGCATTGCTCTGGAAGCCGCGCCCGACTTTTTATGCCGTTTAATGCATGTTCCGTTTTAAAGCGGGAACGAAACCACTACTCCGCCTTTTCCTCCACGAAGGTGATTCGCCCCCGGGGTTCCGCGTACTCCTGACCTATAACTCCGCCGAGGCCCTCGGTTATGTATTTGATAAGCACCTGATTGTCAAGCATTACGCTGTCCTGAGTGTATACGTTGTCGGCAAACATCGTATAGCCGTCGCCCATGCTCTGCAGCATATAGTTGCTGCTCGCCACGGTGTAGGTTTTGTTCAGGTCCAGCGGCTCGTCCCCGACATAGACGTTTCTTACCCGGTACTCGCCGTTGATCCCTACGAACATCCCGGCGTCGTCCGTCTCCACGCCGGAGGGTATGCAGGTGTGCACCTCAAAGCTGACGCCCGAGGGGCAAAGCCATCCGCCGAACTCCGTGGGCCAGGAATGGACGCTGAACTCGAGGGCGTCAAGGATCTCCTGCCCCGTCGCCTCGCACACGCTGAGCATATTGCCGAAGGGGTGGATTTTCAGGATGTCCTCACGGGTAATATCCCCCTTGCCGAGGTTGTCCCGAATGCCGCCGCCGTTTACAAAGGCGATATCCGCGCCCGAGACATAGCGGTAGGCGTCCGCGCAGAAGTCGCCGATGGCGGTCTCCTCGTTGCGCACAATGCGCACGTCGGTGGCCGGGTCTTTTATCAGCAGCTCAACCCCGCTCTTCGCCACGACCTCGGCGAGCGCGGCAGAGAGCTCTTCCTTTGCCTTTCCGCAGGCTCCGTTCATGCTCGACTCAAGGCCTAAGACCTCGACCGCGTTTTCCTCGCTGTCCCACTTGTACAGGCCGGTGCTTATCTCGCCCTCCGCCGTGATGCGCACATAGCCTATCGCCTCAAGCTTCGTCCCGCAGGCGGAACGCAGCACCTCTTTGCCTGCCTTGTTCTTCACGGCAACCTGGTCAAGGTCATGGCTGTGGCCGTCAATAAGCACGTCGATGCCGGCGGTGTTTTCGATTACATCGGCGTATGTGTACGGACTGGAATCGGCCTCGTTTCCGAGATGCGCCATCGCGACCACATAGTCCGCGCCCTCGGCCCTCGCGGCGTCCACCGCCTTCTGGACGGCCGCGTACAGGTCTTTCCCGCCGTTGCCCTGCATAAAGCCGTAGACGTAGCTGCCGTTTTCGTCCATGAAGTTTGAGGGCGTGGAGCTGGTCAGCGTCCAGGGCGTGCTGACGCCCACAAACGCGATCTTGACGCCGCCGGCGTCCTTTATCACGTAGGGGTCTAAGACAAGCTCCCCCGACTTGTTGAAATTGCAGCTGATATAGGGGAAATCGGCGATCTCCGCGAGCTCGATAAACCGCTCCATGCCGTAGTCGAACTCGTGGTTTCCGATGGTCGCGATATCGTAGCCAAGAGCGTTCATCAGCTCGATAATCGCGCCGCCGGAGGTCATCGTGGCGAGGGGCTCGCCCTGGATGGAGTCGCCGTTGTCCACAAGAATCACGCGATCGCCCTTCGCGATTAGCTGTCTTCTGATAACGTCCACCCCGCTGTAGGTCCAGCCGCTGTCCACGCCGCTGTGCACGTCGCCGGTAAACAAAATCACGATGTCGTTGGACCCGGACCCGCCCTCCTCCGCCGCGGTGGTGGAAGCCGCGGTATCCGCCGGGGACGCACCGGTTTCGCCGCAGGCCGCAACGCCGAGCAACAGGCATAGCGCCAAAATCAACGCCGTCAGTTTTTTCATGTTTATCTCCTTTTTGTTATCCTGATGTCCGATTGTTGAAACCTGACTTTTATTTTCCAAAGCCACGTCTCCGATAAGAAGCCTGCCGCCGTCGTTCGGAATGGATTGCGGCTCCTTTGGAAACGAGACCTTCCTCCCGTTTCGCCTGAAAATTTTAGCACAACGCCCCCCAAATTACAATGCGGTTTTTCAAATTCCGCTTAAAACCGCCGCGTAACTCCGTAAATAAGCTCAGGCGCTCCGCGGAAAAGTCC
The DNA here is from genome assembly GCA_033813635.1 of Bacillota bacterium. GTDB lineage: Bacteria > Bacillota > Clostridia > Oscillospirales > QAMX01 > JAPXRI01. The sequence goes on from JAPXRI010000006.1 coordinate 13,305, forward strand.
GCGGAGCGCCTTGTTTGTATTAGGCCGGTCAGCCTATTTTCTGTAGCCGCATTTAGGGCACACGCCGTTTTCGTTCAGCGCGACGCCGCATAACGGGCAGCGGTCTATAACGTTTTTCGGTTCGTATTCTTCCGTAGCGCCGTTTACACCGCTTGTAAACGTTATCTTTACGATATTGAGCTTGTCCTTTAGCAGATCGTAGACGATTTTGATCATGCCCTCGACGGTCATCGTCTCCTTTGTGACCACCAGGCGGCACTCGGGATACGCCGTCGCGAGCTCCGTCTTGAATGCCGGGCCCTTCTGCTTGTTGCTGGGCGCGCCGTTCCTTATCCCCTGCTCCTCGTATACCTTTAGAATCGCCGGAAGCAGCGGATCGTCCTCCCTCAACACCAGCGCATGGTCGAAGTTCTGCAGTACCTCCCATGCAATCTTCTTGATCTCGTTGCACGGGAATACCATGTTTACACCCATGTTGACAGAGTCTTCAACCTCGATCGTCAGTATCCCGGTATGACCGTGCAAATACTGAGCTTCGCCCTTGAATCCGTAAAATCTGTGTGCATACTGTAGGTCCAGCGTTGTGAAGCTTCTCATACTCCTTCTCCTTTTTTATATATTTACGGGTGTTTTTCGCGCCCGCATGCGCACATAGGTTAGATTGTCTGTTTGAAACTCGAACTTAATGTTATATGTCAAATCCCCGTTATTTGCTGACGTACTCGTTCATCGGTTTGACCATATAGACGTTGTTCGGCAGCTTCTCCGTCGTCACATAGCCGGGTTCGCTGTTGATAAGCGCCGGGATACGGTTGATCAGGTTCGCGCAAGTCAGCTCCACCGTCGCCGGGCGGTTTACTATAACCGTCGTATCGGGCTCCCCGCGGAGAGTCCACTCGTTTTTGTCAAACTCGCCGGGAGCGTAAACCTTTCCGATGCACTGGGTCTCGAGGGTGATCCCCTCGGCGGTCTCCGTTGTGACGACGGCGGACATTCCGGTGGCGTACCCGGCCTTGATTGTCATGCCGAGGGTAGTCGATTCCAGGTCTTTGTCGCAGGTCGTCGGTATGCACTTCTGGGTCTGGGAAACGACGGTCAGTCCCAGCCTGCTGCAGAGCCAGCCGTTTTGGTTCCACATATAGCTCGGCTCGATCTCACCGTTTTCGATTTTAGCCCTGATCTCGTCCGAGCCGAGGTCATTATATTTTCCGATTTTTTTAGCGAACTCCTCAGGCGAAAGCCCGGCTCCGTGCCCCTCCGCCAGCGCGATGCCGTAATCCTCGACGTTGTAGCTGCTGGAGCCCTCGATTCTCGTTATTTTATGCATTGAGCCGGCGAGGGTGTCTATCAGCACACCCCAGTACATATCGGGATAGCCGCTTCCCGCCAAGGTGCAGTGGTTCTTTTTTGCCAGTTCGTCAAGCTCCTTCGTAATCCCCGGGGAAGAATTCCACGGATAGAGCGATTCCTCGCAGGTTGAAATCGCGTTGACGCCGTTCTTCGCGCATTTCGTAAAAGCTTCTCTGAGATCCGCCATTGTGCTTCGGGTCGCGATTACGCAGACGTCGGGCCTGAGCTCTGAAAAGACCCTGTCCGCTTCCTTTGCGTCCGCAACCCTGATTCCGAGCTTCCCCGCGCCGATGATCTCGCCGATATCCCTGCCGATAACGGCGGGGTTTACGTCGAACGCCGCTACGATATCCGCTCCTTTTTCAAGCAGATACCGCATCAGATATACGCTCATCTTTCCGCATCCGTACTGTACCGCTTTTACCTTGCGATTCACTGCCGATTCCTCCTCACTGTTTATTTTTCGCCTGTTTTCCCCAAAAAAATCTTACCGATTCAAGTATAACTGCCCGCGAAAAAAAAGTCAATACGCCCGCGTTGCTTTTTTCGCGCCGTTTCGGAAAGACGGGCGTGTTTTCCGCTTTTTTTATGCCGCGTTTTTTGCTTTTCCGGCGGCCGGCTCCGCGAAAAAGGAAGGGATAACCGGCGCGCTAAGTGTAAAACTGGACCTGATCCCCGCCCTTTTTCTTTGCCTGATACAGGGCCTTATCGGCCTTTCTGAACAGATCCTCATAGGATTTCTCGCCGTCCAGCAGCGATATCCCTATGCTTACGGTGACGTCGTTATCTCCGTTTAAGATCGCTACCAGGGCCATAAGCTGATAGCATTTCGAGACGATAAAATCCGACGAGGGAATATCCCGCAGATATACGCAGAACTCGTCCCCGCCTATCCGCCCGATGACGTCGGTTTTCCTGAAGGTCTGGGTCAGGGCTTTGCCGATGTTTGCCAGGACCTCATCCCCCTGCAGATGTCCGTATGTGTCGTTAATCCCTTTAAATTTGTCGCAGTCCATCACGATAAGGGCGTCTTTCGAATTCGGACCGGCCCTTTTAATTCTCTCGGTGATCAGGTTTCTCGCCGTGACCGCGTTGTATATGCCCGTCAGCCCGTCGGTCTCCGACTTTTTTATCAGCTCCTGCTTTTCAGCTTCCTCTTCGCTTATGTCTATCAGCTTCCCGATGACGGAGAATGCCCTCCCCTTGTCGTCGTATATAAACGAGTTGACCGATTTGAAATAACCCATTTCCCCGCCGGCTACCGGCAGCGCAATAACCGGTATCGTGTTTTCGTTGTTGGCCAGTACTTTATCAAACGCGGCTGTCAGCTCGCCGAGGTCGGGGTTGTCTCCGAATAATTCAACGCAGTTTTTTGACAGTTCCAGGCGCTTTGTCTTGATATGGTATTCATACAAATACTCGTTCGATGTCTGCGAAAGCGTTTGGTATCTCTCATACTGGATTTTTATCTCATTCTTCGCCCTGATATTGTAGAAGATGCCGAACAGCAGCAGCGCGATTATCAGACAGACCGCCGCAAATATTTGTATGCGATAGGCGTCCGTTACCATCGGAAATGTAATTTTCCTGTCAACCCGGGTCGCTTCGTTTAGAATCAGCGTCCTCATATGGGTCTCGCTGATTGCGGAAATCGATTTGTTTATTATCGAGAGCAGCGTCTCGTCGTTTCTAAGGAGCCCTATGCAGTACTCCCTGATTTCATTTTTTTCGGGAACGGTAATTAAATTCTTGTAGCCGTTTTGTATCGTGTAAAACACAACCGAATAGGCGTTTCCGTAGCCGTAGTCGGCCTCCCCCCTATCCACCGCGTCCATGGCCTCTTCCCGTGTTTTGTAATAAACTATGTTTTCTTTTTTTAGTCCTTCAAGCAGGTCGTTGCCTTCTACGGCGGCATATTTTTTATTGTCGAGCTCATTGGGATCTACCGAAGAATTTAAAAACAATATGGTCTCGGATTCTAAGAACGGCACCGATAAAACCATATTTTCATGCGCATATTCAGCCGGTATTCCGAAGACTATATCCGCGCCGGAGTTGTTTACTTTCGCAGCGGTATCGTACAGCCTGTATGTAAAAACCAGCCCGGCCATATCGGATATCGTTTCCAAAACCTCTTTGGAAATGCCCCTTACATGGCCGTTTGAATCGGTATACTGAAGCGGAGCCACGCCGTCAAGGGATACAGCCTCTATGGTCTCTCTTCCGTTTACATATTCCTGCTCCTCCTCCGTCAATAACGATTGGGCCTTTACGGGCATCACCGATGCTGACGCAAAAACGGCAACAGCCAATACGATTTTCTTTGCGATCATCCTCAGTTTGTTCATGTCAGTTCCCCTATAAAATTCAGTATCATAAGCCCCAAGAGAAGCGTATCCGTTTTTTTGCGCCGTTATACATCGGGCCGTTCCGGCTTGCCGGATAATTTTGCTCATAAACAGATCCCGTAGGCGATCATGATCGGCGATTGCAGGGATAAAGTAAAGCGCCGTTCTTATACTTCCCTTTCGCGCCCGGGAAAAGCATATCAGGCCGAACACCTTTAACCAGCGGAGAGCTCAGAGGCGCAGCGACAGAAGCATATGTTAAAGCCCCCCCGGTACCTCCAGGGTAGAAAAACATCTCCTTCCCCGGAAGAAGATAAATCCAAGAAGGAGATGGTTATAACCCCGAAAACCGATTGACGCAAGCCTGAGAAAACAGTTTCAAGGATATAAAATCACGTATGCTTAAAAGTCATGTCAAGTAATATCCCGCGGCGGGTGCCGGGGCGCAGTATCTGTATCCGTGTTGTCAATAAACCGGAATTAACCCCTTGCTTGTTTTCAGTTCCCCGACGGAGTGTATGTGAATGAAATCTCTCTTCCAGCGGAGGTAACTCCTGTTAGCGCATTACCCTTTATCGCATACCACTCCGCGCATTGCTTGGGGAAGTCTATTGTTTCGCTGCCGGTTAATGCCGGAGGCTCCGACGATGCCTGGGAAATGCCGATCGCTCCGTCCTTGCCGCTTACCGCCAGCTGGTAGAGGTATGTCGAGCCGTCCTCATTGACAGCATAAAATTGACCGACATAGCCGAAGGATGTTTTGCGGTATTCCGAAATCAGATTTTCCTTTCCGTCCGTCTTTGAAATACATTTGAGCGCGTCCGCCGCCTTGTCGTACTCGCCCCGCAGCTCGTTCTGTTTGCCTTCATTGTCCAGATATTTGATGCTGTATTGGTTTCCGCTTTCACTGTATTCGACATCATTTATCCCCAGGATACCGAGGGTGGCAGTGACCACGTCCTGCCCCAGGCCGAAGCAGGTTGCGGGGATCAGCGCGATGTCCAGCATTGCCACGCCGAGAAAAGACATTGAGTCCAGCGCGGTATCGGGATTGCTCGCCAGCGCGTCGGAGAGTACGGAAATCAGCTCTCCTTTTGCCTCAATATAAGCGTTGAACGATTCTCCTACGGTAGACGAACCGGGATCTTCAACCTTCTTTGTCACTTCCGGCTTTCCTTCGCTGTCGGTCCTGTCCCCTCCCGAAGGATTCCTGCCGCCGCAGCTGACTAGCAGCAGCAGCGCCAAAATCATGGCCGTCAACTGACACAACAGCCGCACAGGTTTTCTTTTTTTTGCTGTAAACACGTAAAATAACCTCCGTTTTCTAATTTTCTGTCGGCACTTTCCAAGCATTTCACGGGGCCTGCCGCATGAGGTACATCCCTAAACACAAAACGGCAGCGTAACGGACGGCGGCGTTTTCTGCATAACTTCACATCCGCTTCCTTCGGCTGTCGGACCTCACCGGACCTTGCCCGTTAAATACTTATATTCTATTTGCCGGTTCAACATATGTATAGTAGGAATATGCTTATATTTAGTAAGAATAATGTTATTTGTTAACAAAAAACCGGGACACTGTTGCGTCCGGGTTATCTTCGCAAGCCTCGCGTCGAATCTATTTGTTGTTTTGGTGTTTTTTTCGATACTCAAAAGGGGTCACGCCAACCTTCTCCCTGAACAGCCTCGCGGAATTACCGTTGTAATTCATATTGCACGCCGCAAAAGCCTGGGAAACGGTCATGTTGGCATCCAGCAGCATCTCCTTCAGCCTGCTGATTTTATAGTTGATGTAATACCCATGCGGGGTTACGCCGGTATGCATTTTAAACAGCTTTGTAAAATGGGATTTGCTGAGGTGCGCCGCCTTTGCTATTTCATCGGCGTTGAAAGGCTCCTTCCAATGGGTTTTTATGTAGTGTTCACCTTGTCCTATCTCTTCTTTGCCCATATATATGTCTTTAAAAATGAAAAACGCCGCGAAGTATGCCACTTCTCCGTCCCTGTTTAACAGAGGAAAACATGTGATATCCGCGTTTATCAATTTAAGGTTTCTTTTTTTCACGCCAAAATATCGGATCATATCTTCGTAAGACGCGGCGAAATCGGTAAGATATACGGTTTTACCCGTTAACACCTGCTTGATCTGTTCCGTAACGCCGAGCTTACGGACTATCGGGTCCTTAAAAACGTTATACAGTCCTATGTGAGTTTCTCTGCTTTTTATGCCTATCATCTTCAGCGCCGCATCGTTTATCATCCTTGCAGTCCCGTCGCGGGAAAAAATCTGAATCGGATAGGGAATAGCTTCAAACAAGTTCATCATGCAGTAAGGCATATCATTTTGAGAAATCTCGTTGTCGATCATCGGCATCCCCTTTTCAACAAACGCATTATTATCCAAAATCAACGTCTTGGCAATACTGATATTAGCATAACGCCTTGCAAATTACAATGCGTCCCGCAAAATTCCGCGGGAGGTGATTATCAACCGGCAGCGATATTTTGCCGGATTCTCTCCATCCAGTAGGTGGAGATAATCTCGTTATACAGCCTTGATCTTTTATTTTCACCCGCGTTCATATGTCCGCCGAAGACAGCATAGCAATTCGCTTTCTCCGTGACCATGTGCGGCGGAAAGCTGTACCGCCCCGCGCTGTTTTTAAACCGGTTGAGATAAGCGACAGCCAGCGAAAACCACAGTGATTTTCGCGCCGTTTTGAAATGGGACAAAACAAACACCGTAAAGATAAGCGGGGAGATATCCCCCTTGTCAAAGGTGATATCCGTAAAATCAGGCAGGTGCGGCTTGAAGATTACCGCTTTCGCGTTATAGCTGCCGCCGGGAGCGTAGAAGTACCCGTAGTTTCGGATTATGTCGCCGTAGCCATCCCCAAACAGCCACTCCGCCGCGGTCTCCACCTTGCTTTTATCGTCTGCGTTGAGGAACGGATACATTCCGGCAAACAGCAGAAAATCATGCATATCCGGAAGGGCTATATGCCCGTCGGCGTACAAATCCGGGTTGATGATGTGGGGCTGCCATTCCTTTTTCACGGCTTTAAGCTTTGAGCCGTCCACATAGATATCGTATCGCTTTTGTCTTGTAAAATCGTATAAAAGGTCAATCCTCTTTCGTACTACGTAGAGCACGGCGGGATCGTCGCGGTATCCGAGCAGCGACAGGAAACAGGCGAGAAGCTTTTCGTAATCCCGGAAGTGATAGATCTTATTGAAACTCAGTCCGTCCGGAGGCGTTACACCTATGTGCCGGTTCAGATGCCGCAGAATAAACGCGATATTCTCCTCAAATAACGTAATGCTTCTATTCAGCCCCAGAATCCAGCACTTTCCCAGAATATTTTCCATGCAGTAGTCAAAGCTGCCGTGGACAGCGCCGATATCCTCCGCCCCGCTCCGCTCCGCAAGGCGCGAAAGCCATGCCGCCGCCTCGCCGTTGCGGAGCAGGGCCTCCGCGTCCGCGGCGTCACGGGTTAGGTTGTACCTTATCGGCGCGTCGGCTGTTTCCAGCAGCCACGCTCTGTTTTGCGGTATATCGGGGAAATCCACAGCTCATGCCTCCCGTCGCAGGTCAGTATTCGCTTCGTATTGATACGGGACATAGACAAATCCGCCCACGCGTTTTCCTTTGAAAAGGGCTCGCGGTTCGGCTTTTCCTTATATTACCCGATTAATCCCGACAGCCTATGTCATATTTAAAATCCCGGCGCTGAAAAAGGCGCCGCGGAAAACTCCGCGGCGCCATAAGTCATTTACTTTTTGGGCTCGTAGTATTCGACCTTTCTCTTCAGCATCTCGTACTTGGTCTTCGCATGCTCCTCGGCGTTTTCGAAGAGCTCCTTTGCGCGATCCGGGAATGTGACCTGGAGCGAGGTGTAGCGGGTCTCGTTCTTGATGAAATCCTGATAGCTGCCCGTGGGCTCCTTGCTGTCGAGGGTGAACGGATTCTCGCCGGCCGCGATCTTTCTCGGGTCAAACCTGAACAGGTGCCAGTACCCGGCCGCGACGGCCGCCTTGACCTCCAGCTGGGAGTTGCCCAGTCCGCCCTTGATGCCGTGCAGCTCGCACGGTGCGTAGCCGATGATCAGCGACGGGCCCTTGTAGCTCTCCGCCTCGGAGATGGCCTTGATCGTCTGGTTCAGGTCCGCGCCGACGCCGACCTGCGCGACGTAGACGTAGCCGTAGGACATCGCGATGCTGGCGAGGTCCTTCTTGGCCAGCGCCTTACCCGACGCGGCGAACTGCGCGACCTGGCCGGTCTGCGAGGATTTGGAGGCCTGGCCGCCGGTGTTGGAGTAAACCTCCGTATCGAACACGAAGATGTTGATATCCTCGCCGGAGGCGAGCACGTGGTCGAGGCCGCCGAAGCCTATATCGTAGGCCCAGCCGTCGCCGCCGAACACCCAGATCGATTTCTTGGTCAGCATATCGGAGTTTTTAACGATGTAGGCGCACTCGGCGTCGCAGTCGCAGCCGCAGCCGTCGCACTCCTTCGCGATCGCCAGCAGCTTGTCGCCGTAGAGCCTGGACTGCTCGGCGTCGTCCATATTGGCAAGCCAGCCTTCGCAGATCTCTTTGAACTCACCGTCCGCCTTCGTGGCGAGGGAGCTTACCTGCTCGGCGAGCTTCTCCCTGCGGGCCTTGACGGCCGTCAGCATGCCGAAGCCGTATTCGGCGTTGTCCTCGAACAGCGAGTTGGCCCAGGCCGGACCGAAGCCCTTCTTGTTGACGGTGTACGGCGTCGACGGAGCGGAGCCGCCCCAGATCGACGAGCAGCCGGTGGCGTTGGCGATATACATGCGGTCGCCGAACAGCTGGGTCACAAGGCGGGCGTAAATCGGCTCGCTGCAGCCGGCGCACGCGCCGGAGAACTCAAGCAGCGGCTGTTTGAACTGGGAGCCCTTAACCGTCGAAACACCGAACGGCGTCTCCTTCGGGGAGACCTCCTTGACGGCGTAGTCGAAATACTTCTGCTTGTCGACCTGCGACTCGAAGGGCTTCATAACAAGCGCCTTGTTCTTCGCCGGGCAGACCACCGCGCAGAGGCCGCAGCCCATGCAGTCGAGCGGGGTGACCGTGACTGCGAACTTGTAGTTTTCCATGCCCTTGCCGAGCATTTTTTTCATCGGATAGCCTTCCGGCGCGGCGGCGACCTCCTCCTCGTTCAGAACGAACGGACGGATCGCGGCGTGCGGGCAGATGAACGAGCACTGGTTGCACTGGATGCAGTTTTCCGGAATCCACTCCGGCACGTCAATCGCGACGCCGCGCTTCTCGAGCGCCGACAGTCCCAGCGGGAACGTGCCGTCCTCGGCGTCTTTGAACGCCGACACGGGCAGGCTGTCGCCCTTCTGGGCGGTGACGGGCTTCAGAATCGTCTCGTTGAAGCGGTCGAGCATCTCGCGGCCGGTGCAGGCTTTAGTGCAGGCGGCGCAGTCGCACTCGTCCTTCGCGTCCGCCCACTCCGGCGGCACGTCGATCTTCGTGACGGCGTGGACGCCCGCGTCAATCGCGTCGTAGTTCATCTGGACGATCTTCTCGCCCTTCTTGGAAAATGACTTGTACGCCGCTTCCTTCATATATTTGACCGCGTCGTCCATCGGGATGATGTTCGCCAGCGCGAAGAACGCGGACTGCAGAATCGTGTTGGTGCGCTTGCCGAGGCCTATCTCGCGGGCCTTCGTAATCGCGTCGACAATATAGAAGTTGATGTGGTTTTTAGCGATGTAGGATTTGATCGAGGCCGGCAGGTGCTCGGAAAGCTCCTCGGGCTTCCACTGGCAGTTCAGAAGGAACGTGCCGCCGGGCACCAGGTCCTCGACCATCGGGTAGCCCATGCTGACGTAGGACGGGTTGTGGCAGGCGACAAAGTTCGCCTTGTTGACCAGATAGGTCGAGCGGATCGGCTTTTTGCCGAAGCGCAGGTGCGAAACCGTGATGCCGCCGGTCTTCTTGGAGTCGTAGGCGAAGTAGGCCTGCGAGTACATATCGGTGTGGTCGCCGATGATCTTGATGGAGTTCTTGTTCGCGCCGACCGTGCCGTCGCCGCCGAGGCCCCAGAACTTGCAGGAGATCATGCCGGACGGGGCGGTCACCGGGGCGGGCTTCAGCGGGAGCGATCTGTTGGTCACATCGTCTTCGATGCCCACGGTGAAACGGTCCATCGGCTTTTCGGCGTCGAGGTTGTCGTACACCGCGAAGATGCAGGCCGGAGTCGTGTCCTTCGAGCCGAGGCCGTAGCGGCCGCCGACGACGGTGAGCTTCCTGTCGGAGTTCGCCAGCGCCGCGACGACGTCGAGGTACAGCGGCTCGCCCAGCGCGCCCGGCTCCTTCGTGCGGTCGAGCACTGCGAGCTTCTTGCAGGTCGCCGGAATCGCCTCGAGGAATTTATCCGCGACGAACGGACGGTACAGGCGGACCTTGATCAGGCCGACTTTTTCGCCCTTCGACATCAGGTAATCGATCGTCTCCTCGGCGGTGTCGCAGATGGAACCCATCGCGACAATGACTTTTTCCGCCTCGGGGTCGCCGTAATAGTTGAAGAATTTATAGTCAGTGCCGATTTTCGCGTTGACCTTGTCCATATACTCCTCGACGATAGCGGGGAGCGCGTCGTAGAAGGGGTTGCAGGCCTCGCGCGCCTGGAAGAAGATATCCGGGTTCTGCGCTGTGCCGCGCAGCACCGGGTGCTCCGGGTTGAGCGCGCGGGCGCGGAACGCGTCGATCGCGTCGTAATCGACCATTTCGGCAAGGTCCTTATAGTCCCAGACCTCGATTTTCTGGATCTCGTGGGACGTGCGGAATCCGTCGAAGAAGTGCAGGAACGGAACGCGGCCCTTGATAGCCGCGAGGTGCGCGACCGCGGAAAGGTCCATGACCTCCTGCGGGTTGGACGACGCGAGCATCGCGAAACCGGTCTGGCGGCAGGCCATCACGTCGGAGTGGTCGCCGAAGATCGAGAGCGCGTGGGACGCGACCGCGCGCGCGGAGCAGTGTATCACGCCGGGCAGAAGCTCTCCCGCGATCTTGTACATATTCGGAATCATTAAAAGCAGACCCTGTGAAGCCGTAAACGTCGTCGTCAGAGCGCCGGCCTGGAGCGAGCCGTGAACGACACCGGAAGCGCCGGCCTCGGACTGCATCTCGATCACCTTGACCGTCTGCCCGAAGATATTCTTCAGGCCGTTCGCCGCCCACTGGTCGACATATTCCGCCATCGGCGAGGACGGCGTAATCGGGTAGATGCCCGCTACTTCGGTGAACGCGTACGCGGTATGGGCCGCGGCCGTGTTGCCGTCCATCGTCTTCATTTTTCTCGCCATATCTTTACCTCCTGAAAACCTTCGCCGGAAACGCTTGTCCCCGACAATTAAGTTAAATCATATGCCAAAGCTTATTTTACCATTTTAATTCGGATTTGTAAACTGTTTTTCCAGGAAAAGGGGCCGTTTTTTCCGCGAAAAAGCTCTGATTTTTCTGACATCCTGCCGTAGATTTTTTACGCGGCGTATGCTAAGATATGATAACAGTATTCTTATTTTTTAATCGGAGATTCATCTATGCGATATATTATTGTGCTCGGCGACGGCATGGCGGACCGGCCGGTTCCGGAGCTTTCCGGAAAAACCCCGCTGGAGGCCGCGTACAAGCCGAACATGGATAGGCTGTGCGGGGAAGGGCGGCTCGGCCGGATGCGCACCCTTTACGACGATCTGCCGCTGGGCAGCGACGTGGCGAACCTGTCCGTGCTCGGCTTCGACCCCCACCTCTACTACACGGGCCGCTCGCCGATCGAGGCGCTCGGCCTACATATTCCGCTTACGGACGACGACGTGGTTTTCCGCATGAACCTCGTCACCCTCTCCGACGGCGGCGAGTTTGCGGACAAAACGATGCTCGACCACAGCTCCGACAAGATTACCACAGAGGAGGCAGCTGAGCTTGTCGCCGCGCTCTCTGCAGAATTTCAGAGCGAGCGGGTAAGGCTCTACCCCGGCGTCAGCTACCGGCACGTATTCGTTTTAAAAAAACCGGATTACCGGGGTGAGCTCGCCGCGCCCCACGACATTTTAGGGCAGAAGATCGGCGCCCACCTCCCGAAGGGCGATCTCGCCGGCGAGCTTTTGGCGATGATGGAGAAAAGCTACGAGCTCTTGTCCGCGCACCCGGTGAACAGGGCCCGCGTCGAGCGCGGCCTTCGCCCGGCAAACTGTCTCTGGCTCTGGGGCCAGGGCAAAAAGCCGTCGTTTATGCGCTTTTGCGACGTCTATCGCGTCAAAAACGGCGTCGCGATCACCGCGGTCCCGCTGATAAAGGGGCTCGCAATCGGACTCGGGCTCGACACGCGGGAGGTCCCGGGGGCGACCGGCGACTACGACACAAACTATCAGGGAAAGGGCCGGGCCGCGGCGGACGCGCTCCGCGAGGGCTACGAGTTCGTCTTTATACATATCGAAGCGCCCGATGAGTGCGGGCACGACGGCAACGCCGAGCTGAAAAAGTCGGCAATCGAGAAAATCGACGAATATATCGTCGGCCCGGTCAGGAAAGCCGCAGAGAGCTTCGGCGAGCCGTTCAAGCTGGTGGTCGCGCCCGACCACGCGACCCCCGTCTCGGTCAGAACCCACACCGCCGAGCCGGTACCGTTTATATTGTACGATAATCGAGTAAGAGGCTCCGGGATCCCCAGCTACTGCGAGAAAGCCGCGGAGCATTCTACCCTGTTCTTTGAGGACGCCTACCGGCTGATGGGCGCGCTGATCGAGAAGTAAATATTTTAATATCGAAAGCCCAAACGCGTACACATTAAAACTCAAGCGCGGCGAGCGCCGGCGCATCCCGCAGTCCGGCGCATATCGCCGTTAAAATAAAAGCTAAAAAAAGGAAGTGTCGTTTATGTACGCGCCCCCGGGTTACAGTCTCGTGTTTGAGGACCGCTTCGACGGTCCGGAGCTTGACTTGGAAAAGTGGGAATACCGTGGCACAGGCCCCGCGCAGTGCGGATTTTTCGCTCCGAGCGAAGTGAACATTCGCGACGGCAGGCTCGTGCTCTCCGGCAGGTACCGGGAGGACGGCCAGTTCGGCCCGGGCTGGTACGCCGGGCATGTCAGAGTCAAACAGCGTTTTACCCGCGGGTATTTCGAAACCCGCTGCATCTGCTCCGAGGCGCTGCCCCAGAACACCCTGTGGAGCGCGTTCTGGCTCCAGGCGCGCCACCCCTACGAGGCGGGGATCTCCCGGGGCGGTCCGGGCGGCGCGGAGGTGGATATTGTCGAGGCGTTTTACCGCGACGGGCAGACCCGCGTTTTCCAGACGATCCACTGCAGCGGTGTCTCCGGCTCCAAGGCCGGACCGGGCAAAATAGATTCCCACAGCGTTGGTGTGTTCACCGTGCCGAACCTGTGTACGGAGTTCCACGTTTTTGGCCTCGAGTGGACCCGCGAGGACTACATTTTCACCATCGACGGCAGGGAGGTCTCCCGCTCGCGCTTTGGCGACGGGGTCTCCGCGGTAGACGAGGAGCTTGTTCTCACGATGTGCCTGCCTGAGAAATGCGACCACGCAAAGGACGACGTGCGCGAAATGATCGTCGACTATGTGGAGGTTTATCAGCGCGACGATTAAGACAGGTTGATTACGCCGGGGCGCCGCAAAAGCGGCGCCCCGGATTTCTTTGCCAGTTTCTCTGCCTGTAAGAGTTACGGCTTGATAAACATCTGCGTCCAGTAAAGCGTGCCGTTTGACTTTTTAGCCGCGCCGACGCCGGTCTGCGTATACGCCGCCGACAAAATATTAGCCCGATGCCCCGGCGAATTCATCCACGCCGCCACAACTTCCTTTGCCGACCGCTGGCCGTAGGCGATGTTCTCGGCGGCCGCCGTGAACCGGAGGCCGAAGTTCTGCATCATCGTAAACGGGGAGCCGTAGGTGGGCGAGGTATGGGAGAAGTAGTTTTTGTTGACCATATCCTGGGACTTATATCTGGCGACCCTCGCAAGCTCCCAGTTCTTTGTCAACGCGGGTATCCCCCGGCTTGTCCGCTCCAGGTTTACCAGCCTTATCACCTCGTCCTCGAAGGTTTTCAGCGGATCGGCTTCGGGGATGTTTATCTTCTGTCCGACATAAATCAGAGCCGGATTTTTTATCTGCGGGTTTGCCTTGATTAATTCCGAGAGCCCGATTTCAAATTTAACGGCAATCCCCCACATCGTGTCGCCGCGGACAACCATATATGTGGTCTGCTGCGCATAAACCGGTTGCAGCGCGAAAATGATTAACGCTATAAAAATTGCTATTTTCTTTTTGATATGACACACCTCCATTGATATTATTTTTGCCCTACCCGGCATTATGCTGATTAAAAATTGTATGTCGCGGAAATATCAGAGAGAAAAAATTCATTAAAAAACGCCCGTCGCGGGCGTTTTTTTATCGGTTCGGACTTCGGCGGACTACTCTTTCAGGATATCCCGCATGATTTTTTCAAAAAGGCAGTCGATCTCCGAAAAACGGATATTCGGCACGTAGAACGCCTCGAGCCGGTCGTGCAGCGCCTTGGCGCGTTTCAGCGTACCGACCGCGGCGGATAAAAGGCGCTCGAATTCCTCGCGGTTCTGCTCAAGGTCTGCCCTTCGCGACTCGATAACGCTTAAGTCCATAAACTCGTGCATATCAAAGCTTTTGTACCTCTCGCCGACAGCGCTGTGGTAGGGGTTATCCGTGGTAAACACCACGTTCAGCGCGGGAATAATCAGATGCTCGGGCCTGTCGGGCTTCAGCGCGCAGCAGTAAACCTCGGTATCGAGGCCCCTTGCGAGCGCCGCCGCATTTATCCTGTCGATTATTTTCTCCTCGCCGGTGCCGATGCCGCCGGCAAGGCAGTACACCTTTTTGCCGGCCAGCAGCGAGTCGAGGTAATTGCATAGGCCGCCGGGCGTTATCGCGCTGGCAAACATGGCTCTCTGCCTGCCTGACGTCCCGGAAATACCGATTCCGCGGAACAGCTCGCCTATCAGGTCCTCCGAGAGCCTGTTTATCCCTCCGCTCCTTGCGGCCGCCGAATGGATTTCGGCGCTGTCCTCCCAGATTGACCGGGCGGCGCTCAGATATCTGTACGCCCTTGCGAATGTGCCGGATATGTCCCTGCTTACCGCGAGAATTTCAAATTTACGCTCCCTGATTGCTTTATCGTCCCAGAAATCGCCGAAATTAAGTATTCTGTCGACCGCGCCCGGGCATTTCGGCTCGACTATGTGGGGCGTGGTGCCGTCCATCAGCGCGACCCCGAGCGAGGGTATCTTTACTCCGTCCAGCGAGTCGTTGTCCGAGGAGCAGTGGAAATACTCGACGTCGAAGCCTTTTTCCAGCGCTCTCGCCGCGATTTTTTTCATAAAGGTCGACTTTCCTGCCCCCGGCCCGCCCTTTATTATATATATCCTGTCCGCCTCTTCCGGGCCGATGATGTTGCCGTAATAGCTGTAAAACCCAATCGACGTATTTCCTCCCGGAAACATATGCCTTACCCTGCCGCAAGCCATTTAAACCCTCCCGTTTCAATATAAGCCTTTGACAGCCTACCCTCTATTATTCTTCACTTTCGCCGGGAATTACTCAAAAATACTAAAATACTGCCCCCGGCGTTTAAAGCTTTAACTGCGGCAATTAATCTCGACGTAAACTCTGCCGCATTTGCCCTCGCATTTATGCTCGCATTTTTCCGGCAAAACCTTCAGCGGGCGCATCATGTCATGGTCCTCGTGCTCGAGAATGTGGCAGTGGTAAACATACCTGCCCGTATACGGCCCGAATCTCATGGTGAGACGGGTGACAAAGCCCGGGAACGTCTTTACCGTGTCCTTCCAGCCCCGCTCATATGCCGGGGGCAGCTCCGGCGGGCCCGTAAGCACCAGCTGACCCGTCTGATTGTACAGGTCGGCGTCAAACGGCGTCCTGTCCAGAATCTGGAACTGTATCTGGTGGATATTAATCGGGTGCACCCCCAGACCGGAGTTGATGATCCTCCAGATTTCGACCTCACCCGCCACTGGCTCCTCGCTGGTTCTGTCCATGAACCCGCTGTTGTTCAACATAAAGAGCGGCCTCTGGTATTTATCCAGCGTCACCGTGAAGCTTATATCCCGAATGACGGCGGCCTCGCACTCGTTGATCTTCTTCACTCTGTCCAAATACGCCGGGATGCTGCTCGTATCCTCGCCGTTTCGAGCAACCACTCTGAACTGCATAATCCGGCCGGTTGTCTCCGGGTCCGGCGGCGCCCCGAAATCAAACGGAGTATTGGCCGTATTCGTCAGGATTATATTCGACCCCACCGCCTGGTTCGCAAAGTTAACGATAATGTCATAGCGTTCGGAAGGCGCGATGGTTATTTCATCCGTCCTCACCGGAACCTGCAGCAGCCCGCCGTCGGAGCCGATCACGGTAAAGGACTGACCCGAGTCAAGCCTCATTTTAAAGAATCGTTCATTCGAGGCGTTTAAAATTCTAAACCTGTATTTTCTCTGTTCAACTTCAAGATAGGGCCACGCCTTGCCGTTTACAATAATCGTATCGCCGGCAAATCCGGGGGTAATCGAGGGCTCGGGGTAGCTTGGAGGCGGATCATCGACTGATACAGGGTAAAACAGCGAGCCGTCCTCCGGATTGAACTGCTTATCCTGTATTACCAATGGTATTTCATATTTTCCCGAGGGCAGATTCAGCTCTCTCTCGTACTCGTTCCGGATGATATACATTCCGGCCAGCCCGGCATATACGTTCAGACGGGTTATCCCGAGGGCGTGGTCGTGGTACCAGAGGGTCGTCGGCCTCTGTCTGTTCGGGTACTCGTAAACCGTCCTTTCAAAAAGAGGGCCGCACTGTTTATAATCGTTGGTAAACCAGGCGTCGGGGTGACCGTCGCTCTCCGGCTCCACCTCCGCCCCGTGCAGGTGGACGACGGTTCTCACCTGCGGCATATTCTCATGAGCGCCGTGAAGGGTGAAGTCGACAGGCAGAAAGTGCGTCTCCGGAAGATTGTTTATCCATTTAACTCTCACGCATTCGCCCTGTTCTGCTTCAATCGTCGGTCCGGGAATCTGTCCCTCGTAGCCCCAGACCCTTGTTTCGTTTAACTCGCTGTGAAATTTATGGAAGAACTCTTCCATCCTCACCTCGTAATAAGTTCCGTCTTTTCTACGCTCCTTCGGCTTCAAAACCTTGGGCAAAGGCAGCGCGTCCAAAAAAGGCGTAACAGGCATAATAATCCTCCTAAATAAAAAACTCTCGCGGTGTACAGTGCAGTACATACTATTGAGGGATTATTACGGATGTTACTCCGCGGCCAATGGCAGGTTGGCGTATGTTTGCCACTAAATCCGGGGCCGGTCGAAAATAATCAATCCGCCCTTCGGGGAGATTTGCTCCTCCTGAAAGGCGGATTTCTGCATAAGAAATAAGATTTGTTAAGGGATATCACAATGCGCTGTCCCCGGCTTTCTGTGTTCGGTATTCCCTGACATTCGAGGTTCATTAGGTACACGGACGAAATAAATGTTCAAAATTACAAGCAGACAGAGCTATTCTCTTTTCCAATTAACGGATGTATAACCCAACCAGGAAATCTGATTAATAATTCTTCTTGAGTTCTTCAATATTCACCGAAGGTCAGGATAAAAACAGGCGCGCAGATTTCATCATCGAGGCGGACAGCGCGAAGCACGATACGGATGCAGACAACCCCATAAACGCCGAGATTGCGGGATAACCCATGCTAGGGCGGCTTTCCCTACGACAGCTACGACGCATAAACCGCATTTTTATAAATTGGTGACGAGCGACCCGTCTCCTACAGCAACGCCCGCCCGAACGGAAACCTCCGCCCGGGCGGGCGTTTTCGTTATTTAAGGCGTCGTTTATTTAAAAAATGACCACTCAGGCTGGAAAAAGCGCGGTGTTCACCGCAAAGCGGGGAACTGCGAGCCATAATATACGGCGAGCAAGCGGTTTTTCTAGAAGTAAATATTACGAATATTTACTTTCTTATCAGCCTTACCCTGAGCATATCCGGGGATTTCCTGATTTTTTCCAGGAGTTCGCCCGGGATGTCGCTGTTTGTGTCGACCATCGTGCAGGCGTAGCCGTTTTTCGAGCGGTTCTGCATATGCTCGATGTTAATGCCGGCGGCGGCGAGGCCGGTCGAGATGATGCCGACCATGTTGGGCACGTTGCGGTGGATAACGAACAGGCGGTTTTTCTCCTCCAGCGGCGCCTCGATGCTTGGCATATTGACCGAGTTTTTGATATTGCCGTAGAGCAGGTAGTTCTGAATCTCGTCGGCGGCCATCACGGCGCAGTTGTCCTCGCTCTCGGGCGTCGACGCGCCGAGGTGCGGGATGCAGACCGTGTTTTTCATCTTAACCGTCTTGTTGTTCGGGAAGTCGGTGACGTAGGCCGCGACCTTGCCGCTCTCCAGCGCGGCGGCGATATCGTCGTCGTTAACCAGCTCGCCCCGGGCGAGGTTGATTATGCGCACGCCGTCCTTCATCTGGGAAATCGTCTCGGCGTTTATCATATACTTCGTCTCGGCGTTTAAGGGAACGTGGAGAGTGATGTAGTCGCAGTTTTCGTAGATTTCCTTGCGCGAGGCGACCCGGCGAACCAGGCGGTTCATCGTCCAGGCGTTCTCGACGGTGAGGTACGGGTCGTAGCCGTAGACCTCCATGCCGAGGCGGTAGGCGATGTTCGCGATGTTGACGCCGATAGCACCGAGGCCGATTACGCCGAGGCTCTTCCCCTTTACCTCCGGGCCGACGAACGAGGACTTCCCTTTTTCCACCGCTGCGGCGACGTTTTCGCTGTCCCCGAGGGTTTTGACCCAGGCGATTCCCTCGCTCACCTTGCGCGAGGCGAGCATCAGCGCGCAGACGCCCAGCTCCTTGACGGCGTTGGCGTTAGCGCCCGGCGTGTTGAAGACGACGATGCCGGCCTCGCTTGCCCTATCCACCGGGATATTGTTGACCCCTATGCCGGCCCTGCCGATGCATAAGAGAGACTCGGGGAACGCCATCTCCTTAAGCTCGGCAGAGCGGACGAGAATCGCGTCCGGATTGTCGATATTATCCCCGCAGGAAATCGCGTCGCAGAATCTGTCCGTCCCGACCTTCGCGATTTTATTGTAAAGCCTGATCTGGTATTTTCCGTCTTTCATCTTGATATAACCCCTCGCATTCTATATTTTTTTCTCGAAATCGCGCATGAACTCCACGAGACCGGCGACGCCCTCCTCGGGCATCGCGTTGTAGATCGAGGCGCGCATGCCGCCGACCGAGCGGTGGCCCTTGACGCTGACAAAGCCCGCCGCGGCGGCTTCCTTGCAGAAGCGCTCGTCGAGCTCGGCGCTGCCGGTCACAAACGTGACGTTCATAATCGAGCGGCAGTCCTTCCTGACCGGATTTTTGAACAGCTTGCTTTCGTCAAGATAATCGTAGAGAAGCTTCGCCTTCCGCTCGTTGCGCTCCTTCATGGCTTCAAGCCCGCCCTGGGACTCGAGGTAGTCAAGCACAAGGCCCATCATATAGATTGAGAAGCACGGCGGCGTGTTGTACATCGACCCGTTCTCCGTCTGTGTCTGGTAGTTGAACACGGTGGGCGTCGCCGGCATCGCCCTGCCGAGCAGGTCCTTGCGCACGATTACGACGGTGACCCCCGCCGGCGCCATATTCTTCTGCGCTCCGGCGTATATTAGACCGAATTTCGTCACGTCTATAGGCTCCGACAGGATGCAGGACGACATGTCGGCGACCAGCGGAACGCTGCCCGTGTCCGGGATATAGTTCCATTTCGAGCCGAAGATTGTGTTGTTAAAGCAGATATGCACATAGTCCGCCTCCGGGCTCAGGTTCAGCTCGGACTGCGCGGGGATATAGGTGAAGTTTTTATCCTTGGATGTAGCCGCGAGGTTGGCCTTGCCGTACTTCTTTCCTTCCTCATAGGCCTTGCCGGAGAACTGGCCGGTGACCACATAGTCCGCGCTGTTCGACCCGGTCATTAAGTTCATCGGGACCATCGCGAACTGGGCGCTCGCTCCGCCCTGCAGGAACAAAACCGAGTAGTTGTCCGGAATGCCCATCACGCGGCGCAGAGCGGACTCCGTATTACAGATGACCGCGTCAAACGTTTTCGATCGATGGCTCATCTCCGTGATAGACATGCCGCTTCCGTTGTAGTTCAGCATTTCCGATGCGGCTTTCTCAAGCACCGGCACGGGGAGCATTGACGGGCCCGCGGAGAAGTTGTAGACGCGGTTGTAATTCATATCATTTACCTTCCTTTTTGCGGGGAGCGGACGCCCGGCTTTATCGTGATAGAGCGAAAAAGCCTTTTGTCCTTCCCCCGACATAATAATATAGGTATTGCTTTTATTATTATATAATCTGAGTATCCGTTTGTCAATTTTTAAACATTGTTAATTTTTATCGCCCGCGCCCCCCATTGGTTATAACAACTTGCCAAACCGGTAAAATAATGGTATAATTTTGTTTATGAATCAATTTTCAAATTCAGCGCGGCGTTAACCGATTTAAGCCCTGCGCCGCGTTTTTAAGGAGACTTGGAAATGGAGCGTTTGCTTAAAAAATTGTCGGAGGCGAGCGGCCCGGCGGGCTTTGAGGGCGGCGCCTCCTCGATAGCCGAGTCCGCGCTTGCCGGCGTCTGCGCCGAAATTTCGCGGGACAGGCTCGGAAGCCTCGTCGCGTTTCGGCGCTGCGGGGCAGAGCGCGCGCCGCTTTTGATGATAGACGCGCATATCGACGAGATCGGCTTTATTATCACCGGCGTGGACGAGGGCGGCTTTTTGAAATTCGCCCCCGTGGGCGCGCTGGACGCACGGGTTTTGCCGGACGCCGAGGTGACCGTGCTGACCGACCCACCGATACCGGGCATCGTCTGCTGCCTCCCTCCCCACGTGCAGAGCGCGGCGGAGATGGAGGAATTCGCGAAGACTGACGCGCTGGCGATCGACATCGGCTACGACAGGGAAAAGGCCTCCGCGCTGGTAAGGCCCGGCACGTTCGCTGTCAGCGCCGCGCCTTTCTGCGCCCTTGCCAGCAACCGTTTTACCGGCAAGGCCCTTGACAACCGCGCCTGCGTCGCCGCTGTGATCGCCGCGCTCGACGCTGTCAGGGACGAAAAGCTGGACTATGACATCGCCTTTGTCGCCAGCGTGCAGGAGGAGCTTGGCACCCGCGGCGCAAAGCCGGCGGCCTTCGGCCTCGACCCCGACGCCGCGATCGTGCTCGACGTGACCTTCGGCGCCTCTCCCGACGCGCCCAAAAGCGGCACGTTCGCGCTGGGCGAAGGGATTACACTCTGCGTCGGCCCTGCCGTCGACAGAGTTCTTACGGACAGGCTTTTCAGGCTCGCGGAGAGGCTCGGCGTTCCCTGCCACCCCGAGGTCTACGGGCGCGACACCGGCACCAACGCCACGCCGATACAGGTAACTCGCGCGGGAATTCCCGTCGCGGTGATTTCGATTCCGATTAAAAATATGCACACTCCATGTGAAGTGGTTGACCTTACAGACATTGAGTACGCCGTGAAGCTGCTCGCGGCGTTCATCAGAGAGACAAAGGGGGCCGATCTGCGTGACTGAACTGTTTAAAACGCTCTCCGAGCTCTGCGAAATCGACGGCGTGTCCGGCGACGAGGGCAGAGTCCGCGCATATATCGAAAGAGCCGTCGCGGGGTACGCGGACGAGGTCAGAACCGACCGGCTCGGCAACCTCGCTGTGTTGAAAAAATCCCGGTCCGGGAGCGCGCCGAGAATGCTCGCGGCCCATATGGACGAAATCGGGTTTATCGTCAGCAGCGTCACGGAGGAGGGCTATCTCCGAGTCGCGGCCGTCGGCGGGTTCGACACCCGCGTCACCCTCGGCAAGCGGGTCCGGGTCGACGCGGAAAGCGGCGTGATCTACGGTGTCACCGGCGTCTGCCCCGTCCACCTCTCGAGCGACGACCAGAAGAAGAAAGCGCCGAAAATCGAAGCTCTCGCAATCGACATCGGCGCGAAAAGCCGCGAGGAGGCCCTTAAGCTTGTCCGCGTCGGGGATTTTGTCGCGTTCGCGACGGAGCCCGCGTTTTACGGCGACGGCCGCTTCAAGGCCAAGGCGATCGACGACCGCGTCGGCTGCGCGGTGATGATTGAACTGCTTAAGCAGCGCGTAGAGCCCGCGCGGGACACCTGGTTTTTGTTCACCACCCGCGAGGAGATCGGCGGCGCCGGGGCAAAGGTTTCGAGCTTCGCGCTGGCGCCCGCGGAGGCGATGGTCCTCGAGGGGACGACCGCGGCGGACGTGGCCGGCGTCTCCGGCGACAAGCGTGTCTGCGTCCAGGGAAAAGGCGTCGTCGTGTCGTATATGGACCGCTCGGCAGTCTACGCCCCCGACACCTTCAGGCGGCTCTGCAAGCTCGCGGAGGAAAACGGCATCCCCTACCAGACAAAGATGATGGTCGCCGGCGGAACCGACGCGGGCAGCATCCACGTCTCCCGGGACGGCATCCCCTGCTCCGGCCTCGCGGCCCCGGTGAGGTACATCCACTCGCCGGTCTCGTCGGTCAGGCTCTCCGACTGCGAAGCGATGTACGCCCTCGCAGCGCGCTGCGTAAGCGCGGAATAATATCCCTTGCCGCGCCCGGTTTCATTTTAAACACCTTCGGTTTTTGCGACCGCCGCATCTTGACAAAACGGATTTTTATAGTATAATTAATTGATAGTCGCGATTTTCGCGCATATTAATCCTTACTCCCGGTTTTTCCGGGGGTCATAAGTCCAGAAGGAGGTGCACTTTAGATGGCAAATATCGGAAAATACGAATCCGTTTTCATCGTGAACGCCAACCTTGACCCCGAGGCCACGGCCGCGGTCGTTGAGCGCTTCAAGAAGCTGGTTGAGGAAAACGGTACCCTTGAGTCGGTTGACGAGTGGGGCAAGCGCAGGCTCGCGTATCCGATTCAGGACATGAACGAGGGCTATTACGTCCTGATGACGTTCACGGCCCCGACGGATTTCCCCGCCGAGCTCGACCGTATCTACAACATCACGGACACAGTCATCAGATCGCTGATTGTGACGAGAAACGCTTAGTGAAAGCGTTGTCTGAGCGGTTTTAAAAAAACAGGGAAAAGGGGTTTAACAATGATAAACAAGGCCATTTTAATGGGGCGTTTAACGCGTGACCCTGAGCTCAGGCACACCCCCAGCAACATCCCCGTGACGACGATTACGCTGGCCGTGGACCGCAACGTTAAGCGCACCGGCGACCCGGCGCAGCAGACGGTCGACTTTATCGACGTCGTCGCATGGAACCAGACCGCCGACTTTGTGACAAAATATTTCCGCAAGGGCCAGCTCGTCGCCGTCGTCGGGCGTATCCAGACGAGAAAGTGGACGGACAACGAGGGCAAAACCCGCGTCGCGTTCGAGGTCGTGGCGGACGAGGTCCATTTCGCGGAGGGCAAACGCGACAACTACGGGACGGGCGCGGCGCCCCAGCAGGGCTACGGCGAAGGCCGTCCCCAGGGCTACAGGCCGCCGGTCTCCCAGCCCGCGAACGACATTCCGTCGCCTGACCAGGGCTTTGACGAGATTGTCGGAGATACGGACGAGCTTCCGTTTTAAAACGTGCAGAACCCGGGCGGAATAACGCCGACATTCTTTAAGACAAGGAGGAAATCCGACAGTGGAAAACGATAAAACAGAGAGAACCGAAAAAGCCGAACGCAGCGAACGCGGAGCGCGCCCCCATAAGCGCAAGAAGGTCTGCGTGTTCTGCGCGGATAAGGTTTATGATATCGATTATAAGGACGTTTCAAGGCTCCGCCGCTTTATCAGCGAGCGCGCGAAGATTCTTCCCCGCCGCATGACGGGCACTTGCGCTAAGCATCAGCGCCAGCTGACCGAGGCCATCAAGCGCGCAAGGCATATCGCGCTTCTCCCCTATGTAGCGGACTAAGAAAAAAGGATCGGGCGGGTTTTTCCCGCCCGGTTTTGGTATTTAAACGTTTTTACGCGCAACTTACGCGATAGAAAGGAAATCCGGATATGAGCGGAAGCATCCAAAGCAAAAAAGGCTTCATCTGCGACATGGACGGCGTGCTCTACCACGGCAACCGGCTGCTGCCCGGCGCGAAGGAATTCGTGGAGTGGCTGCATAAAAACAACAAGAGATATCTCTTTCTGACAAACTCGTCCGAGCGCTCCCCGCTCGAGCTAAAGCAGAAGCTTGCGCGTCTCGGTCTCGACGTCGGCGAGGAGCATTTCTACACCTCGGCGCTGGCGACGGCGAGCTTCGTCGCGTCTCAGACTCCGGGGGGTTCGGCCTATGTAATCGGCGCCGCGGGGCTTATAAACGCGCTCTACGACGCCGGCATCACGATGAACGACGTCAACCCCGACTATGTAATCATCGGCGAGACCCCGAGCTACAACTATGAGAGCATCGTAAGGGCGGTCGGCTTCGTCAACAACGGCGCGCGCCTGATCGGCACGAACCCCGACATCACCGGCCCGTCCGAAACCGGAATCCTGCCCGCCTGCCGCGCGCTGGTCGCCCCGGTGGAGCTGGCGACCGGGAAGGACGCCTATTTCATCGGCAAGCCGAACCCGCTGATGATGCGCCACGCCCGCCGCATACTGGCTCTGGAGAGCGAGGACACCGCGATTATCGGCGACCGGATGGACACCGACATCGTCGCCGGCATCGAGAGCGGCATCGACACGATTCTCGTGATGACCGGCGTGACCGACAGCGAGAACATCAAGCGCTTCTCCTACCGCCCGGACCTTATCCTCGGCACCGTCGGCGACGTGGTCAACGCGGAGTAAACTCTCGGCGATCATGCGTCCGTCTCCCGTTAGAGTCCGGGCAAGGCTATTTAAAATAATATCCGAGGGAGGATATCTATGGCTTTTCCCACCCATATCGTCGCCGCGGCGGGATATGTCTTTGACAATGACGGCAATATCCTGCTCGTAAAAACAAATTACAGGGGCTGGGAGTGTCCCGGCGGGCAGATAGAGAACGGCGAAAGCGTCGAAGAGGGGGGTCTGCGCGAGATCGCCGAGGAGAGCGGGATAAAGGCCGGCGTCCGCCGGCTCTGCGGGGGCTACTCCAACGTCGGAGAGCATCTCTACTGCGACGGAAAAACGGAGACCCCCACAAAGGTTATATTCGATTTCATCTGCGACTGCATAAGCGGTACGCCGCGCCCCTCCGACGAAACAAGCGGGGTTCTCTGGGTCCCGAGGGACAAGGCCCTTTCCTGCGTCACCTCGCCCGCGCAGCTCTACAGGCTTAAAACGCCCTCGCCTTTAAGGACAGGGTCGTCTACGCCTCTTACGTGTCCAAGCCCGAATTTAAGCTCCTCTCCGAGCGGTTGATTTAGCCGGCAGCTCGACCGGCTTTGCCGCCGGCGGAAGCAGCGCGCCGGCTGATAACGCACGCGCGCTTGAATAAAATACCGGCTGGCAGGCGACACTTATGTAAATTTATCCGTTTTACACCGGGCGCGGCGGCAGGGCGGTTTTCTGAGAGTTTACGGGAAGAGACTCTTTTCCTTTTTGCGCAAATAGTGTATAATTATCAGAGCGACTTAAAACGCGGGAAAATCGCCCGCATTGTTAAAAAGATATCCATATTGCCAAGGATGGTAGGCCGACATGGTTTTCAGCAGCATTACCTTTTTATTTTATTTCCTCCCGGCGTTAATAATACTGTATTTTCTGGCTCCGAAGAAGCTGAAAAACCTTGTGATGATCATCGGCAGCTTTACGTTCTACGCCTGGGGCGAGATTCGTTTCCTTCCGGTAATGCTCGCGCTGTCGGTCGAGGACTACGTCTGCGGGCGGCTGATGGAGAAAAACCGGCAAAACGACCGTAAACGCCGAATGTACATGCTAATCTCGGTGATCAGCAACCTGTCCGTGCTGATTTTCTTTAAATACACCAACTTCTTCGTCGGCAATTTCTGCTCGCTGTTCGGAATTACGAACACGACTATCAACATAATTCTCCCGATCGGGGTCTCGTTCAACTCGTTCCAGTCGATCTCCTACGCGATTGACGTCTACCGCGGGACGACCCGCTGCGAAAAAAGCTACTACAATTACCTCGCATACACCACGCTGTTCCCGCAGATCATCGCGGGACCGATCGTGCGCTATGTTACTGTCGAAGACGATCTTGACGACCATATGCTGACGCCGGACAGCCTCTCCCTCGGCATGCGCAGATTTACCGTGGGGCTCGCCAAAAAAGTTTTAATCGCGAACAACGTGGGCAGGCTGTGGAGCGAGATTTCCGCCGGAACCGCCGGAGAGCCCTCCGTGCTTTTGTACTGGCTCGGCATCATCGCCTACACGTTCCAGATCTATTTCGACTTCTCCGGGTACTCCGACATGGCCATCGGCCTGGCGCGGGTTTTCGGGCTCACCTTCGACGAGAACTTCAATTTTCCGTATATCTCAAAAAGCATCACCGAGTTCTGGCGCAGATGGCATATCACGCTGAGCGCCTGGTTTCGAGACTACGTCTACATCCCGCTCGGCGGAAACCGCTGTTCAAAGCG
Source organism: Bacillota bacterium (assembly GCA_033813635.1). Classification (GTDB taxonomy): domain Bacteria; phylum Bacillota; class Clostridia; order Oscillospirales; family QAMX01; genus JAPXRI01. Next base: position 39,644 of record JAPXRI010000006.1, read on the forward strand.
GCGCCATATCCTGAACTTGCTGATCGTCTGGGGGCTTACCGGCTTCTGGCACGGCGCCTCCTGGAATTTCGTCCTCTGGGGACTCTACTTCGCGGTGATTCTGGTCGCCGAGAAGTACTTAATCGGCGGATTTCTAAACCGCCTGCCGGGGTTTTTCCGCCATCTCTACACGATGTTTCTGGTGGTCGTCAGCTGGGTCATCTTCTATTTTGAGGATATGAAAGACCTCGGCGCCTATCTCGCCGGGATGTTCGGTCTTCGCGGCGTTCCGCTCTGCAACCGGCAGGCGCTCTATTACCTGCTCGGCTACGGGATAATCTTCATCCTGGCCGCGTATTTCTCAACGCCTCATTTCAGGAAAGTCATCGACGCTACGGAAAAAAGCGCGAAAAAAACGGTGTGGTCCGCCGCCACCGCGGCGTACGTCCTCGTTTTCGGCTGCTGCGTCGCATACCTTGTCAACAGCACGTATAACCCCTTCCTCTATTTCAGGTTTTAGGAGACGGCATGAAAAAGTTCAGGATTACGTTTAACAGGATATTTTTTGCCTCGTTTATATTAATATGGTTCGCGGTGGCCGTTGTCAACCTTTTGATACCACGCCGCGACTTCTCCGAGAATGAGAACCGGTTTCTCGCCGATTTCCCGAAATACTCCGTTAAAGCGGTGCTCAACGGCAAATTTATGAACGCCTTTGAGGACTATGTCAACGACCATTTTCTCTGCCGGGACAGCTGGATCAGCGCTCAGAGCATTTTGGAGTACCTGACCGGCAAGCGGGAGAGCAACGGCGTGTTCATCTGTAAAAACGCTCTGATAAGCAAACTGAGCGGCCCGAACGAGGCCTATGTCAGCGCGAACATCGAGGGAATCAACAGCTTTGTATCCGCGACGAACCTCCCCACCGCGCTTATGATCGTGCCGAGCGCCTCCGAGATCGAGGCGTATAAGCTCCCGGCCTTCGCCGAGACCTGGAGCCAGAAGGATGAAATCGGCAAAATATACTCCCTTGCAGGGTCCGCGAAATGCGTCTCCGTCGACGAGATTCTCTCCGCCCACAAATACGAGCAAATCTACTACCGCACCGACCACCACTGGACGACCTACGGCGCCTATCTCGCCTACTCCGAGTACTGCGCGCAGGAAGGCCTGACCCCCGCGCCCTACGCCGCCTCCGCCGTAAGCGATGCTTTCAACGGTACACTGTACTCGTCCTCGGGCGTGCGCTTTATCGAGAGCGACGTGATCGAAGCCTTCGACGCCCCGGCCGCCGCGGTGTGCGAGATCTTCGACGGCGAGAAGACCGCCGTCCGCGACGGCGTCTATTTCCCGGAATACCTCGATAAAAAAGACAAATACGCGTATTTTCTCGGCACAAACCAGCCGATCATCACGATAACCGGGGGCAGCCCCGGCGGACAGAAGCTGCTGCTTATCAAGGACTCCTACGCCCACTGCATGGCCCCGATGCTGCTTTCGAACTACTCGGAGATTACGCTTGTGGACATGAGATACTTAAACGGCAGGCTGGATAATTTTTTAGACCCCGGGGATTACGACCGCGCGTTTATTTTGCAGGGCATCGACTCGTTTGTAAACCAAAACAACCTGTATAAACTGACCCTGCTGTCCGGCGAAGGCAAATAACGGTAAATTTAAAGCCCGCGAAACGCAAAAAAGCATTTCGCGGACTTTTTGTTTCGCTTTGTCAATAGACAAGCGATCTGAAGTTTTTCACGGTGTGAAACGAGATGAAGTTCCCGTCATGGGCGGAGGCCGCGTTTTCGTCGCCCGAGCGCGAGGCGATGATAAGGTTTTCCCCGTCGATCGCCATTGACGCGTAGTGCCGGGAGCATTTCTGCGTTTTGCCTATCGCGACGATGCCTGCAAAGCACCAGTCCACCAGATTCTTCGAGAAATGGAGCTGCATGCGGTTGCGCTCGTTGTTCGGCAGGTTGTAGCGGTCCTCCGGCAGGAGCTCCGCGCGGGTCATGCTGTCGGTAGCCTGGGACGAAAGCAGCCAGTAGAGCTTCGTGACGCCGTCGTACTCGATGTGAAAGCGCATCTGCCCGCCCGGCAGCGGCAGCAGCGCCGCGTAGCGGCCGGAGGGCATTCTTTCGAGCATCGTGGATATCGTTCCGTCCGGGTTTTCGACGGCCTTCGCGAAGGCCGCGTAGCCCGTGCCGCCGGTATGGGCCCGGCCTATAATATGGAAGGTGCGGCCGGAAGGGTCGTACCAGTAATGGCTCGGGTCCGTTATCTGCGCCACATTCGTCTCAAGCCAGCCCATCGGCGCGCACTGCCTTCCGCCGGGGTACGCGCTCTCGTCCCTGCCGACCGGGTAGAACGGCACACCGAAGTAATCGAGCTTATCCTGGTCCACAAGGTCCCTGAACGGCACCGCGTCCGCAAAGGTCCAGCTCTCCTTTAAAAGAAGATTGTCCCCGACCCTTGCCCGCATAAGCACCGGGGCGAGCGCGCCGACGCCCCAGCCGTGGACCGTGTCGTTCACCGATTTTTCCATCGTCAGATAGACGTTTCCTTTGGCATACAGCACATTGCACGCAGACTGGTGCCATTTCCCGTCCGCGAGCACCGCGTAGTCCGACCAGCTGCGGCCGTTGTCGTCCGACCGGATAATGCGGAGCTCGCCCGACTGCCCGAGGATGTAGACGGAGCCTCCGGAGACAAACGGGCGCGCGTGCTCCATCGGAAAGCTTCCGGCTTCTTCCCAGCTCGCGCCTTTATCCGTCGAGATAAGGATCCTGCCCTGATCCTCCCTGCCCTTCATCGCCGGTCCCCCGAGGTCCAGCGTCGCGATCAGGTCGCCGTTGGGCAGCACCGCGATACCCGGCGTATATGTAAAGATGTGCTTAGGGTCCGGCGACCGGTAAATTTCGACGTAATCGTTAGCTAAAAGCTGCATAAAACCCCTCCGTGGCTGAAAAGATTAATACTTTACACCATAAAACTAGATATTGATGCTGGTCTCTCCGATCTTTTCGGTCCTGCCCTCGATCCCCTCGCGGAGCTCCGCGAGTTCATTTTTCATGGCCAGCGTAAACGTCAGGATATCGCTCCTGTGTACTACGAAGTTCGCGCCCGTGTCACGGTAAAACGCGATCTCCCTCGCGATATCCCCCGCGTAGTGGACGTGGATGCCCGCGCCGACACCCGCCTTTCTCGCCTTTGACAATATCTCCCTGACCGCCGCCTCGTAGGCCGGGTCCGTGTACTGCTCCGGAATGCCGAGGCTGCAGGAGAGGTCGTGGGGACCGATCAGGATGCCGTCGAGACCCGGCACCTTCAGGATATCGTCAAGCACCCGCATCGCCGGTACGCTCTCGATATTTACGATTACGCTCCGCGAGCGGTTGGCGTTTTCAAGGTAGGCCTCCAGCGCCGGCTCTAATCTTTCCATCCCGTTTAAGAAGTTCTTCAGCCGCTCCCCCTTTAAAGGCTTATACTTGACAGCCCCGACCAGGGCTTTGACCTCCTCGACGCTCTCTACGTACGGCGCGATCACGCCCTCCGCGCCGCCGTCGAGCACGGTCGAGGCCGTGTAGGGGTCTGGCGAAGGGATGCGGACGATGGGGGCGATGTCCAGTGCGGAGTAAGCCCTGCACATCCACGAAAGCGTTGTCCTGTCGACGTCGATGTGCTCCGTGTCGATAAAAATAAAGTCCATGCCGAGCCCGGCGATAACCGGCGCGTAACTCGGCGACCGCGTGACGAGCATCATCCCGTACACGTGTTTTCCGCCCTTCAGGGCGTTTCGAAACTCACAACCGTTCATTAATAACCGTTTCCTTTCTATACGCAAACGCTCTGCGTTTACGCATGGCGTTAACGCTTTGCGTTTACGCCTATGTTTTTTTTATCCGGCCTTTATGCCGTTCACCACGTTGACGGGCCTGCCCGCGAGAAACGCGGAGATATTTTCCGCGGTAATCGCCATCAGCCGGCGCCTCGCCTCAAGGGTCGCCCACGCGATATGGGGCGTGACGATGATGTTTTTCGCCGAGAGCAGCGGGTTGCCGCCTTTAGGCGGCTCGGACGAGAGCACATCCACCGCCGCGCCGGCGATGCGCCCGGCGTTCAGCGCTTCCGCGAGCGCGCGCTCGTCAATCAGCGGGCCGCGGGCGGTGTTGATCAGATACGCCGCCGGCTTCATCTTTTCAATCGCCTCGGCGTTGATCATGCCCGCGTTCTTAGCGGTCAACGGACAGTGGAGACTGACAAAATCTGAGCCGCGGAGAACCCCGTCGAGGTCGGTAAACGCAAAATCCGAATAACCGGGCGCGGGCTTCGGGGACGTGTTGTATGCGAGCACCCGCATTCCGAAAGCGTGGGCAAGCTCCGCCACCCGGCGGCCGATCGCGCCGTAGCCGATCACGCCGAGCGTCTTTCCCGCAAGCTCTATCAGCGGGAAATTCCAGTAGGAGTAGTCCTCCGCCCTGCACCAGTCGCCCGCCAAAACCGAATCGCTGTGCCGCCTGACATTGTGGCAGAACTCGAGGATCAGCGCCATCACCAGCTGCGCGACCGAATCCGTGCCGTAGGTTGGCACATTGCTGACCGGTATCCCCCGCTCCGCCGCTGCTGCTGAGTCGACAATGTTATAGCCGGTGGCGAGAACGCCGATCAGCTTCAGCTTGGGCAGCGCCCCGATTGTCCCGGCGTCCAGCGGAGTCTTGTTGGTCAGCAGGATATCCGCGTCCTTCGCCCGCTCGAGCACGCCGCCCCGCGGCGTCCTGTCGTAAACCGTGAGCTCGCCCAGCGCCGCGACGGCGTCCCAGGGGTTGTCTCCGGGATTGAGCGCGTAGCCGTCAAGAACGACAATTTTCATTTGAGTCAAACGACCTTCCCTTCCGGTATTTTTTATTTCACACCCATCTTTTTCTGCATCCGTATCAGGATAAGCCCGACGACGATGAAATAGACATACCAATAGATACAAAGCAAAACGTCCGCCGCCGCGCTGTGCTCCGGGAAAAGGCTCCCCCGCAGGGTCGACAGCAGCGCGGCCGCGAGCGTGACGGTTATCAGCAAAAGCACCGTTCTTACGATATATTTATTTTCGAAATCCGAAAAAATCACATGATAGAGCCAGAAAAAAATGATCGATATATTGAACCCCGGTATAAACGCGAGGATTTTCTGGGATGAGAGCTCTACCTGATTCATGCCAAAATCACTTTCCTTAATCGAAACCCGTTCAAACATATATGCCGGACATATGTGCTTTGAACGGGATTAAAGCTGCCTATTCGTCCCAGCTGTGCCAGACGTTTTGCACGTCGTCGTTGTCGTCGAGCATTTCCAGAAGGCGCTGCATGTTCTTGATCTGATCCTCGTCCGTGAGCTCGGTCAGCGAATTCGGAATCATCTTGACCTCGGCCTCGACGAAGGTGTAGCCCTTTTTCTCCAACGCCTCGCGCACCGCGCCGAGCGAATCCGGGTCGGTGGTAATCGCGAACATCTCGGCATCCACCTCGACGTCTTCCGCGCCGGCCTCAAGGGCGTCCATCATCACGGTATCCTCGTCCTGTCCGGCGTTTTCGATGACGAGCATGCCCTTCTTCGTAAACATCCATGATACGCTGTTCGACTGTCCGAGGTTGCCGCCGTTCTTATCGAAATAGTGCCGCATCTCGGCCGCGGTTCTGTTCCGGTTGTCCGTCAGCGTTTCGACGATTACCGCGACGCCGCCGGGACCGTAGCCCTCGTAAGTGATGTTCTCGAAGTTCGCCGTGTCGTTCCCGCCCGCGTATTTCGAAATCATGCGGTTGATGTTGTCGTTGGGAACGTTCAGGGTTTTCGCCTTCGCTATTATGTCGCGAAGGCGCGAGTTCGCCTCGGGGTCCGGGCTCCCCTCTCTGACTGCCTGCGCGATCTCGCGGCCGATCTTTGTGTAAATCTGCGCGCGCTTGGCGTCGCCAGCCTCCTTTTTATGCTTGATATTATTCCATTTGGAATGACCGGACATAAATAACTCACCTTTATTATTAGATTACGGTACCAGTTTTGCTGTTATTTTACCACAAATCGGCACGCAAAGCAAGAATATATCTGCCAAGGGCTGGGATTTGGGCTCTGCAGACCCGCAAAGGCATATGCGCCGCGTTTTTCGCGGTGTAATACCAAAACGTTTCGTTTCCCCGCTCTTCGCCGCCGGACGGAATTTTCACTTGAATTATCGCCCCATTGTCTGTATAATTTTATAGTCCGTAAAATAAACGGGGACATGGAAAGGACGATATCATGAGATTCCTTGATACGGCGTATGTCGACGCTTTCGCGGAGGAACACCGCTTTCCGCGGGAAGCGAGGACATGCTTTGTCGATTTGACGCGGAGGCTTCTGGACAATCCCGAAAACGCGGGGGCCTTTGAGGCGGTCTGCAGCGGCTATATGTTTCCGGAGGCCCACGATCCGAAAATCGCGCTCGAAAACCTGAAACCCATTGCCGAAAAATCCGGAACGCACGAGTATACGATCAATATGCTGTTCTGGATTTTATGCGGCAAAGAGCTGCGGGAACGGTACGCCGCGCAGCGGATAGACAGCCATATTTTTTTCGACACGATGGAAGACCTCCGCTGCAAGCTCAACGAGTGCATCGAGTGCAAGGGGATCTGCGGCTCCTTTGTCAACGACTGGTTTCACGGCTTTTACTGCTTGAACCGGTTCGCTCTGGGGCGTTTTCAGTACGGAAAGGATAATCTCTGGGCAGACTACAGGATGCCTGACAGAACGGTAATCCCCGCCGGAACCCGCTGCATGAATTTCCATATCCCCTCCTCCGGCGTTCCGCTGACAGACGGGGTGCGGTTTGATTCCTACCGCAGGGCGTACCGCTTCTTTAGAGATTATTTTGACTCGGACCTGATGGTGCTCACCTGCAGTTCCTGGCTGTTATACGATAAGCACAGGGAGTTTCTGCCGAAAAGCTCCAACATCCTGAAATTTATGGATGACTTCGACATTGTCGCTTACAAGGAAAAGGAAGGCTTCGGCGACGGCTGGAGAGTGTTCGGCAAATACGCGAACCTGCCCTATGACCGGCTACCCGAGGATACGAGCCTCCGGAAGGCGTATAAAGAATGGCTGATGAAGACAGGCAAGTCCGGCGGCGGCACCGGGGTTATCGTATTCGACGGTGAGAAGATCGTAAATAAAAGATAATGGGATAACAGAAAACGAAATTGCCCGGAGAGCCCCGGTTCGAAGGCAGTCCGGGCGGTATTTTTATTTTAGCAGATACGAATTACATAACTGTGCGCCGCGCGGGCATATCCGGATTTCCGTACTTCACGGATAAACAAAGAGCGCTCTCCAATACGGGAGAGCGCTCTGCCGTTACAGCGCTATATTGCTTAATACATTCCCATGTCTCCGCCGCCCATGCCGGAACCGCCGGCTGCGGGAGCGGGGGGCTCGGGGATATCGCCCACGAGGGCTTCGGTCGTCAGGACCATCGAGGCGACGCTCGCCGCGTTCTGGAGCGCGGAGCGCGTAACCTTCGCCGGGTCGACGATGCCGGATTTGATCATATCGGTGTAGGTCTCGTTCAGCGCGTCGAAGCCGTAGCCGATCTTCTTGGAGCCCTTGATCTTGTCAAGAACCACCGAGCCGTCGATGCCCGCGTTCGCCGCGATCTGCTTGACCGGCTCCTCAAGGGCTTTCGCAACCGCGCGGACACCCGTGCGCTCGTCGCCCTCGGTGGTCTTCAGAAGCTTCTCAACGGCCGCAACCGCGTTGACATACGCTACGCCGCCGCCGGCGACGATGCCTTCCTGGACGGCCGCGCGGGTCGCGTTCAGCGCGTCCTCGATGCGGAGCTTCTTCTCCTTCATTTCGGTTTCGGTGGCAGCGCCGACCTTAATGACGGCTACGCCGCCGGAGAGCTTCGCAAGGCGCTCCTGGAGCTTTTCTTTATCGAAATCGGAGGTTGTGACCTCGATCTGGGATTTGATCTGGCTGATTCTGGCTTTAATCTCGGACGTGTCGCCGGCGCCGTCGACAATGATCGTGTTCTCCTTGGAGACCTTGACCTGTCTTGCGCGGCCCAGCTGGGAGATCTGGGTTTCCTTGAGCTCAAGTCCGAGCTCTTCGGAGATGACTTCGCCGCCGGTCAGGATGGCGATATCCTTGAGCATTTCCTTGCGCCTGTCGCCGAAGCCCGGAGCCTTGACGGCTACGCAGGTAAACGTTCCGCGGAGCCTGTTGACAATCAGCGTCGCGAGAGCTTCGCCCTCGACGTCCTCGGCGATGATCAGCAGCTTTTTGCCGCCCTGCACGATCTGCTCAAGCAGCGGCAGGATCTCCTGGATGTTGGATATTTTCTTGTCGGTAATCAGGATGTAGGCATCGTCAAGGACGGCTTCCATCTTGTCGGAATCGGTGACCATGTACGGAGTGACATATCCGCGGTCAAACTGCATGCCTTCGACGACCTCGCTGTAGGTCTCGGCCGTTTTCGACTCCTCGACGGTGATGACGCCGTCGTTTGAAACCTTGTCCATGGCGTCGGCGATCAGCTTGCCGATGAATTCGTCGCCCGACGAAATCGAGGCGACCTTCGCGATGTCGGAGTTGCCGGCGATCGCGACGGAGTTCTCCTTGATGGCCGCGACGGCCGCGTCAACTGCCGCCGTAATGCCCTTGCGCATGACCATCGGGTTCGCACCCGCGGCCAGGTTCTTCAGACCCTCGCGGACCAGCGCCTGCGCCAGCAGGGTCGCGGTAGTGGTGCCGTCGCCGGCGACGTCGTTGGTCTTCGTCGCAACTTCCTTCAGAAGCTGCGCGCCCATGTTTTCATATCTGTCTTCAAGCTCGATCTCTTTGGCTATCGTTACGCCGTCGTTGCAGATTAACGGAGCGCCGAATTTTTTATCAAGAACAACGTTTCTGCCCTTCGGCCCGAGCGTAATCTTAACTGTATCGGCCACCTTGTTTATGCCTCTCTCAAGGGCGCGGCGGGCTTCCTCACTGTACATCAGCTTTTTTGCCATTGTTTGTTTCCTCCCGTATAAATTAAGTTAAATCCGTTTGCTATTCGCAGATCGCGAGAATGTCACTCTGGCGGACAATCGTGTACTCCTCGCCGTCGATCTTGACCTCTGTGCCCGAGTACTTGCTCGTAATCACCCTATCGCCGGCTTTGACATACATTGTGACTTCTTTGCCGTCTACGACTCCGCCGGGGCCTACTGCTATTATCTCCGCTACCTGCGGTTTTTCCTTCGCCGCTCCGGTCAGTATAATGCCGCTCTTGGTCGTCTCCTCGGCTTCCACCATTTTAATCACAACGCGGTCTGCCAAAGGCTTCAGTTTCATTGTTGCTTCCTCCCTTAATAAAATAGGTGTTGTAAACTCTCATACGTTAGCACTCAATGTGTCCGAGTGCTAACGTATATATCATAGTAAAAACAGGAGATATTTACAATCTCCATTTTATCCAAATTTACCCGGAAATAACCGCTGATTTTTTACCATCATCGATATATTGCCGCATAGCGCATTCTGGAGGCTTTTTTCATTTATTTCGCTAAGCTTAGGGTGCCCGATTCGTAAAAAAGCGCAGAATCGACTTTCTCCGGGTGCATGCGAACCCCGCGCTCCCGGAGAGACAGGCGGCATAGGTAAATATTGACATAAAAGTATTTTACGCTTAAAATATTGCTATGTCAATATTAATAAAACGTCTTACCCGGCTTTAAAACGCAATAAAGCTGTTTTTTTGGCAACGGAGGTGGCTATGCTGCAAAACCATACGCAGAAATATATACTGGCGCTGGACCAGGGTACAACGAGCTCGCGGGCCGTTCTCGCCGGCAAAGACGGGAAGTTTGCCGCCTCCGCGCAGTACCCGTTCAGACAGATCTATCCCCTCCCGGGCTGGGTCGAGCACGACCCGCAGGATATCTGGGAAAGCGAGGTCCGCGCGATACGAGACGCGCTTGAAAAGGCCGGTGTCTCCGCCGGGGAGATCGCGGCGGTGGGTATCACCAACCAGCGCGAGACGGCGATTGTATGGGACCGGTTCACCGGGATTCCGGTCTGCAACGCCATCGTCTGGCAGTGCCGGCGGACGGCCGGCCTCTGCGAAAGGCTTCGCGCAGACGGGCTCGGAGAGTATGTAAAGGATAAAACCGGTCTGCTGATCGACGCTTATTTTTCCGGCACGAAAATCAAATGGATTTTGGACAATATCCCCCGGGCGCGGGCTTCGGCGGAAAAGGGCGATCTCCTTTTCGGCACTGTTGAGACCTGGCTGATCTGGAAGCTGACCGGCGGAAAGGTTCACGTGACCGACTACGCCAACGCCTCCCGCACGATGCTCTTCGACATCGAAAAGCTTGATTGGGACGATAAGCTGCTGCTGGCGCTGGACATACCCCGGGCGATGCTTCCCAGCCCGGTGCCGAATTTCGGGTTTAAAGGGAGTGTAGGAGACCATATCCCGGGCCTTGAGGTGCTCGCGGGTGCGCCGATCTGCGCCTCCGTAGGCGACCAGTCCTCCGCGCTTTTCGGGCAGTGCTGCTTCGAGCCGGGCCTCGCGAAATGCACCTACGGCACCGGCTGCTTCATGCTCGCCAATATCGGCACCTCGGACGACGGCGCCGGCGAGCTCCGCTCAAAGCACGGACTTCTCACCGGCGTCGCCTGGCACGACGGCGAAAAGGCGACCTACGCGCTGGAGGGCAGCGCCTTCAACACCGGCTCCGCGATCCAATGGCTCAGGGACGAGCTTGGGCTGATCTCCTCCGCGCCCGAGTGCGACCGCCTTGCGGAGTCGGTACCGGATACCGGCGGAGCGTACTTCGTGCCGGCCTTTACCGGTCTCGGCGCGCCCTATTGGGACATGTACGCCCGCGGGCTGCTCTGCGGCCTGACACGCGGCACAACCCGCGCGCATATCGCCCGAGCGGTGCTTGAGAGCATCGCCTACCAGGTGGCCGACCTCGCGCAGACGATGGAGCAGGATCTGGGCGGCGAAATAAAGGAGTTCCGGGTCGACGGCGGCGCGTCTGTAAGCGATTTCCTGATGGGCTTCCAGGCGGATTTGCTCGGCATCCCGGTCGACAGGCCGGCATGCGTCGAATCCACCGCTCTCGGTGCGGCTTATATGGCCGGACTCAGCGCCGGTTTCTGGAGGGACTGCGGCGAGCTTCGCGGACTCCGCGCAACCGGGAAACTGTTCACCCCGCGCATGCCGGAATCCGTAAGGGCGGAGCTCAGCTCCGGCTGGAAAAAGGCGGTTGTAAGAGCGATGCGGTAAAAATGGTCTGAGTTATTCCGCCCCGCGGCAACAAAACGAAGTAATATTACCTCCCCTTTTCCGCATAAGCTGTGGACAAAGGGATTTTTTTGCCTGTCCGACATGTAATGTTTTTTCCTTTACACGCTATGAGGAGGGATGCGGCGATGACCATCGCCCTTGTCGGCCCGCCGAACGTAGGCAAAACGGCGCTTTTCAACCGCTTAACCGGGAGAAGCGCCGAGGTCGGGAACCGCCCGGGCGTCACAGTCGAGGCTCTGGTCGGCCGGTCGGTGTTTGGCCCCGCGACAGATATCGCGGACCTGCCCGGGGTATATTCGCTGTCGCCGTACACCGAGGACGAGCGCGCGGCGTCCGCCTATCTCAGCGGCGGGGCCGTGAAACGCTGCATCTGCGTCGCCGACGCGTCGAACCCCGAGCGCGGTATCGCCGTCGCCCTGAGCGCGGCAGAGTTCCGCATCCCCGCCGTGCTGGCGGTCAACATGGCCGACGTTTTGAAAAAGCACGGCGGGCGGGTGGATATAAAAAAGCTCTCCGCCCTGCTCGGCATGCCCTGCGTCGCGGTTTCCTCGAAAACCGGGCAAGGCGTCCGCGAGCTCTACGACGCTGCGCTCGCGGCTCCCGTGCCGGAAAGGCGCGTACCCGGGGCCCGCGCCGACGAAATTTTTGCCCTCTCCGGAAAGCTCGCGCGCGAGTGCTTTAACCAGGGGACCGGGCGCGGGCGGTTCACGTCCGTTTTCGACGGGCTGCTCTCGAACGGGTTTTTCGCGTTTTTCACGTTTTCTCTGGTGGTCACCGCGGTGTTTTTCACCGCGTTCGGCCCGCCGGGAAGATTTTTAGGGAGGGCGTTTTCGTCGTTTCTGAACGGCGTAAACGCGGGCGCTAAATTGGTTCTCTCGCGCTTCGGGCTGCCGGCTTTTCTGACCGGACTGATCTGCGACGGGCTGCTTACCGGGCTTTTTTCGATTCTCTCGTTTCTGCCCCAGCTCTCGCTGCTGTTTTTCTCGCTCTCGCTTTTGGAGGAGAGCGGTTATCTGTCGCGGACCGCGGTGCTGACCGACTCGTTTTTCAGACGCTTCGGGCTGTCGGGCAAATCCGCCGTATCGCTGCTTATCGGCTTTGGCTGCACTGTCCCGGCGATCATGTCGGCGCGCTCGATTCGTTCCCGGCGTGAGCGCCGGCTTTTAATCTCTGTGCTCCCGTTTGTCTCCTGCGGCGCGAGACTGCCGGTCTACCTGCTGATTACCACGGCGCTCTTTCCGGAAAAGACGCTCTTCGTTGTCGCCTTTCTATACCTTCTCGGTATCTCCGTCGCTTTGATAACCGCGAGGCTCTCAAAAGCCTCCGACGACGGCGACGCGCTTTTTTTCATTGAGCTGCCGGAATACCGCCTGCCGGACATCAGAAGCGTCGTCAAGCTCACCCTGACGCGCGTGCGCGGTTTTTTCACCCGCTCCGCCGGTATGCTTTCGGCTGCTTTCGCGGTTTTCTGGCTGCTTAAAACCTACAATTTCGACCTTACGCCGGCGTATAACGGACGTTTCGGCATGCTCGGGGCGATAGGCCGGGCGGCCGCGTTCGTTTTCGTCCCGGCGGGCTTCGGTTTCTGGCAGGCCTGCGTTGCGCTTCTTTGCGGATTTATGGCGAAGGAATCGATCGTCGGCATGCTCGCGGTGATCACCGGGGGGACCGGCGCGGCGCTCTGTGAAGAGCTGGCGCTGATGTTCACGCCCGCGTCGGCGCTCTCGTTTCTCGTCTTCGTTTTGCTGTACACCCCCTGCGTCTCAACGCTTCGCGCGATGACGGAGGAACTAAAAAGCCGCCGCAGAGCGCTTTTTTACACTCTGCGGCAGCTGATTATCGCTTATGTGATATCGGTCATCGTCTATCAGGCGGTCTCGCTGGTTACGCTGCGGCTGTAACCTCTGTATAGTTTACCACTTTACAGACCATCTGTCCGAAAGGGTGTCCTTTTCGGAGCGTGGCCCCGCTTCCTTAACCTTCCGGAGCGAGGACGCGGCGATTTTCTGGTCCAGCAGCGCCTTGAATTTCTCCTTGTCAACCGGCAGCCTTACGGTCTCCCCGGTCCAGTCGGACAGGTGTATCGCGTTAATGATCTGCAGCGCGTTCATGCCGTCATATCCCGGGGAAATCAGCTCTTCGCCGTTCAGGACGGCGTTGACGAAATTCTGCAGTATCCCGCAGTGCGCCGTGCCCTTGCTGGAGTAATCGGGCTCGTGCAGCGTAATTTCGGGCTTTGGCGTGTTTGTGTCCGAGTTAAAGCAGAATTCCCGCTCCGATGACGCGAGCTCCCAAAATTTTAGCCTGCCGTTTTCGAGAACCATCTTGCCCCGGTCGCCGGAGATCTCGAGGCGGTTTGTGCCGGGGTACTCGCCGGTCGACGTGACGAACACGCCGGTCGCGCCGTTATCGTATTCGGCATAGACGGAGACGTCGTCCTCCACCTCAATGTTATGGTATTTCCCGTATGCGCAGAAGCCGCGTATCGCCGACGGCATGCCGATAATCCACTGCCAGAGGTCGATATTGTGCACGCACTGGTTCAGAAGCACTCCTCCTCCCTCGCCGGCCCAGGTGGCGCGCCAGCTTCCGGAGTCGTAGTAGGCCTGGTTCCGGTACCAGTTTGTGATAATCCATATCGAGCGCTTGAGCTCGCCGAGCCTGCCGGAGCGTACAATATCCCTCGCCGCAGCAAAAATCGGCGTCGTGCGCTGGTTATACATGATCGCGAAAACCTTGCCGCTCGCCATCGCGGCCTCGCACATCTGCTCCACCGCCGCGGTGTAGACGCCGGCCGGTTTCTCCGTCAGTACATTTAAACCCTTTGAAAACGCGTATACCGCGATGACCGGGTGAAAATAGTGCGGCGTCGCTATGATGACCGCGTCGCAGAGCCCGCTTCCGATCAGCTCCTTATAGTCCTCGAATGTCGGAATGCCGTTGAATTTTCTCTTCGCGTCGTCAAGCTTCGCCGTGTCGATATCGCACACAGCGCAGAGCCTTGCGTTTTTTATTTTGCCCGCAAAGAGGTTGTCCGCGTGCGTTCCGCCCATGTTTCCTATCCCGATTACCCCAACCCTGACGGTTTCCATTATTTTTGACCATCCTTGTTTAAGTTTTTATCAACACCCGTAAATCCGGGGATTTTGCGGATCATTCTATCCCGTAAAACATCCTGCCGTTTTGATAGGTTGTCGACGCGATCTCCTCGGGCGTACAGCCCCTGATCCTGGCCGCGGCTTCCGCGGTTAGCGCGAGGAGTGACGAGTCGTTTCGCCGTCCGCGGTACGGCACCGGCGCCATGTACGGGCAGTCCGTCTCGAGCATCAGCCGGTCCCCCGGAACATAGGCCATCACCTCCGGAGGCTTTTTCGCGTTTTTAAATGTGACCGCGCCGCCCAGGGAGATGTAGTGTCCCATCGAGAGGACGAGCCTCGCGGTCTCCCGGTTTCCGGAAAAGCAGTGGAAAACGCATTTTAACCCTGGATGCCCTTTTAGTATGTCGAGGGTGTCGGCGAAGGCCTCCCGCTCGTGGATTACCACCGGCAGACCGAGGCTTTCCGCAAGGGAGAGCTGCTCGTCGAAAAAGGCCTTCTGGACGTCCCGGGGAGAGAAATCGTAGTGGTAGTCAAGCCCGATCTCGCCGATCGCGCGGCATTTTTCATGCTTCGCAAGCTCCGCGATGCGCTCTCTCCAGCCCGCCTCCGCTTTCGCGGCCCCGTGCGGGTGGATTCCGGCCGCGAAATAGATATATCCGTAGCTCTCGGCGAGCTTCGCCGAGGCGCGGCTCGAGGCCTCGTCCGAGCCCGCGTTGACCACCAGCCCCACTCCCTTTTTCGGCAGCGAGGCTAAAAGCGCGTCCCGGTCCGGGTCGAACGCGGGGTCGTCGTAATGCGCGTGCGCGTCAAACAGCAGCATTTTATCTGAGCTTTGAGCCGGGGACCGTGCCGTCGGGCAGGAAAACGACGTGCACGTCGTCCTCACCGTTGTCGCAGGCCAGCAGCATCCCGTTGCTCTCGACGCCGCGGATTACGGCCGGCTTCAGATTCGAGACGAGCACGACGGTTTTGCCGACCAACTGCTCCGGGGAATACCACTTCGCGATGCCGGAGACGATCTGGCGCTTTTCAAGGCCGATGTCGACAATAAGCCTTAACAGCTTGTCGCTTTTTTTGACCGGCTCGCACTCAAGGATTTTCGCCGCTCGCAGATCGGTCTTCGCAAAGTCGTCGATCGTGATCTGGGGCAAT
The DNA here is from genome assembly GCA_033813635.1 of Bacillota bacterium. GTDB lineage: Bacteria > Bacillota > Clostridia > Oscillospirales > QAMX01 > JAPXRI01. Next base: position 55,202 of record JAPXRI010000006.1, read on the forward strand.
ATTTCCGGCAGGTCGGGCTTTTTCTGCTCCTCCTTCGGTGCTTCCTCCACGGACAGCGCGTTTTCGTCCAGCCGCGCGAACAGCGGCGCCGGCTCGCCGACGGGCTTGCCGGATTCCAGCCCGCCGAAGGACGACAGCGTCTCGTACGCCTTTTTATCCGTCCCGAGCTGGGCGAAGATTTTCTTAGAGGTCTCCGGTATGAACGGACTCAAAAACACCGCCGCAATCCGGATCGATTCGAGCAGGTTGTAGATAACCGCTGCGAGCCTTGGCCTGTCCGCCTCGTTCTTCGCGAGCAGCCACGGCGTTGTCTCGTCGATATATTTGTTCGACCGGCGCAGAAGCGTGAAAACATCCTCGATCGCGTCGGCGACGCGCAGCTCGTCCATATGTGAATCTACTGACTTTACAGCCGTTTCTGCGGTTTCGATCAGCTCGTCGTCGAGCTCGGTGCGCTCGCCGGGCTCGGGGACAAGGCCGCCGAAGTATTTTTTCGTCATCGCCACTGAGCGGTTGACGAGATTTCCCAAAATGTTCGCAAGGTCGGAGTTGTACCTCGCCGCCACAAGCGAGTAGGTCAGGCTCCCGTCGGAGGAGAACGGCATCTCGGACAGCACAAAATACCGGACGGCGTCGACGCCGAACAGCTTCACAAGGTCTTCGGCGTAGATCACGTTGCCCTTGGATTTAGACATCTTCTCGCCGGACATCAGAAGCCACGGGTGGCCGAACACCTTTTTCGGCAGCGGCTCGCCCAGGGCCATCAGCATAATCGGCCAGTAAATCGTGTGGAAGCGCAGTATGTCCTTGCCTATCAGGTGCACATCCGCCGGCCAGTATTTTTGATAGAGCTCTCCCTTTTTTTCCGGCGTATAGCCCAGCGCGGTGATGTAGTTGGAGAGCGCGTCGATCCAGACATAAATCACATGGCCCGGGTCAAACTCGACAGGTATGCCCCAGGTAAACGACGACCTGGATACGCACAGGTCCGACAGGCCTGGCTTTAAGAAGTTGTTGATCATCTCGTTTTTACGGGCCTTCGGCTGGATGAATTCCGGGTGGGTCTCGATATGCTCGATCAGGCGGTCGGTGTATTTTGAGAGCTTGAAGAAGTAGGCCTCCTCGCTCGCCGTCTCCACCGGTCCGCCGCAGTCCGGGCAGCGCCCGTCGTTCAGCTGCGCCTCGGTGTAAAACGACTCGCAGGCGACGCAGTACTTGCCGACGTATTTTGACTTATAGATATCGCCCTGGTCGTAGAGCTTTTTAAATATCGCGGACACGGAGCGCATATGGTCTTCGTCGGTGGTGCGGATAAATTTATCGTAGGAGACGTTCATCATGTCCCAGATGCGCCGGATCTCGCCCGCGATCTTGTCCACATGCTCCTTGGGAGTGACGCCCTCCTCCTCGGCCTGCTTCTGAATCTTCTCCCCGTGCTCGTCCGTCCCGGTCAGGAAAAACACGTCGTACCCGGTCAGTCTTTTATACCGGGCAATCGCGTCCGCAAGAATCGCCTCGTAGGTGTTTCCGATATGCGGCACTCGCGAGGTGTACGCGATCGCCGTTGTGATATAGAATTTTTCTTTCATCGGTTCTCTCTCATTTCGTTTAATGTGCGCAAATGACATTATTATTATCTGTATATAGCGGTCCGTTGATTAAGATTTCCGTTTACAAGATACCTTAATATTATACCATATTTTCCCCGAAATGCAAAACTTTTCGTCCCGCGGGGTTTCGTGGCGAACCGGCCTGAAACGGCATTACACCTAACGCACTTTCGGCTTAACCCGAAAGCATGAAACGGCTGACGCAAAATGCTGTCAATACATTTTACGTCAGCCGCTTTTCTATTCTTTTCTATTCTATTGATCCGGCTTCTACCAATTTTTCCTTCGCTTTATCTGATTCCGCCGTTTCCTTTGCAGCGTCCCGCCGCTGCAGCGCGCGGACGTAGAACGCGATTCCGAGAATTAGCGCGAACTGGAGCAGGTTGATATACTGCTTGTTCACCATTGTAAAGCCGAACAGCTTAAGCTTCAGGTCCGGCGTCGCGGTGATAATCAGCGTGCCCAGATACGCGCCGAGGACGCTTGCGAGGCTGTTCACCGTGGAGTAGAACCCGAGATACGCAGTGCGGCCGCTCTCGGGCATTTTAAGATATGGGAGGTTCGAGAAAACCAGGCCCACCCCCGGCGAGAACAGGTAGCACCATACGACAATCGCCGGGTAGACGATCAGCGCGGTTTTCGCTGTGACAAACACATTGCCGAGATAGGCAAACGCGTAAAAAAACATCGCCATGTAAAGTGCTCTGAGCCACGAGGTGCGTCTGATGATGCCGGCCCATACCGGCGTAAAGATTATTGACAGCGGGACCGCGACGACGCTCAGCGAGGATAAAAACGCGTAGGATATCTTCAAGTCCTGCAGAAGGTAGACACTGTAATACGAGCCGATGATCGCCGTCGCGAAGGTCCACAAAAACGCCACCGAGGCCGTCGCCAGATACTTCCTGTCCTTAAGCGGGATCAGAAGCACGCCGATTCCGCCGCCCTTTTGGGCCTCCGGGGTCTGCAGGTACGGCTGCTCCCTGATTTTCATGAAAAAATAAAATTCGAGAACCGCGGCGACAAGGGCGAGCCCCCGGAGCACCAGCACGGCCGAAATCATCGGGGATATCCCCCCAAACTCGGTTTCGCTCTTTTCAAAGCCGTCCACAAGTAAGCCCGCCGAGAAGGTCGCCAGAGCCGAGAGGATCGAGCCGGTGACCGACGATATCGAAAAAAACCGCGCACGCTTCGATTCGGGCAGGCACTGCATATGCCAGATCGAATATCCGGGCGACGCAAACGAGCTGACCAGATTCATCAGTATCACGGCCGCCATGAACAGCCAGAGCTTCAGGCCGTGCGAAAACGGGAGCACCGGCACCGCGCCCAGCACGAAGATGTTGATGAGGTAATATACCGCGCGGAGACATAAAAGAAAGGTCTTTCGCTTTTTCATCCGCTCCAGGACGACCGGCGAGAGCATCTGAATAAACCCGCAGGCCGTTGTCGCCACCGTGATATAGCCTATGTAGGCGTCTCCCGCGTTCATTGCGATTAAGAGCCCGGTAAAATAGATGCCCGACACAAGCGTGGAGGCAATGGAGGCGAAATAGTTTCCGAAAAGCATGCCTCTCCGGCTGACCGCGCCGCCGTCGGAGTCTTCGAACAGCGCGTCGTAAACCGGCGGCCAGAGGCCGGCTACGCGGTTTTTTACGTATTTTACGGGCGAGATCAGCTTCATAAACGCGCCTTCTTTTTTGCTTAATTGCGAACACTGCGTTACGATATCATAACCACGTCTGCTTGTCAAGCGTGAAAATAACGGATAATCGGGAGACAAAGCGCGCTGGTTCGGGCTTCCCGCTAAAAAATATAAGAGGGTGCGGTTGTCAATTACATCCGCATCCTCTTCTATTTTAAATTTTATGCAGTTATGCAGTTATGCAGTTATGCATTTATGCTTGTCGGTCTTTAGCGGTACTTCTTCTTCCTCGCTGCCTCCGCTTTCTTGCGGCGTTTCACGCTCGGGCTTTCATAGTGCTCTCTTTTACGGAGCTCGGATAAAACACCCGACTTCGCACAGCTGCGTTTAAATCTGCGAAGCGCGTTGTCCAATGATTCATTTTCCTTCAGATGGACTTCTGACACGGTTATCCCTCCCCCCGCTTGCGCATTTTGGCGCGTCGTCATAGGTTTGTCGGCTTACGGTAGGCGGGATATGATTCGTCCCTCTTACCTGCTTTATTATTATACACGAACGCCAAACATTTGTCAAGATTCGGCAACCTAATTAACAGAATATTGATATTTATATCCGGGTCATATCGTCAGATGGGCGCAAAGCCGCCGGTATAGGGCTTATTTCGGCTTTGCGACAATGTTGACGATCTTATTTTTGACGACTATGACCTTCAGGATGTTCATCCCGCTGAGGGCGGAAACGATTTTCGCGTCTCCGAGCGCGGCGGTCCTCGCGGTCTCATCTTCGCAGTCCCTGGGCACCGTCACCGTCGAGCGGAGCTTGCCGTTGACCTGGACGGCAATCTCGACGGAGGCCTCCGTCGTCTTCGCCTCGTCGTATGTCGGCCACGACGCCCGGGCGAGCAGCCCTTTGCCGAACGGCTCATAGAGCTCCTCAGTGATATGGGGCGCGAACGGGTTCAGAAGCGTCAGAAGCGTAATGTACTCGGCGGTGTTGATCAGCCCTCCGGCGTCGCTGATTGCGTTGACAAGGCTCATCATCGCGGCGATTGCCGTGTTGAACTTCATTGCCCCTATATCCACCGTGACCTTTTTAATCGTCCGGTGGAACAGAGTCTCAAACTCGGGCCTGTAGGCGTTGCCGGGAATCACGTGGTCCCCGAGGGCGCAGACCTTGTCGATGAAGCGCTGGCAGCCCTTGACCGCGCTCTGCTGCCATACGGCGGTCTTCTCAAAATCGCCGATGAACATGATGTACAGGCGCAGCGTGTCCGCCCCGTACTCCCTGACGATGTCGTCCGGGTTGATCACGTTGCCGCGGCTCTTGGACATTTTCTCCCCGTCCTCGCCGAGGATCATGCCGTGGCTGGTGCGCTTTTTATACGGCTCGTCGGTGGGAACGACGCCGATATCGAAGAGGAATTTGTGCCAGAAGCGGGAGTACAGAAGGTGCAGCGTCGTGTGCTCCATGCCGCCGTTGTACCAGTCGACCGGAGTCCACTGCTCAAGGGCCTTCCTCGACGCCAGCTCGTTTTTGTTGTGCGGGTCGGTGTACCTTAAAAAGTACCATGACGAGCCCGCCCACTGGGGCATCGTGTCGGTTTCGCGCTTAGCCGGGCCGCCGCAGCGCGGGCAGGTGGTGTTGACCCAGTCCGTTATCTTTGCGAGCGGCGATTCGCCCGTCTCGGTGGGCTCGTAGCTCTCCACCGCCGGCAGGCGCAGCGGCAGATCCTCTTCCTTAAGGGGAACATAGCCGCAGCGGTCGCAGTGTACGATCGGTATCGGCTCGCCCCAGTAGCGCTGGCGCGAGAAGACCCAGTCGCGAAGCTTGTAATTGACCTTCGGCTCGCCCTTGCCCTGCTCCTTCAGATAGGCGGTGATCTTCTTCTTGGCCTCCTCCACGGATAGCCCGTCCAGGAAGCCCGAGTTGACCATCACGCCCGTCTCGCAGTCGGTAAACGCCTCTTTGGCAATATCCCCTCCGGCGACCACTTCGACGATCGGCAGGCCGAACTTCTTTGCGAATTCATAGTCGCGCGTGTCGTGGGCCGGGACGGCCATGATCGCGCCCGTACCATAGGACATCAGCACATAGTCCGACGTGTAAATCGGGATGCCCTTGCCGTTGACCGGGTTGGTTGCCGTCACGCCTTCGAGCCGGACGCCCGTCTTTTCCTTGGAAAGCTCGGTGCGCTCGAAATCGCTCTTGGCGGCGGATTTTGCCCTGTATTCCCTTACATCCGCGATGTTTCTGATCTTATCCGCCCACTTGTCAATCAGCGGGTGCTCCGGCGATATGACCATGTAGGTGGCGCCGAACAGCGTATCCGGCCGGGTCGTGTAGACTCGGAGCGTGTCTCCCTCGCTCGTCTCGAAATCGACCTCCGCGCCGTGCGAGCGGCCTATCCAGTTGATCTGCTGGGTTTTTACCCTGTCTATATAATCTACGTTTTTAAGCCCTTCTATGAGCCGGTCCGCGTATTGGGTGATTTTGAGCATCCACTGCTCTTTTTCCTTGTGTATCACCGGGCTGCCGCACCGCTCGCATACGCCGTCCACGACCTCCTCGTTGGCGAGGACGCAGAGGCAGGAGGTGCACCAGTTCACGCTCATGCGCTTTTTATATGCGAGGCCGTGCTCGAAGAGCTTCAGGAATATCCACTGCGTCCAGCGGTAGTACTCCGGGTCGGTGGTATTGATCTCCCGGGACCAGTCGAAGCTGTAGCCGATCGATTTGCACTGCTCCTTGAAGCGTTCTATGTTGTTTTTTGTCACGATCTCAGGGTGAATCTTGTTCTTAATTGCGTAATTCTCGGTCGGCAGACCGAACGCGTCCCACCCGATCGGGAAAAGCACGTTATACCCGTCCATCCGGTACTTGCGCGCGATAACGTCCAGGGCGGTATAGGGCCGCGTGTGTCCCACGTGGAGACCGGCTCCCGACGGGTACGGAAACTCGATCAGCGCGTAGAATTTCTTCTTGTCGCTGTTGTTTTTCGCCTCGAAAACATCGCTATTGTACCAGATATCCTGCCATTTCTTGTCTATTTTTTTATGGTCCTGGTAATTCATTACAAAGTCTGTCCTTTCGCGGACTCCGGCCCGTTTTTCAGGCCTTCCTATCCTCTGTTTTAAAGAATTCGTCCGGGTCTATTTTCCCGGCGTCTCCCCATAAGCGCTCAAGCGCGTAAAAGCTCCTCGTGTCGCCTTTGAAAATATGCGTCACCGCGCTGCCGTAATCGAGGAGCACCCAGCTGGCGGCGCGCATGCCCTCTCTGCCCCTGGGCTCAACGCCGTTCTTGGACAGTTTTTCCTCGACGGCCTCGGCTAGCGCGCGGATATGAGTGTTGGAGTTGCCCGTGCAGATCACATAGTAATCCGCGAGCGTAGTCAGATTCGTCACCGAGAGAACGGAGATATCCTCTCCCTTTTTCTCCCTGAGGGCTTCAATAATCAGCTTTACTGTTTCTTCCGGCGTCAAATAATATCACCTCTGTATTATTTCTGTATTATTTTCCTTTATTTTCACTTCTTGATACGATATTGATGCTTGGAATCGGCGTCGTGAACGGGTTGAAATTCTCGTTGAGCATTTCAAGCAGCGCGTCGTGGTACGGTATCCACATGCCGGAATCGTTTGCCGGTCCGCCGGGCATCGTGTAAAAACTGATATCGCTTGCCTTGACCGTGACGGCTTTTTTCGCGAACCAGACCATATCGTCCAGCGACATGTCCGTCGTGACATTGTCGAACATAGTCCCGGCGAGCTCCGCGGCCTTCGAGACAAACTTGGAGCTTAAAACCTGCTCCGCGGCCGCCTTGAGGAAATCGCTTCTGACCTCGATGCGCGTGATATCCGCGCCCGGGTATGAGCGGTATCTGCAGAGCTTGAGCGCCTGCTCGCCGTTCAGCGTCTGCAGCCCGGCCTTAATATTGATATGTAGATTCTGCGATTCGTCAGTATAGTACATGTTCTGCGGAACATCGAACTCCACGCCGCCGATATAATTGATGACCTTGACAAAACCGTCCATGTCGATCTTGACATAACGGTCAACGCTGTAGCCTATAAGGTTTTTAATTTCGTATTTCAGCTGATCCAGCCCTCCGTACGCGTAGGCGAGGTTGATGTGCTTATATGCGCTGCTCCGCGTATTCGCGTTGCTGTAGCTGTCCCTCGGAATGTTCAGTACGTTGATCTTGCCTTCGTTTGTGTCGAACAAAACCACCATGATGACGTCGGTGTGCATACCGCTCTTGTCGACGCCGAAGCAGAGGAATGTATACACCCCGTCGCGGCGCGTAAGCCCACCCGGCGGATCCGTGACGCCTCCGCTTGCGGTATCAAGCGTTGCCGCGCTCCCGTCCGAGCCGATATCCGGCTTTTTTCCGTTCCCGCCGAACAGGTTAAAGTGATATGCGGCGGCCATAAAGCCTCCGACGATGATCAGCACCGTCAGCAGCCCTATAATCGCCTTGCCTTTGCTGCGTTTTCCGCCGTTTCTCTCATCTTCACTAAAATTTCTCATATAATAGACTCCCGCGCCGGTTTAAGCGCTCACAATTAAGACTTACCGCTTTTGCCGCGATAGTTACGGTCAATAATTATAACTCTTTTCCGACGGCTTTTCAATCTGTTTTTTTAAACAATAAAGCCTGTTTTCGGCGATATAGGCGTAAACGCCCTCCGGCAAAAGCTCCGGGCCGCCGGCGCGGTCCCTTATCCCGCTGGAGGAGACTTCTATCGGTTCGCACTCGATCACAGTCGCGCGCACGCCGTACTCTTTTTTAAGATATTCCGCTTGTTTGACAAGCGCTTCCGTGTCACCGGTGCTCCTCGGCACCGCGGCGAGGGAGACCCTTTTCAGGAATTCCTCCGCGCGGCGCCATTTTTGAACTGTAAGGAACATGTCCGTCCCGCAGATCAGCCAGAGCTCGGCGGCCGGGTACTCATCTTTCAGCTCCGAGACCGTGAGATAGGTGTAGCTCACGCTGCCCCGGGCGATCTCGCGCCCGTCCGCCTTAAGCCTTTTATCCGCCCTCGCCGCGATCTCCGTCATTTCAAGCCGCTGCTCCGGCGCGGCCGAGCGCCCCTCCGTATGCTTATGGGGAGGGATGTTTGTCGGAATCAGCAGCACCTTGTCAAGGCCGAGCGTATCCGCCGCGATGATCGCAGCTCTGATATGCCCCTTATGGGGCGGGTCGAACGTCCCCCCGAGAACGCCCAGTTTTTTTATTTTCAGTCTATTTTCCATTTTGCCCGCATCAGCTTTCTTTTATATCTCGTATGCGGAATCTTTTTCTTTTTTTCTAAAGATTACGAACATACTGCCGATGACCTGCACGGGCTCGGCGTGCACCGCCGCGCACAGCGCGTCGCAGGCTTCCCGCGCCGTATACCCGCTGTTGGGGAGCGCGTGCAGCTTAATCAGTTCGCGCACGCGGATCGCCGTTTCGACCTGCGAGATCAGCGCGGGGGAAATGCCGTCCTTTCCCACCTGGGTGACCGGCGCGAAACCGTTCGCTTTCGAGCGCAGAAACGCCCTCTGTTTGCTGGTAAGCATAGTAACGACCATCCTTATTCAGATTAAGTGTTCTTTGTTGCCTGCTCTTCCAGATAGGACGCGAGCCTTTCCCGGAAAACCGCGAGCGCCCTCGCGCGGTGCGAAATCTTGTCCTTCTCTTCGGGCGGCAGCAGCCCGAACGAAACGCCGGTCTCCCCCGAAAACACCGGATCGTAACCGAAGCCGTTTTCGCCCTCAGGCGCGAACAGAATCATTCCCTCGCAGGAGCCTGACGCTTCGATGTGGTCCCCGTTCGGGAACGCCGCGCAGATTACGCATTTGAAACGCGCGGTCCGCATGCCCTCCGGCACATCTCTCATTTTTTCAAGCAGCAGCGCGGTCCTCGCGCCGTCGTCCAGGTCTTCTCCGCCGAAGCGGGCGGAGCATACGCCCGGCTCGCCGCCAAGCGCGTCTACGCAGAGGCCGGAATCGTCGGCAATCGCGGGCATCCCCGCCGCCTCGCACGCCGCGTAGGCCTTGATGCGCGCGTTCTCGCTGAAGCTTTTGCCGGTCTCCTCGGGGGAGGATGTGACCCCGGCGTCGGCGAGGGTAATCACCGATATTCCGAAATCTGCCAACAGCCGCTTCATCTCGGCGAGCTTTTTTCCATTATTCGTAGCGACGACAAAAATATTTGTCGGCCGCACAAAAGCGTTGTTTTCCAAAACAGCACCCCGCTCAAAGAATCATATACGCCCGGCGCAAGTCGCAGAGCTCCTTGATGCCCTTTGCGCCGAGGTCCAGCAGCTTCTCGAGCTCTTCGCGAGTAAACGGGCTCTTCTCCCCCGTCCCCTGCAGCTCGATAATCCTGCCGGAAGCGGTCATAACCATGTTGAAGTCCGCCTGCGCAGCGCTGTCCTCCGGGTAATCCAGGTCAAGCAGAAGCTCGCTGTCCACGATGCCGGCCGATACCGCCGCGACCTCCTCGCGCACCGGATTTTCCGCGATTGCGCCGGCAACCTTCATCTTTTCACAGGCCAGCCACAGCGCGAGAAAGCCGCCGGTGATCGACGCGGTGCGCGTGCCGCCGTCCGCCTGGAGCACGTCGCAGTCGATCGTGACCGTCTTCCCGGTCAGCAGATTAAGGTCCGTTACGCTCCGGAGCGCTCTGCCCACAAGGCGCTGGATCTCGGCCGAGCGCGGCGCCAGCTTCAGATTTGAAATGTCGCGCCGGGTCCTCTGCGCCGTCGCCGCCGGGAGCATCGCGTATTCCGCGGTCACCCAGCCGCTCTCCGTGCCCAGCAGGTGCAGCGGGACTCTCTCCTCCACCGTCGCGCTGCAGAGAACGCGAGTCTTTCCCGTCTCTATCAAAACGCTTCCCGCCGGGAACTCGGACCAGCCGACGGTAAATTTAACCGGCCTGAGCGCGTCGTTTTGTCTTCCTTCTCTCATATTTATTCCTTCTCAATCATGTATTTATAGGCGGATGGGCTCACAGTATCGCGTCTACAAACGCGTCCGCGTCGAACGGCATAAGGTCGTCCATCTGCTCGCCTACGCCGACGAACCGCACGGGCAGCTTCTGAACGTCAGATATCGCGATTACGATGCCGCCCTTTGCCGTGCCGTCAAGCTTCGTCAGCACGACGCCGGTGACACCGGCGGCCTGCTTGAACTCGGCGGCCTGGACGAGGGCGTTCTGCCCGGTCGTCGCGTCGATTACCAGCAGCACCTCTTTTGCGCAGTTGGGCAGCTCGCGGTCGATGATCCTGTTGATCTTCGAGAGCTCGTTCATTAGGTTTGCCTTGTTGTGGAGCCTTCCGGCGGTGTCGCAGATGATCACGTCCGCGTTCCGGGCCACCCCGGCCCTTATCGCGTCGTAGACGACGGCGGCCGGGTCGGCGCCCTCGTCCCTCCGGACAATGTCCGCGCCGGCTCTCTTCGCCCAGATCTCAAGCTGGTCCGCGGCGGCGGCCCTGAAGGTGTCCGCTGCGGCAAGGAGCACGCTTTTTCCGTCGTTTTTTAAAAGCCCCGCGAGCTTTCCGATAGTTGTGGTTTTGCCGACGCCGTTGACGCCGATCACCAGTATGACCGACGGCTTGGTCGACAGATTCAGCGGCGCTCCGCTCCCTGCGGTTTTCTCCTTCAGTATATTTTTAAGCGCGGCCTTGACCTCCGCGCCTTCGGAGAGCTTTTGCTCTTTAATTACCGCTCTGAGCCTTTCCATTACGCTCCCGGTGCACTCCACGCCCAAGTCGGCGAGAATCAGCGCCTCCTCGAGCTCATTCAGCAGCGCCTCGTCCACGCGCCTTGACCCGCTGAAAACCGGGGCGAGCATCGCGCCTAGGCTGTCCCTCGTCTTTTTAAGCCCAGATTTTATTTTTTCAAAAAAGCCCATACCGCACCTCTATTGTTATATCATTTTCTTCTCCGAGCCGTTTTTCAGAATCCGGCGGTCGATTTCGTCCAAATCCACCGTAATCAGCCTTGAAATTCCCTTTTCCTGCATCGTCACGCCGTAGAGCTTGTCGGCAGCCTCCATCGTCCCCCGGCGGTGGGTCATCAGAATGAACTGGGTGTTCTCCGTCAGCTTCTTGACATAGGCCGAGAAGCGCGCGACGTTGACCTCGTCCAGCGCGGCGTCAATTTCGTCCAGCACGCAGAACGGCGACGGGTGTACTTTCAAAATCGCGAAATACAGCGCGATGGCGACGAGCGCCTTTTCGCCTCCGGACAAAAGGCTTAAATATTTTACGCTTTTCCCCGGAGGCGAGACCTTGATCTCGATTCCGCAGTTCAAAACGTCGGTCGGGTCCTCCAGAATAAGCTCCGCGCTGCCTCCCCCGAACATCTCCCTGAAGGTCACTCCGAAATTGCTGTTGATCTGGGTGAAAACGTCCGTAAACAGGTTTTTCATCTCGTCCGTAATCCCATCGATCAGCTTTTCCAGCTCGGCCGAGGATTTTTCGATATCGCTTTTCTGTGACGAGAGGTATTCGTAGCGCTCGGTGACCTTTTTAAGCTCCTCCACCGAGCCCAAGTCTACGTCGCCGAGGGATTTTTTTCTGCTTTTCAGCTCAGCGACGCGCTTTTGCGCCGCGGAGACATTGTCGACGGGTCTCGCGCGCTCGGCGGCTTCGCCGGGCGTCAGCTCATAGCTTTCCCACATTTTGTCGCCGATATTTTTTATCTCGTCCTCGCAGGCGGTTTTTTTGCCGGTCAGGCGGTTCAGCTCCCGCTCGGTGTTGAGAATGCTGTCGTTCGCCCTGCGGATATCCGCGTCCAACCCGCTTCTTTTCGATTCGAGCTCAAACCGCTCCGAGACGATCCCGTTGATCGCCTCTTCCTTGAGGGTCACCGCGGTTTTGAACACTCGGATTTTTTCATCAAGCTCGTAAAGCCTGAGCTTTTCGAGCCTGATTTTCTCGTTGATGTCCGAAAGCTCCTTCTCCCGCGCCGCCCTGTCCTCCGTTGCGTTTGAGATCAGCTCGTTTACTTCCTCTATCGATTTTTCCACGGCCTTTTTCGAGGCCTCCGCCGCCGCGAGCTCGACGCGCTTCGCTGTAATTTTCGCGGCGAGCTCGGCGTTTTTCGCGGCCTCGCTCTCCCTGCCCTTGGAAAGGGTTTCCGCCTCCGCCCTCCGGACTTCTATCTCGCCGTTGATTGACGCGACCTTCGCCTCAAGCTTTCCGCACTCGGCTTCCATCTCGGCAATCCTCTGCAGGGCGCGGCCTTTTTCCTCCTCCACCGCCGCCTTTCTCGAAAACAGGCTGTCGTAGAGCAGCTGCTGCTGCGCCTGGGTGGATTTCAGCGCCAGCAGCGCGTCCTCCGCCTCGCGCTTCTCGCCGGAGGCCTGCTCTAAGCTGTATCTCGCTCCGGTCAGCATCCTCTGGGCTTCAGCGGTCCTCGCCTCGGCGGATTTTTTCTTCTCGGCGAGGTCTTTAAGCTTTTCCGTCAGCCGCTCAATCTCGTTTGCCCGAGACAGAATGCCGATGCTTCTCGCCGTGCTGCCGCCCGTAATCGCGCCGCCCGCGTTGATCACCTGCCCGTCGAGGGTGACGATCCGGAAACGCTGCGAAAATCTGCGCGCGATTTTGATTGCGTTTTCCAGCCTGTCGGCGATCACGGTGCGCCCTAGGAGCTGGCAGAACACGCCCTCAAGCTTCTTATCGAACCCGCAGAGGTCGACGGCGATACCGATGTACCCCTCCTGGCTGTCGAGGCCGCTCTCATTCAGCCTTGCGCCTTTGACGGACGAGACGGGCAGAAACGTCGCCCTGCCGCCGTCTCTTTCCTTTAAAATATCGATCGCTTCGCGGGCGTTCTCCTCTGTCTCCGTTACGATGTTCTGCAGCGCGCCGCCAAGTGCCGTCTCCACGGCGATCGCGTAGGCGTCCGGAACCTTCAAAAGGGTTCCGACCGTTCCGATAATACCCGAAAGCCCGCCCCTGTCCGCAATCTGCATCACGGTCTTGACGGATTTCGAGTACCCCTCGTACTCCCGCTCAAGGTCTTTGAGCATATTCAGCCGCGAGGACGCGGCGTTCATCTCGGCCATCACGGCCGTTTTATCGTCATTTTCCTTGTTAAAGCGCGCCTCGCGGTTTTTGACCATCAGCGCGTAGCCGCTGATCACGTTTTCGGCATCGGAGAGCTTGGATTGCTGCGCGGCGATGTCGGACGCAAGCTTTTCGCCCAGCGCTTTCTCCCTGGAAAGCTCCTCCTCAGACGCCTCGGCGTTTTTTTCAAGCTCGTCGCAGCGCGCCCGCAGCTCTTCTATCTTTGTCCTGGCAGAGGCCAGCTCAGTCTGCGCGTCCGAGGCGTTCATCGAGAGCACGGTCTCCATCGCCCGCAGGCCGGAGAGCTTTGTGTCAAGATCGTCGATGGCGTTCGCCGACTTTCCGGCGTTCTCAATCAGCGCGTCAAGCTCCGCGTTCAGTTTTTCTATGCTCTGCTCCGCGGCTGCGCGCTCGGCCTCCCGCTCCACAAGGCGGGCCCGGAGCGATTCGTCCCTGTTGTCGCGCTCGGCGAGCTCCCGGGTGATACGCTCGGCGCGTTCCGTGTCGTTTGCGATCTCCGTTTTCAACACGGCGGAGGCGCTCTCCTCCTTTGAGAGCGCGCTCTCGGTCTCCCGGAGATCGCTTCTAGCCTTTTCGGCGTCGGCGTCAAGCCGGGTGAGCTGCGCGGCGGTATCCTCTGACTCCGCGTACAGCTTTTCAAGCTTTGTCTTCGACTCCGAGAGCAGAAGCTCCGTGATCTTGATCCCGCCCGAAAGCTTATTGATCTCGGTTTTCAGCGAGGATATCCGGGCGACCCAGAGATCTATCTCAAGCTCACGCAGCTCGTCGTGGATTTTTAAAAAAAGCGCGGCCTTTTCGGCCTTCTTCTTTAGCGGCTCGATCTGGAGCGCGAGCTCGTTTGTGATGTCGGTCAGCCTGACGAGATTCTCCGAGGCGCTTTCGAGCTTCCGCTCGGCCTCTTCCTTCCTCGCCCGGTATTTCGATATTCCGGCGGCTTCTTCAAATATCTCGCGTCTGTCCTCGCTTTTCTGGGACAGTATCTCGTCGATTCTGCCCTGTCCGATAATCGAGTAGCCGTCTCTGCCGAGACCGGTGTCCATGAAAAGCTCGTACACGTCGCGAAGGCGCACCGGCTTTTTGTTTATCATATATTCGCTCTCGCCCGAGCGGTAGTATCTGCGCGAGACCGTAATCTCGTCGCAGTCCATGCCGATCGTGCGCTTTTGATTGTCTATAGTCAAAATCACCTCGGCGAAACCGAGCGGGTTCCTCTTCTCGGTCCCGTCGAAAATAACGTCCTCCATTCGGTTGCCTCGGAGGAGGCGGGAGGACTGTTCGCCGAGCACCCAGCGTATCGCGTCGGAAATATTGGATTTTCCGCTGCCGTTCGGTCCGACAATACCCGTCATGCCGCTTCCGAATTCGATTTTTATTTTATCCGGGAACGATTTGAAACCGAACAGCTCAAGCGACTTTAAAAACACTGCGTTTCCTCCAAAGGCGTTTTTTCGACACATGCACAGAAGCACATGCGCATTCTATTTGTATATATTACCATTTTAAGCCAGGAAAAGCAATATCTATCGGCATACCCGGGCGGAAACAGCCGTGTTTTCGCTAATAGCGAAAAAGAAGACGTCCGACATGATCGGACGCCTTCGCTTGCTTCTTTGCACCTGACGGAGCTTTAAGCCCACCACATTTCCTTTGGCTTGCCGGCCTTGATAATAACGCCTTTAAGGAGCGCGACGGCCTTTTCGAGGCCCTCCTCCGGCGCCATCAGGCTGTCCTCGTGCTCGATAGAAATCGAGCCCTCGTAGCCCGCGAGCACAAGCTCGCTCATCATCCCGCGCCAGACCGGCTCCGGCATGCCGTAGCCGACCGAGCGGAACACCCATGAGCGGTTCGCCTCGTCGCCGTAATGCTTCGTGTCGAGGACGCCGTTTCTCGCCTTATTGTACTCGTCGATCTTAGTATCCTTCGCGTGGAAGTGGTAAATGCAGCCCCTGAGCTCCCTGATCGCCGCCACCGGGTCCATACCCTGCCAGACCAGATGGGACGGGTCGAAATTCGCGCCTATGTCCGGACCTACAGCCTTGCGCAGCTTAAGCAGCGTCTCCGGGTTGTAGACGCAAAAGCCCGGGTGCATCTCGAAGGCGATCTTCGTAACCCCGTGCGCACGGGTAAACTTGACCATATCCTGCCAGAAGGGAATCAGCACCTCGTCCCACTGGTATTTCAGCACGGCGAGGAAATCGTCAGGCCAGGGGCAGGTGACCCAGTTCGGATACTTCGCTCCCGGATGGTCGCCCGGGCAGCCGGAGAACGTGACCACAGTGTCGATGCCCAGCTTTTCCGCCAGCAGCACCGCGTTTTTGAAGTCCGAGATAAAACCGTCGGCAATTTTCTTGTCCGGGTGAACCATGTTGCCGTGGCAGGAGAGCACGGAAATCGAGAGCCCTGACTCGTCAATCGTCTTTTTAAACGTGTCAAATGCCGCTTTGTCGTTTAAGAGTACCGCCGGGTCGCAGTGAGCCTTTCCGGGATACCCGCCGCAGCCGAGCTCAATTGTCTCGACGCCGAGGGACTTCAGGTAGCTGAGCGCTTCCTTCAAAGGTTTATTGCCGAGGAGTACGGTCAATACGCCAAGTTTCATTTTAATTTACCTCCACATTATTGATTATCAATATTTAAACTTGTTTATCTGATTATCCGTGATAGCAGCGGTCAAGGTACGCCGCCGTCCCGCCCGAGATCTCTTCCAGAAGCCTTACAGCCTCCGCGCTCCCTAGATAGGCCTCCGCCATAAGCCGGCCCTCCTCCTCGAAGAGCGCGTCGTGGACCGGGAAATAGTCCTCGTTTTGTCGACGGGAAGAAGCTTCGGAAATGTCTCATAGTACGCAAGCTCGCTTTTCATCTGTATTCGCGGGTTACCTTTTTTGTTATATGATTTACTGCGGGAAACCTCTATTGCATGCTTGAAAACAGGCCGAGGCAGAATGATACCGCAAACAGCACTATGCTGATTAGCTTAAAGGTTTTTATCCTCCTGATTTTAGGATAACCCTGGTCGGAAAGCATATCCGCTCCCCGGATATAGATGCCTAGAATGACTATGTAGATTACGGCGGAGCCGATCGCCACAATGGCGCCCAGATGCAACAGAGCGAGAACGACGTTTGCCGCGATAAGCGCAAGCTGCAGCGCGCCGATAATCCATGTGAGCCTTACCAGCTTTTCCTGTTTTTTCTCCGCAAGCTCGCTGTTTGTATAGCCCTTGACCGCCATAGTCCATACCTCGATTCATGGATGGAAATATATTCTGTTCCTGTTTATTATAGCATACTTTAAATCAATTTCAACAATTTTGTCCGTATAATTCGCGCAAGCTTCCATATTAAACCGGTTTGCTCCCGGGGCGAATATGTGGTAGAATATTGTTGTTAATTCGGCGCGGAAAGCGGGGAATAAAGTATGAAAATCGCCGTCATCGACGGACAGGGCGGAAAGATCGGCAGCCTTTTAACCGAGCTTATTAAAAACAGAGCGCCCGGCTGTGAAATAATCGCGGTGGGTACGAACGCGTCCGCCACAGGCGCGATGCTGAAAGCAGGCGCCGATTTCGGCGCTACCGGCGAAAACCCGGTTATCGTCGCCTCCCGGCAGGCGGATATAATAACCGGTCCGATCGGCATTGTCGCGGCGGATTCGTTTCTCGGCGAGGTAACTCCCGCGATGGCGCAGGCAATCTGCCAGAGCCGCGCCGTCAAGGTCCTCGTGCCGATCAACAGGTGCAGCCTGGTCGTGGCTGCGCCCGAGCTTCCGCTCGCCGAACATATTAAAATCGCGGTGGAAAGAATCATCGCTCTCTTAAGGTGAATAGCATTATCTTAAGTTTGGCTGTCCTGCAACGATAATTTTTTTAATTATACCCTTAATACAACAAAAAAATCTATTGCATTTTCGCAGGAATCCTGTATAATATTATCTGGTACGGACATGCGATATAATTTGGAGGAACGTATTTCAAAGCCCGCTTAAAGAAGCGGAAAACGCAAAAATATAATAACTGGAACATGTTCAAAAGGCAAACCCGCCGAAAGGCGGGGACGCAAAGCCAGAGGCTAAGGCAGCGGGAGGTTTTCTGCTCTCCCCGCCGCTATGCCCGTTCGGCTGCAACATATTTCATTATCCAACCTCCTGTAAAATAAATAAGGCGCGGCGCAAAGCTTTGTGAGCGGTATCAAAGCCCTGCCACAGCAGTCCCGCTCCCGCATTTTCATTTTACAGCCATCACTAAAGGAGTAATGAAAAATGTTGTACAAAAAAGGCATGCTCAAAAAGCTCTCAGCGATCATTCTGGCCGTGCTCTGCTTTACGGCCCTCTCTTCCATCGCGGTCCTCGCAATCGACATCGACGGCGACACGTGGAAGAAGGTCGATTCCTCCTCAGGCGAAAACGCTTTCAGCGTTGAAGACATCGATTTTGTCGTGATCAAGCAGGCGAAAGGCGCTGTTATCTGGCTGAAAAACGATTTGAACGCCGCGGACAGGGAGGCGTTGAAAAGCAAAATCGGCGACAAAGACCCATCGATTCTTAACTCCACCAGCGACGGTATTGTATTCACCACAGACAGGGATTTCATTCTCAAAGAAGTGTTGAATTACACGGGGAGCGGCGGCAAATACGATGCCAGGGTGACAGTTTCAACCGTTTCCGGCAAATTGACCATGACGATTGACGGCGCTTACAGCCATTACTGCTATGGCAAATTCGTAAAGGAAACGACTACAGCCGTCACAACGACCACGGCCGCAACCACGACCACGCCTCCGTACACAGACGAGACCACGGCGCCCGCCGAGACCACCAGGGAGACGACAGCGGTTTTCACCACGACGGAGCCCCCGTTCACCGATGAGACCACAACGGCTATCGAAACCACCACGGAGGAAACCGCAGTATTCACCACGTCGGAGCCCCCATTCACTAACGAGACCACGGCGCCTACCGAGACCACTAGGGAGACAACCGCGGTTTTCACCACGTCGGAGCCACCGTTCACCGACGAGACCTCGACGCCCGCCGAAACCACCACGGAGACAACAGCAGTTTTCACCACGTCGGAGCCACCGTTCACCGACGAGACCTCGACGCCCGCTGAAACCACCACGGAAACAACAGCAGTTTTCACCACATCGGAGCCTCCGCTCACCAATGAGACCTCCGTCACGGCGATTACCGATCCGAATCCGCCCTATACCGGCGCTGATTCCGGCATCGGCAGCGCTAAAGCGATTATCACCGCTATTGCGCTGTTCGGCTCGTTGTCCGGCATCGCGGTTCTGCTCTACGCAATCAGGAAATCCGGTTCCAAATAATATCCGTGAAAAGCGTGTCCAGCATCGCTTTTGAGTTCCGTACTAAACTGCACCGGGGGAACCTTCGGGTTCTCCCGGTGTTTTTTGCGTCAGGTTACATTTGTAAAATTCGTTTTTCTACATAAAAATTTTCACCCGTTTCTTAAAAAACGCACTGTTGCGGATGAAAACATTTATACGCAGTTTTTTCAAGATTACTTGGTGATTATTTTTTATTATCTCGGCAATACGCATGAATTCTCTCGCCTGTCGCATTGACAGGCCATATGTCAAAGAGTATAATATCCGTAATTCCATGACAGATATATGTTAATGAAACCACGGAGGTTAAACAATTTCATGCAAAAATCATCGGCGCCGAAGCTGACGTATCCCGGCTTTATCGCACTCGGCTTTCTGGCGATTATACTGTTGGGCACATTTCTGCTCTCGCTCCCGGTTTCGTCGCGCAGCGGAGAGTGGACGCCCTTTGTCAACTCGCTCTTCACCGCCACAACGGCCACCTGCGTGACCGGGCTTGTGGTCTACGATACCTTTGCGCACTGGAGCCTGTTCGGGCAGCTTGTGATCCTCACGCTGATACAGATCGGCGGGCTGGGCTTTATGACATTTATAACGCTGATGCTCGTTTTTCTGAAAAAGCGCATCACGCTGAAGGAACGGCTCGTAATCAGGCAGTCCGCCGGCTCGATCAGCGTCAGCGGCGTCGTCCTGCTGGTTAAAAAGGCGGCTTTGGGGACAATTATCTTCGAGGGTATCGGCGCCGCGCTGCTCGCGCTCCGCTTCTGTCCGCAGATGGGCTTTTGGCGGGGCGTCTACAACGGCATATTCCATTCTGTGTCCGCGTTTTGCAACGCGGGTATCGATATTATGGGGAAATACGGGCAGTTCTCGTCGCTGACCACCTACGCCTCTGACCCTCTTGTAAACTTCACCATTATGGCCCTGATCACAATCGGCGGAATAGGCTTTATCGTGTGGAGCGATATTATCGTCAGCCGCGGCAGGCTAAGGCGTCTGAAGCTCCACTCCAAGATGGCCCTTTCGGCCACGGCCGTGCTGCTGGTTCTCGGAACGGTCCTTTTCATGATTTTCGAATCCGACGGCGTCTTTAAGGGCATGGGCTTCTGGCAGAGACTGATGGCGTCCATGTTCGCGACGGTCACGCCGAGGACGGCCGGTTTTAATACGGTCAGCGTCTCCGCGATGTCCCAGAGCGGTCTGCTTCTCACGGTTTTGCTGATGCTTGTCGGCGGAAGCCCAGGGTCCACCGCCGGCGGCATCAAGACGACCACGGTTTCCGTCCTGTTCGCCGCGACCGCGGCCACATTCAAGCATATGCGCGACGCGGTGCTGTTCAAAAGAAAAATACCGGGCGATACCATCAGGCTTTCCTGTTCGATCGTTTTCATCTATCTGTCGGCGGTGATTGCATCTACTCTATTTATTGCCGCTATAGAGCCCGTTTCGATATTGGAAGCGCTGTTCGAGGTGGCCTCGGCCGCCGGCACGGTCGGGCTGTCGATGGGCATTACGCCGGCGCTTTCGGTTGCATCCCGCGTGGTACTGATCCTTCTGATGTATTTCGGCAGGGTCGGAGGGATCTCGCTGGCCCTGTCCTTCGCCGAAAAGCACGAGCACATCCCGGTCGACAGACCGTCGGAAAACATCCTGGTCGGATAACACGCCCGGCTTCACAGCGCATATAAACAACAAAATCATCCGGAGGAAAACCGACTTTATGAAATCAATTCTTGTGATCGGCATGGGCAGATTCGGAAGACATCTCGCCCTGAAAATGATGGAGCTTAAAAACGACGTAATGATTGTCGACAAAAATCAGGATATCATTGACGAGCTCGCGCCCCAGTTCACCGACGCGCAGATCGGAGACTGCACCAAGGAGTCCGTGCTGAGAAGCCTCGGGGTCAACAATTTCGACATCTGCTTTGTGGCTATCGGCGAGAACTTCCAGGCGTCGCTCGAAATTACCTCGCTTTTAAAGGACCTCGGCGCGAAATACGTGGTCACGAAGGCCAACCGCGACATCCACGCGAAATTTCTGTTGAGAAACGGCGCGGACGAGGTGGTCTACCCGGAGCGGGAGATGGCCGAAAAGGTGGCGATCAGGCACAGCGCCAAAAACATATTCGACTATATCGAGCTCACGCACGATTTCTCCGTATACGAAATCGCCATCCCCGAGGTCTGGGTCGGAAAGAGCATCGGAGTAATCTGCGTGCGCACCAAATACCATGTGAACATCCTCGCGATTAAAAACGGCGAAAACCTGATGCCCCTTCCGGGCGCCGAATATGTCTTCAATAAGGACGACCGTATTCTGGTGCTTGGCAAGGCCGCTGATGTGTTCCGCCTGTCATCAAAAACCTGAAAGGGAGTATTAAGATGGATCGCTTTATCAACTACGCCCACAGGGGCGCGAGCGCCTACGCGCCGGGAAACACGCTGTCCGCGTTCTACCTCGGTCTCGCCTGCGGCGCAAACGGGATCGAGACCGACGTCAGGGCGTCGCGCGACGGAGTTTTAATGCTCTTCCACGATAAAACCCTTGAGTCGGTGGGGAAAAGCGGCCCGGTCTCCGATTACGACTACGCCGAGCTTTGCGAGTTGACCGTCACCGACGAGAGATGCAAAATCAAGTCGGACCGGCTTGTATCCTTTGAGGATTTTCTGCGGCGCTTCGGCTACAGGGACATATACTTTGCGATTGAGATAAAGCAGGAAGGCATCGAGAGAGAAACGCTCGCGCTGATCAGAAAATACGGAGTTGAAAAAAAGACGGTCGTCACCTCGTTTTCGTTCTCCATCCTCGAGCGGGTCAAGGCCGCCGCGCCGGACATCCCCGTCGGCTACCTGATCCGCGATCTGACTGATGACGCCGTGTGCAGGCTTTTGTCGATCGAAGGTGAACAGCTCTGCCCCCATGCCTCCGCCCTCGATGCCGCGGCCGTCGCGCGTCTCAAGGAGAAAGGCTTGTCAGTCCGCGCCTGGGGCGTAAAGGACGAGGAAACAATGCGGAAAATGTACGATATCGGAACGGACGGGATGACCGTCAACTTCCCCGACAAGCTTGCCGAATATATAGCGAGCAAGGGGCGCTGACGCCCGCGAGGCGAACATCTTATACCCGAAGGAGAAGAATATGGGAAATTCAGACTTTGAGCATCTCCAAAGCATTATCCGGTCCGCGAGAGAAAGCGGTAAAAACACAGCAAGGCTTGACCCGAATCACGAATCAAAAGACGGCGCGTGGCATATTTCGGACGCACTTCGCATTCCCTCCGGCTTCACATTGTATGTCGCCTGCCGGATAGTGCTCGAGGCCGGCACATTCTGCAATATCGTTATAAACGAAAACGCCTACGCGGAGAACGCCTCGGCGCAGAAACCGGACGAAAATATCCGTATTATAGGCCTTGAAAACGCCGAGCTGGACGGCGGTAAGCCGAACGGACTCACCGAGAAAACCTCCGAAACAAACGGGCTTCCGCATATCGTGAAAAACACCTCGCTTCTTTTCAGGAACGTCCGCAATTTTTCCGTTGAAAACCTGAAAGTATCGAACCCGCGGTGGTGGGGGATGACGTTCATCCGCGCATTAAACGGGCATATATCGAATATAAGCTTCTCCGCGGACAACGCGGTTCCGAATCAGGATGGCGTCGATCTCAGGAAGGGCTGCAGCCATATCGCAATTGAAAACATCACCGGCACCACGGGGGACGACTCCGTCGCCCTGACGGCGCTCTCGGGACGGCTTGAGGAAAAAATCCTCCCGGTTATAGACGGTGAAAACGATATCCACGACATTACAATCAAAAACGTGAACACCTATGTTACCGGCGGGCACCATATCGTCAGGCTTCTGAACCACGACGGAAACCGGATTTACAATATCTCGATCGACGGCATCACGGACGCCTGCCCCGAAAACGGCCTCCGCGCGAGGGCCGCGCTGAGAATCGGCGACGTAAATTATGTTTCGGTCCGCCCCGCCATCCCCGGCGAGACGGACAAAATCTCGGCGAGAAACTTCAGAACCCGCGCCTATTACGGCGTCCTGATCGGAAATCCCAATCTGACGAACTCCGAGTTTTTCAACATCGAGAACCGCGAAGGCGCGCAGTTCGGCTTTGCCCGCTGATAAAACCTCGGGTGAGCGGCCAGCCTCCGGGCGCGGAGACGGTCGGGGTTTAAACCCGCGTTTGACTAATTCGCAGCATATCAACCAATATTTTAAACGCGGCAATTTCGCCTCCGTTGAATTCAACCCCCGTTTGTGGTATATTCTACACAACGGGATCCCGAATCTAAATGGAGGCGAAAAATATGTCAAAAAAATCGATAGGCGAGGTTATTTCCGGTCTCCGCAAAGAAAAAGGCGTGACGCAGGAGGAGCTGGGCAAGGCCGTCGGAGTGTCGACCCAGGCGGTTTCCAAATGGAAAAACGGCGGCGTGCCGGACGTCGAGCTGCTCGAGCCGATTGCCGACTTCTTCGGCGTATCCCTGGACGCGCTTTTTGACCGCGGGCTCAACGACTACGCCAGCCTCGAGGAGGCCACCGCGAAATACTTTTCTTCACTCTCCGATCAGGAGCGCGCCGAAAAAGCGTTTGAGTACTGCTGGGCAGTTGAGAGAGCGCTTTGCGGTTCCTCTGAGCTCGAGGAGTCCACAGCTCTCGGCGTTCTCCGTAAAAAAGACGTCTGTCACCACATGTTTTCTCAAGTTCTTAAAGACAGCTTCATATCGCTTATGTCGCTCAGCGCAGACGCGCCGTACTTCGCGTTTTTCCCGGAAACGCCGGAGCGGACAGAATGGCTCTTCGAAAAAACGGATTATCCGGAGTTCTTTTCTGAGCTTGCGGACAGGGATATCTTCAACGCGTTCCTGCTTGTGCACAAACGGGATAAAAAGGGGTTTACTGAAAATCTCTTTGTCAAGGAGCTTGGCATCACGCCGGAAAAAGCCAAGGCCATTGTCGCTTTCCTTACCAAATACGGTCTTATCAATACCACCGAGCTTGAGCTTGACGACGAGGTAAAAAAAGTCTATACACCGAAGCCGAACCCCGCGATCATTCCGTTTCTCACCTTTGCATGCGAGCTGGTAAGCAGGCCGGGAACCTTTTATTATTGGCATGAAGGCCGCAGAGAACCGTACATTAGGCTAGACAAGCTCAGATAAAGCACAGATATATTTGCAAAGCCGCGGAAAGACAGTCTATATCGTTTTTCCGCGGTCCGTTTTTTCCCATTCTTTAAGTAAGTCGCATTCGCCGCGCTTTTGTGATATACTCTTTAATGGTGATTTTAATGTCAATTGAAATACTTGCGCCCGCCGGGGGCCAGGAGCAGCTTATCGCGGCGGTCAGAAGCGGAGCGGACGCCGTTTATCTCGGCACCGCCGCGTTCAACGCGCGCCGGAACGCCGCGAACTTCGGCGGCGAGGCGCTTGAAAAAGCCGTCTCGTACTGCCACGCCCGCGGCGTTAACGTGCATGTGACGCTGAACACGCTGGTCAGGGACGCCGAGCTCCGAGCCCTTTACGACGAAATCGAACATATCGCCTCCTGCGGGGCGGACGCCGTGATTGTCCAGGACCTCGCCGCCGCCGAGCTGTTTCGCCGCCACTGCCCGACAATGCCCCTTCACGCCTCGACCCAGATGACAATCCACAGCCTCGAGGGCGCTCTGGCGGCCGAGGAGCTCGGCTTATCAAGGGTCGTGCTGGCGCGGGAGCTGACGCTGGACGAAATCCGGAAAATATGCGCCGGGACCGGTATGGAAATCGAGGTCTTTGTGCACGGCGCGCTCTGCATGTGCGTCTCCGGGCAGTGCTATCTCTCCTCCGTTCTTGGCGAGCGGAGCGGCAACAGAGGGCTCTGCGCCCAGCCCTGCCGGCTGGATTTCAAATCCGGCAGCCGGAACTACGCGCTCTCGCTTAAGGACATGTGCCATATCCCCCATATCCGCGCGCTGGAAGACGCCGGCGTCCGCTCGCTGAAAATAGAGGGCCGGATGAAGCGTCCCGAATATGTCTCCGCGGCGGTGCTGGCGTGCCGGGAAGCGGTCGAAGGAAAAACTCCTGACCTTGACATCCTGCGCAGGGTCTTCTCGAGAAGCGGGTTTACCGACGGTTATCTGACCGGCAGGCGGGATCTCGATATGTTCGGGCACCGCACAAGGGACGACGTGGAGGCCTCCGGCACCGTGCTCGGCGCGCTCTCCTCCGGCTACCGGAACGAGCTCTCCCGCGTCCCGGTTGACATGGCGCTTAAAATAAAAGAAAACACGCCGGTAAGCCTCACGGTCACCGACGGCAGCTTTCAGGTCCTTGTCGAGGGCGGCGTCCCCGAACCGGCAAAAAATACCGGGACGGACGCGGCGCTCGCCGAGAGGAGCCTTTCGAGAACCGGAGGGACACCCTTCACTCTGCGCTCTCTGATAACCGACATCAGCCCGTCCCTTTTCGTCCCCCAGGGGACCCTGAACACTATGCGTAAAAAGGCGCTCGAGGAGCTGTTGGAAAAACGGGGAAAAAACGTCCCGAAGCCGTTTTCCGGCGCGTTCGTCCCGCCCGCGGTTATGCCACGCCGCACGGAGCCGAAGCTTCGGATAAGGCTTGAAAGCAAGTCCCAGCTTTTCGACGGTGCCGACGCCGCGGACAGGCTGACGCTGCCCATAAGCCAAATCGACGCCGGGCTGATATCGCGCTTCGGCGACAGGCTGACCGGAGAGCTTCCGAGGCTGACCTTCCCCGAGAAGGAGGACGCGCTCCGAAAGGACCTGTTAAAGCTTTCTGCGCTGGGGCTCAGGCATGTCTCCGCCGACGGCCTCGGCGGGATACGGCTGGCAAAACGACTGGGCTTCACCGTGCACGGCGGCTTCGGGCTTAATATTTTAAACAGCGTGAGTCTGGAAAAATACGCGTCCCTCGGCCTTGCCGACACGCTTTTGTCCTACGAGATCAATTTAAGCGACGCCGCTTCCCTCGCCGGTACGCTTCCCCGCGGGGTAATCGGGTACGGCTATCTGCCGCTGATGATTTTCAGAAACTGCCCCTCCCGGGGGGAGAAAGGCTGTGAGAACTGCAACGGCCTCCCGTTTCTCACGGACCGGGGCGGCACCCGCTTTCGCCTCATCTGCGGCGAGCGCAATTATTCCGTTCTCTGCAACTCCGTTCCCCTCTGGCTCGGCGACAAAACTGTGTCCGGACTTGACTTTGTCACGCTCTATTTTACATTCGAGTCCGGCCCAGAGTGCGAAAAAACGGTGGAGAGCTATATGCGCGGGGAACCGTACAATGGGAGCTTTACCCGCGGGCTCTACTACAGGAAGCTTTTGTAACGATAGTATATCCCGTCCCTTTAGGGTGCACTAATGAAAAACACCGAAAAGCCAAAAGACTTTTCGGTGTTTTTTAATGGAGCGGATGACGGGGCTCGAACCCGCTACCTCCACCTTGGCAAGGTGGCGCTCTACCGGATGAGCTACATCCGCGGGGAAATGGTGCCTCCGGTCGGAATCGAACCAACGACACGGGGATTTTCAGTCCCCTGCTCTACCAACTGAGCTACAGAGGCGTTTTATACTAAAACAACAGGAGTTGGATTAATCAAAAATGGCGACCCGAAAGGGGTTCGAACCCTCGACCTCTAGCGTGACAGGCTAGCGTTCTAACCAGCTGAACTATCGGGCCGGATTTTGGTGGGGACAACAGGACTCGGACCTGTGACCCCTTGCTTGTAAGGCAAGTGCTCTGCCAGCTGAGCTATGCCCCCACGGCGGGGTCTCCATATTCATTTACGGCGAGACTTGCGCGACGATAGCTATTATACACATTTAGGCGGCTTATGTCAACCCCCAAGATCAATTATTTTGCGGTAAAAATTCTTAAATCCCCAAGCTGCCCCGCCCGCCGCGGACAAAACCGCGCTCAAAGCCTGCCGTTCAAAGAGCCCTTAAAAAACGGATACCCTTACAGCCGGGCATCCGTTTTCGTTCTCTCCTGTTCAGCGCCTGTACTCACGGACGGGAAGCCCCTCCACATAGCCGCGCTCCCCGATCGGCTCGAGCTGGAATCTTGGAGCGTCCTCCGGCGCCCACTCCCAGCCGAAATGCTTCGGGTTGAAGCGCTTGATCGCGTCACTGACGACCTCTATGGCCTCGCCGAAGTTTTCGTCCTCGAACGGCTCCCCGTGAAACACCATGTATTTGCACGGGGGCAGATCAATGATGTCAAAGCCCTCCGGTATTGCTCCGGAGTAATCGGCCGGCATTTCGACCCCCTGGCAGTACTCCGAAGTGCCCGGCTTGCGCATCCCCTCGGGGAGCCAGAGGCCGATCGATTCGCCCAGAGCGCCCTTGATGCTCTCGAGAATCCCCCAAATATCGCAGCCGACTTCCTCGCAATAGGCGAAGTACTCCGCCGCTTTGACGCCCCTTTTTAGTATCAGTTTTCTCGCCGGACGCTCGACAACCTGTGTAAAAACCACTGTGCCCTGCATGGCTGTTCCTCCCTTTTCAATAGATTTGATTCGGCTTTTTACCGGGTAGTAGGAAAAATAGCGGACCGGGGGCGCGTTTTTGCGGTATTCGCCGGGCGACATCGCGTATTCCCGGGAGAACGCTTTGATAAAGCCCTCGTGGGAGCCGAACGCCGACGAAAACGCGATGTCGAGGATGCTTTCGCCCGAATCCCGCAGCTTCTTCGCGGCCTCCGTCAACCTGACGCTGCGAAGGTACGCAAATGGCGTCTTTCCCAATAGCTCCGTAAATGCCCGCAGCGCGTGCCACGGAGAATAGGCTGCCGCCGCGGCCAGATCCTTAAGCGTGATATCCTCGCGGTAATGGGCGATAATATAGTCCTGCATCCGCTGAACGGCCTCTATCTTTTCCCGGTTCTCAGTCATTCCCGCCACCCTGCAGTATCATAACATATTTGGCCGCAAATCTCTTGAACGGAATTGCTATGCTGATTTTATCAATTTTTTAAGCGCGGATCAATCCCTTTACGGGGACATAACCCGCGCCTGATATTTATCCAGATATCATTATTTCGCTTTTTTCAGAAGCTCCTCGACCGGAATCTTATATCTTCTGTCGCAAAACTGGCAGGTCACCTCGACCGAAGACGACTCCTTTGCGAGGGCCTCGAGCTCGGCCCGGCCGAGACTTAAAAGCATCTGCTCTACTCTGTCCTCCGAGCAGCGGCAGCGGTAGCCGATGTCGATTGACCTGGTAATATTAAAGCCGCCCGTCTTCAGTACGGTGCCGGCGATGTCCTCCAGCGCCATGCCCTGCGAGAGCATCTCGGTCATCGGGCGCAGGCCCTTAATATCGGCCTCGACCCTCGAGATCACGGCCTCATCCGCGCCGGGCATCAGCGACAGTATAAAGCCGCCGGCCGCCGCGACGTCAAGGTTCCGCCCCACCAGCACCCCCAGCGCGCAAACCCCGGGCGTCTGTTCGCTCTGGTACAGATACGCCGTCACGTCCTCGGCGATTTCGCCGCTCACAAGCGGTATTTTTCCGATATACGGCTCCTTCATGCGGAGGTCCTTGATTACGGTCAGGCTGCCCTTTCCGATCGCCCCGCCCACATCGAGCTTGCCTTTTTCGTTCAGGGGCAGATCGATTTCGGGGTGAAGCACGTAGCCTCTGGAAAAGCCCGTCCCGTCGGAGACGGCGAGCACATATCCCGCCGGACCGTCACCGTCGATGCGCAGCGTGACCGAGAAATTCTCGTCCTTCAGGTCCGAGCCCATAATTGCCGCCGCCGTCAGCACCCTGCCGAGCAGCGCCGTGGTCGTGGGCGTGGTTTTATGAAAAGCCTGCGCCTGCGCGACCGTCTCTCTCGTATCGGCTGCTACGAGCCTTACCATTCCATCCGCGCTGAGCGCGTTAATTATTCTGTCCATTTAAATCCCCGCTAGCAACAGCTGTGAAAATTCTCACAATATTTCTTCGAACTCTATCGTTTTCTTGCGGCAATGAAGACCCGCAAATCATTTTCGTTTGCCTTCCGGAGCTTTAAATCCCCGAAGATACCCAGCGTCTCCATGCCGCCCGCCGCCAGCGCGGCGCCGAGCTCTTGCGTTGAGTAGGCCCGCTCGGTGTGGTACTCCGTATACCGGTTATAGCGGCCGTCCTCCGCCTTTTCAAAGAAATTCAGGCAGAAATCCGCCTTCTTTAGCTTTTCGCTGTACATGGCCTGCCATACGCAGAACAGCTCCTCTTTCTCCCTCACATAGGTCTGGAGATGCATTTCCCTGAATTTCCGCTCGGTGTTGACGTCAAAAATAAAAAGCCCGCCCGGCCTGAGAAAAAGACCCACTCTTTTAAACGCCGCCCCGAGCGCCCGGCTGTTTTTCAGATAGTTAACGCTGTCGAGGCTACAGAGGGCGCAGTCCACGGTTCCGTAGAGGTCTAAATCCTCCATTCTCTGACAGATCAAAAGCGGCGGCTTTTCGAGCCCGGCCGTTTTCCCGGCCGCTGCCGAGAGCATTTCCGGCGAGGCGTCAACCCCGATCACGTCGTACCCCCGCTGCGCCAGTATCCGAGACAGGCTGCCCGTGCCGCAGGCGAGATCGAGCACAAGCTCGGGCTTTACCCCGTACTTCTCGAAAAGCCGTTCGGCGTAATCCGCCCATTTCTCATAGGTCACATCGTCTGTCAGCGCGTCGTAAAATTTCGCCATGTCGGAGTATATCGCCATAACTCTATTCCTTTTTGCTCAGTCCGAGCCTGTCGAGTACTATGCGGTACCCGTCGCTCCCGTACATCAGGCAGCGGTTGACGCGGCTGATCGTCGCCGTCGACGCGCCGGTCTCCTTGACAATCTGGCTGTACTGCTCGCCCTTGTCGAGGAGGGACGCTACCTGCAGCCGCTGCAGCATCGCCTTCATCTCGTTGACCGTGCAGATATCCTCAAGAAAGGCGGCCACTTCGTCCTCATTCTGAAGGCAGGCAATCGCGCGGTAAAGCTCGTCGAAATTAAGATTTTTAAGTTTTCCGGTCATATGAGATCTCCGTTTGCCGCAACACGCGGTTGCGGCCCCCGTCTATTTATCCCAGCGGACGGCTCGCGTCAGACTATATTGCCATGGTATCTTTAAAATCCGAATGAAAGCCGGACAAATAAACTTCATTTTGCCGAATAAACGTCGGACCCGGATGAAAAAATAACAATAAAGCAAAAAAAGGCCGTGATTTTATGCTGATATCGTTGATTCGTACGGTAATTTTATACGCCGTTATTATGACGGCGATGCGCGTGCTCGGAAAAAGGCAGATCGGCGAACTCGAGCCGAGCGAACTGGCGATTACCATTCTTATCTCGGAGCTCGCTTCCGTCCCGATGCAGGACCCAGATCAGCCGATGCTGACAGGGCTTGTGCCGATCTGCACGCTTTTGTCCCTCGGCGCGGTCACGTCGTATCTGACGATGATAAGCCCGGTCTTCAGGCGCATGATGTACGGGAAACCCAGCATCATCATCAAGGACGGAAAGCTCGTGCAGAGGGAAATCAACTCGCTCCGGTTAAACCTCGACGAGATTACGGAGGAGCTCAGGCTTAAGGATGTCACCGATATCTCGACCGTTAAATACGGCATTGTCGAGACAAACGGGCAGCTGAGCATTATCCGCTACAACAGCTCGAACCCCGTCGCGCTCAAGGACCTGAACATCCCCGGGGGGACGACACCTTCCCTGCCCTACACGCTCGTCTCGAACGGGAAGCTGATGCGGTCCAATCTGAAAATCTGCGGCCTAAAAAAAGAGGATATCCTCTCGATTCTCCGGGAAAGAAACATCCCGTCGTACAAGAAAGTGTATTACATGTATGTCGACGGGGATAATAATTATACGGTGATTAAAAAAGAAAAGGGATAGGTAAGCGCAAAATCTGCCGCGCGGATTTAAGCGGATATCCGGCGTTGCGGAACAATGACGCTTTAGTGGTTCTATGAAGCTTCTGATTGTCTGCCTGCTGCTCCTCGCGCTGATTGTCACCTTCGGAGTATTCTGCCGGGTACGGCTGCTCGGATTCTGCGAAGATGCGAAAACCGAGCTTGACAACGCAAAAGCCGCGCTGCAGAGCTGGGATTACAGCGGCGCCGACCGCTTTCTCGACAGAGCCGGGGCTCTCTGTGATAAAAACAAGAACCTTCTGTTCGTTTATCTGAATCATGTCCACTACGAGGACCTTATAAAAACCATCTCCGCTGCGAGGGCCTATCTGGGCGCCCGGGACGGCGCCTCCGCGCTCGGAGAAATCGCGCGCGCCTGTTCCCAAATAAACGACCTGCAGGAATTCGATAAAATCGCCGTCGGCAACATCCTATGATTCTGATTCGCCGTTTTCCCCGGTCTTGTTATCATCCTCGTTTTTTACGAGCTTTTTCAGTTCAACGTAAAAGCTGTTGACGTCCTTAAACTGGCGGTAAACCGAGGCAAACCTGACGTATGCGACCTCGTCTAGGCTTTTGAGCTTGTCCATCACCATTTCACCCAGCGCCTGGGTCGAAATCTCGCGCTCAAAGGAGTTGCGTATGGCCTGTTCTATTTCGGTGACGGCTTTTTCAATCTCATCCGCGCTCACCGGGCGCTTCTGACACGCCTTGACAATGCCGTTCCGAAGCTTGCTCTTATCGAACGGCTCCCTCTTGCCGTCTTTTTTTATAACGAGGATCGGAAAGCTCTCGACCTGTTCGTAAGTCGTGAACCTGCGGCCGCATTTTACGCATTCGCGGCGGCGCCGGATGCTCTCGTTGTCGTCTGTGGGCCGGGAATCGATAACCTTGCTGTCGTCATACCCGCAGTAAGGGCACTTCATTTCCTGCTCCTCCAAATATTTTGACATTATTACATATGTGATTATAACCTTTCGGATATAGCAAGTCAATAAAAATCTCTGTTTTCGGCGCTTTACCGCTATTATCATTCGGAGTGAACGGGGTTATACCCGCACCCCAAATAGAAAGCGGCAACTCAACGCCGCGGTATTGACTTTTTATTCGTTCAAAGGTATAATGATTTTATTATATAAATGGCAAGCGCAGGAAATTCATCCGTTGCGAAACCGCTGGCAGCCTTGATACGGTTTCGTTTTATTTTGCCTTTAACGGCTTTTTAAGCCGGCGGCGGCAACAGAATGGGGTTTTTATATATGAAAGTAAAGCATGTACTGGCGATATCGGCTCTTCTTTTGCTGGCGCCGTTTCTCCTTAGCGGCTGCGGCGCGGATTCTCCGGCGGCGACCACCGCAAGCTCAGATAATCCCGGCACCTCCGAGCCCGAAACCATCGGTGAGGTCTATACCTCCGA
Source organism: Bacillota bacterium (assembly GCA_033813635.1). Classification (GTDB taxonomy): domain Bacteria; phylum Bacillota; class Clostridia; order Oscillospirales; family QAMX01; genus JAPXRI01. The sequence goes on from JAPXRI010000006.1 coordinate 87,212, forward strand.
ATACCAGTTCTCCAGATCCTCCGTAAGCACCCCGGGCACAACGGACGCGTCGGAACCGAGTACGGACATACCGGAGACAAACGGCAGCACGACCGGCGGCACCACCGGCACGCCCGCCGCCGGAGATAAGACGCTTCGCGTTCCGCCGCCGTCCGCAGATACGAAGGGTTATACGGATGCCCAGCTCTTCGCGTTTTATGACGATGCCGTGTTCATCGGCGACTCAATCTCCCTTGGCTGGCGGAATTATGTGACAAGCAAGCGCAGCTCCAGCGCCGGCTTCATGGGCAAGGCTCAGTTCCTCGTCTCCGGCAGTCTGGGCGCGGCGAACTCCCTGTGGGATATCAACACGGATCCAAACGACGGCATCGAAAACTCGGTCCACCCGCTCTATAACGGCAAGCAGATGCAGCTCTGGAACTCCATCCCTCTGACCGGCGCGAAAAAGATTTTTATCATGTTCGGCTTAAACGACGTAGGGCTGTACGGGGTGGACGCTACGGTCAGCAATTACGGCAAGCTGCTCGATAAGATCAAGGCAAACGTCCCCGACGCGAAATTCTATATCATTAGCGCAACTTACGTTGTAAAAGGCGGTGCGCGCGGCGACCTAACAAGCGAAAACCTCCGCAAGCTCAACATCGCGCTGATTGATTTCTGCAGCGCAAACGGCTACAGCTTCATCAATATAGCGGACGCCCTCGCGGACAGCGACGGCAACCTGAAGGCTGCCTACTGCTCCGACGGATTCGTCCACCAGACGACCGCAGCCTACGACGTCTGGACCTCGCTTTTAAAGGGCTTCGCCGCTTCACAGCTTTCAAACTAAAAAAATCAGATTGGAGTTTTGCTTATGTCCAAAAAAATGCTTCCATTACTGCTCATCCCGGTGATCGCGCTGTTTTTCCTCGCAGCCTGCGGCAAGGAGGTGACCGCTTCCAAATCCGTAAACGACATCTATACAGAGATCACCCAGAAGGTTTCGCTCCCGGACATGCTCGACCTGAACCCGACCGACCTTGCAAACTACACGGGCATTGAGTCCGAGCTCTACAGCGAGGGTACCGCGCATATCCCGGTCAGCGCGACGCTCGGCGATATGATCCTGATCTTCAAAGCCAAGGACGCCGCATCCCTTGAGACCCTCCGCTCCGAGATCGACGCTTACCGCTCGCAAAAGCTCGACGAGATGAACAACTACATCCCGGCCGAGTACGACAAAATCAAGGCAAGCGAAATCAGCTCGAAAGGCCTCTATATCTGGCTCGTGGTCTCCGACGACGCCGAGACGATCCTCGGCGTGATAAACGACAACATCAAATAAGCGCGCCCAAATAACGGCGGCTGTGAACGGGATTTCCGTTCACAGCCGTTTTTTTACGCCAGCTGCATGCCCAGCGTCATGATGCCGACGTTTTTGTCGTAGATCGACGGAAGGTCCGTTATCGGCAGCGGATTTTCGCCCCTGCCCACCTCAATTGTATAGCCCGGGCGGTTGTACTCCTGGATAAACCAGTCCTTATACCCGGCAAAGCCCGACTCATAGGGCGTTTCGGAAACCTCATACCCGCTCGCCTCGGAAAATCTCCGCGCGATCTCCAGGGCGTTTTCTGGCTCGAAATCCAAATATTTCCAGTATATCACCTCTCCCTGGGTGTGATAGGATATTGTCAGCATAAAATCGTGCGCGCGGGTGAAGTTGTAGAGCGCCGTGCTCTCCGGTTCCGACAGCGGACCCGGGCCGACAAAATCCCTCGGCGCCGGGGAGACGAAACCCTGCGCAAATTTGATCTCCCTCGCCTGCTCCCAGCCCGCGGGGTAATTGAGGTTTAGATCCACTCCGGATATGTTGGCCTTCCAGCCGGACGGGAACGGGATCCTGGGGTAGTTTTCCGCGATCCCCTGCGCCTGCTCGTAGTAGCTCCCCGAGCGCAGCGCGCCGGTGACAAGATCCACCCCGTCGGGGTTGACCATCGGCAGCACGTACAACGTCGTCCGCCCGTAGAGGATCGACGCGTCGATCCCGTAGATCCGCCTTCCGAACGCGTAAGCGTTCGCGTATTCCTCAAGGTATTTCGCCGTAAGCGGCGAGGTAATCCATTCGTTGGCGTGGTGTGAGGCATTGTAAAACACCTGCGTCGCTCCGGAGCCTATTGAGACATAGGTGAGCCGTTTGCCCATCACGCTGTTTCCGGCGCTGCCCGTCCTCAGAAACGGATACCTGGCCTTCAGACCCTGGATTATGTATTCCGATACGTCGTAGGTATAGCTGATTCCCATCGGCACAACGTCGTAGCCGAATGGCACGGTAATGACCTGGCCGATTGTCAGGTTTCTTGGGTTCAGAGACGGGTTAGCCACCGTAATTGCGTCCGCGGATGTGCCGTATCTCCTCGCGATCGAGTAGAAGGTGTCCCCCCTTTTTACCGTATACCGGACATATCCCCGAATGTACGGCAAAAGCGCGTTGAACGTTATCGGGCCCACGATGCCGTCCGGGTCAAGCCCGTTCGCGAGCTGAAATCTCTGTACGGAGAGGAGCGTGTTGTCTCCGAAAATACCGTCGATCGCCCCCGGGCTGTAGCCCGCCCGCGCCAGCGCGTACTGTACAAGCTCGACCGCCGGACCTCTGCTTCCGAGTCTTACCGTTTCCATATCAAAAAACCAAACCTTTCCGTTCCGGCTTTCCGGCTTTGACCGGAAATTCCGGACACTTCTCCAATTATCATGTCTATTTCGCTTATCGGTGAAATATTCGCAGAAAAACCGGCGCGCAGTTAATTAATCCGGTTCCGCGGCAGATATAATTGTCGGTTTTGCGTATTTACAAGTGAAAAATAAGTGATATAATAAATAAGATAACAAGTAACCAAAAAAGGAGCGGACATATGAACTGTTCACACGAAGTCGAAAGAATGTGTGTTGTCGCTAAGGGCTGCGACCATGGCCCGGCGCCGATTCCTGAAGAGGGAAAATGGGTAAAATCCAAGCAAATCACCGATATCTCCGGTCTCTCCCACGGCGTCGGCTGGTGCGCCCCGCAGCAGGGCGCGTGCAAGCTCACGCTTAACGTTAAAAACGGAATCATCCAGGAAGCGCTTGTCGAGACGCTGGGCTGCTCCGGCATGACCCACTCTGCCGCGATGGCCGCCGAAATCCTGCAGGGCAAAACGCTTCTTGAGGCTTTGAATACGGACCTTGTCTGCGACGCCATCAACGTCGCGATGCGCGAGATATTCAAGCAGCTCGCCTACGGCAGAAGCCAGACCGCCTTCTCCGAAAACGGCCTTCCGATAGGCGCCTCGCTGGAGGACCTCGGCAAGGGGCTGCGTTCCCAGGTCGGCACGATGTTCGGCACGGCAGTCAAGGGCGTGCGTTACCTTGAGATGGCCGAGGGCTATGTTTTAAGCCTCGCGCTGGATGAGAACAAGGAAGTCGTCGGCTATAAGTTCGTGAACCTCGGCAAAATGATGGAGGCCATCCGAAACGGAGTCGACCCGAGAGACGCTTACAACAAAAACGTCGGTACATACGGCAGATACGAGAACGTCGCTTCGTATATCGACCCGCGCAAGGAATAGGAGGCCGGAATCATGCTGTTTGAAAACTATGACAGAAGAATCGATAATATAAACAAGGTTCTCGCCGAATACGGCATCGATAAAATCGAGGGCGCGAGAGACGTCTGCCTTCAGAAGGGCATCGACGTAGAAAAAATCGTAAAAGGCGTTCAGCCGATCGCTTTTGAAGACGCCGTGTGGGCCTACACACTCGGCTGCGCGATAGCGCTCAAGAAGAACTGCAAAACCGCGGCGGACGCCGCCGAAGCCATCGGCATCGGCCTGCAGGCCTTCTGCATCAAGGGCTCGGTCGCCGAAACGAGAGCCATCGGCCTCGGCCACGGCAATCTCGGCGCGATGCTGCTGCGCGAAGAGACGAAATGCTTCTGCTTTCTCGCCGGACACGAGTCGTTCGCGGCCGCCGAAGGCGCAATCGGCATCGCCCGCTCCGCCAACAAGGTCAGAAAAGAGCCCCTCCGCGTCATCCTCAACGGTCTCGGAAAAGACGCCGCATACATCATCTCGAGAATCAACGGCTTTACATATGTGCAGACCGAGTATGACTTCGAAAACAGCAAGCTGAATATCGTCCGCACCGTACCGTTCTCGAAGGGCGACCGCGCGAATGTCAAGTGCTACGGCGCTGACGAAGTGCTCGAGGGCGTCGCGATTATGAAGCTCGAGGGCGTCGACGTGTCGATCACCGGCAACTCCACGAACCCGACCCGCTTCCAGCACCTTGTGGCGGGCACCTACAAGAAGTGGGCCCTTGAAAACGGCAAGAAATACTTCTCAGTCGCTTCCGGCGGCGGCACGGGCAGAACGCTCCACCCCGACAACATGGCCGCCGGTCCGTCTTCCTACGGCCTGACCGACTCGATGGGCAGGATGCACGGCGACGCGCAGTTCGCGGGCTCGTCCTCAGTCCCGGCACACGTTGAGATGATGGGCTTCATCGGCATGGGCAACAACCCGATGGTGGGCGCAACCGTTGCGTGCGCTGTGGCGGTTGAAGAAGCCATGAAGAACTAAACCGCATATATGGCGATAAATCCTCCGCTTATTAAAGCGGAGGATTTCTTTGTGTGATCCGGTCTGGCGTCGAAAAGATATACCTGTTTTTAGCTGTCACAATGATGGCTTTTCTCCGCTACCCTCAATTTTCTAGTGTCAATTTTGGTTGCTTTGCCGTTTTGCCCTATGGTATAATGACAGCTGGTTGTTTGTAAACGAAAATACTATTCTGGGGGCATTAACAGGTATGGCAGAAATCCATTCCGCGAAGTTTATCGGTCCAAATATCGATATGGGGACGCGGGCAAGCGTTTTTTTCAAAAAATTCAGAGCCGAAAACGTAAAAAAAGCATCCCTTCAGATTACTGCAAAGGGTGTCTATGTGGCTTGCCTCAACGGCAAAAGAGTCGGAGATTTCTTTCTTGCGCCCGGTTGGTCCGAATATTTTTCACGCATTTTGTACCAGACCTACGATATAACCGATATGCTCGGGCGTGACAACGAGCTTATTGTGACGGTCGGCTGGGGCTGGTTTTTCCACAGAGTATACGGCCAGACTCACAGCGACCTCGGACTGTGCGCCGCCCTCGTCCTTGAAAAAGAGGACGGAAGCGTTCAGACTATCTTGACCGATGAGAGCTGGGACTTCGGCGACGGCCCGGTAGTATACGATGATTTTTATAAAGGCGAAACCTACGACTCGAGGCGGGAAACAAGAGTACTGGGCAAAGCCGTTGAAATTCCCAGATTTTCAAAAGAGCTTGTCCCGACGGACGGAGAAAAACTCTGCGAACACGAGAGATTTCCCGCACAAAAGCTCATCATCACCCCAGCCGGGGAAACCGTTATCGACTTCGGCCAGAATCTCGCCGGCCATGTGGAGTTCAAGACCGCCGGAAAATACGGCGACGAACTCGTCGTCCGGCACGCCGAAGTTCTTGATGCCAACGGAAATTTCTATCTTGACAATTTGCGTGCCGCCGACAACCGTATCTGCTTCATATGTGACGGCAAGCCGCACATATACAAGTCGCAGTTCACATATCAGGGCTTCAGATATATCCGTCTTGAAGGCTTCGGCGACGATATTTCGCTTTCCGATTTCACGGCAATAGCGGTCTACTCGGATATCCGCAGGACCGGATACTTCCGGTGCAGCGACGACAGGCTCAACAAGCTCTTCGAAAACACTATCTGGGGCCAGAAGAGCAATTATGTGGATATTCCCACCGACTGCCCCCAGAGAGATGAGCGGCAGGGCTGGACAGGGGATGCCTACATGGACCTTGTCTCGGCCTTATACAGCTTCGATGTTGAAAAATTCTATAAAAAATGGCTTGAGGATATGCGGCTCAGTCAGGCCGACGACGGCAGAATACCCAATGTAGTACCACTTATGGACCTCTGGAGCGAGCCGAGAAGCATTCACTCAAGCGCAATAATGTCTGCGGTGGGAATACCGTGGAAGCTGTATCTCACCTACGGAAACAGGCAGATAATCGCCGGCCATTTTGACGCCGAAAAAAGGCTTGTCGACTGGATGCTGAGCACTCAGATTAAAGACGGTCTTTGGGCCACGAGCGGCGAGCTCGGCGACTGGCTCGCGCTTGACGGCGAGGAAGGCAGTTATCACGGCAGTACCGAAGGCAGGCTCCTTTATACTGCGTACGCTGCCCAGGCCGTTTCCCTGTTCATAAAGCAGGGCGCCGCCCTCGGAAAAGATATGTCCGAATACCGGAAGCATTTTGATAAAATACGGAGCAGCTTCATTAAGCGGTTCGTAGGCGAAGACGGGAGAATGATCCAGGAAACCCAATCGGCCTGTGTCTATGCCCTTGCCTTCAACCTCTGCGACGACAAAGCAACCATTGCCAAACAGCACAGAGAGCTGATCAAAAAATGGGGGCATCTCACAACCGGCATGGGTTCGCCCAATGATTTGTTTGCCCTTAGCGATAACGGGAACGAGGATGTCGCATACGATATTTTACTTAGAACAGAATATCCCTCGTGGCTCTACGCCGTGGAGAGGGGCGCAACCACCCTTTGGGAGCATTGGGACGGGCTTAAGCCCGACGGCACGATGTGGAACCCCGATATGAACTCATTCAACCACCACGCCTGCTGCGTTGTCGCCGACTGGCTTTACGGGGCGATCGCCGGAATCAGGACCGATGAAAACGCCCCCGGCTTTAAGCATTTCTTCATAAAGCCCATTGTGGATTCGCGGCTGGATTACGCCTCGGCGTCGATTGAAACCAGGTACGGAACGGTGAAATCCGGCTGGAAGAGAGAGGTCGGCAGCATTGTTTATGAGTTTACCGTTCCGGAGGGAACCACCGCTACACTCTGCGTAGGAAACAACAAAGCCGATTACGGCCCCGGGAGCTACAGCTTTACCTCCGGTGAAGCGCTCCGATAGACGTATCCGGGAGCCTTTCACAAGTTAGTAAATAATAAAAAACGACATATTCCCGATTATCGGGTCTGCGGCGAGTTTAGCGTACGAGAAGTATCTCGTGTGTTAAACTCGTTTTTTTCGCCTGTCGCAGCCGCCGCGGCTTAGCAATCTATACTGATTTTTTATAAACGGGTAAAAAACGGTTATACTAATTCTGACAGTAAATGCCATTACTGACAATATTCTCCTAATTCGCGCTTTAGTCTTTTGACAAACACCCCATATATTTTATACGGAGGTTTACGAACATGAAAAAGGCTTTTAGAGTCGCGCTTCTTTGTGTTGTCACGCTGCTTCTGACCCTGTCCCTTTCGGGCGCATACGGGCATATCAAGGCGAGCGCCGCGCCCTGCGTGGGAGTAAAACAGGTGCTGGACAGCGCCCAGATCCGGAAGGACGAGACCGTTTACGCGTTCCTGCACAGCGACGGCTCCGTGGGCGGCATCACGGTTTCCAGCCTCGTCGTAACCGAGGTGGACGGGAACTATACCGACCGTGGCAACTACACCGAGATTACGCCGATGTCCGCCGGTGTAGTACCTGTTTTCGGCGACGGCTGCGTCAGCTTCGACGTTAAGGCTTCCCCCTCCGGTTTCAGATATGCCGGCGGACTCAGCGGCGGAGAGCTGCCCGTCACGGTCGCGATGGACTATTACCTAAACGGAGAAGAGGTCGACGCCTCCGCTCTCGCCGGCGCGACGGGCGAGGTTTCCATCTCGCTGAAAATCAGTCCGAACCCCAACTGCGCCGAGCTCTACGCTTTCCGTTTTTTATGCTGTCTGGAGATACCGCTCGACCTTACCCGCTGCTCCGGCGTTGTCTGCTCGGGCGGAACCGCGGCTGTAAATGGAGACACAAAAACCATCTCAGCCGCCGTATTGCCCGGAGCGAGCGCCGCGGTGACGGTTTCGTTCAAAGCCGCAGATTTCAGTATGGACGGTATCGCGCTTACTCTAACGCCGTTTTCCTACGCCTCGCTGGATCTGTCTGCATTCGGATTAAGCGCCGAGAGCTTGAGCTCGTCCGCGGAATATGCGGAGACGCTCGATAAACAGCTCTCCGAGCACGTTGAAGGCCTGAAAAAGCTCTGCGCGGCCTCCGAGCAGCTCTCATCCGGCATGGGTACGGTCGTCTCGGGCGGCGACAAGCTCTCGGCCGACTACACGACGCTGAAAAACAGCGTTTTAAGCCTGATTTCCTCGATCGAGAGCACGCTGCCGACGCTCCCTCAGGCGAGGCGTACGGCGCTCACGCTGGTTATTTCGCAGCTGAAAACAGGGCTTGACGACTTCGGAACCGCCCTTGCGCAGTATAGGACTGCGGTCACTGACTCCGCGGGCTACCTCGGAGAACTCTCCGACGGGCTCTCCGGTCTCGGAGCCCAGAGCGACGGCGTATACGGCGGCTTTACTGCGCTCGCCGAGGGCCTCGGCACCGCCGCCGACCTTTTGGCGGAGGAGGGCTCCAAACCGCTATACGGCTTTGCCGACCCGACCGCGAAGGTGGAATCGCTGCAGTTCATCCTCGAAACGGACGGAATACAGCCGGAGCTCCGCACCTATACCCCGTCCGGCGGCGACGGTGCGGAAAACATTCTCAACAGATTTTTAGACCTTTTCCGCTAAAAGATTGAAACGGAGAGCCATCTGTGGTATGATATGGTAAGTTAATTATAAACACTGTATCCGCCAGGCGGCGAAAGGATGGTTAAAACATGGAAGACAAAAACGTAAAAATACCCGGTCAGCTCAGTTTTGACAATATCAAAACCTACTCGGTTAAAGACAGAAAAAACCTTGTCCGAATCGACAACCTTTTCAATCTGACCGATAAGTTCGAGGATTTTCCGGACCCCGATTTCAATACGCTCTGCGACAAGATCATCGCGGCGAGAAAGGCCGGCGCGCCCGTCATTATGTCGATCGGCGCGCACGTGATTAAAAACAACCTCTCGCGCTTCCTGATTGCGCTGATGCGCGACGGCTTTATCACACATCTCTCCGGCAACGGGGCCTGCAGCATTCATGATTTCGAGCTCGCCTACAACGGCGGAACCTCTGAGGACGTCCCCACGGCGATTGAGGACGGTTCGTTCGGCATGTGGGAGGAGACCGGCGGCAGGATGAACGAGGCGCTTAAGGCAGGCGCTGCCCGCGATCTCGGCTACGGCGAGGCGCTCGCGATCTACGTCGAGGAGCATCCCGACATGTTCCCCTACAAGGACGACTGCGTGTTCTATCAGGCCTGGAAGCTCGGCATCCCGGCGACCTACCATATAGCGCTGGGCACCGACATCATCCACCAGCACCCGAGCGTGGATTTCGCCGCCATCGGCAAATGCAGCGGAATCGATTTCCATAAGATGTGCTATTCGGTCTCCCGCCTCGACAATGGGGTCTATATAAACTTCGGCTCCGGTGTAATCGGGCCGGAGGTATTCCTGAAGGCTCTTTCGATTTCAAGGAATCTGGGCTACCCCACGTTCCGGATCACCACCGCCAACTTCGACCTGATCGATCTGGGCGACTACAGGAAGAAGATCGGCTACGACGACCCGAACTACTACTACCGTCCGAGAAAGAACATCGTCAACCGCCCGACCAGCGTGGCAGGCATGGGCTGGCACTTCTGCGTCGACCACAAGATCTCGATTCCGAACCTCTATCTTAAGCTTAAGGAGAAGAGCAAGTAATGTATAGACACTATACCAAGGAAGAACTGGTCTCGCGCTTTAGCGAGAAAAATCCCGCGCTTGCTCCCCTCCTTCCGGAAATTGATAAAGCGGTCGGGACGATTGTCGCCTGCTATCGGAACGGCGGAAGGGTCTTCATCTGCGGCAACGGCGGCTCAAGCGCCGACTCCGCGCATATCGTCGGCGAGTTTCTTAAAGGCTTTCTGTGTAAAAGGCCGCTCTCCGCGGAGGAAAAGGCGAAGCTTTCCTCTCATGGCGAGCTCGGCGAGCTGATGGCCGAAAAACTCCAGGGCTCTCTCGCGGCAGTCGACCTGACGACGCAGCAGTCGATTATGTCAGCCGTCGCAAACGATACCGATCCGCTTTTAATCTACGCCCAGCAGCTCTGGGGACTCGGGAGGAAGGGCGATGTGCTGATCGGCATATCCACCTCGGGCAATGCGAAAAACGTGCTCTGCGCCGGCATCGCCGCGCGCGAGCTCCATATGACCTCGATTGCGCTCACCGGCGAAGCCGGTGGCAAGATGGGCGAGAAATTCGACATTGCGCTCAAAGTCCCGTCCGCGTGGACGCCCGAGGTTCAGGAGTACCACATCGCGGTTTACCACCTGATCTGCGCGCTGGCAGAGGCCGAGTTTTTCAGCGAATAAGCGTTTTTGCATAATTTGAATTTTTTCGGGAAAGCTTAATGTATACCATTTATCGGAAGGATTGATGACATTGAGCGTTCTTGACAGAATAGCGCTTGCTCTTGTGATAATCGGCGCGCTGAACTGGGGCAGTATCGGAATCTTCAATTTTGATTTCGTCAGCGCGATATTCGGCAGCGGTTCCGTCTGGACCAGGATAATTTTCACTCTCGTTGGAATCAGCGGACTCTGGTGCATCTCCCTCTTGTTCCGGGACAGACATAACCACGATTAATAAATTTAAAGAAACGGAAAAAGACGGTTATTAGCCGTCTTTTTCGTTTGAGCTTTGCTCGTATATTCGCTGCCGCAGATATCGTCAAACGCTCTGCTTTTAGTAAGACCAAAGGGCGCGGTCTCGGTTGTCAGTGTTTCCAATATGAAAACGCTGTTCCAGATCCGGTATTCCCTGACGCCGCGTTCCGTAATCGCAGTAAATCAGCGTTATCACATCATAGGCCTTGGTGTAATCGAGCTCGAGATAATTTCCGGGAATATACCGGTTTTCGAATAAATCACTTCGGTTATATCGGTATTATAATCCATTATCGCGCGGAACGCAACTTTTATTAAATATAACGGGGCGTCTCCGCCCCGTTTGGATTATCTTTTCGCTCTGTTTCTGAACGTCGAGCAGCAGGTCCCGTCGCTGGTCTCGGCTCTCATGTCCCCCATCGCGTCGACCTCTATCTCGTCCGCGTGGCACATCCGGCTTTTATTGTAATGACAGTTTTCGACCTTGCATTTTACCCTCATCTTCGGTCCTTCCATCTTTTTTCACCGCCTTTCACCGGGGTATGTCTTTATTCTTCCCGATTTTAAGCGTGGATATCCTAAAAAAACCTCCGTAAAGCGCGGATCAATCGCCTTACGGAGGCTTAATGCATTATCAGTACTGTCTTCCCCAGTAGACCATGTGTTCGGCTTTTCTGCCGCAGCATACGCAGGTATCCGCGAGATGCTCTTCCTCAAAGGGGATACAGCGTGATTTGACGCCGTTGGTATCCTCCTTAATCTTCTCCTCGCAGGCCCGGTCTCCGCACCACATCGCCTTGATGAAGCCGGGGCGGTTCTTCGCGATGTCAAGAAACTCCTCGTAGGTAGTCGCTGTATAGGTTTTTTCGCCGAGGTTTTTCGCGGCCTTTTGATAGAGCCCGTCGTGAATCTCGCGGAGCAGTCTCTCAACCTCGCCCCTGAGATTGTCAAGGGGAACGACGGTTTTTTCGCGGTTGTCGCGCCTGACCAGCACGCACTGGTTCTGGGCGATGTCCTTCGGACCTATTTCGAGCCTCAGCGGGACGCCCTTCATCTCGTACTCGCTGAACTTCCAGCCCGGCGAGTTGTCGGAAACATCCATTTTAACGCGGCAAAAGGACTTGAGTTGTTCACAGAGCTCCGAGGCCTTCTCCAGAACGCCTTCCTTGTGCATTGCTATCGGGATGACGACGACCTGTATCGGGGCGACGGCCGGCGGCAGAACCAGCCCGCTGTCGTCCCCGTGCGCCATAATCACCGCGCCTATCATGCGCGTCGATACGCCCCAGGACGTCTGGTGCGGATAAGCGAGCTTATTGCTCCGGTCGGTAAACGTGATGCCAAACGCCCGGGTGAAGCCGTCGCCGAAGTAATGCGAGGTTCCGCCCTGCAGCGCGACGCCGTTATGCATCATCGGCTCGATCGTGTAAGTCTCGACGGCCCCGGCGAATTTCTCCTTTTCGGTTTTTCTGCCGGTCACTGAAGGAATAGCGAGGGCGTTTTTATAGAAATTCTCGTATACCCTAAGCATGCGGAGCGTCTCTTCCCTGGCGTCGGCCTCCGTCTCGTGCATCGTATGCCCTTCCTGCCACAGAAACTCAGAGGTCCGCAGAAACGGCCGCGTGGTTTTTTCCCAGCGGACCACGCTGCACCACTGGTTGTAGAGCTTCGGCAGGTCCCGGTAGGACTGGATGATATTCTTATAATGCTCGCAGAATAAAACCTCCGACGTGGGGCGGACGCAGAGCCTTTCGGCCAGCTTTTCTCCGCCGCCCATCGTAACCCAGGCCACCTCAGGGGCAAAGCCCTCCACGTGGTCCTTCTCCTTCTGGAGAAGGCTCTCCGGTATGAACAGCGGCATATACACATTCTCATGCCCGAGGGCCTTGAACTCCCCGTCAAGGATTTTCTGCATATTCTCCCATATCGCATAACCGTAGGGGCGGATGACCATGCAGCCCTTGACAGACGAGTAATCCGCAAGGTCGGCCTTTTTAACGATGTCCGTATACCATTTTGAAAAATCAACGTCCATCGACGTGATTTCCCGAACCAATTTGTTTTCCATTTATAAACTCCCGCATTCCTGTCAATGTCAATTTCGATACAATATAATATAATATCCGATTCCGGCGCCGTTTGTCAAGCCATCCGGACACTATTTGATTATTCCTCGACTAAAAATCCGTAATACCGCCCGAGCCAGTACGGCAGCGTAAACACCGTTCCCGGTTCCTCGGAGAGCGCGTTCCCGCCTCCGGTGAGCCTGAACGGATTCCCGTTCCACTTCATCACCGGGCGCTCGTCCGGCGCGAGCAGCGTATCCGTCTGGATCTCCCGGTGTCTTCCGCGCTCCTTCAGGATTTTGATATCCTTCCGGCCGGTATTGTCGATGGGGTATTCGAACATATCGATCGGCAGCCTGCGGAGCGTCCAGAGGCAGCCCTCCATGTCGTAGTCAAGCTCCGGCACCATCAGCTTGTAGATATATGTCCAGAGCGGGTTGAGCTCTCTTTGGATATTGACCCACCACTCCGACATGCCGTCCCTGTAGCGCGAGCGGAGACGTGGGTCCTCCTCAAGCAATACGAGGGGCAGGTAGGTCAGGTATGCGAGCTCCTCGTCGGAGTAGTTGATTGTATCCGTCTTCCGCTCGAAGTAGGTGACGCAGAGATCCGCGTAGCCGAGGCCATAGGCGAGCTTGCGGTACTCGCTGGCAAAGCGCTCCTCCCCCGTCAGGTGCCACGCGACCTTGATATGGCTGAGAAGCTCGGCGGCGTTCAAACAGGTATCCGGATAGCCGCGCAGCGAGTTGAAGTATTTGATGTTCCAGTTTCCCCAGGTTGTCGGCTTGCCTGTGACGTCGATGAGATAGTAATCGTTTGCAATGATGTAGTCGCAGATATCCGCGGCGGCCTTTCTGCAGCGAATTTTAATATCCTCGTCCGGCAGAAGCTCCGAGGCGATAAGGTATAAAAGGAAATGCCCGACCAGCTCGTCGCTGGAGGTATCGGATTTCCATGTGACGGAGGCGTCGGAGTTCAGAATCCAGAACCCGTCCTTTGGCAGCTCCTCGTCCGGCAGGATGAAAGACCGCGCAGGGTACCCCTTAATCCCCGTCACGTCCACAAGCGAGAGCACGGCGTTGGCCGCCGACACCGCGCGCTTATGCGCGTCCTCCGAGCCGGTCACTGCGTATTCATAGCACGCGCCTACCGCGTACATCGCCGTCCAGAGCCCGTCGTTGTCTTGAGAATAGTGCTTCACGCTCGTGAAATTCCCCGGCGCGGATAAAACAGCGTTTGTGACAAAGCCGTGGCGGGTCTGCCTTTCGGTGATTCTCGCGTCGTAAATCGCTGCCTTTTCGGCGAACGTCATCGGTTTATCGTAGATGTGCGAAACGCCGGTTTCAGTGCGTACCCAGACGCCGCTGCCGTCCGCCAGCAGCGCTTTGACATCGTTGTCCGCGAGATACCTCGGCGCACTGAAATAGGAGACCTCGTCCCTGAAATACGCCCCCGGGGCGTACCGCACAAGCCCGTTTTCATTCCCGAGCCAGAGCGCGCCGTCGTCCGTCACGCAGCTGCACGCCGCCGCGCCGGAAGGGAGCGGGACGCCGTTTTCGGGCAGCGCCGCCGGGATCTCCGGGGCGCCCGGCGCGAACTTGTCGCAGAACCTCTGAGGATACTTGCCGAGTTTGACGGCATCCTTTTCCGAAGCCTTTAGATTAAGCATAAAAATACCTCCCTGATATTTAAAATTCTCCGTAATGGTACATAATCGCCGAGATCACGCAGATCGGGGCCGTCTCGCAGCGCAAAATCCTTTTCCCGAGCGTCACGAGCTGATAGCCGAGAGACAGCGCCGCGTCGACCTCCCGCTCCGAAAAACCGCCCTCCGGCCCGGTAAACACCGCGATATCCGCGCCGGCGGCTGTTTTCAGCGCCTCCGAGAGCGGACAGCCGCCCCCCTCGAAGCAAAAAAGCCTTAGACCTTTTTCCGAGCCGCGCTTTACGGCCTCGCCATAGCTTTGAAGCGGGAATACCTTTGGAACTTCTCCCCGTCCGCTCTGCTTGGCCGCCTCCTCGGCGATTTTCTGCCAGCGCTTTTGCCTTTCCGCAGCGGCCGCTTCGGAAGGCCTTGCGACTGACCGGTCCGCGAGGAACGGGACGATCGCCCTGACCCCGAGCTCGGTGGATTTCTGTATAACGCTCTCAAGCTTGTCGCCCTTCGGATAGCCGATATACAGAGTGACGCCTACCTTCGGCTCGCAGTTGAGAGGCACACCCTCGCCCGGAATAACCGTCACCCGGTCTCTGGTGATCTCGGTGATCACGCAGTCGTAGTCGCTGCCGCCGGAGCAGATCACGATATGCTCGCCCCTTTTCGCGCGGAGCGAGCGGGATAGATGGTCGGCATCCCCGCCGGTGATATCAAATCCCTCGCCCGGGACAGGCTTTATCTCTGAATAGATGCGCCTCATCGGAACCCCCCGTAAGTATTTAAAAAAGCGTGGAAACCGCGAGCAGCAGCGCAAGCATAGCGAAATTTACAACCAGAAAGTTTTTCATATAGGCCCCTTTTCGCGCATTTTCCGCGCGCGCGTACAGCTTGTATGAGATCAGGCTCGCGAGGGAGGCCACCGGCGTCCCCAGGCCGCCGATATTCGTGCCGAGCAGGAGCGCGTGGGCGTCGCCGGTAAAACCGGAGAGCATCACAGCCGCGGGCACGTTTGAAATAAACTGGGAAAATAGCGCGGAGACGGCGATTTCCCTGCCCTCCAGCGCGCCGGAGACAAAGGTCTTCACGGCTCCGATATCGGAAACATTGCCGACGAAGATGAAAAAGCACGCAAACGTCAGCAAAAGGAAATAATCGACGTGCAGCAGCGCCTTGGGGTCTGTCAGCACAAACGCGGCGGCCACCGCGGCGAGGCAGAGATAGCAGCTTAAAATATCTAAAACGCTCAACACGCACAGCGCAAAGAGCACCGAGTACACAGCGGTCCGCGGCGCGGGCGGCTTTTTTGCCTCAGCCTCCGAGAGGCATTTTGTATCAGGATCGGTGTTTTTCGGGCCGGAGATCAGAAAGGCGTATGCGCCGGCCATCAATAGCCCAAGCGCCGCGTACGGTAGGACCGTACCGAAAAAGCGCGGGAGCGACAGTGAGTAGTGCGAAAAAAGGTAGAGATTCTGGGGGTTGCCAACGGGTGTCGCCATGCTGCCGAGGTTTGCCGCGACCGTCTCGGCGATCACCGTGCCGATTGTTCGCCTCTCCGACGGCGGCATCACCCCGAGCGTCAGCGGCACAAAGGTGAGCAGCGCGACGTCGTTTGTCAAAAGCATCGCGGAGAAAAAGCAGAGCCCTGTCAGAAGCAGCGTCACCGCGCGTCCGGACCTGAATTTCAACAGCAGTCTCCGCGAAAAGTACGAAAACAGTCCGATCCGCTTAAACCCGGAGACCACGGCCATCAGGCAGAAGAGCAGGATTATCACTGAAAAATCTATATATCCCGCGTATTTCTCGCTGGGCGGAACAAAAAATGCACTCGCCGTGGCGGCCGCCGCGGAGATAAAAAACACCGCTTCATTTTTTATCAGATTCCAAAACTTATTCATGCAGATTATCTCTTATTATCGATTTCACGCTTTTAAGATTGTACCATTTTAGACGCGAGATAGCAAGCAGAATTTCCCATCCGAGCTCTCTAAAGGGTTTGACTGCGGCGCGCCGGATGTGATATCATTAACAAAACGCATATTTAAATTGAAAAGGAGCGCATTGAGCGTGAAATACGAAAATAACTGGGCGTCGCTCAACAAAAGACCTGTTCCGGAGTGGTTCGCCGACGCGAAATTTGGCATCTTCATCCACTGGGGACTGTATTCCGTCCCGGCCTACAGCAGAAACACGGAGTACGCCGAATGGTACAGAAAACAGCTTGACGATCCCAAGCACCCCTCTCGGCTGTTCCACGACAGGGTCTACGGCCCCGGCTTTAAATACGAAGATTTCGCCGGGATGTTTAAGGCCGAGCTGTTCGACGCCGACGAGTGGGCGGGCCTGTTTCAAAAAAGCGGCGCGAAATACATTAACTTCGTCTCCAAGCACCACGACGGTTTTTGCATGTTCAAAACGGATTACGCCTGGAACTGGAACAGCGTCGATGTCGGCCCTCACAGGGATTTCTGCGCCGAGCTGAAGGCCGCGCTGGACAAAACGGACGTCCGCTTCGGCGTCTACCACTCAATCTACGAATGGTTCAACCCGCTCTATTTAAAAGACCCCGAGGAATACGCGCTGAAGCACTTAATTCCGATGATGAAGGACCTGGTAGAACGCTACCGGCCCGCGACGCTGTTCACCGACGGCGAGTGGGAGCACGAAAGCTCCGTCTGGCACAGCTCCGACTTTCTTGCCTGGCTCTACAACGAGTCTTCGGTAAGGGACTTTGTAGTCCCGAATGACCGCTGGGGTAAGGAGACCCGCGGAAGGCTCGGCGGCAATTTCACCACCGAGTACGGCACAATCGACGGCACAATTACGCTGGACGAGGTCAAGGATTCCCGCCCGTTCGAGGAGTGCCGCGGCATCGGCCACTCGTTCGGATTGAACCGCATCGAGAAGGCGGAGGATTACCTCTCGCCGAAGGAGCTCATCGAGCTACTCTGCTCCCTTGTCTCCTCCGGCGGCAACTTCCTTCTTAACGTCGGCCCCGCGGCGGACGGCACAATTCCGGTCATCATGCAGGAGAGGCTGCTGCAGATCGGGAAATGGCTCTCCGTCAACGGCGAGGCGATCTACGGCACAAGAAAATACACCTCCGAGAAGGAAAACGGCGTCTATTATACCCAAAAAGGCAACGCCGTCTACGCGGTTGTTAACCGCTTCCCGTTCGGGGACATCACCCTTCGGCACGTCCCGTATACCGAAAGCCTCAGGGCCTCGCTTCTCGGCAGCGGCGCGGCGATCTCGGTCAAAAACAACGGCGGCAAAGCCTGCCTAACCTTCGCCCCGCTGAACCCGGACGAGATCAAATCAAAATGGCTCTATGCGTTTAAGCTGACCGGGCTGAGATAGGCATACATCCCCGCTCCAACGCGGCTCTCCGCGGCGATAATTACGTAAAACGGACTTCGTGTTAATAAATATTTAATATCTTATTATCGTATTTTTTGCGGGATTTCTATTGCAAATCGATGACAGAATTTGTATAATATAGATAAGGATTATTGAAATTTAAACACAACTGACCGATACGGCAATTCATGCGAGCATCCCTAAAACGAGAGATATCTGTGACGGGTATGCGCATATACCGATAAGGTTTGTAAGGCGCCTTCCCGTTCACGGGAGGGCGCTTTTGTTTAAAATGAAAGATCGGAGGGTCAATATGAAAAAACGATCGCTACAGACTGCCGGTCTACGAAGTCGATTTCGGCGACTCGTTGTATAGGGCTCACGTCGAAAATGATAAGGTCTATGTTCTGGTCAGAACTCTCCATTAAGGCAGCGTTAAGAAGCATCTTACTGAGCTTTACGGGGATCATGTCAAGGTTTTTTCCAACGGGGCAAGGCTGGGTGTAGAAAGACCGCTGGATCAGTATGGGAATTACCAGGGCATGCGCGATGACCCGTATTATTACGAGCTGTATCTGCTCGCCTCCGCCGCGCTGCTTTTGCTCACGCTTTTGGTCTGGGGGATTTTCTCGCTGACCAAAGGGGTGATCCGGCTGATCAGGAAACGCAGTGAAACCGCCGCGCTCGTCAAGAAAAAACACGTGAGACTATGGAAGGTCTTTTTAGTCATCATCGCGGCGGAGCTTATCGTAATCGCGGGCGCGGGAGGTGTGATGACGGTTATCCACGCCCGGAGCTTTGATGACAGGCCTGCGCTCAACACGGAAAGCCGCGTCGTAAATCTCGGAAAATACAAGGGCATCACGTTTACGAAGACGGGAATTGAGGAGACGGACGGCCGCACAGCGTTATACCAGGCCGCGCAGGGAAGCGAATTCTACCTGAACACCTGCGACGTTTCATATCTATATCAAACGGAGGAAAAACGGATAACGGACGCGGCGAAAGCGCTCGGAACGGACGTCGAGACCTATTTCAACACCGTCGTCAGACCGCAGATCAGAATAGCCGGGGTGTTTTACAATGACTTTAACCAGTATATCCTCAGCATGCCGGATGACGCATTGAAAATGCGTCTTGTCGCGAAGGCAATCGCCGCTAAGGAACGCATCGCCGTGACCGAGGCGGACCTCGCCGCGGCGGGGGAAAAGCTCGGTTACGCCGCGGCAGACCTGACGGCGGGCAGCTCGGCGCTCGAGGAAGCGACGGCGGAGGCGCTTAAATCAAAGGTCGGCGCGTATCTGCTGGAAAAAAGCAGATAATACATCCGCAGAATTATCCGTAAAAAACCGCGCAAAATGCAAAATCCCGCTTACTTCCGGATAAGGAAACAAGCGGGATTTTTCTAGTGTGCCCGGCATGGGCAGGTTCTAACGGGTGAAAGACCCGAGCGCACCCGGTGGCGGGAAGCGCATAGCCGAACAGCAAGGGTGTCCGTCGCGAGGCGGAATCTGAAAGAAGCTGTAAGCAAACTCTCGACCCGACGAACAGAAATTGCATATAAGGCGGGTGACCGCGGATAAGTCTGCTAGACAAGATGAAGTCCGAAAGCCACACGGAGCGGTCATTTGTAAATACAGCGGGCAGATGAGAGGAGAGAATTTGTTCTTACCCGGGGAGGTCTCACGGACGCGAAAAGTCTACGGACAAAGCGCGGAGTAAAGCTTGCCGTGAGAAGTCAGCAGAAGCCATAGTAGCCATGCAGTCGACGGCAGGGTGAAGGGCTGAATCCAAGGAAGTGGAGCCCGGAAATTTACTCAAAGTCAAGATAAACCGAAAAGCACAAAACCGTTCGGAAGAATGGGCTACCCGGGAAGGAATAGCGCGGAACGCGAAAGGATACCGGGAGCGCTTATTGACTGAGGGATGAAAGAAGGGACGAAAGCGAACGCCGACAGAAAGGAGTATGGAATGCTGGAAGAAATCTGCGGCAGTACGAATCTGAACATAGCCTTCAAGAAGGTAAAACGGAATCGCGGCGCCGGGGGCGTAGACAAGATGACGGTAGACGAATTGCTCGGCTATCTGAGGAACAACGGGAAAGTACTCGTGCAGTCCATACTGGACGGAACCTACCGTCCAAGCCCCGTTCGCCGGGTAGAAATACCAAAGGAGAACGGAAAGAAGAGAGGACTCGGAATACCAACGGCGGTAGACAGAGTCTTTCAACAGGCAATTTCACAGGTACTGACACCGGTGTATGAACCGGAGTTTACTGAAACGAGTTATGGATTCCGACCGGGACGAAGCGCCCACGATGCCATACGGAAATGTCTTGAATACGCCAACGAAGGCTATACATGGACGGTGGATATGGACTTGGAAAAGTTCTTCGATACCGTCAATCAGGACAAACTGGTGGAGATACTCGGCAGAAAGATAAAAGACGGGCGGGTCATATCCCTTATCCGGAAATATCTGAAAGCTGGAGTTATGGTGGGAGCGGAATACAGGGACAGCGACATGGGGGTACCGCAAGGCGGAAATCTTTCACCATTATTGGCGAATGTGATGCTGAACGAACTTGACCGTGAACTGGAAAAAAGAGGGCACAGGTTTGTCCGATACGCGGATGATATGGTCATCTTTTGCAAATCCAAAGCAAGCGCAAAGCAGACACTGGAGCATATTCTGCCGTTCATTGAAGGGAAGCTATTTCTGAAAGTGAATCGGGAGAAGACCAAGGTGGCAGACGTATCCGGGATAAAGTTTCTCGGATATGGCTTCCGCTATACAAAAGATGGTGTCAGGGCAACAGTCCATGCGAAGACGAAAGCTAAGCTGAAAGCAAGGTTAAAAGAGATAACGAAACGCAGCGACGGCAAAGGATTCGAACAGAAAAAGAAAAGCCTGAAATATCTTGTCACCGGGTGGGTGAACTACTTCAAACTCGCAGATATGAAAACATGGCTTCAAGCCGTGGATGAATGGCTACGGGTCAGATTGAGGACATACATCTGGAAAAGTTGGAAGACGATACAGAACAAATTCCGCAACCTGCGAAAACTCGGCGCTACCGAGAGAAACGCGGGAATCATGGCAAATACGAGAAAAGGCTACCGGCGTGCCGCCGATAGCCCTATTGTGAAACTGGCAATCTCCAAGAAACTCCTGAAGGAAGCCGGATACACATTCTTTCTTGACTACTATCTTTCTGTGAAAGCGTAAACTTGGAAACCGCCGTGTACCGAACGGTACGCACGGTGGTGTGAGAGGTCGGGGCGACTCCTCAGTCAGCCCCTCCTACTCGATT
>JAPXRI010000007.1:0-102106 GCA_033813635.1 Bacillota bacterium
TACACATTCTTTCTTGACTACTATCTTTCTGTGAAAGCGTAAACTTGGAAACCGCCGTGTACCGAACGGTACGCACGGTGGTGTGAGAGGTCGGGGCGACTCCTCAGTCAGCCCCTCCTACTCGATTAATATTTTAGATGAATTTTTTATACGCGGAGATGGGGAGCAGGTCGGACAACCCGATCAGAGCCGCGGTCATATTGGCCCTGTACTCGTACTTGTCCTCGTACTGGTTCAGGACGGCTTCGCCGTCGGTGTCGGCGATCGGGAAGTTAGCGAGCAGACTGCATTTCCCGCCCTCGTCGCGCCCCAGTATGACCTTAACGTCGTATTTATTGGATATCTTTTTGATAAAATCAAAGTTTTTCCTGTAGAGGATCGGCCTTCCGGGTATATTGCTGTCGTAGCTGAGGCTCGAGATAAACGCGTATTTCGGAGACGCGGGGTTGCATAAGAAGGAAAGCTTTAAAAGCGCGCTATTGTCTTTTGCCTTAAGCGAGAGCTTAATCGCATTCTCGCCATCTTCCGTACCGGCCAGATAAGCGCAGACGGTGAGCAGGCAGTAGATCAGTTTTTCAGCGTCCGCGCTGAACAGCTTGACGTACACCGGCCAGGAAAAAGCCGGTTTGGTATATTCGAGGCGGATGCCTATCTCGCGAAGAAGAGGTTCCGACTCCTGATAGATATGCGAAAGCAGGGCTTTAATGCAGGTATAAGTCTTATCCCTATATTCCGTGGTGAGCGCGGAGATCAAACCAATATCCCTTGATATCTGGTAGCAGCAGTGCAGAATCTGAAGGGCATACTCCGAGCCCTCGGGCGACGACTTGAGCAGCGATTCCGCCAGCAGCGAAATCACGGAGGCCGAACTGCGGATGCTCGAGAACAAATCGGCGTTTTCGATCAGAATTTCCGGATTGCCGGTCAGATCCTCGTATTCTCTTTTTATGATAACGACGGTGGCGTTCTCCATATGCGCGGCGGTGATATTGTACCACTCTTCGCCGATCATGTGCTCGAACTGGTATTCGTGATTCGTCGCCTCGGGCTCCAGCACGAGCATATAGTCGTTTCCGAACAGCTCGCTGAGGCCTTTACCGATCGGGTCAAATCCGAAGATGGCTTTCGCGGACGCGTTTGAGTATACAACCTTCGGGTCTAATATTACGATGCCGTATTCGATCTTGCCGTAGATGTATGCTGAAAAATCCTTTGGAGTAATTGACATATTGATAGCCTTTCAGATGTTGTTAACTTGTCGTATTATATCATATCCGGTAGAATAAAGATAGTATCCTTTCAAAATTATTTTATGTCGGCAGGTTTCCAAACACTATTATACGTCTTCGGTTTCATATTATTTTATGCGGCGCGCTTAGGTGATGCCGGCCGGAACGCGGGCGGAAGCTTTGTTCAATATGTATAAGTGATCACCTGCGGCCCGCTTAAAAACATAAAGAAATACAGAAATTGGCCGCCTGCGACTTAATTGAAAGTAAAACCGCTTGTAAAATAAGGAAAAAAGAGATATAATTAGCCGTATAAAAAATCAGGAGGTTATATTAACATGGCAGTAAAAGTTGGTATCAACGGTTTTGGCAGAATAGGGCGCCTTGTTTTCCGCGCCGGTATTGAACGCGGCGACGTTGAATTTGTGGGTATAAACGATCTGATTTCGGCCGATTATATCGCTTACATGCTGAAATATGATACAGTCCACGGCAAGTTCAACGGCGAGGTTTCTTCGGAAGGAACGAATCTCATCGTAAACGGTAAAAAATATCCGTGTTTTTCCTGCAAGGACCCGGCTGAAATTCCGTGGGGACAGGTTGGTGCGGATTATGTTCTTGAGTCCACCGGTTTCTTTACAACAGTCGACAAAGCCTCTGCTCACATCAAGGGCGGCGCAAAGAAGGTCGTTATTTCCGCTCCGTCGGCCGACGCTCCGATGTTCGTGATGGGCGTTAACAGCGACAAGTACACAAAAGATATGACAGTCGTTTCAAACGCTTCCTGCACGACAAACTGCCTTGCCCCTCTTGCCAAGGTCATTAACGATAACTTCGGCATCGTGGACGGACTTATGACGACCGTTCACGCCACGACCAACACCCAGAAGACAAATGACGCCCCGTCCGCGAAGGACTGGAGAGGCGGCCGCGCCGCATCAGCCAATATCATTCCTTCTTCCACTGGCGCCGCGAAGGCTGTCGGCAAGGTTATCCCTGAACTCAACAAGAAGCTCACCGGCATGGCGTTCCGCGTCCCGACGCTGGATGTCTCCGTCGTCGACCTGACGGTCAACCTTGCGAAGTCCGCGACCTATGACGAAATCTGCGCCGCTGTCAAGAAGGCCTCCGAGAACGAACTCAAGGGTATTCTTGGATACACCGATGAGGATGTCGTCTCTTCCGACTTCATACATGACCCGCACACCTCGATCTTCGACGCGAAAGCCGGCATAGCCCTTACCGATAAATTCGTAAAGCTGGTAGCCTGGTACGATAACGAATGGGGTTATTCAAACAAAGCGCTCGACTTGATTCTCCATATGGCGAATGTAGACGCCGAGTAATACAATATGACGACTTGGAGCTGCAGCAAAAAATGCTGCAGCTCTTAAATTATAATCAGGTAGTTTCCGTAGCGAGGATATTATTTTAAATTGTTTGGCGAGAAAATGGAAAATTACGAATGTAGAGATTTGCCGGAGATACGCAAAATGAAAGCAAAACCGCTTGTAAAATAAGGAGAAAAGAGATATAATATATACAGATAAAAATCAGGAGGTTATAAACATGGCAGTAAAAGTTGGTATTAACGGCTTTGGCAGAATAGGCCGTCTCGCTTTTAGGCAGATGTTCGGAGCCCCGGGCTACGAAGTCGTCGCTATAAACGACCTTGTCGATCCCAAAATGCTAGCTCATCTTCTTAAATACGACTCGTCCCAAGGCAAATACGCCAAGGCGGACACGGTTTCTGCGACCGATGATTCGATCATAGTCGACGGCAAGGAAATCAAGATCTATAAATGCAAGGACGCCGTAGAAATTCCGTGGGGACAGCTCGGAATCGATGTCGTCCTCGAGTGCACGGGCTTCTATGCGTCAAAGGCGAAAGCCCAGGCGCATATCGACGCCGGCGCAAAGAAAGTCGTTATCTCAGCCCCGGCCGGCAACGACCTGCCGACGATCGTTTTCGGCGTCAACGAGAAGACGCTGAAGGCGAGCGACACGATTATTTCCGCCGCTTCCTGCACGACGAACTGCCTCGCCCCGATGGCTTACAACCTGAATAAGCTCGCGCCCATCGTCAAAGGCTACATGACCACAATCCACGCCTACACAGGCGATCAGATGGTTCTTGACGGCCCGCACAGAAAAGGCGATTTCAGACGTGCCCGCGCAGCGGCCATCAACATCGTCCCCAACACAACCGGCGCCGCGAAGGCCATCGGTCTTGTTATCCCCGAGCTCGCCGGCAAGCTTGACGGCGCCGCTCAGAGAGTCCCGGTCCCCACAGGCTCAACCACCGAGCTCGTAGCGGTTGTGGACAAAGTCGTCACCGCGGAGCAGGTCAACGCCGCGATGAAGGCCGCCGCGAACGATTCGTTCAGCTATACCGAGGAAGAGATTGTCTCCAGCGATATAATCGGCGAGACCCACGGCTCGATCTTCGACGCGACCCAGACAAAGGTCATGCCGCTGAGCGACACCCAGACCCTCGTCAAGATCGTCGCCTGGTACGACAACGAGAACTCCTACACATCGCAGATGGTCAGGACCATCAAGTATTTCGCGGAGCTCAAGTAATTAAAAATCCAAAAACCGATCCGCAAAAAACGCGGATCGGTTTTGATTTATCGAAAAGCGTTTTAAACAGCCGCCCCCGCTTATTAGCGAAGGCGGCTGTTTTCATTTCGAGCGTGTAAACGTACGGAGATTTTATACGACGTGCCGTCAGTCGGTGCCGATGTTGCGCGTAACGCAAAAATGCGTACCGCATTTATGCGTAGCGCATGACCTGTTTGGGCTGCGTTTCCGGGTCGGCGCTTATCGTGATAACAAACTTAATACCGGTCTTGTTGGAGAATTTCTCGAGCCAGGCAAAGAATTCAATTGCTTCGTCGGTGTTATCGGAGCCTGTAATCTTATACAAGCTGTCTATAAATATGGTCGTAATGTCGTAGTTCTGCGCGTAAAGGCCGCAGAGGAAGCCGTGAAACCCATCAAAACCCCTGATATTGTAATTGACAGTGTCGATAAGCCGGCAGTGGTGGTTGATGTCATAGGTGAGCTTCGGGTCTTTTTCAATGCAGATAACGCTGCCGCTGTCTTCCTGGACGGCGTCGTTGACCATGTTTATAAGCTGCTTGGTCTTACCTGAACCTTTTAACCCGACGATGCACTTTATCAATTTTATCTCCCCCTGTTCAAGATTAATTTTACGTTTTTATTTTAACACATATAGCACAAGCTGACAACCGCTCGCGGTAAATAATTTGTGAACTATTTCAGGTCGACAAGCGAACGGTACGGGACGGTTCCGCCGTAGATGTCGAGCGCGCTGCCGACGGTGAAATCGAGCGCCCTGCCGGAGAGCTCGCGGAAGCGGGCGATATCGGACAGCGAGGAGAGCCCGCCGGCGTAAGTCACCGGGTTTTTACCCGCGGAAGCGTATTTCGCGAGCAGGACCACAAGCTCCTCGTCGGCTCCGCGCTTTTTGCCCTCCGAGCCCACCGCGTGGATCAGAAACTCGTCGCAATAGTCCTCAAGGCGGGCGAGAAGAGCGGGAGTGAGAGAAATCGGCGTCACCGTTTTCCACCTGTCCTTCGCGACGAAAAAGCCGCCGTCCCGGTCCGATTTTACGCAGCTCAAGTCGATTACGAGCCGTTTTGCGCCGGTTATAGCGCTTAACCGCTCAAGCGCGCCGTAATCGATACCGCCCTCCGAGAGGATCGCGGAGGTGACGATAACATGGGAAGCGCCGCGCTCCAGATAAAAGCGGGCGTTGTCAACGTTGATCCCGCCGCCGATTTGCAGCCCGCCGGGATAGGCGCTTAGAGCCGCCAGCGCTTCCGCCTCGTTCCCGGGGCCGAGCATTACTACGTGTCCGCCCTTAAGATTGTCCCGGGCGAACATCTCCGCGTAGTACCGCGCGCCGTGTGTCGAGACGAAGTTCTCCAGAAGCTGCGCGCTCTCAAGGCTGGAGCCGACGAGCTGCTTCACGCGCCCGCCGTGGAGGTCAATACACGGCCTGAACCTCATTTGTTTTCGATATAACCGGCTACAATTTTTTCAAGCGCGCCCATATCTCTGCCGTCCGGCTTTTCCACACCCGGCGTCAGCGACCAGAACTCGGACGTGCGGATAATCTCGCCCGGCGCCACCGGCGCGAGCTTTCCGAGGCTCTCGAGCTCCGTGAAATGGGGATTTGTGTACATCTCGAAATTGCAGCCGTCGTCAGGGTACGGATAACCGTAGTAGTACGGGAAGCGTTTGACGAACAGCGCGCCGTGGGCGAGGTAGGCGACGAAGCCGCGCTCGTTCGAGGTGCCGATTTTGAATGGATTGGTCGCGTTGGGGTTTTGCTGGAGGGAGATCAGCTCGCGGCCCCAGCATACGCGCTCGTCGGCCATATTGCAGTAGGGCCAGAGCGACATCGTGCGGTTGTGCAGCAGCACCGTGTCCCTCGTGGTCTGCGGGGCGACCGCGAGACCGTTTTTGCACATCACGCTGACCTGCCACAATCCGAAGGTCTGCGGCTTGTCGCGGAGGTTTTCGGCCGTCGCGCAGACCTCGACCTCGCTGGTGTTTTCGGAAACCGTCAGGATTAGCGTCTCCTGAACGTCGTTCGACTTCTGCGGGGGCGGGGTAAACGTGAATTTATTGCCCTCGATCCGGTATGCGACCGGGTCGTTGTCGGGGTAGTAGGTTTCGGGCTTGGATTCCGGCGTCAGCCATATCCTGTGGCCGCCGTAAGTGTGCCAATATGCGCCTTTATAGAAATAATCGTCAAAGCCGGCGCCCTTCTCGACGATATCCAAATTGACGTCCTCAAACATGAAGTTCTCTCCGCCAGCAAGCGCGTACCTGATGACGCGCGGGCCGACATCGAGGGTCACGTAGAGCTCGATCGCGCCGTTTTCAATGGCGAGAACCCTGCCGAAAGTCTTATATTTGATCTCGCGTGTTTTTATTGCCATTGCGCTTTCCTCCCTTATATATCATTGCCATTATCCCAAAGTATACCATAATAGGTTGCGCAAAACAAGCCGCGCAAAACGTTAACAATGTGTTAAGATTGATAAAAACAGTCTCTTTTCGACAAAAACGGCGTTGATATAAGTTGATAATATAACGGACATATGATATAATGTACCGTGTGTCGGATTTGAATTTGACGGCTTATATCGGCCGCGAATCAAGGTAAAGACTATGAAAAATATAAACGTAAAGCTAAACGGGACAAGCGCATACAACAATAAAATCATAGATACGCTCGCGCGCCTGAACGAAAAACCGATGACCTTCTGCATCGTGCTTTCGCTGGTATTGAATCTCATAGTCGAGATGCTGTCGAGACGCTCCGTTCTTGCAGGCATTTCGCATATGGTCACGCATCCGCTGATTTTTGTCTATAACTCGCTGATTATCCTGCTGACGCTGAGCCTGGCGATGTTCACGAAGAGAAAGCTTTTTGCCTATATAATTATTTCGGACATATGGCTTATTCTCGGGCTTGCGAACTGTGTTCTTCTCGGCCTGCGAACGACTCCGCTGGGCGCGATCGATTTTCTGAACATCTCCACCGCGCTGCAGGTGATGAAATACTATATCAGCTCTTTCGAAATCGTGCTGATCGCGCTGCTGCTTGTGCTGTTGGTCGTGGGGATTGTGCTGCTCTGGTTTAAGATGCCGAAGCAGAAGACAAATTACCTGCGTTCCGCGGTCAGCGTTGTCGCGGTGGGTATACTGCTGTTTGCGGCGACGGTGGTGGGGCAGAAGTCCCAGGCGCTCGGCTCCGAGTTTGACAACCTTGCGGACGCGTATGAGAACTACGGCTTCGTCTACTGTTTCTCATACGGTCTTGTGGACAGCGGGATAACTAAGCCGGAGGACTATTCGGAAGAGGCGATCGACGAGATTCTCGAAAAGATCGGAAACGGCGGCGCTGTTGGGCAAAGGACCACGCCGAACGTGATTTTCGTACAGCTCGAGTCATTTTTCGATATCAACAGGGCGAAGTACATCAAGCTGTCCGAGAACCCGATACCGGTGTTCACCAAGCTCAGAGAGGAGTACCCCTCGGGCTTTCTGACGGTGCCGGCGCTGGGAGCCGGTACGGCTAACACGGAATTTGAAGTGATCACCGGGATGAGCCTCGATTATTTCGGACCGGGCGAGTACCCCTATCAGACGGTTCTGAAGAATACCGCCTGCGAATCCATCTGCTATAACCTGGCGGGCCTCGGCTATACCTCCCACGCGATACACAACAACGACGGGACGTTTTATCAGAGAAACCTTGTTTTCCCCAATCTCGGCTTCGATACGTTCACACCGATCGAGTATATGTACGACGTGACCTATAACTCGCTGGGCTGGGCGAAGGACGCCGTTTTGACCGGGGAGATTATGAAGGCCCTTGACTCGACGGCGGGGAAGGATTTTATCTATACGATCACCGTTCAGGGGCACGGAAAGTATTCCTCCGAGGAGCCGGACACGCCGTATAGGATAACCGAAACCGGCATCGCGGATAAGGAGAGCCAAAACGAGATCGATTACTACCTCCAGCAGCTTAACGAAACGGATCAGTTCATAGGCGAGCTGATAGAAAAGCTCTCGGATTACGACGAGGACGTGGTGCTGGTGCTCTACGGCGACCACCTCCCAAAGCTCGATATCAGCTATGAATTCACGGAGGGCAACAGCTATCAGACCGAATACGTGATATGGAGCAATTTCGGTCTCGAAGCCATGGACGAGGATCTCTACTCATGGCAGCTCGGTTCCCATGTGCTGGGGCTTCTCGGGATAAACGAGGGCGTCATTACGAAGCTGAACCAGAGCGGTCTCGCGGGCGAGGAATTCACGGCCGCGCAGAACATGCTGGAATATGACCTCCTTTACGGTGAAAAATACGCGTACGGCGGGAAGTCAAAATTCGATGCGACGGCTATGAGGATGGGGACCGGCGTCATATCGATTAGCTCGGTGCGCCTGAACGGCGATACGATCTATGTCAAGGGCGCCGGCTTTAACGAGTGGAGCAAAATCCAAATAAACGGGGACAATGCGGATACGCTGTATATCAACAGCGGCTTACTAGTTGCCAAGAAGCAGGAACTCGAGACCGGGGACAGCGTGACCGTCGTCCAGTCCGGTGATAACAATCTGGTCCTCGGGGAGACGGATGCCTATACCTATAAATGAGATAAACGGGCGCCGGCCCGGGCCGGCGGACTAAAATTTACATTAATGTTACTTTGATTTTACAAAGGCCGTTTAGGGTAGGGTGTATTATCATAGATAGTATAACAACGCCGCTTTAGCATATATCTTTACGATCGGAGCAGACGAGACATGGCTCCGCTGCGAAAGCGGCGGATTACTTATGGAAATAATCGTCAATGGGGGTATGTCATTTTGATTGAGGTAAAAAACCTGACGAAGATTTACGGCGGGACGGTTACCGCCGTAAACGACCTGAGCTTTACGATTTCCCCAGGCAAAATCTACGGCTTTCTCGGGCCGAACGGCGCCGGAAAAACCACGACGATGAATATCATAACCGGTTATATCGCCGCCACATCCGGCAGCGTGACGATAAACGGCTACGATATTTACAAGGACGCGAAAAAAGCGAAAAAATGTCTGGGCTATCTCCCCGAACAACCGCCTCTCTACAATGAGCTTACCCCTTACGAGTATCTTAAGGTCGCTGCCGGGCTCAAAGGAATCCCGAAGGCGGACCGGGAAAAACAGATTGACGAGGTGATGGAGCTTACCGGTCTCGGAAACGTTTCCAACCGCCTGATTCACCACCTTTCAAAGGGCTACCGTCAGCGTGTCGGGCTTGCGCAGGCAATTCTCGGATACCCCGAAATCATCATTCTGGACGAGCCCACGGTCGGCCTCGATCCAAAGCAGATTATCGAGGTACGGGACCTGATTTCAAGCCTCAGGGAAAAGCATACCGTTATTTTATCAAGCCATATCCTCTCCGAGGTAAGCGCGATATGCGACACGGTTATGATTATTTCAAAGGGCAAACTGGTCGCTTCCGACACGCCGGAGAACCTCAGCGCGATGACGACGGGGAAAAACGTCATCAGCGTGACGGTTATGGGCGAGCGCGAAAAAATTGAGAGCGCTCTGGCCGGAATATGCGAAAACGCGGCGGTTACGATTACGCCGTCGCATGAGAACGGCGCCTTCGACGCGCGTATCGAGAGCGGCGAAGAGGATCTGAGAAGCGCGGTCGCCCTGGCGCTCAGCGAGCATAAGCTTCCCATTCTGGCGATGAACAAAGTGACGATGTCGCTTGAAGAGGTGTTCCTCGAGGTGACCTCCAAGACCGAAGAGGAGGCTGAACCTGAGTCGGAGGAAGAAGAGGAAGAAGAATACGAAATCGTCGACGAAGACGAGGACAACGATGAGGAAGACGTTGACGAAGATGACGGGGAAGAGGAAAATGAAGAAGAGGTAGAAGACGGCGAGGATGCGGCCGACGATGAAAATGCGAAAGAGGAGGAGGACAAATAGATGGGAACCGTTTATAAAAAGGAAATAAAGCTTTTGTTCTCCGGGATGATGGGCTATATCTATATGGCGCTGATATTCTTCATCGTCGGCATATATATGAGAGCCTATAACCTGAGCGGAAATTATTACGCCAACTTTGAGTATATCTTTTCGTCGGTTTGCTTTATATTTCTTATCATAATACCGATACTCACGATGCGCTCCGTGGCGGAGGAGACGAGGCTTAAAACAGATCAGCTGCTGTTCACGGCGCCCATCAGTATGCATGAGATCGTTCTCGGCAAATTTTTCGCAATGGTCACCGTTCTCGCGGTGCCGGTAGCGGCGTTCTTCATTTACCCGCTGATCCTGTCAAGCTACGGCAGCGTCAACTACCTCTCCGCGCTTATCGGGATAATAGCGTTCTTTATGCTCGGCGCGATGCTTACGTCCGTCGGGCTGTACATCTCAACGCTGACCGACAGCCAGATTATCTCCGCGGTCATCTGCTTTATCGTATTGTTTGTCTCATATTTCATGAGCGGCATCATCAATCTGATTTCAAGCTCGGCCGTGGCGGCGGTTATCGCGTTTACCGTCGTTGTGGCAATCTTTGCGCTGATTATCAGGGTGATGACTAAAAACTCGTCCGTGGCGCTGACCGTCGGGCTCTGCCTTGAGGCGGCGCTGGTCATACTCTATGTTATCATTCCGACGGCGCTCAAGAGCGCGTTTACCGCGGTTTTGTCGGCTTTCGCGGCATTTGACAAAATACAGGATATCACATATCTGGGACTGCTCGATTTAAAAACATTCCTCTACTATATCAGCGTCACAGCGATGTTTTTATTCTTTGCCACGCAGTCGCTTGAGAAGAGGAGATGGAGCTAATGAAATTCAACAAGGATAAGTTCGTCGAATCGTTCAAGACGCGCAGCTTTAAGTCGGGCGGCTATTCCATTGTCATGACGCTTATCGTGATCGCGGTGGTTGTGATTGTTAACCTGCTGTTTGCGAAGCTTCCGGACAGCATTACGAGACCGGACCTGTCTACGATAAAGCTCTACGACTTTACAAGCGAAACGGTCGAACTGGTAAAGAACGTGGACGAAAAGGTGACGATTTACCTGTGGGCGGAGACCGGCTCCGAGGACGCTCAGATAAAGGAGTTTTTATCCAGATACAGCGAGCTGAACTCGAATATCTCGATAGAATATGTGGATCCGGCCCTGAACCCGGCGTTTCTTGATAAATACGAACAGACGACGCTGGCTTCCAACAGCCTGATCATCGAGAGCGACAAACGCTATAAGATTGTCAACTACAGCGATATATACCAGTACGATTACGACGAGAACATTCTGTACCAATACTATATGTACTACGGCTCGGACTATATGAGCTATCTGAGCCCGAACGTATTCAATGCGGAGAACTCGGTGACGAACGCCGTCGACTATGTGACGAGCGACACTCTGCCGATCGCCTATTTCCTGACCGGACACGGGGAGACAGCGTTAACCGATACCTTTAAGAGCTATATCGCAGACGACAACATCGAGCTTAAGGACCTGAGCCTGATTTCCCTCGACGCGGTTCCGGACGACGCGGACTGCGTGATAATCAACGCGCCCACAAACGACATATCGGAATACGAGCTTGATTTGCTTTTAACCTATATGAACGGCGGCGGGAGAGTTCTGCTCTTCACCAATTTCCAATATCCGGGCGGAGAAAACGTCGCCGCTCTGTGCGAGGCCTACGGGCTTGAGGCTGTAGACGGGCTTGTCTTAGAGTCAAGCTCGAACTATGTTTCGCAGCCCTATTACCTTATTGCGAAAAAGGAGAGACACGACATCACGGATCCGCTGATCGACAGCGACAGCTATGTTATAATGCCCCTTGCGCACGGGATCAAAACGATCGACGCGTACCGGTCCTCTCTGACGATCAGCACGCTGCTCGAAACATCGGACGACGCGTTCAGCAAGGTCGACGTCGAAAACATGACAACGTTCGATAAGGAAGAAGGAGATATCGACGGGGGCTTCATCCTCGGGGCGGCGGTTACCGAGACGGTGGGCGACAATGAAGCCAGATTTGTTTGGTATTCCGCAAGCGAGCTGCTAAACGACAGCCTAAACGCGTATTCCGTCGGCGGAAACTCAAATCTGATTCTGAACACGCTTAGCTGGATGACCGACAGGCAGCAGGGCATCACCATCCGTTCGCTGTCGCTGGAGGCGAGCACTCTTACCATGTCTGACAGCGCGTCTGGTTTCTGGTTTATACTCCTCACCTTCGTGCTGCCGATTTCGATTGTCGGCTTTGGCTTTGCGGTATGGTATAAAAGGAGAAAACGCTGATGAAACCCTGGGTAAAGCTTTTGATTGCGGCTCTCGTTCTCGCGCTATGCGTCGGAGGGTATGTTGTCCTTTCTAAGATGAACTCCGACAGCGCGAAGAAAAGCGCGGAGACCGAGCAGACCGAGCAGCTGATCGGAACTCTTGAGGGGGACGTTGCGAAAATAAAATATACCTACGGCGGCAAGACCTACCGGTTTACGCTGTCGGAGGACAAGTGGACAAACGCCGACGACGCGAATATGCCGATCGACAACGATACGGTCGCAGCAGTTGCGACGTCGCTCAAGAACGGTGCGGAGGTCGTCCGGGTAGTCGATGAGAGCGGACAGTATAAAACCTCGTTCGGGCTGGACAACCCGGTATTGACCGTTATCGCGGGGGACGGAAGCGCCGAGGTTAAATATCAGGTCGGAGATAAGAACGCGTCCCTCGGCGGGTATTACGCGAAGCTGAACGACTCGGATACCGTTTATATCATCGACTCAACGATACCCGAGAGCCTGATGAAGGATATCTATGACTTTGTCGAGGCCGACAGTTTTCCCTCGGTGCTCTCAGACAATGTGCGCGGCATCAATCTGACCTCCGGCGGTAAAACTTTAGAACTCACTTATTTCGCGGAAGGGCGCAGCAATATCTACACGAAGAATTATACGTGGTTTCTGTTCAAGGACGGCGGCTATACTCCTGCGAGGAGCTCGGCGGTCACGGTACTGGCGGGGGATATCGTCGGGATTACAGCCGATAAATGCGTAAACTACAAGCCGAGCTCGTCGGAGCTTGAGGCTTATGGCCTTACAAATCCGGAGACAACGGTAATGCTCTCCTATGTGGTCATCGACGGGACTGACGCGTCGGAGGAGAGCGCTGTGGTCACCATTAAAATCGGCGCGGAGACCGGCGCTGGCGGCGCGAGGTACCTGACCTGGTCCGATACGGAAATGGTTTTCACCGTCGATGAAGATACGGTGAACGATATTCTGGCCTATCTCGACGAGGATTTTGAGCCGAACGAAGTCTGCGCGATGACCGTGGACGAGGTGAAGTCCGCCGAAATGACGGCGAACGGGGTAACCGTGAATTTAATCCATACCAAACAGACCTCGACGAACAGCGACGGCGGGACTACGACCACCGACGTGTATACCGTCGACGGAAATGTGGTCGAGAATTCCAAGGCCGAGGCGGTATTTACAAGCCTCAACAAACTTAAAATAGACAGCGTCGCCGACAAGGGCAATGCGGAAGGAACGCCGTATCTGACGATTACGCTGCATAGCGACAGAGAAGGGTTCGAGACGCTGACGCTTAAGGCTTATGCCTACAATACAAACTTCTACCGCGTTTCGTTTAACGGACGAAACAACATGCTTGTGAGTCTAAGAGATATCGAAAATCTTGCCGGCAAAATTTCGGCTCTGGCGCAGTAGATCAAACCGAACAACAAAGAAGCTGCAGAGCAAGCACCCTGTGGTGCTCCGCAGCTTCTTTTTTGGCTAAGTATGATTTTATGTGTCGGATATGCGAATGTGTCTTTACTTCCGGCATATCACGTCGGGCGCGGGCTGCATGGCCGCGTCGAACGCGGGTATCCTGTCATACCCAAGCATTGCGCCGAGCCTTTCCCAGCGCTCCCGCGCGTCGTCGGACCATAATACGGGCAGATATCCGAATTTAAGATAGCTTTTAACCGCCGGGATGCGGAAATCGTCGGTCGTCAGAAAGCAGCCGAGGCGGCCCTGTTCTCTATGCCTTAACAGGACCTTTGAGATAAGCGGATAGGTCAGCCCCTTTCCCCGGTGTTCGGGGTTTACCGCGATATAGTGGAGATAGGCGACCCCGGGGCTGTATTCCAGTGCGGTTGCGGTTCCGACGGGCCTGTCGCCGCTGCAGGCAAAAAATACGTTGCCGGGTACGACCTCGTTTTTGTCCATTTTTGAATAATAGACCTCTTCGGATGCTTCGGTGACGCCGAACTCGCCGATACAGCAGCGGCACCATTCTGCCTCCTCTCCGGGCCGCATTTCCCGGATGGTATACCCTTTCGGAGGTTCGATTACAGGTATTTCAAGCTCGGCCGGCCTGTACATTTTCAGTTGCATACCGTTCTCCGTTTCCCCGGCCTTATGATAAAATGCCGCAAAACCGTGAACGGCCGGAAACGGTTTTGCGATAGTAAGAATCGGACAGAAAAAGTATAGCACAGGTAAATTTCGGTGTCAATGCTTACGGCCAGAAGCCGGGGATGTTACAATTTGCCCGGGAGGGGCGCGTGGTGATTTGTAGCATGCGACAAGAAATGACCTATTGCGATTGTTATTTTCCACAAAGATAGACATGTATATTTGTCGGCATTTAACAAAAATTCATGGTGAAAACTTTTTTGCCAAAAAAATGTTGACAAAACGGTAACAAAATGGTATACTCAGCACCGTGGTTGTTACCGATTTGTAATTATTTCTGTAACAGCGTTAAACTGACAAGAACGGGAGGCCACATGTCATGCGCTTGAGAACGAAGCTTCTCTTGATTTTCGGAATATCTGTCATAATGCTAATACTTCTCGGGACCAGCGCTTCTGCAGGTAACGTCTGTGCCGGTGTCATCACCGGGACGACGGTAAACGTCAGGGATAAAGCGTCTGAAAACGGGACATGGCTCCTCACATTAACGAAGGATACGAAAGTTATTATAATGGCCCATGAGGGAAACTGGTATAAAATCGGTATCAACGGCACGATAGGGTATGTTTTCGCGGATTATATCACCCCCTACAGCTCGGGCGAAGGAGATTACGGTTACGGCGACGTCACCGGTTCGGCCGTCTATATGAGATCGGAGCCAAGCACCTCGGGCAATATTGTGGGCGCGATGTCAGAGGGCGTGGACGTAAAGATTGTAGGCATTGAAAACGGCTGGTATAAGGTTCAATACGGCAGCATGAAGGGCTATATGTCGTCGGATTACCTTGAGCCGATAAAGCACATTGTAACCACGTCGTCATCCTCGTCGAGGCCATCGAGCTCCGGCTCGAGCATCAGTTCCGCGCAGCTCTCCGCCGGACAGAGAATTGTCGAGACTGCGAAGAGATACCTCGGATACAGGTATGTGTGGGGCGGAGCATCACCGAGCACCGGCTTTGACTGCTCAGGATTAACGCAGTATGTATTCGCGCAGTGCGGATATACGCTCAACTACCGCACGCAGCAGTATAGAAACGGCATGTCGGTCAGCTATGAAAATCTCCAGCCCGGAGACCTTGTGTTCTTCGCGACAGGTTCTTCGGGATCAATATCCCATGTGGGAATTTATATCGGCAACGGGCAGTTTATCCACGCACCGCATCCGGGTGACGTTGTTAAGATCACATCCATGGCGTACGGGTCCTCGTATTATTATAAATTCGTCTGCGCAAGGCGGATTGTATAGCGGCAAAAATAAATGGCAAAGGGGCTGATGCGAAATGCATCAGCCCCTTTAGAAAAAGAAGCCTCCCCGTTACTTTTATTTGTCTTGCAGTTAGTTTTTTAGGATATTGAGGCAAATTATTTTTTTACTGCGGAATGAGCTTTTTCCGCTCTATGTGGCCACCCCATATTCCGTTTAGGCGTTTAACACGGCATATCGCAAGCAACCGCTCATATCTATATAACAGCCTTGTATTAGGGGATTAAAAAATGCTGTCTTATATATGGGTGGTTATGGTCGTCGCCGCCGTGGCGGCGGGAGCGGTCAACGGGACGCTGGGACAGGTGGGCGACGCCGCGCTGGAGGGCGCCGGCGCCGCGGTGACGCTATGCATGGGAATCCTCGCGCCGGTCAGCCTTTGGTCCGGGCTCATGGAACTGATGAATGCCGGGGGGATAACCGATCTGCTCAGGAGAGCGCTGCATCCGTTTTTAAAAAGACTCTTTCCCGGGGCGGCGAAGGAACCTTCCGCGCTTGAGAAGATCAGCGCGAACATCTGCGCGAATATGCTCGGCCTGGGCAACGCGGCGACGCCGCTCGGGATGGCCGCGGCCGCCGAGCTCGGGAAAAAATGCGTAAACAAGGTGGCCTCGAACGAGCTCTGCAGGCTCGTGGTAATCAATACGGCCTCGCTGCAGATCATTCCCGCGACGATAGCCGCCGTAAGGGCGTCCGTCGGCGCCTCGTCCCCGTTTGACATATTGCCGGCGGTCTGGATATCGTCGATTGCTTCGCTTTTCGCCGGGCTTTCCGCGGCGCTTTTATCGGAAAAGCTCACCGCAAGGAAGGGCAAGGGAAGGTCGGGGAGGGGGGACGGATGATTGCGGCGGTCGTAAACCTGTGCGCGTCGATTCTCCCTCTGCTGCTGGTGACCGCGGGCTTGACAGCGCTTTTCAGAAAAAAAGACGTGTTTGAGAGCTTTAAAACGGGCGCTATGGACGGTCTGAAAACCGTTGTAAAGCTTCTGCCGACCTTTTGCGGGCTTTTCTGCGCAATTTCCATGCTCAGGGCTTCCGGGATATTCGATACCCTTGCGCACTACCTTGAGCCGCTGCTCGGCAGGCTCGGCATTCCCGCGCAGCTGGCGCCGCTGATCCTGATACGGCCCTTTTCGGGGAGCGGAGCGCTTGCGCTCGGCACCGAAATTATGCAAAAGGAGGGTGCCGAGAGCATCGCCGGAAGAATGGCGGCGGTAATGCTAGCGTCGAGCGAGACGACACTTTATACCGCGAGTGTTTATTTCGGGGCCGGTGGCGTGACGAAGACCAGGTATGCGATTTTCGCTGCATTTTGCGCGGAAGTCGCCGCAATCGCTGTATCCGCGGTTACGGTGAGGTTTTTTTTCGCCTGATCCCCGGAGCAGGGGGCGGCATTTAGGGCGAAGGAAAACATGTAAAAACTTTTTTAACGGGGAAAAAGTAGTTTACTATTTCATGAAAATAGTGTACAATATAAAAAGTGTCCGTTTATACCTTTTGAGAGTTTCTTGAAAGGTATTGTTGTATTTAGCGATGACAGGCGATATCCGCGCAAGCGGCGAACGATTATAAAACCCTAAGGCAGTTTAGCGCAACGGGAATACGGAGGTTGTTTTTGTGGGTAAAGGGACGAGAATCCGCGAAATAAGAAAACAGGACATGCACGGCACCTCAAAAGTCA
Organism: Bacillota bacterium; assembly: GCA_033813635.1. GTDB lineage: Bacteria > Bacillota > Clostridia > Oscillospirales > QAMX01 > JAPXRI01. The sequence goes on from JAPXRI010000007.1 coordinate 17,243, forward strand.
AAAAAACGAACCCATTGTTGAAAAAGATAATGCAATGGGTAATCGGCGTGGCGGTAGTCATCATATCCGTCGGCATTCTGGTGCTCAGCTCGTTGAAAAACAACGGCACCATACTGAAGCGCGCGGATGCTCTGAAGATAAACGGCACGACATACAAGGCGTCCGAGGTGGACTACTATTACAATACTCTTAAGACATATTACGAGAACAACGCCTACCAGATGTACCTCCAATACGGCGTGGATGTTTACGGCATTAACTTCTCAAAATCCCTGTTCAGACAGACCTATGATAAAGACAGCGGACAATCCTGGGGCGACTATCTGCTTGACCAGGCTGTGGACGAACTTTACAGCTATATCGTAATGGCTGAGGAAGCCAAGAAAAACGGCTTTACCCTTAACGATATTCATTACCGGGATGTTGAGGACGCGATTGAGGCAATTGAGCAGGCCGCGGAAAGCTACGGCGTTTCGGTGGGCACCTACCTTAAGAAGTTCTACGGCAGCGCGACGACGCTTGAGAGCTACAGGAAGTACATTGAGCGCGAGGTTTTAAGCCAGTACTATTCGGATATGCTCTACAAAAATATAGAGGTTTCGCAGGCCGAAGTGGACGCGGAGTACTCGAAAAATCCCAACGATTACGACGTTGTGACCTACCGCAAGTTTTCCTTTGACGTTGAGCTGGACAAACACCTTGACGAGAACGGCGAGGAGGTATCGGACGAGACGACGAAGGCTGAGGACGAGGCGAAAATATCCAAGACGGTCAGCGAGCTGAACGAAGAGCTTAACGCAGTGAAGTCGGAGGACGAATTCAATAAGCTCGCCGAGAAGTGGACCCGCAAAACAGACTCCTCCGGCAAAGAAGTCGAAGGCGTCAGCGCGGAGGATACGCTTAAGGAGCGCGTAACCTACAAATCGCTCAACACCGGGGACGATCCCGACCCGGGCCTTGATTTCCTCTTTAACGCTTCGAGAAAAGCCGGCGACTTCTTTGTTAACAGGAGCGAAGCGACGATTACAGTTTACTACTTTAAAGAGCGCGACGACAACAGCGAAGCGTCCCGTACCGTCAGACATATCTTGCTAAAGAGCAGCTCGGAAGACGATACCGTCAAGGCGCAGGCCGAGGCGATACTCGCCGAGTGGGAAGCCGGAGAGAAAACCGAGGCTTCGTTCGCGGCTCTCGCCGAAAAGTATTCGGACGACACAGTCTCGGCGGTCGACGGCGGACTTGTGGAGGGCATCGGACCGGGAGCGACGGTGGAAGAGTTTGAAGACTGGGTCATGTCGGACGTCAGGACGCCGGGCGAAACCGGCATCGTGTATACCAGCAATTACGGCTACCATATCGTCTACTATGTGGGCGAGGGCAAACCCTATCGCGACGTGCTCGTCGACAGCGCTTTGAGAACCGAGAAGTACAACAGCATGGTTGATGACATCAAGGCCAACTACACGCTCGTAAGAATTCAATCCGGAATATCGAAGATCAAATAACTAATAATACGCATGATTTGCACGGGAAGGATGGATTTGTTTGGACAGAAAAGAATCGGCTGCGCTGCGAGAAAAAGCGGATGATATCAGGGCGCTGGCGCTGAAAATGTTTAAGGAGATCGGAAAGGGACATGTGGGCGGCTCGATGTCGATTTGCGATCTGCTGTCGGTTTTGTATTTCAAAAGGATGAATATCAACCCCGCCGATCCGAAATGGGAGGACAGGGACAGGCTCGTTCTCTCAAAGGGTCACGCCGGACCGGCGCTTTACGCAACGTTGGCGCTGAGAGGGTATTTCCCGGTCGAGGAATGCCTGACGCTGAACCAGCCCGGCACCAACCTGCCGAGCCACTGCGATATGAGAAAAACCATCGGTGTCGATATGACCGCCGGTTCCCTCGCCCAGGGGTTTTCCGCGTCGGTCGGCATGGCGCTCGCCTGCAGGCTTGACAAGAGGCCGAATAGGGTATATGTAATCATAGGTGACGGCGAAAGCCAGGAAGGTCAGATCTGGGAGGCCGCGATGTACGCGGGCAACAGAAAGCTCTCAAACCTGATCGCCTTCTGTGACAACAACGGGATGCAGATAGACGGAACAATCGCGGACATAAACGATGTGCAGCCGATCGCGGACAAGTGGCGCGCGTTCAAATGGAACGTTATCGAATGCGACGGGCACGATATCGACGCGATCGACGACGCGATAACGAAAGCGCAGGCCGAGACCGAACGCCCGAGCATGATCGTCATGAAGACGATAAAGGGCAAGGGAGCGAATTTCTGCGAGGGTCTGGTCGCTTCCCACAGCACCAGCGTCAACGCGGAGCAGCTTGAATGCGCGCTTAAAGCGCTGAACCGCGTATAGAGTCTATCGAAAGGACAAGGTTACGAAAAATGAAAATAGAGCTTGATTCAAAAGAAATGCGCGCCGTATACACGGAAGGCTTGATTGCTCTCGCTGAAAAAGACGACAGAATCGTCGTCTGCGAGGCGGACCTGATGAACGCTAACGGCACAAAATCGTTTTTAAAGGCTTTCCCGGAGCGGACGTTTGACGTCGGCGTGGCCGAAGCGAATATGATCGGCGTGGCTGCCGGTCTCGCCGCATGCGGAAAGATCCCGTTTGCCAACAGCTTTACTCCGTTCGCCACCCGCCGCTGCTTTGATCAGGTGACAATTTCGGTCGCCTATACGAAGCTTCCCGTTAAAATCGGCGGCACGGACCCGGGCATATGCGCGCAGCTCAACGGCGGCACGCACATGAGCCTTGAGGACGTTTCGATAATGCGTACGCTGCCGAATATGGTCGTGTACGAGCCCACGGATGCCGAGCAGCTCAGGCAGGCGATCCCCCAAATTGCCTATAACGACTCGCCGACCTATATCAGGATACACCGCACGGCGACGGAAAAGGTCTTCGGGCCGGATTACCGCTTCAAGCTCGGCAAGGCCGACGTTCTGAGGGACGGGACGGATGTGGTTATCTTTTGCACCGGCATTATGGTCATCCGCTCGCTGCAGGCGGCGGAGGCGCTGGCGGAGGAAGGCATATCCGCGGCGGTCGTGAACGTGCACACCGTCAAGCCGCTTGACAGGGAGACCGTTCTGTCGTTCGCGGCGAAGACGAAGGCGGTTGTCACCGCGGAAAACCAGTCCATTATAGGCGCCCTCGGGAGCGCGGTCGCGGAGCTTCTTTCCGAGGAGTGCCCGACTGTGCAGAGACGCGTCGGCGTAAAGGACCGCTTTGGCGAGGTGGGCAAGCTCTCGTATCTTGAAAAAGTGATGGGTCTGACCCCGGCGGATATCACCGCGGCCGCAAGGAGTGCGGTAGCGGCAAAGAAATAAGTCAATAATAAAAAATCAGGGCGCGGGCGCAGAGCGTCCGCGCCCTGAAAACGGAATATGCGGGTATGGCGGAATTGGCAGACGCGCCGGATTTAGGTTCCGGTGGGAAACCGTGCAGGTTCGACCCCTGTTACCCGCACCAAACAGTAGAAATCCGAACTTTACTCCGGTGGGAGAAGGGTTCGGATTTTTGCTTTTCTTTGACTATCCGAATTGGAATAGCAAGAGAAAATGAAGTTATGATGCGGCAAGGGCTTAATCAGATTGTGTCGCATCTTTTTAACTGTGATGGCATTGATGGAGCAAGCAACGAATTGTGTCCCCAATTAAGCTTGTCAGGATGAATCCTGAAACCTCTCAGGGTTTGGGTTTACCCCAACAAGAACTGCCGTTGGGGCCCCAACGGCGATGCTTGCTACAGTAATTCCACAGTGATTACATTATTCTACTTATAAGAAATTGTTCCCAATCGTCAAATTCAGATTTGTGAGTCTTTATTATCCCGACAAGTTGGACGTTGTCGTCGGTACTATTTTGATTGTTATTTTTCGATAATTTCTTTAGCTCCGTGGAAATCAGCCAATTCCCGAATTGCTGAATCAATTTCCTTACAATCCTTAAAAGCAGAATCAAATATGTTCTTTTCTTTTACAATGAATCTCTTTGTATTCCACTCCATTTTGCAGTCTATGTAACCTACAAATTGATTTCCCACAAGAATGGACAGAGGCCACTTCATACCTTTTTTCTTGAAATACTCGAAAGTAAAAGAATAATTGAAAAATGCTTCAAGCCACGCTTTATCCCTTACAATTGTATCCATTGGTGATATAAGCCGAACTTCACGGCAATCATCAGTAGTTTTTTCATTTAGAAGCGGTATTTTCGAATAATGGATATAGTAGTATTTGCGACCTATTTTATACGGAAACTTCATTATTTTCTTTTCGGCTTCCAATTCTTTAAAAACAGGCAGAATATCAGCGGTTTTATATCCGTATAAATGAGAAATGTGAATCGGATCTGTTATGCCAAACGAAGCAATTAGTTTTTCGACTATTACTTTTATTGCTTCTTTTTCATCAATAGGGTCATTCACCCAATCCGAGAATCCTGCTTTTTCTTTTAAAATATAAACAGGTTCTCTGAAAGTTCCGGGATTTCTGCCGCAGGTTAAAAAATCTCCCCTGCGACACATTCTGTAAAAAGCGCGAAACAACGGTAAATTATAGTTGTAATCATGTTCCCGACGATATCTATGCCATTCATCGGCTAAACCCAATTCGTTCCACATCTGTTTAAGGGTTAATCCGTCAAATTTCGATAGCCGTTCCTTTAATTCTTTTTCTGCTTCCCTCATTTCAGGACTGTCCCCGTCATCAAGCCAGCTTTTATCGGAGCTTCCCCATCTTACAATACCCATGGTTGCATGCCGATATAATGAATATTCGTTGCTCGGTACAAAAAACATATTACGCTTAAATGTCCAAGCTTCGGTAATCTTGAATTCCTTATATGCTGCGATATCCAATTCTTCTGCTTTAAAATCTTTTTTCCTGTTCCAAAGCACTATATACTGATTTAGATGTATGGTAGGATTCGGGTCATATTGCAGTCCGCAAATATCCGAAACGATATCTTCTATGCTTTCTGTGCTTCGCCTTAACAAGTGCTGACTTCCCAATATTATATTTCGTAAGGTGCTGATATCATAAGCCGTATCAGGCATAATGTTCTCCTATATAAATCAATCTTTTGGTCTGGGTTTGTTCGGCAAAGGATTTCCGTTTTCATCTCTGTTTATGGGCAATGCTTTCAAATGAAATGTAATGCACCCGCAAGGGCAGTAAATGTCAATTTCATATCTGTTACTTTCGCCCCTTTTAGTAAAATCACCGCCGCATCTGATGACCTCGCACCATGTAAACAATTCAATCATCACTCGCGGACATATCCCGGCGGGACATTCATATGAAAAAACAAACTTGTCACCCGTTTCCAAGCCGAGTCTGCAATGTCCGGCTTTGCCGTTGGTAACTGTTAATTCAAATTGCCAGTCTTCCGTACACCATCTCTGCATATTTACAGCCTCCTCAATTATTTATGTATAAATTTTATCGTTACAAACTGCGATTTCGTTCTTGATTTATTCTATTATACCATCAAATTGTGGATTTTTCAACATAGTCATCCCTATAAGAGCTCCCCACCCTCTTGACAAAAAGTCGAAAGGGTGGTATGATACTTTTAGAGACTTATTGTCCCTATCGATTGGAGAAAGCATATGGCATACTTATGTAAGGACGAGCAGACTCGTCTGAAAATTAAGAATTACATAAACGAATATGTTCGCAAGAATAATGCTTCCCCTTCTATAAGAAGTATTGCCTACGGCACCGGTATCTCCAGAGCAATGGTTCAGCGATATATGGCAGCGATGCGTGCTGAAGGTGAACTTGAATATCAGCGTAGCGATGTTACCACCGATTTCACGAAGAAAATTCATCGCGACCTTGTAATGATTGGCAATGTTGGACGAGTTTCCTGCGGCGTTCCGAAAGAACCTTGTCTTGATGCCACAGAATATTTTTCAATTCCGAAAGCGTGGGTTGGTGAAGGAACCTTTTATTTACTTGAAGCGGACGGGGATTCCATGAACGGCGTCGGTATTGATGACGGTGATTTGATTATTGTTCGGCAGCAAGTGGAATTTAATGACGGAGATTATGTGGTTGCACTTGTTGACGGGTGCGAAACGCTTTTGAAAACTGCTTACCATGATAAAGATTGCATCCGGCTCCACGCAGAAAATCCGAGATATACAGATCGCTTTGCAACGGATGTTCGGATTCAGGGCGTGGCAATCAAAGTGATTAAAAATTTGAAATAGATTGTCTTTAGCAGGGTTCGGGGCTTTGCCCTGATTTATCGCTTATGGAATTTGTAATGACATAAGCATTGCTTGCAAAGACAACAGACATTATATAAATAAACGAGGAAAGTCTATGAAACGGATACTTGATATTTTGAAAGATACGACAAGCGGTGTCCTTACTGATGAAGAACGGGTGCATATTCATGAAGAAAACTTGCTTCGGGAAGCGTTCATCAGGGAAAAATTGAAGTCTGAAATTGCAGCTTTTATTGCTTCATCGGAATATAAAAACGCAAGCGGAATACGCAGAATGATCTATTATTTGAAGTATCATTTTTATCTTGACAAGAGCGGCAATATTATACTTCCGAAGCACGAAATCGAATCACTTGCCCGCTGTTTTCTTCCTGATATTCATTCTTTCTTTGAATCTGATGAAGGCAAAAAAGAGTTTGAAGAATGGAAAGCGTCTCAATTATGCAGAAAAATACTTAACTTAGAAAATGAAGCATCATGATTGATATACTTTTATTTTCAGAAAGGAAACGCAATGAACGCTATTATTTATGCTCGATATTCGTCGGATAATCAGCGAGAAGAATCTATTGACGGACAGCTCCGCGAGTGCAAAGCATATGCCGAAAAGAACGATTTTCAGATTGTCGGCACCTATATTGACCGTGCAATGTCTGCGAAAACGGATAACCGTCCCGAATTTCAGCGGATGATTAAAGACAGTTCCAAAAAGAATTTTGATATTGTTATTGTATGGAAGCTTGACCGTTTTGCTCGCAATCGTTACGATTCAGCGCGGTATAAAAGCATGCTCAAGAAGAATGGTGTCAAGGTTGTCTCCGCAACAGAAGCCATTTCTGAAGGAGCAGAAGGCATTCTTCTTGAGTCTGTTCTGGAAGGCTATGCGGAGTATTTTTCAGTTGAACTTGCCGAAAAAGTCATCCGTGGCATGACCGATAACGCGCTAAAATGCAAGTATAACGGTGGCACACTACCAGTAGGATATACAGTCGATGCAAATCAATTTTATCAGATTGATCCTGTTGTTGCTCCGGTTGTTTTATCCGCTTTTCAGCATTATGCAGACGGTGCTACCATGCAGGAAATCACCGATGAAATGAATATTCGCGGCATCAGAACGAAACGCGGCGGTAAAATCAGCATAAACAGTGTGACCCGAATGCTACATAATCGTCGGTATATCGGTGAGTATAAGTATCGTGATGTGGTTCAGCCAGACGGTATTCCGGCAATCATACCGGAAGAATTATTCGACCGTGTTCAGGAACGTATGACAGCCAATAAGAAGGCTCCGGCGAAACATAAAGCTGAAGATGAATATCTGCTGACAACCAAATTGCTCTGCGGAAAGTGCCAGTGTTTCATGGTCGGCGAAAGCGGAACAAGCCATGTAAAAAACAAGGTACACCGCTACTATAAATGCGTCAGCGTGAAAAATCATAAAGGCTGCGACAAAAAAACAGTCAAAAAGGACTGGATTGAAAGCCTTGTCATCGATCAGATTCGCACTATCATATTCGACGACGAATTGATTAACAGCCTTGCTGATAAGGTGATGGAATTACAGGGCAAAGAGAATACCAACCTTCCTCTTCTTCAAAAGCAGTATGCGGAAACGCAAAAGCACATTGATAATCTCCTGAATGCACTTGAGCAAGGCATCATCACGCCGTCTACCAAACAGCGTATGGAGGATTTAGAACGTCAGAAAAGTGAGCTTTCCGTTCAGATCATTAAAGAGGAAATGCAGAAACCACAGATAACTAAAGAGCAGATCATCTTCTGGTTTCACCGTTTCCGTAAGCTTGACACGAAGAAATTGGAGCATCGCCGTCGACTAATCGACAGCTTTGTAAATTCGATATATCTGTTCGAAGACCGCTTGGAATTTAATATGAATTACAAGGACGGCGCACAAGTTATTACTTTCGGCGAAGTAATGGACTCACCCCTTGGTTCGGATTTGACTGCACTTGCTGCACCACTTACGAAAATCAGAAAGCGGAAATAACGGGTAAAATGTCAACGGCGATTTGAACGGCCTCACAAAACAGGCCGCTCCCGGCATTCCCCGTTATTTCCGTATTATGCGGTCAAAGCTGCCGCAATACTGCCTGCAACCCGGGACAGTCCGTGGGAGAAGCTTCCGTATAACGAGCTTGCCCCGGCGAAATACGGGAATATCGGGCTGGAATCCGATAAACGCGGCCTGATGTCCGGAAACAGAACACATGCGTCTGTCGAAGCGCAGTATTCAAACGGTTCGCCGCATAATCATTGACAGAGCGCCGCTCTGTAAAGTATAATCATTAAAGATCGGTGTTCTGTCAAAGTATCGCATCGTTTTGCTAAAAAGCCCGAGAGAGGAGAGAAAATATAATGGTCAATTTTTCCGGAGTTTGGATCCTTAATCTCGAGAAGAGCAAGCTGCAAAGTACGCCGCCGGATTCATCCACGTTTTATATCAGCCATAACGAACAGTCATTTTCTCTTGATAGAACACACATAATTAATGGCCTACCCGATCACTTCGCCATAGAGCTTAAAACTGACGGAACAGCAACAGAAATGAATCTGAGAGGAATAGACATAATTGCGAAAATATATTGGGATAAGGAGGCATTGGTCTCCGATATGAGCTTTCGGCAGGGCAATCAGGATGCAACCAATATCGTAAAATACTCGATTGAAGACAAAGGGCAGACACTTATTGCCGAAGAGTATTTCTCAAGCAGTGAACACAAGCATTATAACAGATGGGTATTTGACAGAAATGAAGCGGTAGCATTAGACTGATTTTTGCCTGTGCCTAAAGCCGAAAGCTGTCATGAAGCATTTTTCTGCTGCTCAATGAAGCTGGCGCGGAGGGCCTGCTATGGGCTTAACCGTATATTGCGGGATTGTATGTTATGTGATATAATGTGTTAAACCAGATAAGGGTTATAGTTTGTGTAACATTAGAACAATATAAAGAAGGTATCTGTATGCAATTTGAAAAGTATGTAAAAAGCGATAACCTCAACAATTATGATGTCTTTCCGCTTGTTATGAATGTGGGTGAAGAGACCGAGATCCACATAAGACCTCTCGGAGGAAGGCGCGAGTTTGAGCCCGGCAGGACTTATACCCTTACGATATGCGCGCTTGATAACGGCTACCCGCGCGATTACCCCCTTCAGGCTTCTTTTGAGGAGTCAGATATCATATGCAACGAAGAGGGCGGATTTACTGTAAAGCATACATTCCCCAGCGAGCAGATGTATTTTCTCCGTTTTTCTGCCGATGGCCGCAGGATAAACCAGTTCCCGGTATATGCCGTTGACGGCGACCTGCGCAATATGTATCCCTTCATAGGCGACCTTCATATGCATACCACTCTATCCGACGGGCACGAAATCCCGGAGGTTGTTGCTGCGAACTACCGCAGACATGGCTACGATTTCTTTGCAATAACCGACCACGGCAGATATTATCCGTCTCTGCGCGCAATCGAATATTACAAGAATACCGCCACGGAATTCGTTATAGTCCCGGGTGAGGAGGTACATCTCCCCGATGTTCATGGCAGAAGAAATGATGTCCATATAGTTAATTTCGGCGGCGAATTCTCCGTAAACGCTCTTGTTGAGGGGGCGCATACCGAAGAAGTAGGCAAGGACCTTTCAAAACGCGCGATTCGCGAAAACGACGTGCCGGATGTAATGACACGCGAGGAGTATGCGGATAAGATGGAGGCGCTTGTTGCCGCAGCCGATATTCCCGCTCACCTCGATCCTGTTCCGCCTGTTGTTTGCAAGTGGATATTCGATACAATAAGGTACGCTAACGGACTCGGCATTTTTGCTCATCCGAACTGGATTTCCAATGTTTATCAGGTACCGGAAGCCTTTACCGATTACATGTTTGAAACCCGCCCATTTGATGCTTTTGAGGTTCTCGGCGGCGAGAACTATTACGAGCAAAATGGCACGCAGACCGCAAGATATTACGAGGAATGCGCAAAGGGACACAGGGTTCCGATAGTGGGCTCTACGGATTCACACTGCTCATACTCCTCAAATCGTAACGCATTTATATGCTCAACCATGGTCTTTGCGCCCGTTTGCGAGCGTACCGAAATTATTTCGGCAATAAAGAATTACCGTTCGGTTGCAATAGATACAATAAGTGAGGAATTTAGAATCGTCGGTGACAGAAGACTCCAGAAATACGCATGCTTCCTTCTCAAGAATTTCTTCCCGCTCCATGATGAACTTGCATCGGAGGAGGGCAGGCTTATGAAGGAATACGCAACGGGTACGCCGGAGGAAAAAGAAGAGGCTCTCAGGGTAATGGCTGCAATAAGCGGCAGAATGCGCCGTCAGAGAGAAAAATATTTTGCGATCGGAAAGGTTTAATCTCTTAAAGACGATTCGTTTGCGAATGCGGGGAAATGCCTGAACCGGATTATGTTTATTCTGCCGCAATTTCGGGGCGAACGTTGGCGTAAAAAAGCTGAAAATCGGCTAACCGATATTGATGAAAAGGCACTCTAATCCCATAGAGTGTCTTTCCAATATTTGATCATTTATTTACATCCGCCGTCAATCATGTCTTTGAATCCACGGAATATTTGTCCGCGGCGACAAGGGTTGATGTGTAGACTGTGACCTTTTCAATCAGCCGCCGGATAAACTGCTTGTCGAATTTTTTTAGTATGGTGGATTGCTTTGTCGACCCGGATGGAGCGATAAGGACTACGGAGTGACAATGGACAAGCAGCAAGGTCAAAAAAAGGAGGTAAAGCAAGTGGACTCAGAGAAGGATGCGAGGTACTCCGCGGTGCTGTTCGATGTGGACGGAACCTTATTGGATTACGGTAGGGCCGAGGCGGCGGCGCTGGAAACGGCGTTTGCCCGCAGGGGCCTGCGCTTTGCGCCGCAAATGCATGCCGCGTTTAGGGTCGCCTCGCAGGAGGCGAGAAAGCTTATGTCAAAAAACGCCGCGGACCGGGATGCGTTTCGTGTAGGGCGGTTTGAGCGCTTGTTTGCAGGCCTCGGGATAGAGGAGGATGCGGCTGCTTTTAACGAGCTGTTTCTTTCGTGCCTTGCGGAAACTCCATATCCGCTTGAGGGCGCCGGGGTGTTGTGCAGAACTCTTTTCGAGGCGGGCGTCACCCTTGCGGTTGCCAGCAACGGACTGGAGTGGTTTCAAGCGAAGCGGTTGGAGGCGGCGGGGCTGATTTCGTTTTTTTCGAAGATAATTACCTCGGAGCGGGCCGGTTCGGCAAAGCCGGAGCAGGCGTTTTTCCATTACGCGTGGACCGTCCTGGGCTGCCCGCCGAAAAACCGGGTGCTGATGGTGGGCGATTCCCTGACGGCGGATATTGAAGGGAGCAAGCAAATGGGGTTTGACGCCTGCTGGGTTACAAAGCAGAACGGCGGCTGCTCCGGCGGGGCGGATTATGTCGTCCCTTCGCTGGAAGACGTGATTTCTGTGGTATGCGGTTAAGCCGCATACAGGGGCTTTTTATATGTTTATAACGAAAACAGGCACCGCGGCTGTCTTTAAGACGGGCCGCGGAGCCTTTCTTTTTTGCCGTTAACTTTCCCTGTGAGGACGCGCTTATTGCGGGGATTTTCGTTTAAAAACTAGCAATTTAGTATCGGCTCAATCGTCCCCAGGAAATACTCGGTTATTACTTCGGGGCTTTCCTTCATTTTGCGGGATAACCACCAATCCACCGTTTCGACAAAGGACGAGGATATATGGTTGACAAGATAGTCCACAGGAAGCTTTGAGTTTTTAAGCAACCCCTTGTCGGCGTACTGAGTCAGTATCAGCATTTTCAGGTTGCTCTTGAAATACCGCAGAAATATCTCGTTATTCTGTGAAGACAGCAGCTCAAGTATATTGCGGTCATTCTCCTGCAGATGCCTGAGCAGGTGCAAAAACACGGAATCCGTTTCGCTGCCGCTGGAATAATGGTAATGGCCGTGGGGAAGCCCCATCGCTGTATCGATGATGTGCCCGAAAAGATCCTCGCACAAATCCTTAAGCAGATAGTCCTTTGTCTCAAAGTGGGCGTAGAAGGTTGTTCTGCCGACGTTGGCGGCGTCGATGATATCCTGCACGGCAATCTGATTATAGTTTTTCTCAGCCAATAGTTCCGTAAACGCTTTGAATATGGCTTCCCTTGTTTTCTTCTGCCGTCTGTCCATAATGAACTCCCGAACAAATCAGTAAAATTGTTCCGTAACGAACAAGTCGGAATATCTGCTTATTGAAACAGCCGCGCCTTGTCGTAAAATATTATAGAACATATTGTTCCGTAACAAACAAATCATACATTGCTTCGGCGGCAATGTCAAGATAAGCGAGGCGGCTCTATGCTGAAAAAAATCAACGGCGTTTTGGCGGGTGTACCGGCTACGATAGCGTCCGGTATTTTTCTGCTGTTGGATTTGGTTCCGCATCTGTCGGAAGAGTTCGGAGCGGGCAGAGTAAACCCGGATTTTCTGCCGTTTAACCCGGCATGGGTAACGGTCGTTATCAGCGGCATTCCGATGGTGTATATAGCGCTATGGCGCGTAATTTACAACCCAGGCATCAGCAAGATCTCATCCGCGCTGCTGATCTCCATTGCCCTATTTGCCGCCATCGCCATCGGCGATCTGTTTGCGGCGGGCGAAGTTGCATGGATCATGGCAATCGGCGCTATTCTTGAAGAAAAAACAACGAAGCGGGCCAAAAAGGGATTGATGAAGCTGATCTCTCTGGCTCCTGCCCGGGGCAGACGGATTTTGGACGACGGAGAGGAAATGATCCCCGCCGAGAAAATCCGCGAGAACGATATACTGCGCATCCTACCCGGCGAAACCGTTCCCGTTGACGGTCTCATTATCCGCGGCGAGACTTCAGTTGACCAGTCCGTTATCACGGGGGAATCGCTTCCCGTGGATAAAACTGTCGGGGAGGAGGTGTTCTGCGGTACAATCAACCGCTTCGGAGCCGTCGACATCCGGGCAACAAAGGTCGGAGAGGACAGCTCTCTGCAGAAGCTGATACGTATGGTGCAGGAGGCGGAGGACAAAAAAGCGCCCATGGCGAGAGTTGCGGACAGAGCCGCAAGCTGGCTTGTTCCCGCCGCGCTGCTGATCGCCGTGGTCGCGGGCGTAATCACACGGGACATTGTCCGCGCCGTTACCGTTCTGGTCGTATTCTGTCCCTGCGCTCTGGTGCTTGCCACTCCGACAGCAATCATGGCTGCTATCGGCCAGGCGACAAAGCACGGCGTTATCATTAAATCCGGCGAGGCTTTGGAAAAAATGGGAAAGGTCGACACAGTCGCCTTTGATAAGACCGGCACTCTTACTTACGGCTGTCTGGAAGTGAGCGATATTATTTCCTTTGACGGAGAGATCGGTGAAAACGCGCTGCTGTCCATAGCGGCGTCCGCCGAAGCCAGGAGCGAGCACCCTTTGGGAAAAGCGATTGTCGCCTGCGCGAGGAAACGGAATGTGTCTGTTCCGGAGTCGGATACATTCAAAATGACTGCCGGAAAGGGCGTCTGCGCGGAAGTGGACGGCAAGAGGCTTCTTTGCGGCAGCGAGAGCTTCATCGCGGAGTGCGGCGTTGAACTGGGCGGTGAGAGCCGGTCCGCGCTTGAGGCACTCCGCGCCCAGGGCAAGGCGTCCGTGCTGGTTGCCGTAGACGGCAGATGCGTCGGCGTTATCGCGATGTCCGATGTGCTGCGCCCCGAAGCTAAGGCGATGGTGGAACGCCTGCACGGAATGAATACGGATATCGTTCTGCTTACCGGAGACAATCGGAAAACAGCCGATTATTTTGCCAGGCAAGTTGGCATCAAGCAGGTAAGAGCGCGGCTCCTCCCGGAAGAAAAGGTGGGCAGCATTGCCGCATTCCAAAGCGGCGGAAAATCTGTCTGCATGATCGGGGACGGAGTCAACGACGCGCCTGCCCTGAAAGCCGCGGATGTCGGTGTCGCGATGGGCGGTCTGGGCAGCGATATCGCCGTAGACGCCGCGGACATCATTCTGATGCGGGACGATATTTCCAAACTTCCGTATTTGAAAAGACTGTCCAACGCCACTGTTAAGACTATCAAGGTGAGTATTTCGCTATCCATGGGCATAAATTTTCTGGCAGTTGTCCTGTCTGTGATGGGCGTTCTGAATCCGACCACCGGCGCGCTGGTACATAACGCGGGCTCCTGCTTCGTGGTGTTGATTGCTGCGCTCCTGTACGACAGAAAATTTGAATGAAACCGTAAAAAACTGTTTTTCCCCGTTTATTTCTCGATGCGGCCACTCTCAACGGAGGAGATTTATACCCTATGCGTTCCGCTTATTGTCTCCGTGCTGCTGTTAATTTTTGCCGGATTTGCGCTGAACAAAAGGTATAAGTCTTTCGATTGAAACGGAGAGTTTTAGTCGAATGCGGGCACGGGATACCGAATATAGATTGATTGAAGTCTATATCGGCGGGAGGTCCGTATGAAAATTATCGGATATAGGGTAAAACGGCTTATCTGGCCTGCGGTCTTGTTCGCACTGATGTCTTTTACCGTAATTAACGCGGTCGGATGGGTGTTCGACTGCAGATATCTGAGCGTGTTTGCCGCGATCGGCGAGGCGGACGATTATCAGACCAGAAGCCGGCTGCTGATGGAGGCGATGGACGAGATCGGCGCCTGCCGTCCCGAGGATGCTGCGGAGATCTGGGCAAGCGGTCTTAAAAAACGGAGCGCCGCGCTGCAGTACAGCGTGATGGACGAAAGGCTTAAGGCGGAATACGCAAGACAGCTTGAGACAAGCGCCCCGAACTGGGTGACGGGCATCTCGAGCCCGTGGGTGGATAGCTATAAAATCCAAAGCGCGCGGAGCCCGGATGAGGACACGCGGGTATTCGAGCTCGTTTTCTCTACCGCCACCTCCACAGGCCCGTACAGAGACTATCGGGCAGAGCTGACAATAGCGCGCGAGGATTGCTACTGGCGGATAACGAAAATCCGCGCGGACGAGGGATTGTACGTGTATACGCGTTTTAACCCGTAAAATATTGATTTGGCAAAAGAGAAAAATAAAAAGCACTCCGGCCGGACGAATTTTTCGGGCGTTTTCCGAACCGGCGCTTTATTTTTAGAGGCGAAAGCGATATAATAGACTAAAGGGCGGCGCATGCGCGGCTTTCACGCGTCATATGCGAAAAAGCGAGCTATTTGGCGCCCCGGAGAACAACTAAAAAAATAAAGGAGGCCCGCACATGAGCGAGACCTGCAGCCATAACTGCGAAACCTGCGGCGAGAATTGCGCCCAAAGGGAACAGAAAACGGATTTTTCCGCCAAGCTGAACGAACTCAGCAGCGTTAAAAAAGTAATCGGAGTAATCAGCGGAAAGGGAGGCGTTGGCAAATCCCTTGTGACGTCGCTGCTGGCTGTCACGATGAACCGCCGCGGCTTTCATTCCGCGGTTCTCGATGCCGATTTAACCGGCCCATCGATACCGAAGGCCTTCGGCTTAAAAGAAAAGGCCGCTGTGAACGAGCTCGGGATTTTTCCGGTTAAGAGCAAAACAGGCGTCGACGTGATGTCGATCAACCTGCTGCTCGAAAACGAGACCGACCCCGTCGTCTGGAGGGGGCCGATTATCGCGGGAACCGTGAAGCAGTTCTGGACCGACGTGGTCTGGAACAACGTGGACTATATGTTCATCGACATGCCCCCGGGTACCGGTGACGTTCCGCTGACGGTTTTCCAGTCGATCCCGGTGGACGGCATCATCGTAGTGACCTCTCCGCAGCAGCTGGTCTCGATGATCGTATCAAAGGCCGTGAAGATGGCTGAGATGATGAACATCCCGGTCATAGGGCTTGTCGAAAACATGTCCTACTTCAGGTGCCCGGACAACGGGAAGGACTATAAGATATTCGGCGACAGCCATATCGACGAGATAGCGGAGAAGTACGGCCTTAAGGTTCTCGCGAAGCTTCCGATAGACCCGAGGTTCGCCGCAGCCTGCGACAAGGGCATGATCGAGCTGTACGAGGGCAGCTGGTTTGAGCCGGTCGCCGAAATACTCGAAAACCTGAAGAAAAGGGACAATTCGAATACCTGACAAAAGCGGAGCGCGCAAAAACACGTTAATCCGGAAAAGGGAGCGCCTGTAGACTCGGGCTCTCCCTTTTTGACCGGTTTTATCCGGCGATGTATAATAAGCCGTAAAAAAGAGGAGTGTTTTGCTTTGGCGGAATTATTCGAAGCGCTTATGGTGATCGGGTTTGGTATATCGTGGCCGACGTCAATATTAAAATCCTATACGTCGCGCACGGCAAAGGGCAAAAGCGCCGTCTTTCTGGCCTTTGTGATTCTCGGCTACATCTGCGGGATTATCTCAAAGCTTGTGTCTGGGAAGCTGACATATGTTTTTGTGTTTTACGTGATTAACCTATTAATGGTAAGCGCCGACTTCGCACTGTATTTTCGAAACAGAAAGCTTGACAGGGAAAGAGAAGAAAACCCCACATAGGCACCCCCCGCCTAATTCGCGGGCGGTAAAGGACGATATGCGCGGCTCCCGGTTTCTCCGGAAGCCGCGCACGTTTTACCCGGGAACGCTTTATTTTATTCCGGGCTTGGCTTTTGTTATCTGTCATGCGCGTTAAAGCTTATGGGGTCATGCGCGTTAAAGCTTATGGATATCTTGACATTTGAGGAGGGAGGGGGTATAATACAAAAGTTGCGAATGCAACTAATATTTAGTATTACGGGACAGGGGGGACGGACATGAATAATATGACGGCTTACATGAAGTATATCAATATTATCTCACGCTGCGCGGCGCAGTACCGGAACGAGCGGCTCGAAAACAGCGACCTGAACGGCAGCCAGTGCACATATATACTCAACATCTGCAAAAACCCCGGAATATCTCAGGACGAGCTCGCGGACATGATTTACATCAACAAATCAAACGTTACACGCCAGCTCGCGGCGCTGGAGGAAAACGGCTACATCACCCGGAACCTCTGCGAGACGGACAGGAGAGTAACCGAGGTCTACCCGACGCAAAAGGCACTCGATATCCTGCCGCATATAAGAGAGCTGCTGCGCACCTGGAACGAATACATAACCTCAGATCTGACTGAGGAGGAAAAGCAGCAGTTCTTTACGCTGCTCGAGCGGATTGCGGACAAGGCGAAGCTCTATGTCAAAAACGCGGGGAAGAAGAAAAATACGCTATGAAAAGACTGATCGAATATATCAAGCCCTATGCCGGTGTCATAAGTCTCCAGTTTGTTATCAAGTTCACCGGGACAATTATGGACCTGTTTATACCCTGGCTTTTATCGTACATAATCGACGACGTTGTACCCACCAAAAACATTAAAAGCGTGTTTATCTACGGCGGACTGATGACGGTCTGCGCGATAATCGCGGTTTGGTTCAACATAATCGCGAACCAGATGTCGGTCAAGACCTCGAGGAACATAACGGAAAAATACCGGCACGACCTGTTCCGCAAAATATCGTACCTCTCAAGCCGCCAGACCGACGCGTTCACCCTCCCGTCGCTGATATCAAGGCTTACGTCGGACACCTACAACGTCCACCAGATGGTCGACAGAATGCAGCGCCTCGGCGTCCGCGCGCCGATCCTGCTGCTGGGCGGAATCATTGTGACGATGACGCTCGAGCCGGTGCTGACCCTTGTACTGCTGTTCATTCTGCCGGTTCTGGGTTATGTGGTCTACATAGTCTCGAAAAAAGGCATCGGGCTCTACAGCGGCGCCCAGACAGCCTCTGATACCCTTGTCAGAAAGGTTCAGGAGAGCATGACCGGCGTGCGCGTTATCAAAGCGCTGTCAAAAACGGAGTATGAGAAGAGCAAATTCGACGAGGCCAACTCGGAGCTTGTGAGAAGGGATAAAAAAGCGCAGAATCTGATGGCTGTTACAAACCCGGCGATGAATTTTCTGCTGAATTTCGGGCTTACTGCGGTTATCGTGGTGGGCGCCTACCGTGTAAACGCAGGGGTAACGCAGCCGGGCAAGGTTATCGCATTTTTGAGTTATTTTACGATTATTCTAAACGCTCTGTTAATGGTGTCGAGGCTTTTCGTGATGTATTCAAAGGGTGCGGCGAGCGCGAAGCGTATCGCCGAGGTCCTTGACACACCCGAGGATATGGCGCAATTCGGCGCGAATCATGTCGAAAACGGGTACCATATTGAGTTCAAGCAGGTGCATTTTTCGTACAATAAGGTGCGCGACAACCTGTCGGACATCAACTTTGCGCTTAAAAAGGGCGAGACGCTCGGGATCATCGGCCCGACGGGCAGCGGCAAGACGACGGTAATCAACCTGCTGCTGCGGTTCTACGATGCCGATTCCGGCGAGATACGAATAAACGGGGACGACATCCGGAGCATTCCCCAGGAAACGCTGCACACGATGTTCGGCGTCGTTTTCCAGAACGATTTTCTGTTCGCGGACACGATCCGCGAGAATATAAACTTCGGCCGCGGGCTTTCGGACGAGAAGATCGAAGAGGCGGCGGAGGCGGCGCAGGCGGATTTCGTTAAGGAAAAGGAAAACGGCTTTATGCATTTGCTGACCGTCAAGGCCGCAAACCTGAGCGGCGGGCAGAAGCAGCGAGTGCTGATCGCCCGCGCGCTGGCGGCGGACCCGGAGATTCTGCTGCTGGACGACTGCTCGAGCGCGCTGGACTACCTGACCGACGCCGCGCTGCGCAGGGCGCTGTACAGGAAATTCAAGGACACGACGATAATAATCATCGCGCAGCGGATAAGCTCAATCATGAACGCCGACAAGATCATTATGCTCGACGACGGAAAGATCATCGGCTACGGGACGCACGAGGAGCTGCTCGCCCGCTGCGAGAGCTACCGAGAAATCTACGACACCCAGATGTCGGAGATAGGATAACGAGAGGAGGCGGTTTTTTTGCAGATGCGTCAAATGCAGCCCCGCGGCCGCGGAAGTATCAACCTGCGCGACGACCCGGGCTTCAAGCCGAAGCTGAAAAAAACCTACATACTGCTCCGGCTCTGGAAATACCTTTACCGCTATAAATGGCTGCTGCTGGCGGCTTTTGTGCTTACGGTCGGCAGCAATCTGTTCGCCCTGATCGGCCCGTTTCTGTCGGGCTACGCGATAGACGCTATCCAGCCCGGAAAGGGACTTGTGGTGTTTCCGACGGTGTTCAAATACGCGGCGCTGATGCTCGTTTTTTACATCGCCTCGTCGTTGATGGGCTATATTTTGTCCCTGACAATGATAAAGCTCAGCCGCGGGGTCGTATACAGCATGAGGAAGGATCTTTTCAACAAGCTCGCGTCGCTCCCGGTCGGCTTTTTCGACAGGCACCAGACCGGCGACGTGATCAGCGTTATCTCGTATGACGTGGACACGATAAACATGTCGCTCTCAAACGATCTTCTGCAGATCTGCACAAGCGTGATTACGGTGATCGGCTCGTTTATAATGATGCTGGACATCTCGCCGAGGCTTGTGCTGGTGTTCGCGCTGACGATCCCGCTCTCCGTCATCATAACGCGCTATATGACGAAAAGGGTAAGGCCCTTATTTCGAGCGCGCTCGGGCAAGCTCGGAGAGCTCAACGGCTTCGTCGAGGAGGCCACCGGCGGGCAGAAGACAACGAAGGCCTATCACCGCGAGGAGGTCATGCTCGGGCGGTTTGACGAAAAAAACAAAGGCGCGGTCGACGCGTATTTCAAGGCGGACTACTTCGCGTGCATGACGGGGCCGTTTGTCAATTTCATCAACAATATGTCGCTCACGCTGGTCAGCGTGTTCGGCGCGATACTCTATATGGGCGGACAGATGTCCCTCGGCAACATCTCGTCCTTCGTCCTCTATTCGAGAAAATTCTCCGGGCCGATCAACGAGTTCGCAAATATTTTAAGCGAGCTGCAGTCCGCTTTCGCCGCTGCCGAGCGCGTGTTCCGGCTGATTGACGAGGAGCCCGAGCCCCCGGACGCGGAGAACGCGGTCGAACTGTCGGATGTCCGCGGGGATGTGGATATCGAGCACGTGAGCTTCGGCTACGACGAGGGGAAGACGATTATACACGACCTTAACCTGAACGCGAAAAAGGGTACGGTGGTCGCCATCGTTGGCCCGACGGGCGCCGGGAAGACCACGATAATCAACCTGCTGATGCGTTTTTACGACGCGGACAAGGGCGAGATCCGCGTCGACGGGAACGATATCAAAGAGGTCACGAGGAAAAGCCTGCGCCTGGACTACACAATGGTTTTGCAGGACACCTGGCTTTTTAACGGCACAATATTCGAAAACATCGCCTACGGGAAGGAAAACGTGACGATGGAAGAGGTCACGGAGGCCGCGAAGGCGGCGAAAATCCACAGCTTTATTATGGCGCTGCCGAACGGGTACGACACCGTAATCAGCGACAACGGTATCAACATCTCGAAGGGACAAAAACAACTGCTGACCATCGCCCGGGCGATGCTTCTGGATTCCAAGATGCTGATTCTGGACGAGGCCACCTCAAACGTCGACACTCAGACCGAGCGGCGCATCCAGAGCGCGATGCTCAAGCTGATGAAAAACCGCACCTGCTTCGTTATCGCCCACCGCCTCTCAACAATCCAGAACGCCGACATAATTCTGGTCGTCCGCAACGGCAACATCGTCGAGCAGGGCACCCATGCCGAACTTATGGCCGCCCGCGGTTTTTACTACGAGATGTACCACTCGCAAAACATCGCGGTGGAATGCTGACAGCCGAGCGGCATGCGGATTCAGCTTGCAGTCCGCTGAAAATTTGTTATAATAATAAGCAACAACGCCGGAGCGCGCAAGTAAAAATAGGAAGAAATAAACTATGTATGATGAACTGACGGAAGTCGATATTAAAAAGATGCGCGACGAGATCGAATACAGGAGCAATGTTCTGCGGCCGAAGTACCTGGAAGAGGTAAAACGGACAAGAGCGTTTGGCGACCTGAGCGAGAATTACGAGTATCATTCGGCAAAACGCGAGAAAAACAGGAACGAAAGCCGGATCCGGTATCTCGAAAGGATGATAGAGACCGCGCGGGTCGTATCCGTGAAATCCAAACCGGAAGAGGTCGGCCTTTTCGACACTGTGGAGCTCTACCTCGAGGAGGACGATGAGGTCCAGATAATCAAACTCGTCACCACGCTGCGCCAGAACGCGCTGGAGGGGCTGATCAGCATCAAGTCACCGATCGGCAAAGCGCTGCTGGGGCATAAGGTCGGGGATAGGGTCCGCGTCGAGGTCAGCCCGGATTACAGCTATACCGCCGTGATACGCTCAATAACAAAGGGGACGGACGACGACACGCTGCCTATCAGCGCGTACTAAAGCAAAACAAAAGCCTGTCGGCAGCCGATGGCCGACAGGCTTCTTTTTCGGGTTTTATTTCAAGACAGGCGCGGCTGCTATCTCCGGAGCTTTGGCTTGTTGCTTCTCTGCTGGCGGTACATCTCGCCGGTATCAAGGTAAATCTGGGTGTCGAAATCCTTTTTGCCTTTTTTCAAGTCGATAATCCGTGCGCCCTTGGGGAAGCCCTCAAGTCCGTAGGGCTGATAGCCGGTGCCGCGGCCGTAGCAGAGCCTTATGCCGCGCAGCGTCCCCTCGAAATCGTTTATATGGTCGTGCCCGACAAAGGTGCCGCGCATCGCGCCGGAGCGGACCATTGCGGCAAACAAGCCGTCGTTTAAGTCCGTGGCGCAGACCTGCTCCATATTGAAGCCCTTCGTGCTCTCGTAATCCCAGACCTCGATGTACTCGGGCAGCGGGATATGGAAAAACGCCAGCTCTCTGTGGCCGGGGGAAAAGGAGGCCGAAGCGTTCCTGTACCACTGGATCTGGGATGGGTAGAAAATGCCCTGGTGGGAGTCCATAAAAAAGAGAGCCCATTCGGGAGTGCGTTCGTCGCCGACGGTTATGCAATAATTCCCGTTGCCGTTGACCGGGCCGACCTCGAAAAGGGAGTTTGGCAGCATAAGCAGGATTGAGGCGAACTCTTCTCTTGTCTTAATTTCGCTGTCCGTCCAGCAGCCGTCGTGGTTACCGAGGACCGGCGCCCAGCGCGCACCGGTTTCGGCGAAAAAATCCCCGAGTTCCAGAAGCGCTTTCCTCGTACCCTGGCCCCAGGCGAGGTCCCCGGTGATCGTGACCAGGTCGGGCCGGGTATCTTCTATCGCGCGGCGCATCAGCGCGAAGGTCTTTTTGTAGTCGTCGTAAAGGTCGGTGGTGTCAAGGTGGATGTCGGTAAACTGGCAGATGCGGAAGCTGCCGTCAGTTCTGAAGCTGAAATTTCTCATAATCGATTGCGGTGCGGGCATTTCCCGCGTCGTCTTTCCTTTCATTTTTTATTCCATCAGCCAGGTCAGCGTGTTTGCGGATATCTCAAAGTCGAGCTTTCTGTGGAGCGCAAACGAGGGGGCGTTTGTAAGCTCAATCTGCGAATAGGGGACACGGCCCTCTGAGAGCAGGCGGTTGACATAGAACGTCTCCAGCGCGAGGGCGATGCCACGCCGGCGGAATTCGGGCAGCACCTCGAGCATGCCGATGGAACCCTCGGTGTGCATGCCGATAAAGCCGGCGGGACGGCCGTCTACGAACGCGCCGAACATCACGCCGGAGCGGAGCCGCTCAAGCTGGTAGTCCTCGTCGTCGGCGTGGGAATAGTGTTCCATGATGAACGGCAGAAAACGCTCGTCCAGCCGCTTTATTTCGGGAGATGGGACGGAGGGCAGGGGCTCGTTTTTTAAGTATACCGCCTGTCGGCAGGGCATCTGCCCGCGGTACGGGAATTTTTGCAGCACCATTTCTACGGTAAAGCTCTGGTGCGCGACAAAAAGCTCCGTACTGTCCGCTGCGGCGAGCATGCGGCCGGCGGTTTCCGGGTCGTTCGCGCTCATCATCAGCACGGGACTTAGCGTGTGGCGCAAAAGAACACCGCTTTCCGAGACGAAAAGCAGCTCGGCGTTGCCCGAACGGATTGCCTCGACCATGTCCATATGTAATACCGGGTCGCGGGAGAGGGTTTTTAAAGCCAGGGTCTTGTCCATTGATATCGCCGCAGGGACGCCCAGGCCGACCGGGCTTGAGCGTTTCCGCAAGGCTCCCTTTTTAGTATTATCAGAAAGTATAACATACTTCTCTCCGCGATTCAAGTTAACATTTCTTTTTTCAATAAACGCGTCAAGGCTCTGGAAAAAACAAGAAAGCCGTGCTAAACTTATAATAATTACAACCATTGCCCTGCGCGTCGTTTGGCAAGCGCAACAGGGCGAACCGGCCGCCGGGTTTGCTTCAATTTTGAGGTCACGGCGGGGAGGACCTGCTTTTAAGTGCGGATTTTATACGAAGGGGATTGTTTTATGAATCCGATCAGGGGGATTATCTGCCCGATCATCACGCCGATGAATGAGGACGAGAGCGTCAACGAAAAGGAGCTCAGGAATCAGGTGAACCGGCTTATAGCCGCCGGGATTCACGGGATATTCGCGTTCGGAACAAACGGAGAGGCCTATATCCTGAGCGAGAACGAGAAGGAACGCGTGCTCTCCGCAATAGTAGAAGAGGTTGGCGGGCGCGTGCCGGTGTACGCCGGAACGGGCTGTGCGGGGACCGCGGATACAATCCGCCTTTCCAAAAAGGCGAAAGAGATCGGGGCGGACGTGCTCTCGATTATCACGCCGTATTTCGCGCAGGCCTCGCAGGAGGAACTGACCGCGCACTACGAGGCTGTGGCCGCCGAGGTCGACCTGCCGATAATATTGTACAACATTCCTGCGAGAGCGGGGAACGCGCTGGCACCGGCGACCGTGGAAAGGCTCTCGGGCGTCTCCAACATTGTCGGCGTTAAGGACTCAAGCGGCAATTTCGACACGATCCTGCAGTATCTCGAGCGTACGAAGGACAGGGATTTCGCCATTCTTGCGGGGAACGATTCGCTGATTCTCTGGACGCTGCTGGCGGGGGGAACCGGGGCGGTATCGGGCTGCGCGAACGTCTACCCCGAAAACATCGTCGGGATCTACAACGCCTTCGCCGCGGGAGATCCGGAAAAAGCCAGAGCATGCCAGGACGCTATCCGCAGCTTTCGCGGGCTGTTCCGCTACGGAAACTCAATCGCGGTCATCAAGGCCGCCGTGGGGATGCTGGGATATCCCGTGGGGAAATGCCGCAGGCCGTTCTGCATGCTCCCGGAGGAGGGTCTCCGGGCGATTCGCGAGCTTGTGGGGCAAAACAAAAGCCTCGGCATAAGATAGAGGCGGCGTTGAGTGAATACCGACGTTCGAACGCGCCGGGAGACATGCGATCGCGCAAGCGTTGAAATCTGCACAAAAAAAGGCGGCTAATACGTGAATAACGCTTGTATCTGCCGTTTTGCGTCTATCAAAATAATGGAAATTGAACAGTCTCGCGTCCGATTGATTTAGGAAAATGACAATTGAAACACCGCCGGAGCTGACTATTATAGGAGCTATTGCAAAACGCGTTTTGCAATAGCTCCTATTGTCAAATGAAGGAGCAAAGCTTGGGAAGCGTTAAAAAGTTCATCGTTTCGGAATCGGTCGTCGAGACGCTTTTGAAAATTAAAGGGCCGCTGAGATTCATCGAGGTCTGGCTTCCGGCGGGAGCGCCCCCGGACAGGCGGAATATCAACGCCGGGGAATTTGGCGTTCAAAAAAGTGCGCGGACATTATCCGTGACAGGCGTGAGACGCTCCCCGAAAGACTCCGCAGGCTCTGCGATTTTATTTGCGGGACGACGCGTGAGCCGGGCTGGGAGGATATCGCGGGAACGCTTCGGGTTATGTACGCCTTTACCGGCTGGTTTGAAGCCGAGAGCGCAAGCGTCCGCGGCTTCTGTATAGAGGCGCAGAAATTTTACGGGACGGAGGGAAAAGGCGAGTTCTCCGACGCGGAGCTCTCATGTGCGCTTGAACGGTACGCCGGGGGGCAGAAAAGCCTTTGACCGCGTGTATCCGGACGGACAGCGGTTATTTGAGCATGTTCTCGTCAACCACATGTTTTACGAGGGCTTCCCCTATTCCGAAAAACATAAAAATCCGACTGCCTCGTTTACCGCGCTCGCCGCGGTTTACGCTTTTACGCGCTATTGCGCGATCGGGTGTTGCGCGCTGGAACCGACGGAAGAAAGACTCGTCGATCTTTTCGCGGCGCTGTTCAGGCTTATTGAGCATTCGGGATTTGACAAAAACGCCTGCATGATACTAAAAAGCCTCAGATATGACGGCCCGGAAAAACTAAAGCAGCTGGTCTGCGTATAAATCCTTCGAAGCTCTGTTGAAATTCTGCTTGATTTTTTCCGTTAACTTACGTATAATAATAACAATCGAACACAATAAAGGCATTGACGGGGAAGAGTACGCGCATCCGGGAGCACAGAGAGAAGGCGGGCGGTGTAAGCCTTCGGAACGAGCGCGCGGAAAGTAGCCCCCGAGCCGTGAACCGAAAGGGAGATTGCCGCAGAGTGAGCCCCGAGTAGACTTCACCGGTCTTTCCACGTTAACGGAAAACGGTATCGGCCGCGTTAAATCGTTTTGGCCCGTACCGGCGGAGAGCGGGAGTTTTATTCCGAATCAAGGTGGTACCACGGACATTAGCTATGTTCGCCCTGAAGTATTTTACTTCGGGGCGTTTTTTATTGCGTTCGGTTTAATTGATAACGGGGGTCGCCGTATGGAAAGAAACTATGATTTTCGCAAAGCGGAAAAAGAGACGCAGGACTTCTGGGACAGGGAGGGAATATACGCCTTCGACCCGGACGGGGAGGGGGAGATCTATTCGATTGACACGCCGCCGCCCACGGTCAGCGGGAGCCTGCACATCGGGCATATCTTCTCATATACCCAGGCGGAGATGATTGCACGGTATAAGCGGATGCGCGGCTTCAATGTGTTTTACCCGTTCGGCTTTGACGACAACGGGCTGCCGACCGAGCGGCTTGTCGAGCGGGAGCAGGGGGTGCTCGCGAAGGACCTGCCGAGGAGCGAGTTCGCCGCGCTGTGCGCGAAGACGGCGGAAAAATACGAGAGTGAATTTGTCGCGCTGTGGAAATCTCTCGGCTTCTCGGCGGACTGGTCGCTTTTATACAGAACCGCAGGGGCCGACGTGCAGAAGATTTCGCAGAAGCTGTTCCTCGACCTTGTGAAAATGGGCAGGGCTTACGCGAAGGAATCCCCTGTTCTCTGGTGCACGGAGTGCCGCACGTCGATCGCGCAGGCAGAGCTTGACACGAAGGATGTCGACTCGGCGTTCAACACGATTCCATTTCGCGTCGGGGACAGCGTCCTCGAGGTCGCGACGACGCGGCCGGAGCTTTTATACGGGTGTGTCTGCCTGTTCGTCCACCCGGAGGATGAGAGATATCGGAGCTATGTCGGAAGTGTGGCAAGCGTTCCGCTTTACAACTATGAAATCCCGATTCTGACCGACGAAAAGGTCGATATGGACTTGGGTACCGGCGTCGTTATGTGCGCGACGTTCGGGGACAGCACCGACGCGGAGTGGTACGCAAAACACAGCCTGCCGTACCGGAGGGTGATTCTGCCGGACGGCCGGATCGACGGTGCCGTGCCGTTCATCGGCGGGCTCAGGGTCGGCGCGGCGCGAAAGGAGATAATACACCTGCTCGGCGAAAAGGGGCTTTTGCTAAAGTCAGAAAGCGTCACGCATACGGTCGCGGTGCACGAGCGCTGCGGAAAGGAGATTGAGATCATCCCGTCGCGGCAGTGGTATATTGACATTCTCAGCGAAAAGGAGCGCTTCCTTAAGGCGGCCGACGGGATATACTGGTACCCGGGGTACATGAAGGCCAGGTATATCTCCTGGGTCGAAAACCTGAAATGGGACTGGTGTATCTCCCGCCAGAGGTATTTTGGAATACCATTCCCGGTCTGGTACTGCAGGGCCTGCGGTAAACCGGCGTTTGCCGACGAGAGCATGCTGCCGGTCAACCCGCTTGAGACGGAGTACCCGGGGGTCTGCTCCTGCGGCTGCCGGGAGTTTATCCCGGAGAGCGCTGTCTTCGACACCTGGGCGACCTCGTCGGTTACGCCGCAGATCAACGAGCGCTCAGGGCTCCCGCTGGTGCCGATGGGCATGCGAGCTCAGGCGCACGAGATCATCCGCACATGGACCTTTTACACGATCGCGAGAAGCCTCTACCACACCGGGAAGCTGCCCTGGAGGGATATCATGATCAGCGGCTTCGTTCTCGCGAAAAAGGGCGAGAAAATCAGCAAATCGAAGCAGAACAGCTCGCTCTCGCCGGAGAGACTGATCGCGGAAAACTCAGCGGACGCCGTCCGGTACTGGGCGGCGAACGCCAGACTCGGGACGGACACCTTTTTTTCACAGGAGGAGCTCGGGGCGTCGAAGCGCTTCCTGACAAAGCTCTGGAACGCGTCAAGGTTCGCGCTCTCAAGGCTTGAAGATATCGATTTGACTACGGAGGTGAAATATTACCCCGCCGACCGGTGGATCATGGCGAAGGCGGACGAGACGGTTTTAGAGGTCTCCGCGCTTTTGGACGGGTACGAGATCGGCATGGCGCGGCACGAGATCGACGAGTTCTTCTGGAAGGATTTCTGCGACAACTATATCGAGATCGCGAAGGAGCGCCTCTACCTCGGCGCGCCGGAGGTCGGCCGCCCTGGGGCGCAGAGAGCGCTTTATTACGCGCTTCTGACGATTCTGAAGCTCTACGCGCCCTATGTCCCGCATATCACCGAATATCTCTATCAGGACTTTTTCAGGCGGCACGAAAAGACGGCGTCGATCCATAAAACCCTTATTCCGAGCCCGGGAGCACCGGACGCCGAGCTCCTCGCGTTCGGCGAGAGCCTGAAAAGCGCGATTTCGGAGGTCAGAAAGCAAAAATCGGAGAGAAACCTCTCGATGAAGGATGAAATCGAAGAAATGGTCGTCTCCGCGCCGGAGAGGCTCCTGCCGCTTTTCAGGGAGAGCGAATTTGACCTGAGATCGTGCTCGCGGGCGAAACGAATCTGCTACAAAAGTATTTGAATACGATCGCGGCCGGTTGCAACATACCGGCCGCGATGATATAATGCAATAAAGCCATATGGATAACCGAATTGAGTTTGAAAAGGAGCGACTGAGATGAGTGAGTTTCCGATAAGCTGCTGGACCTATTACCCGCTCTCGCGAGCGTACGGCGGCATGGTAAAGGACTGGCGCGATCTCGGGATTACCAACCCGATGACGCCGTCATTTTCCGAGGGCGATGACAGGGATAAGATGCTTGGAATCCTCGACGAGTGCCAAGAGTACGGCCTAAAAGTATATCTATGTGACAAGCGCGTCATCATGTCTCCCGGGAAAATGGCGGCAATCGGAGGAGAGAGCGCTTACCGTGCGGCTTTCAGAAGGGCTTACGCCGATTTCGGCACGCACCCCGCGGTAAAGGGCTTTTGCGTCGGGGACGAGCCCGATGCGCCGGACGCGGCGGACTATTTTGCTGCGGCGAGAATTCAGAGAGAGGAAGCGCCGGAGCTGACGCCATATCTCAATCTGCTCCCGTGGTTTGACGGGGTGGGCGACCGAATCGGGAGCGCTTCCTACGGGCCGTACCTGGACCGAGCCGCAAAAGAGGGGAAGCTTAAGCTGCTCGCCTATGACTGCTATGCGCAGATGTGTAAGGGCGAGAGCGGGTACGAAATATATTTCAACAACCTGCGCGAGCATATGGAGGCCTCGCTTCGAAACAATATTCCGTTTTGCACAACGCTCCTCTCAAGCGGGCACTACGACTACAACTGTCCGACGGACGACGATTTCAGGTGGCAGATATCGACGGCGGCGGCGTTCGGCGCAAAGAGCATCGCCTGGTTCTATATTCACGGTACAGCCCCGGGTGAAAACTACAGAAAATTCCCGATAAACGCCTTCGATGAACGGACCTATCAGTATGAGTGCCTGTCTTACGAAAACCGCGCTTTCCTGAATAAATTCGGCGCCTTGATGCTTGAGCTTACGCCAGAAAAGCCGGCATTCACTTCCAAAGCCTACGGCGGCGCCGGGCTTTTTGAGCCGGACGGCATAATGACCGCGGCGAAGGGAAGCAAGGGATACCCTCTGCTGATATCCCGCTTTTCGGGACCGGAAGACGCGAAGTTCTACGCGGTCGTCAACCTCGACAGAACGGATTCGCAGTGCGCGGAGCTGGTGTTCGCGCCAGGGTTTAGCGTGTGGATAAAAAACTTTTCGGGAGGTTTTTCGCCTGTAGTCGCCAAAACCGACGCAGTCGGCGCGCGCAGCGAAAAGGACGGAAGGGTATCCAAGTGGCTCGCACCCGGGCAGATGGAGCTTTTCAAGGTGAAGAGGGCATAGAATGCGGTAATCTATTTTTCAGGCACCGGCAACAGCCGCTATGTGGCGGAGAGCGTCGCAAACCTCACCTGCGACTCCGCCGCATGAGCGAACGGCGATATCAAGGGGAGTAAAGTCGGAAACTTTACATCGGAGAAGCCATATGTTTTCGTCTGTCCGACGTACGCGTGGCGGCTTCCGGGGAGTTTTTGCGAATATATCGAAAAAAGCGCGTTTGCGGGGAGCAGGCGGGCGTATCTTGTGATGACCTGCGGGGACGGAATCGGAAACGCCGGGGCATATATCAAAAAGCTCTGCGAAAAGAAGGGCTTTTCGTTGATGGGCGTTTCGCCGGTAATTATGCCGGAGAACTACATCGCGATGTTTCACGTCCCCGACAGGGAGAGCGCGGAGCGCATCATCGGCGCGGATTTCAAAGGGCGAGCCTTTGCCGGAAGAAAAGGTCGGGCCGGTGGGTTGGCTGCAGAGCACCATTTTCAACCCGGTGTTTTACCGGCTTTATGTCTCGGCGAAGGGCTTTTACGCCACCGATAAATGCGTATCCTGCGGGAAATGCGCAGAGCTCTGTCCCGAAAACAACATCACCGTAAAGAAAAAGCCCGTATGGGGCGGCAATTGCACCCACTGCATGGCCTGCGTCTGCGCCTGTCCGGAAGAGGCGATCGAGTACAGAAAAATATCGCGCGCAAACAACCGTTTTTTCAACACAAAGCCCGCGCAGGCAAAGTGAAATGTCATTTTAAGGTATCGGATTTATACGGTACCTTTTTAATTAAAGTGATATATATGTGGACTGAGAGCCGCAGTATACGGCGGGCAGGCGGTTTTTCCAAAGCTGCCGACCGGCAGCTTTTTTCTTATTATAAAATTTTTGTGAAGCGCTTGACTGCGGGGGATTCGGGTATATAATATTAGTTAGTTTTGAAACTAATTAGGGGGGCTTTGCGGATGGCGAGGAAGGCCAAGGGAAGGCATATATTCGAAAGACCTGACATACCGGACGAAGAGCAGAGCGCGTGCATGGTTTTAACCGACGTGTCCAGGCTAATTTTCAGAAGACTGAAAAAGGGCGGCGAGGACGTAGGCTTGAAACCGGGGTACCGGCACATTATTTTCCACCTGGCTCACGGGGACGACGGCGGCACCCAGCAGGACCTTGTAAAACACACAAGGCTCAGCGCGCCGACCATCAGCGTCTCGCTTGCGAAGATGGAGCTTGAGGGCATTGTCACCCGGAAGACCGACAGCGAGGACATGAGAAACGTCAGAGTCAATCTGACGGATAAGGGCTGGGCGCTCGATCGGGCGGTCAGGGGGATCATGCAGAACGTGGAGGAGGATTTTGCCGCCGCGCTGAACGAGGAGGAGCTCGCCGAGATGAAAAGGATGCTGCTCAAGGTGAGAGATTATTTTCTAGGAAAGGGCGGGAAACCGCTTGAAAAAGCTGATTAGATTTATAAAACCTTATTGGATTTTCGCCGTGCTTGCTCCGCTGGTAATGGTCGGCGAGGTGTTGGCGGATTTGGCGCAGCCGAAGCTGATGAGAAAAATCGTTGACGACGGGATTCTGGGAAACAGCTTCCCGACTATCATCCAAACCGGGCTTTTGATGCTCGGCATTGTGGCGGTGGGCGGAATATGCGGCATGGCCTGCACCGCGTTCTCCGTCAAGGCCTCTCAGAGCTTCGGAAACGATCTGCGGAGAGAGGCGTTTTCGCGCGTGATGGGTCTCTCGCTGCAGCAGACAGATAAGTTTACGACCGGGTCGCTGGTGACGAGGCTGACTAACGACATCTCGGCGACGGAGAACTTTATTTCGATGGCGCTCCGGATGTTTGTCAGAACGATAATCAGCTTCATCGGTGGGATTGTGATGATGCTGACGCTGGATGTGAGCTTCGGTGTAGTGCTCGTCTGCGTGCTGCCGATCGAGCTTGTGCTGATGGTGATCATGATAAAAAAGGCGAACCCGATGTTTTTAAAGGTGCAGAAGAAGCTCGACAAGGTGAACTCGGTCGTCCAGGAGAACATCAGCGGCGCGCGTGCGGTCAAATCCTTTGTGCGCGAGAACTACGAGATCAAGCGCTTCGACAAGGCAAACGACGAGCTCTGCGGCACGAACTACAGCGTCGCCAAGCTGATGGCGCTTATCAATCCGCTGATGATGATTTTTATGAACGTCTCGGTGGTCGCGGTGGTTCTGATCGGGGGATATCAGGTCGAGGCGAGGCAGATTCAGATCGGCTCGGTGATGGCCGCGATTACATATATCACGCAGATCCTGATGTCGCTGCTCGGTGTGGGTATGATTTTCCAGCAGATATCCAGGGCGTCCGCCTCGGCTAACCGTGTCGCGGAGATTCTCGACGAATATCCGGCAGTCGTCGGCGGCGAGAAGGTACTAGATGCGGTAAACGGCGATCTGGTATTTGACAACGTTTCGTTTTCATATCCCGGAGCCAAGGGCGAGCCCGTCCTTGAGGGCATCAATCTTAGAATTAAAAAGGGCGAGACCGTCGCGATTCTCGGCGCGACCGGTTCGGGCAAAACCTCCCTTATCAACCTTATCCCGAGGTTCTACATGCCGACGGCCGGAAAAATCACAATCGACGGCACCGATATTTCGGAGTACACCCTTGAAAGTCTGCGCTCGCGCGTAGGCTGCGTGCTGCAGAAGAGCGAGCTGTTCTCTGGAACGATTGCCGACAATATCCGCTGGGGAAACGAAAAAGCTACGTTCGACGACGTGGTTGAGGCGTCGAAGATCGCACAGGCGGACGAGTTTATCCGAACCCTGAACGACGGCTACGATACGGTGGTCAGCGAGAAGGGCGCGTCCCTGTCAGGCGGACAGAAGCAGCGTATCTCTATCGCGCGGGCGCTCGTCAAGCACCCCGATATCCTGATCTTTGACGACAGCACCTCGGCGCTCGACCTTGGGACGGAGGCAAGGCTTCAGGCGGCTCTAAAGGAAAAACTCAAGGGCATGACGGTGATTGTCATCGCGCAGCGCGTGATCAGCGTGCGCGGCGCGGACAAGATAGCGGTGCTTGACAACGGGAAAATCGCCGCGTACGGGAAGCACGACGAGCTGATGAAGACGAGCGAGCTCTACCGTGATATTTACGCGTCTCAGCAGCGTGGAAACGAGGTGGCTAACGATGCCTGAAAACAAGAATACCAGCAGCCAGCCGGTTCCGCTGCGCGGACCGGGCAGAGGAGGTCCCGGAGGACCGGGCGGGCCGATGGGCGCGCGTATGATGCGGGAAAAGCCGAAGAACACGAAAGTCACGGCGAAACGGCTTTTGAACTACATGGGGAATAACCGGTACCTTCTCTATTCGCTGCTCGGGATCATAGTGCTCACCACGCTGCTCTCGCTGGCCGGACCGGCGCTGCTCTCCAAAGTGATAGACACCATCACGATTGACATCAAGGATGAAAGCGCCCACATCATTTTCAGTAAGTTATACCCGGCGCTTATCGCGCTTGTCGCCGTGTATTTTGCGTCGTCGGTTTTCACATACATACAGGGAATTTTGGCGGCGAAGCTCTCGCTCTATACGGTGAAAACGCTCCGCGGCGACCTGTTTGAGAAAATCGAAACCCTTCCGCTTAGGTACATTGACTCGCACCCCCACGGCGATATCATGAGCCGCATGACGAACGACGTTGAAAACGTATCGAACACGATCTCGTCTTCGGTCGCGTCGCTTCTGTCCGGCGCGCTGACGCTTGTCGGAACACTGGCAATCATGCTCTGGTACAGCCCGATTCTGACGCTTGTCGCGCTTGTGACGGTGCCGCTGACAGTGCTGTTCGGAACTAAGATCGCCGGACGGCTGAGGGACACCTTCATCAAGCAGCAGGCGCTTCTCGGGAATATGAACGGGCAGGTCGAGGAGATGGTGACGGGGCACAAGACCGTCGTCGCCTTCGGGCACGAAAAGCGGGCGATTGCATATTTCTCCGAGACGAGCGCGCAGTTTAAAACAACGAGTATCCGGGCGCAGATATTGAGCGGCCTGATGGGGCCGGTGATGAACCTTATAGGAAACCTGAGCTTCCTGGTTATTGCGTCCGTCGGCGGGTACATGGCGTTCAAGGGTATGATCACCATCGGCCTGATACAGGCGTTTATCATCTACGCGCGCCAGATCACCCGGCCTATCAACGAACTCGCGAACCAGTACGCTCAGATCCAGACGGCGCTCGCCGGCGCGGAGCGTGTCTTCACGGTGATGGACGAAAAGCCCGAGCCCAACGACGGGACATTCCGCCCGACGGATATCAGGGGCGATATTACGCTTAAAGATGTTGTCTTTTCGTATAAAGAGGGCGAACCGGTGCTGAAGGGCATCAACATGAACGTGAAGCCCGGACAGAAAATCGCGATTGTCGGCGCCACAGGCGCGGGAAAAACCACGATCGTCAACCTCCTAACCCGGTTCTACGATATAGACTCCGGCGAAATCCTTCTGGACGGAGTCGACATCAGGGACTACGAGCGGAGCGAGCTCCGGAAAAACATCGCGATTGTGCTGCAGGACACGGTTTTGTTCTCGGAGACCGTCGGCTATAACATCCGATACGGCAGGCTTGACGCGACCGACGCGGAAGTGCGAAACGCGGCGGCCGCGGCGAACGCGGACGTGTTTATAAACCGTCTGCCGGAAGGATTCGACACCCCGCTCTCCGAAGCCGGGGGCAATCTCTCCGGAGGGCAGCGGCAGCTGTTGTCGATTGCCCGGGCGGTGCTTGCGGACCCGAAGATTCTGATCCTCGACGAGGCGACGTCCAGCGTCGACACAAGGACCGAGATGCATATTCAGGAGGCGATGATCGCGCTGATGAAAAACCGTACCAGTTTGATCATCGCGCACCGCCTGTCCACAATCCGCGATGCGGACGTAATTGTCGTGATAGAAAACGGCGTGGTCGCCGAGTACGGCAGTCATGACGAGCTGATCGAAAAACGGGGCGCGTATTACAGGCTCTACCAAAAACAATATGCTGGCATTACTACATAAAGTATAATGCTTTACAGAGCGCCGGCGAGGCGTTACAACGCCCCGCCGATGTTTTTCAGCCTGGAAACACAGATCAATCGATATTTTTGCAGCTTTCGCACATTTCGATAAATTCCTCAGCTGCGCCGGAAAGTGATTTGTTTTTATGGTAAATAATATTGAAGCCGCGGTCGAGCCGCAGCTGTTCGAGCTTCAGTTCTGCAATGAATCCCTGCCTCAGATAATCCCTGACTATCATTTCGGAGAGTACGGATACGCCGAGCTCTTTGGCGACCGCGTTTATAATGGCTTCGTTGCTGGTACTCTCCCAGGAAGGGGTATAGGCGTATTCAAACGAGGCCATCACGTGGTCAAAAAGCTCTCTGGTGCCGCTCCCTACCTCGCGGAGCAAAAGGGGCCTTGTCAATAGCTCGCCGATTGTGACCGCTTCTTTCCGGCAAAGCGGATCCGACGGGCTGCAGATGGCGATGAGCCTGTCTTTCATATAAGTCCTGGAAACGATGTTTTCGGAGTGGGCCAGGCCTTCAATAATCGCGAAATCGAGCTCGTTTTGAAGAATCTTTTTCTCATTGAGGTCGGAGTTCCCTATAAAAACCTCCGTCTCGATTTGCGGCCGGCGCTTTTTAAACATGGCGACATAGTTCGGAATCAGTTTGGTGCCTATGGTGATGGACGCGCCGATTTTCAGCTTGCCGCTGCGCCGCCGGCTGTTGATATTGCTTTCGATATCGTCGCACAGGGAGACGATATGCGACGCGCAGTTAAAAAAATATTTGCCGGCATCGGTCAGATACAGCCGTTTGGAGATGCGGTCGAACAGCTTTACATCGTAGTACTCCTCCAGATCTTTGATTGCGAGGCTGACGGCCGGCTGGGCCATATAAAGTTTTTCGGCCGCCTTTGTGGTGCTCTTAGCCTCGCACACCGCGACAAAGATTCTCATATGCCGCAAAGTCATTAACTTTACGCCCCTAATATTATATAAAAAACATTATGAATTGTATAATATTATATTATTATACTTATGAATTGGCAAGTGGTATACTTCTAAAAGACCGAACCACTGTGTCGGAGAAGGGCTGGGAAATATATGAAGAAAAATACGTTCTATAAATGCTGGGCGGTGTTCATCACATTTTTAAAGGCGAGCACTTTTACCTTTGCCGGAGGGCTCGCTATTTTGCCGGCTATAGAGAAGGATCTGGTCGAGAAATATCAGCTTCTCAGCAAGGATGAATTTATGGAGTACGCCACGCTGTCGCAGACGCTGCCGGGGGTGATTGCGCTGAACTGTGCGACGCTCGTGGGAAGAAAGGCAGCCGGTTTTTTGGGAATGCTGGCGGCAGGCTTGGGCGCGATTATCCCGGCGTTTTCCCTGATGATTGTGGCGACGGTTTTGGTTAACATGATCCCGCAGGAGGGCTGGTTTCTGGGCGCCATGCGGGGGATAAGAGCTGCCTCCGCCGCGCTGGTGCTTTCAGCTGCTTTTTCGCTGGGCAGGCACAATGTAAAATCCGTTTTCGCTGTAATCGTAATGCTTGCGGCTTTTGCCCTGGTTATCTTCGGCGTCAGCGCGCCGCTGGTGGTGGTGCTGGCCGGAGCGGCGGGCTTTGTGTTCCAGCGCCTGAAAAGGCGTTTTGAAGGGAGGCGGGGCTGATGCTTGCCTGTCTGAAGCTCTTTTATACGTTTTTGAAGCTCGGCTTCATAAGCTTCGGGGGCGGATACGCGATGCTCTCGCTGATTATGACGGAGTCGTACAAATTCGGGATTACCACGGCGCAGTTCGCCGATCTGAACGCGCTGGACATGGTTGTCCCCGGCGCGATCGCGATTAACGCGTCCACCTATGTCGGCTATCTTGCGGAGGGTTTCCCGGGAGCCGTCGCCGCGACGATCGGGGTCTCCGTGCCTTCGTTTGTCCTCGCCGTGTTGGTGATGCGATTTTTCGCCCATTTTAAGGACAGTGTCTGGCTCAACGACACGATGTCGGGCATAAAGCCGGCGGCGGTCGGGCTGATTGCAGCGGCAGCGGCGACGATCGCAGGTGGTGTGCTCACGCTGCCGGACCAAAGCGTCGGTAGCTTTTTCACAAATCCGCTCGGGACGTTTTCGCTGGTCTGTGTGGCAATTTTCGCGCTTACGGCGGTGATCAATATACGCTTTAAGGTAAGTCCCATTCTGCTGACCGTACTCGCGGGTATCGCCGGAGCGTTTCTGGTGAGATAACATGTTTAAAAATCCGGCCGGGAGGCTGTATATCCCGGCCGGTGTTTTGTATTGACTTATAAAACCAGTGTCGGAGCGGCGTAAACTCTTGCGCCCAACTCCTGGTCCAGCATGTAGAGGCCTTTGGAGTCCTTACCGAACAGACCGAATTTCTTTATCAGGTCGGTCGCGTTTTTCTCCTCCTCGCCCTGCTCCTTAACGAACCAGTCTAAAAACTGCATCGTCCTGAAATCGTGGAGCTTGTAAGCCTCGGCGTAGATATTGTTGATCGAAGCCGTCACGCCCTGCTCGTGCTCAAGCGTCAGAAGAAGCGGCGCGTTAAAATCGGTGAAGTCGTTTTTCGGCGCGGCGACGTCGTAGAGCTTAACTTTGGCGTCGTTGTTGAGCAGGTATTGCCTGAACAGCATCGCGTGGTCTCTTTCCTCCTGAGCCTGTACGTAAAACCAATTTTCGAATCCGTTGAGGTTCTCGTCGGCGTAGTAGTCCGCGATGTCGAGATAGAGGTAAGCCGAATAAAGCTCCTTGGTGATCTGTTCATTGATCAATTTGATTAAAGCGGCGTCTAACATCGATATTCCTCCTTATGAATTACATTTGAGTCATATTCACTGCTATGTTTCTTAGTGTACGTGGCTAAGGTGTAAAATACTGTGAGCCGATCACACAACATTAAATGTTTTCTTCCAAGTCCTCCCGAATGATCCCATAGATAAACACGTCGCTGTACGCGCCGTCTTTTTCTATGTAGTGCCCCCTCTGGCAGCCCTCAAGCTTCATACCGGATTTTTCCATCACCCTCGCCGAGGCAGGGTTCGTCCTGCGGCACTGGCCGTAAACGCGGTGGGCTTTGACTTGCGTCAGCAGAAAACGGAGCACCGCTTTCACACATTCGGTCATCAGACCCATGTTCCGGTATGCCTCCGCGATATCATAGGCAATCTGCATATAATTATCCCGCTGGCTTATCTCAATAACCTTGATCCTGCCGACGGCTCGGTTTTCATACTCGATGACCCAGTTATAGCTCGCGGAACTGCCGTAATCGCCGATAATGTCGCGGGCGAAACGGTCGGCCTCCTCCGGGGAGCTGCCAAGGCAGCCAAGCCGGTATAAATCGGCCGCGTCCTCAAGTTTGAGCTTCCTCAGCAGACATCTCGCCGTCCTGATCTCCGAGGTACCCTTATGCTCTGTATCCGCCCTCCGGAGCAATTTTACACAGAGCGTTTATGCCAGTTATATTTCGAACTTCCTTTTCGCCTCGGAGAGCCTGGACGCGCCGTCAAGCAGGTAGTAGTACTGGCGCTTGGTCGTAAACGCCCAGGGGGCCATCATCATGCCCGCGAGGTTATCGGGGCTGACCACTTTTTTGCAGTGCTCCGTC
Organism: Bacillota bacterium; assembly: GCA_033813635.1. Classification (GTDB taxonomy): domain Bacteria; phylum Bacillota; class Clostridia; order Oscillospirales; family QAMX01; genus JAPXRI01. Next base: position 55,566 of record JAPXRI010000007.1, read on the forward strand.
AGAAGCTCCATGTTCTGGCGACACGACCAGTTGCTGCCGGTCGGCACCTGCTCGAAGCCTAGCCTGTCAAGCGCCTCAAAGGTGCGGACCGCGGTGTCCACATAAATGCCGTCCGCGTTTTTGCTGAAGTTGTCGCCGTAAAACCAGTTGCTCTGCAGAATGTCGCGCGGCATTTTTTCGGTAAACTCCGTCGGATGGGACCAGTATTTGTCAGACCAGATCCAAGGGCGGCAGCCGTTTTTATCGCAGATATCGGCGTAGAAATACAAATCCTCCCACCAGAGACTGCCGCTCCTGATGGTCGCGTAGGAATAATGCCGCTGGTGCTCCCAGGTTTCTTCGTCCATGCCTATGTGGAAAAGCGTCGGGCTGTCGAACAGCTCGCAGACCTCCGTGATTAAATCCTCCACCACATTGTAATACTCCTGAGTCGAGAGCATACGGGAGTACTCTTTGAGCCACGCGTCATGGCAGGCCGAGAAATTCAGCTTGGGGTAGACCGTCAGCCCTAGGGCACGGGCTTCGTCCAGCTTCGACAAAAGCTTTGCTTTGTCCCAGCTTCCGTTTATCGCAAGCTCGGGGTGGGACTCGTATTCTATACCGTCGCCGAGGTCGATCAGGAGCGTGTTTACGCCGAATTCCGGAAGCTTTGCGACGACCGCGTCCCACACCGCGTCGTCGCAGGCGAGGCTGGAACGAAATTTCGGCGAATCCTCCCATGTGCCCCAGTTGGTATCGCTGATATCCGGACGGTCAAACCACATGTTTTCTCCGAGATGGATTAAATATCCCCAAATTTTTTCCTTCAAGGTGATCACTTCCCTAAAGATTTATTTTACCTGATTGTACCATTGCTGCAATATAAAAGCAATAGGAATTTCAAGCGCGTATGCTAATAATAAGTTAAAATTCACAAAATGATGTTTACATGCCGCGCTGTGTTTGATATAATCATATATATAATCCGTATATGTTTTATTAACCCGATAGCGAAGGAGGCTGGAATAACAGATGGGGAAGATTACCTTGTTTTTAACAGCCGCCCTTTTTTTTGCGCTTACAATTACGGGCTGTACGCCGGAAAAATCGCCGGAGGCGGCGGGTGAGACCGCGGTCCCGACCACCGCGACGACGGCGGTGACCGAACCGGCAGACGAGAGCCCGGTTGCCGGAACCATTATGTCCCAAAACATGTTTGTCGACGACCGGTACGTCATCTATGTCAACCCGTCGAACAGGCTGCTGACCCGAGCGGACAGGGCGGAGGGGGAGACAAAGATTTTATACCAGGTTCCGGTTTTCGAGGAATTCTTCGAAATAGGGGACAGGATTTACTTCAGAGAACTTTCGTCGAATTTGATCTGTTCGATTAATAAGGACGGAGCGGATTTCGAATCGTATCTGAAAATGCCGTTTACCACCGGCGTGATGATCGACGGCACGATGTACTTCATAAACGCGCAGGACTACACAAACGAGACGGTTCTTTACCGGTACAATATAGAGAGCGGGGAGTGGTCGGCTGGAACGCTGTCCGGAAACCGCCAGTCCCCGGTAAGAAAAACCGTGGCGTTCACGGAAAACGGGATCTATTATATCTCGCATTCCGGCGGAAACACCAGTATAATGGAATACATCTATCTGACGGGGGAGAAAATCACCGTCTATACGGCGAGCGCGAATTACTCCGGGGAGATTCCGGAAATATTATACATAAACGGCGCTCTGATCTTCAGAGATCCGGAAGAGGAGGGCGGTTTTCTCTCGATCGGCGCGGACAATGCGGTAGCGCGCTATAATCTGGAAGGCATCCGGGTTTTCGGCGCGCTGGAGGACGGACTGCTGTACTGCGGGGAAAAGAGCGGCGTTTTGCTCAAGGGCGACGCGGAAGGCCATGTGTCGGAATACACCGGGGGCAGCGTTCTGGCCTGCGCTACTTCAAGGGCGCTGGTGTTCCGCAGCTCCGGTATGGAAGATCGGGTCGCCCTTATCAAGTATCCGGACGATACCGAACAGTACAGGATTAAGGGGACGCCGTACAAAGTTCTGACATGTAAAGGGTACGCGTTTGTGTTTTTGTACGATTCCGGCAAGGCGTACTTTATAGATATGGAAAAACCTGAGCTGACGGAATATCCCGTGACGGCGTTCTCCCTGACCGAGGTAGGGATTGACCTGTACATTAAAGAAAACAGCTACTCCGGCACAACGCCGTCGGACGTGGAGCTGAAGACCGCTTCGCCCGCCACGCTCGCCAAGGTTTTTGCCGAGGCGGTGACGAAAAACGACCGCTTGACGCTTAACAAGCTCCTGCCGGCGGGGGAATGGTTAAAGCCCTATCTGCCCGTCGTGTTTAAGGGCTGGAAGGTAACCCTTGCGGACGGCGAAAACATGGTCTACACTATCGAATACACCCCGTATAACGACGAGGATTTAGCGTTTGAAGATTTATGGCCGGATATCATCAGGCGACAGACGCTGACCCTGGTAGAGAAAAACGGCGTATGGCAGATTGTAGAAGGATAAACGGGATTTGTTTGAGGCATGATTATGACGGAAGATATCAAGGCGGTTTTGCTGGATGAGGCTCAAAAGGTGATGGCTTTCGCCTATGCGCCGTACTCTCGCTTTCGGGTCGGCGCGGCCCTGCTGGGCGCGTCGGGGAAAATCTATACGGGCTGCAACGTGGAAAACGCGTCCTTCGGCGCGACCAACTGCGCGGAGAGGACGGCGGTGTTCAAGGCCGTTTCGGAGGGGGAGAAAAGCTTTAAAGCCCTCGCGGTCGTTACCTCCGGCGAGAGCGCCACTGGACCCTGCGGGATATGCCGGCAGGTGCTCTGTGAGTTCGCGGAGGAGATGGATATCGTTTTCCGGGGATCGGACGGGAGAGCCGTCGAGACGACGCTATCGGCTCTTCTTCCGATGCCCCGCATCGCCCTAGGGGAGCAACCCGGGCATATGGCATAACGCTTAGATTTTTCCGGCTAAAAGTTCAAAATTTTGTCTTTACCGAACTGTATGCGCGTAAAAAAAGGCTTGCATTTTTTTGAAAATGTGGTATAATCATTTAGGCTTAGGTAATTTTTGCTTGTGTTGTGTCGGAGCGGGTTTCCCGCTCTTTATTATTGAAATATGGATTTTTTATATAGGGTGCGGTTTAAAGGATGAATTCAAAACAGATTTGCGAGCTGGTATGGAAGGAGACCGAGCCTCTGGCCGCGGCCGCCGGATGCCAGGTGTGGGATGTCAAGTTCATAAAGGAAGCGGGAGAATGGGTCCTGAAGGTGTTTCTCGATACGGAAATACCCGGAAATGTGACGATTGATATGTGCGAGGCCGTCAACAGAGGACTTGACAAGCGCCTTGACGAGCTTGACCCCATCGAGCAGAGCTATTATCTCGAGGTGAGTTCTCCGGGGGTGAACAGGGAGCTGTCGCGTCCGGGCGATTTTCTTAAGTTTATCGGCAGCGAGGTGGATATAAAGCTCTATAAGGCGAACGCCGCTGGCGAGAAGAGCTTTACCGCGGTGCTTTGCGGGCTGGAGGGGGACAATATCCTGCTCTCAAGGGATGGAAAAGACTTTTCTCTGCCGCGGTCCGAGGTTGCGTCCTGCCGGATTCACTTTGATTTTTAAATATAACGTATCTCGAGAGGAGTGCATAAATAAAAATGAATAACGATTTATTCGGCGCCCTTACAGATCTTGAAAAGGAAAAGGGAATCCCCAAAGATTACATGCTTGAAAAAATCCGCCAGGCGCTGACGGCGGCTTATCACCGCGAGAACCCCGACGCCGGCGATAATATCGAATTCGCGGTGGACCCGTCTTCAATGGTTATGCGCATGTACGCGCTTAAAACGGTCGTTGATGACGTGACGAATCCCGCTCTCGAAATCAGGGCGGACCAGGTTAAGAGGAACGGGAACGAAGCGCCGCCGTCGACCGGCGATGTGGTGCGCGTCGAGCTTGACACCAAAAATTTCGGGCGCATCGCCGCGCAGACTGCGAAGCAGGTGATTATCCAGGGCATAAGAGAGTCGGAACGCGGTGCGATTTACCGGGAATTTTCATCAAAAGAACAGGAAATACTGACCGCGACGGTTCTGAAAAAGGATAAAAAGAGCGGTAACGTCCTCCTTGCGCTGCCGGGGAAGTCCGAGGAGCAGACGCTTATTCTGACGCCGGCCGAGCAGATTAAAAACGAGCCTATCACGGAGGGGCAGCGCCTTAAGGTCTACCTCGTCGGGGTGGCGAAGGGCATGAAGGGGCCGCAGCTTCAGATCTCGCGCTCTCATCCGGGACTCGTGAAGCGTCTGTTCGAGATGGAGGTTCCGGAGATATACGACGGAGTCGTCGAGATTGTGTCGATCGCGAGAGAGGCCGGCTCGAGGACGAAAATCGCCGTAAAGACAAACGACCCGAATGTCGACCCGGTGGGCGCCTGCGTCGGCCCGAAGGGCGCGCGCGTCAACAGCATCGTGAACGAGCTTCGCGGAGAGAAGATCGATATCATCAAGTACTCCGAAAAGCCCGAGGAATACGTCTCCGCGGCGCTGGCTCCGGCGGAGGTTATCAGCGCCGAGGTGCTCCCCGACGGAAAGAGCTGTAAGATAATAGTTCCGGACGACCAGCTTTCGCTGGCTATCGGCAAGGAAGGACAAAACGCAAGGCTTGCCGCCAAGCTGACCGGGTTTAAAATAGATATCAAGCCGAATTCTTCCGCAGAGTAAGACCGGGAAATCAATATGGTTTCCTAAAGTGTGCCTGACACAAGAAACGGAGCGGGAAATGGTTCAGCAGAAGAAGATTCCAAAAAGAATGTGTGTTGGATGCAGAGAAATGAAGCCCAAACGCGAGCTGATACGCATCGTATTGACGCCGGAGGCTGACGGAGGGCAGATTTGCATTGATTTCAAAGGAAAGAAAAACGGAAGAGGCGCGTATGTCTGCAGGGACGAAAGCTGTCTGAAAAAGGCGGTAAAGAGTAAAGCGCTTGAAAGAGCGCTGTCCTGTGAGATTCCGGAAGAGATATACGCGAATTTGGCGGAGCAGATGAAAGCTGGAGGTGGACCCGCATGAACACATTGATAAAAATACGAATCAGCGACGTCGCTAAGGATTTCGGCGTTCCGAATAAGGTTATAATGAATATCCTCTCGGAGCACGGAGAAACGCCGAAAAGCCCTGCGAAAGTCCTTGATTCGGAGGAGTTAAATATTATTTTTGACGCGATTACACAGGCAAATCAGGTGGCGGATATTGAAAAAGCGCTGAACGCCAGCGCGGCCGCGGCCGCGGAGGAGAAAGCGGAGCAGCCGGAGGAAGTAAAAGCGGTGGAGTCGGCGACAAAGGAAACGGCGGCGGTTAAGACTCAGACGGCGGAGGATAAAGAACCGCCGAAACCCGCGCAGCCTGACAAAAAGCCCGAGACGGACAACAAGCCCGCCCGCGCGCCCGAGGTGAAGGCTGCCGAAAAGCCGCAGCAGCAACAGCAGCAGAACAGGAAGCCGGTAAGGCGCTATGTCGACACCCGTGGTGTTACCGTCGATATGTCAAAATACGACGAGCATATCGACGCGCTCGTCCCCGAAAAAGCCGCCGCCGCTGCCGAGAAGACCCGTCAGAAGATAAGGAAGGCTCCGGACAGGCGAAATCCCAACTTCGGCCAGAAACGGCGCATTGAAGAGCAGGAAAAGCTGAAAAAGCTCCAGATGGAGGTCCAGAAGAAGTCTGTTCTCAAGGTTTCGATTCCGGATGAGATATCCGTCGGCGAGCTCGCCTCCCGGCTGAAAAAGACCGGCGCGGAGATTGTCAAACAGCTGATGAGGCTCGGCGTGATGGCCTCCGTATCGGAGACGATCGATTACGACACGGCGAGCCTTGTGGCTCTCGAGTATAACGCGAAAATCGAGCACGAGGTTCATCTGACGATAGAGGAGCGACTTATTGACGACCACGCCGACAAAGAGAGCGATCTGGTTCCCCGCGACCCGGTTGTGGTGGTGATGGGCCATGTCGACCACGGCAAGACCTCGCTGCTCGACATGATCAGGAAGACAAACGTGGCCAGCGGAGAGGCCGGCGGAATCACGCAGCATATCGGTGCGTATCAGGTCGAGATAAACAAGAGACTGATCACATTCCTCGACACGCCGGGGCACGCCGCGTTTACGTCGATGCGTGCGCGCGGCGCCTCGGTGACGGACGTCGCGATCCTCGTGGTCGCGGCCGACGACGGCGTTATGCCGCAGACTGTGGAGGCGATCAACCACGCCCGTGCCGCAAACGTTCCGATCATAGTCGCAATCAACAAAACAGATAAGCCCAGCGCGGACCCGGAAAAGGTCATGCGCCAATTGATGGAATACGGGCTGGTGCCAGAGGAATGGGGCGGAGACACGATTATCTGCAAGGTGTCCGCTGTGACTGGCGCTGGAATTCCGGCTCTGCTTGAGATGATCCTGCTGGTGGCCGATATGCAGGAGCTGAAGGCCAATCCGAACAGAACCGCCCAGGGCACGGTAATCGAGGCGAAGCTCGACAAAAACCGCGGGCCTGTCGCGACGCTGCTTGTCCAGAACGGCACGCTGAAAACCGGCGACCTGATTATAGCGGATAAAGCGGTCGGCAGAGTCAGAGTGATGACGAACGAAAACGGGATGAAGATTACCTCAGCCGGCCCGTCGATGCCGGTTGAAATCACCGGACTCGACGATACGCCGGGCGCCGGCGAGAAGTTCCATGTGGTAACGGACGAACGCATGGCGCGCGAGCTTGTGCTTGAGCGCAAGCAGAAGGAGCGCGACGAAAATATGAGCGCCGCGCAGACGATGACACTTGCGGACCTGTTTACCCATATCCAGGAGGGCGTCAAGGACCTTAATATCGTCCTTAAGGCGGACGTGCAGGGTTCTGTCGAAGCGCTGAAGAAATCGCTCGAGGAGCTCTCCAACGACGAGGTCCGGGTAAAGATAATCCACAGCGGCGTCGGAGCGATCAACGAGAACGACGTTATGCTCGCCTCAGCGTCCAACGCGATCATTATCGGCTTCAACATCCGGCCGGATACGAACACGAGGAACATCGCGGAGCAGAAGGGCATCGACATTCGCATGTACCGCGTAATTTACGAGTGCATAGACGAGGTTAAAGCCGCGATTAAGGGCATGCTCGCCCCCAAATTCAAAGAGGAGATGCTCGGCACCGCCGAAGTGAGACAGGTATTCAAGGTGAGCGGCGTCGGCACGATCGCCGGCTGCATGGTCAAGGACGGCAAGGTCCAGAGATCGGCGAAAGTCAGGGTTGTGCGCGACGGCGTGGTTATCCACGAGGGAGATATCGCGTCGCTCAAGCGGTTCAAGGACGATGTCCGCGAGGTCGCAACCGGGTATGAGTGCGGTATAGGGATCGACCGCTTCAACGATGTCAAAGAGGGCGACGTGATAGAAAACTATATCATGAAAGAGGTATAATTGCGTTTTTTGACGCCGCCGCACCTTAAGAAACAAAGGAGGACGTTATGTCTGGCTATAGAATGCAGCGTCTCGGAGACGAGCTCAGAGTCAGAATCTCCGAGATAATTCCGACGCTTAAGGATCCGAGACTGAAAGGAATCGTCAGCATCACGCGGGTCGAGGTATCCAGCGATTCGAAGTACGCAAAGGTCTATATCAGCGTGCTCGGCGGGGACGAGGAGCTCAGGGAATGCCTTAGGGGCTTTCGTTCATCGGCCGGATATATCAGGCATGAGCTTGCCGCCACTATGCAGCTCAGATATACGCCGGAGCTTGCTTTCTATGCGGACACGGGTCTGATCAGGGGCAGAAAAACCCTCGATATCATCAGAACCTTAGAGAAAGACTCAGAGGAACAGGAAAATGGCAATGACGAACCTTAGTCCCCAGATGAAGGCGTTTTCCGAGGCGCTGCTGGAAAACGACCGTTTCGGCATTCTAACGCATAAAAGGCCGGACGGCGACACGATCGGTTCGGCCGCCGCGCTCTGCCTTGCGCTGAGGAAAGCCGGAAAGACAGCATACCTGATGGATAATTCGGAGGTTCCGGACAGGCTGTCAAAGTTTTTCAGGCCGTATGTCGCGCCGGAAGGCTTTGCGCCGGACAATATCGTGACCACCGATATTCCGTCATACTCGCAGATGGACGCTCTGACGCGCGATTACAGGGACAGGCTCGATTTTGTGATAGACCACCACTCCTCAAACGCGATGGCCGCGGGAAAGGCCAAGCTTGTTGAGACATCGGCCGCGGCGACGGGCGAAATAATATTCTATCTGATCAAAGCGCTGGGCGTCCAGCTTGACGGCGATATCGGCACGCTGATATATATCGCCATATCGACGGACACCGGGTGCTTTAAATACTCAAATACAACGTCGGATACGCACAGGATCGCGGCGGAGTGCATAGACGCCGGGATCAATCTCGAGTCGCTCAATATGGAGTTTTTCGAGAAGAAAAGACTGGTGCGCTTCGAGATGGAGAGGCTTGTGTACTCCGGGCTGCAGTTTTACTGCGACGGCAAAATCGCGTCGATTTACATAAGCCAGAAGATGCGCGACGAGACCGGCGCAAGCGAGGACGATATCGACGATTTTTCATCTATCCCGAGGCAGATTGAGGGTGTTGTGGCGGGCATATCCGTCTATCAGCAAAAGGACGGGAGCATGAAGATTTCCCTCCGCACAACCTCCGAGGTGGACGCCGCCGAGGTGTGCAGAAAATTCGGCGGCGGCGGGCACCCGAGAGCCGCCGGCTGCAACATCAACGCGGATCACGATACGGCGGTCAAAATGATGATTGACGAGCTTAAGAAAATGATTTAGGCGTATGGAAATAGCAAACAAGCCCAGGAGCGGGATCGTACTGCTGGACAAGCCCGAGGGAATAACCTCGCAGACGGCGGTGGTAAAGGTCAGGAACATCCTGCGCGCGAAGTACGCCGGGCATACCGGCACCCTCGACCCGATAGCCACCGGGCTGATGGTCATCTGCTACGGCAGGGCGACGCGGGCGGTCGAATACCTGACGGGCTGCGACAAAGCCTACGAGGCCGTTCTAAAAACGGGAATCGCCACGGACACATGCGATATTACGGGTAAAACGATATTTTCCTCTGAAATCAAGCCCTCCGCCGCTCAGATCAGAGCGATATTGCCGAAATTTCTGGGCAGACAGCGGCAGAGACCGCCGATATTCTCGGCGATACGGGTGAACGGGCGGCATTTATACGACCTTGCGCGTAGCGGGAAAGACTTTGTGCCGGAGAAGCGTGAGGTTTTTATCGAATCGATTGAGCTTTTGTCGGCGGACGAGGGAAAAGGCCTGTTCCGGCTCGCGGTGAGCTGTTCAAAGGGTACGTATATCAGAGCGCTCTGCAGGGATATCGGCGAGGCCGCCGGCTGCGGCGGGACGATGGCGGCCCTGCGCAGGACGAAAGTCGGACGCTATAAAATTGACGACGCGCTGACCCTTGAGGCGATGGCGGAACGTACGGCCGCGGGCGACTACGGCTTCGTGATGGGAACCGATTCGGTTTTCGACGGGCTTTCGAAGATAAAAATCGACGGCGAAGCGGTGCGAATGATAAAAAACGGCGCCGCCGTACCGGAAAGCCATATTATCTGCGGCGGAGCCGTCGAGGGAGAACGCCTAAGGGTCTACTCGCCCGAGGGGGATTTCGTCGCCGTCTGTGTCTACGCGGGCGGGGCGCTGTCCTGCGAAAAGAGCTTTTTTGAAGTATAAAAAGCAAATGGATAAACCTCGTTGGGAGGTATTGAGGCTGTGAAACGGGTCTGCGCGCTCGGTTTTTTTGACGGAGTGCATCTCGGACACGCCGAGATCATCAGAAAGGCAATTGGAATCGCGAAGGAACGGGGCATATCGCCCGCGGTCGTGACTTTTGACAATAAGCCGAAAAACATGGCGGGAGCGACGCGGCTTCTAAACGACGCCGAAACGAAAAAAGACATGATCCGTACGCTTTTCGGCGACATAGAGATTATCGAGCTTAAATTTACGGACAAGCTGAAAAACACATCCGCCGCGGACTTTACGGCGCGCTGCCTGATTGAAAAGCTCGGCGCGGTCTGCGCCGTGGTCGGTGAGAATTTCCGGTTCGGAAAGGGCGCGGAGGGGACGCCAGAGACCCTTGAAAAAGCGCTTGACACCGCGGTGGTCAAAACGGTCGCCGTAGCGGGGGAGACAGTAAGCTCGACGGCAATCCGGGCGCTGATATCCGAGGGGAACATCGAAAAGGCGAACTTATTCCTCGGACATCCCCACGTCGTCTCGGGAAGGGTCTCCCACGGGGACGCGCGCGGGCGAAAGCTTGGCATCGCGACGCTGAATCTCCGGATGCCTGAGGGGATTGTCAGGCCAAAAGCGGGCGTTTACGTTACGAGAACGCAGATTGAGGGCGTCCGCTACGGCTCGATTACTAATTTCGGCGCGAGGCCGACGTTTTACCAAGACGGGCAGTACCTTTCGGAGACACATGTTTTCAACTGCCGGGAGGACCTCTACGGAAAAGAGGTCAAGCTCCTTCTTTACGCGTTTTTAAGACCGGAAAAGAGATTCGCGTCGCCGGACGAGCTCCGCGAGGCGGTCTGCTCGGACATCGAAACAGCGAAAAGCTATCTCGAAAAAATTAAAGAACGTTAAAGACGCCGCCGGAAGGCGGCATTTGCGATACAAAAACTATGCCGGCGCTTGCCGGAAGGACATGATATGCATGAGGAAAACAGCCGCGATCGTAATATGCAAGCTTGCGAACGCCGCGGGCAGGCTGATTGGCAGAGGAAGCTCCAAGCCGGGCCAGCTCGCGCTGAGAATCTGTCCGGACATCATTAGACGGCTGAAGATGCCGGACGCGGTCGTCGCGGTCACAGGCTCCAACGGCAAAACCTCGACCGTGGAGATGATCGTACGCATTCTTGAAAAGAACGGAAAAAAGGTCTGCTGGAACAAGGAAGGCTCAAACCAGATCGAGGGCATCGCGACGATGCTTATTGCGAACGCGACGCTCTCGGGACGCGTTAAGAGCGATGTGGTCGTGATGGAGTCGGACGAGCAGTACGCGCGGCTGACGTTTAAATACATATGCCCGACGCATTTTGTGATTCTGAACCTGCTGCGCGACCAGCTTACGCGCAACGGGCACCCGGAATATATCTACTCAAAAATCGCCGAGGCCGTCTACCCCGGACAAAAGCTTATTTTAAACGCGGACGACCCGATCGTTTCGCAGTTTGCCGAGTACCAGTACAAAACGGTGATGTTCGGCGTGTCCGAGAAGGCGGCGAAGGATCTGTGCGAAATCGGCGTGTACGACGACGGTGCTTACTGTCCGGTCTGCGGCGGAAAAATGACCTACGCTTACCGCTGCTACGGAAGCCTTGGCAGATACAGCTGTGAAAAATGCGGCTACGCGCGCAGGGCCTGCGCCTATGAGCTTACGGAGTTCGACCTCGCGACCGGCGAAATGGTCGTCAACGGCGGCGTCTCGATGAAAACCGGGATAAGGACCGCGTACCACGCCTACAATATGCTGGCGGCTTTCGCGGTGGCCTCAGAACTCGGTGTCCCGGAGGAAATTTCCGCCGGCGCCGTCTCGGATTATTTTCTGAAAAACGGCAGGGTAAGGTGCTGGCAGGTGTCCGGGAGGAAGGCCGTGCTGCTCACGTCCAAGCACGAGAACTCCACTTCGTACAACCAGTCGCTCTCATACGCCGCACGCGAGGGCGGGGATGTGCTGATCATCGTCGACGCGGTCAGCCGCAAGTATTTCACCGGCGAAACCTCCTGGCTCTGGGATATCGATTTCGGAGTGCTGAAAGACGACAGCGTAAAAAAGGTCTATGTCGCCGGGAAATATGTTTATGATATCGCGGAAAGGCTCGATTTCACGGATATAGACAAGGAAAAAATCGAGATATTGAAGGAGCTTGACGAGATCAGAACACTGTTTACAAGGGACAGCCGCAATCTATACGTGATCACCTGCTTTTCCGACAGAGATAAATTTATCAGCCGGCTGCCGGACAGCGCGGAAGAGAGGAGCGAGGCCCTGTGAGCAACGAGCGTAAAATCAAGCTTTTGCATATCTGCCCGGATCTTCTGAACCTTTACGGGGACTATGCGAACCTGTTGGTTTTGTCCCGCGCGCTCTCCGATATGGGCGCGGAGGCAGAGATAGTCAAGGTGGCGTACGGCGAAAAGCCGGAGCTCTCCGGCGCCGCGCTGTTATATATCGGGCCGGGCACTGAAAAAAGGCTTGGCTGGGCGGGAGAGTGGCTTGCCGGCTACAGGGAAGAGTTTAAAGCCGCCGCGGAGGACGGTCTGCCGATGATGTTCTGGGGCAGCGCCGCGGAGCTTGCCTGCGCGGAGCTCAGGGAAGAGGATAAAGCATTGCCGGGTCAGGAGCGGACCGCGGAAATGCTGGGGATTTTCGACGCCTGCGCGCTTCGCACGAAGACAAGGCAGGTGGGGGATATACTCTATAAGAGCGAGCTCTCCGAGAACCTGCTCGCCGGGTACATAAATAAATCCGGTTTTATCCGCTCGGAAGAAAAACCGCTTTTTACGGCCGTATTCGGCCCGGGCGGAATGACAGATGAGCAGGGGAAAGAGCTCCCGTGCGAAGGGCTGTATAAAAACAACGTGATAGCCAGCTACGCGACGGGTCCGGCCCTCGCCAGAAACCCCTGGCTGAAAAAGCTGATCGCCGCCCGCGTTTTTGCCCGGGCGCTTCCGAACGAGACGCCGGGGGAGATAAAAGAGGATTACTCCGATATCGGTTACAAAATCACCGTTACGGAGCTGAAAAAACGCATGGGAACATGACAAAAAAACATTTGCGGCTTTTAAGCACAGCGGCGAGGAGGGTATTATTAAGGTCGCTCAGCAGCGACGCCCTAAGGCGCGCAACAGACGAGTTAAACTCGCCGTCGGCGCGGAAAACCGTCACGCTGCCGCCCTTAACGGAATACCACATGCAGAAGCATTTTTCGTAGACATTGGAAATATTCCCGACGGTACGGAACGCGGTTCCGAACTGGTCGCTATAGCAGGAATCGTACCAGTTATTGCCGCCGCGGTCGAGAAATCCGCGGCTGCCGGCGCATTCCGCGTAATCCGATTAGTAAAGCGGAGACCCGGTTCGGAGTAATCGAACCGGGTCTCGGTGTTTTGAAAAGCCTGCTTAAGGGAACCTCCGGATTTTAACTGCTTCCTTATGCTTTTTTAAGCGTCAAAACGCAAATCAACGATTTTACCCTTATTATGCTCTGTATCGGAATTACCACCTGATCAGGTCGAGCATGTTTTTGCAGACGGTAACGGTGTCGGTGCTTCTGCCGCACTCGAACGCGGCGTAGTCCGAATAGCCGGTCTCAGCGATCGCCTTGAAAATATTGCGGTAGTTGAGCTCGCCGGTGCCCGGTTCCCTTCTGCCGGGGACGTCGCCGATATGGAAATGGCCGATTTTGCTAATGTTCGCCCTGATTGTGCTGATGATGTTGCCCTCGGTAATCTGCTGATGGTAGATGTCGTAGAGCACCATGACGTCGGGGGAGCCGACCTCGTCGATGATCTCAACCGCCTCGGCGGTGGACGGCATGTAGTACCCTTTATGGTCGACGAGAATGTTCAGCGGCTCCAAAACGATTTTTACGCCGCTGCCGCCGACGATTTCAGCGGCTTTTCTCAGCGCGGTGACGACGTTTGTATGCTGGACGTAGCGCGAAACGTCGTCACTCTCGTTGCCGGTGGTCACGACGATACGCTTGCAGTTGAGCATGAGCGCGGCGGCGAGGGTCTCCTCAAGGGATTTAAGGAACACGGTGTGCGTTTTTTCGCAGACGATGCCGCGCCTGAAATTGTGCAGCTCGGCGTACTCCTTGTTGCGGGTCTGGACGTTTATGCAGGTCAGCGCGACACCTGACTCGTCGATCGCAGCGCGCGCCCTGTCAAGGTCGTAATTGACCCAGCCGAGCTCCTCCATCGCGGAAAAACCGTTTTTCTTCGCTTCGTAATATTTCTGGTAATAATCGCAGTCAAACCATCCGCCTGCGGCTGAGAGTGTGAACATATGCATTGTCCTCCTTATAGCGTTATCTCGCGGCCCGTTTTAATCGATTCGTTGCAGGCGAGTGTCAGGGCGAGGGTTTTGCAAGCGTCCGCGTACGGGGAGCGGAGCTTGGACGCGTCGCGCGATTTGACGGCGTCGATGAAGAAGCGGCTCTCGACCATCGTATTGTCCTCGATCCGGTTGTACCGCAAAATCTCGGTCTTCGTCGCGAAGATCACATGGTCCCGGAGACGGTATTCGATCTCGGCGTCAACGCAGTGGATGTTCATGCCGTTTTTAAAGCCGGGGTGGTTGCCGGTGTAGCAGCCGGTGAACAGCGTGACGATGATGCCGTTTTTCATCGTGATTACCGCCGACGAGTAGTCGTGCAGGTCGTAGTCTTCCCTCTTAACGATGCCTTTTCCGGCGGAGCAGTAGACCCTCTCGGGCTCGCCGAACAGGTATCTTGTGAGATCGTAAATATGGATGTTCTGTTCTACTATCTGGCCGCCGGAGGTCTCGTATTTCGGCCACCAGTAGACGCCCGGAATGCCGCCGACCCAGGCGCCGTCCGCCATCGCGACCGTTCTGCTCTTCAGGAAAGACCTTGTCCGCTCGATTATATCGAGATATCTGTCCTGGAAACCGACGTCGGCGATGATTCCGGCCTCAGCGGCCTTGTCCCTGATCTCGTAGGCGAGATCCATCGACAGCGCCATCGGTTTTTCGACAAACAGGTCAATCTTGCGTTTGATTGCCTCGAATTCTATCTCGCCGTGCTGATCGGGCGGAACGCAGATATAGAGAGCGTCGGGTTTTGCGCCGTCAAGCATGTCCGTGAAACTGTCGTAGACCCTGCCTTTTCCGGCGAAATTCCGCTTTTCCTCGGCTCTTTCCTTCCTGATGTCAAAAAAGCCGACAGGCTCTACGTCCTCGAAGTGGATCAGATGGCCCAAATGCGCGCCCATTCTGCCGCCGCAGCCTACGAACGCGATTTTTACCTTTTCCATACTACATCTCCTTTATTTACCTCGGGGTTGATAGTTGGATTATAGCACAAGCTCCTCCCTTATGCAATATTAAAAAGGCCGCGCGCGCGGCCTTTGACAACGGTGAAATCCGGGGTTATTTTTGTCCATTGAAGGCGGCGATGTCCTTGAGCAGCATAAAGCAGCGCTGATACCCCCGGCTTTCAGCGAGCTCAAGGCGGGCCTGAATCGTTTTATTGTCATCGTAGACGATAAAAAACGATTTATCCTTATCTCTCAGCGTGAAATAGTTGGCGCTGAGTTCGGGTGAATAGGATGCGCGGGGGGTTCCGGAAGCGATGATTGAGGCGAGCTCGTCTTCGGAGAGATCGTGTTTGTCCGCGGCGCCGGTGTTGTACATCACAGTGCGGGTCCGCCGGTATTTCAGAAACACCGCGCGGGGCGGTTTTTGATGGGGCAGAACGTCGCCGTCGGTGATGATCAGGCCCGGCGCGGGGACCTCCCGGGGCGCGTAGGCTTCGAACCCGCGAGCCATCAGCGCGGAAGCTGCTTTCCCGATTATATCGGAGAGATCGCCGCTGTCGAAGTCGAAGAACACCGCCTTCGCGCCGACTCTTTTGCACTCGGATGCGAGCGCGTCGGGAAGAGCGGAGCCGTCCCCGGGAGATTCGGGGAAGTTAACGCAGATAATATCGCAGCGGACGTCAAGCCTCGGGCGATAGAGCCCCTCCGCGCCGGCGGACCAGCCCGTGGACATCACGCTCGTCCCGTACCTCGCGGCTTTGCTGCACTCCGAAGGGGACGATACCGCGGTTAGTTTGATCATCTTTCATCACACCTCAGCACTGTTTTCGGTACGGGGGCAAATTTTTCAACGTTAAAAAAACTTGGCTTTGTTCATAAATTTGTGATATAATGGCGGCGTACTAAAGTATAATAGTATTTACAGACGTATACGCGCCTCTCGTATTATATTCATATTTTACAATCTTTGTTTTATGACGGGTGAAATCCGATGTATTCCAAATTATATCCATGTTTAAGCGTCAACAATGTCTATGAACTCACGCCTGAATGGTTTAAAAGCCGCGGGATAAAAGCTGTCATCTGCGATCTTGACGATACGCTGACACCATATTACGATACCTCCCCGAACCCGAAGCTCGTCAAATGGCTTGACGAGCTGGGGAACGCGGGCATAACCCTCTGCATCGTTTCGAACGGGAAAAGGAAAAGAGTCCTGCCGCTGTGCAGAAAATTCGGGATCGAATGCGTCGCGATGGCGCTGAAGCCGCTGCCGTTTGCATTCAACTACGCAATGCGCAGACTCGGCGTTAAAAAGAGCGAGGTTATAGCCATCGGGGACCAGATTTTTACCGATATCGTCGGCGCAAATCTTGCGGGAATATATTCGGTTCTCGTCGAACCGATTGCCTACAAGACAGGCAAGGGCGAAAAATTTAAGCGGAAGCTGGAAAAACCGTACCGTTGCGCCCGCACGCTGAAAAGCTCCGTTTAATGATGTCGGGGCAAGGCAGCGCGGATATAAATATTGCCGCTTTGCGGCAGAATGGGGTTATTTAAATATGAAAACCGTTGCGCTTATCGGTGATTCCATCAGAATGGGCTACCAGCCCGAGGTTGTAAGGCTGCTGGAGGGCAGGGCGAAGGTCTACGGTCCTGCCGAGAACTGCCGCTTTTCGCTCTACACCCTTTGGAGCATATCCGCATGGCTCGGCGAGGCCGGAGAGGATCTCGCGGTTATCCACTGGAACAACGGGATATGGGACGCGTTCAGGCATCTCCACGACGGGGAAACCTTCGCTTCGCTCGCCGAATATGAAAAAAACCTGAGGCGTATAATAGGCGAGATCCGCCGCGCAAAGCCGGACATTCCGATAGTTTTCGCGACCACAACGCCGGTTCACCCGGAGTTCGGCGGTACGGACAACGCCACGATCGCCCGCTTCAACGCGGCGGCGAAAAGCGTGATGGATGATGAAAAAATCGAGATAAACGATCTCAACGGCTCGATCGCCGGGAACCTGTCGTACCTGTCGGAGGATAAGCTCCACCTATCGCCCGCGGGTTATGCCGCTGCGGCGCGGCAGGTTGTTTCCGCGGTCGAGAAATATCTGTAAATAAACCGGTCATACTAGAGCGTATAAGAACCTTTTAAACTAATACGGTTAATACAGGGGTATTGTTTATTTTTATATCAGCGTTTTATTCGATAATACGGGATATATCAACCGAGCTTTCGATGACGGAGGAGAGCGCGCTTCAATACGCAAAAAAGCTCGGGCTGTCGCCGAAAATACGAATTTGATAGAAACCGCCGCGGCGGGGACTTTTCTACAAAACTTAATCAACAGTTTGGAAGCTGGCGCAAATGCATTTGTATGCATTTACGCCAGCCCTATTTGTCTGCGGGAAAAAACCGGGCGTATTCCGGCATGAACATTTTTACCCATTGCAGAGCAAGGCGCCGGCCGGCGCGGGTGTTCCAGTCACTTTCGAGCGCGGCGTGGTACAAAACGCCCTGGCCGGGTCTTTCGTGGTGGCGGAACCGGCATTCGAGCGGCTCAAAGCCGGTATTGAACAGCTCGCAGAGCCCGTTCGCAAAAGACAGCAGCCGAAACGGGAGAATTCCCACGGCGCGAAAAATTTTCGCAGCCCCCGAAGGCGGGCGACAGCACAAAGACGTTTTTCTCCGGCGAGATTTCAAGCTTCATCCTGCCGCCGTATCCGGCGTACAGAGCTTTTTTCGCTTCCTCCACTGTCCATCAGCCCGGGCGGCGGCAGTACCCTCCGCACGCGGCGCAGCTGCGGGGGGGGCGACGGCGGAAATGCCTCATACAGGCTGAGAAGGCTTGATTTTTTCATGATTTGCCCTCCTGCGGCCGCATGTCCCGCCACTTTAACGAAAACGCCCCGGAGCAAAACTCCGGGGCGTTTGATGATTATTTCTTGGCGACGACTTTCTTGAGCCTGGCGAAGCGGGGGAGGCCGTTTTCGAATTTCGGCTTTTCCTCTCCGGCTATCAGCGGCAGGCAGTAGTCTACGAATTCCTTTTTAAGGCCGTTGCCGGCTTCGTTTATCCACTCGCGCGGAATCTTCTTCTCGGTGTTCGCGACGTCGGTCAGGTTCAAAAGCTCAATCTCGCATTTGTAACCGTTCTCGCGGCTGCACTTGAAGCCGACCATCTTGTCGGTTATGCCCGATACCGCGAATTCGACGGCCTTCTGGCCGGCAAGGAACGACTCGGCCACGTCCGTCGCGGAGGCGGAGTGGGCCGCGCAGCGCTGCATAAGCGAGAACTCTATGCCGCGAGTTTTGCAGCCGAGCTTCTGCTTGACGATGTTTGCCAGTGTAACTCCGATGCCGCCGAGCTGCGCGTGGCCGAACGAGTCGCGCGCGACGTTCGCGCCTTCGGCGAATTTCTCCACCATCAGCTTGCCGGAAGCGTCAGAGATGCCCTCGGAGACAGCGACGATGCATTTTCCCGTCTCTTTATAGATTTTTTCAACGTCCGCGAGGAACTTATCGATGTCGAACGCGAGCTCGGGCAGATAGATAAGGTCCGGGCCCATCCCGAAATAGGTGGCGAGCGAGGAGGCTGCGGTGAGCCAGCCGGCGTGCCTGCCCATAATCTCGAGCACCGTAACCATGCCGGTGTCGTAGACCTTCGCGTCAAGGTAAATCTCCATCGCGGTCGTAGCGATGTATTTCGCGGCGGAGCCGTAGCCCGGGCAGTGGTCCGTCCCGTAGAGGTCGTTGTCTATCGTCTTCGGAATGCCCATCACGCGGCACTCATAGTTGTTTTTCAGCATGTACTTGCTGATCTTGTTGCAGGTGTCCATCGAATCGTTGCCGCCGTTGTAGAAGAAATAGCGGACGTCGTATTTCTTGAATATCTCGAGAATGCGTTTGTAGTCCGTGTCGTCCACATCCGGGTCCTTAAGCTTATAGCGGCAGGAACCGAGAGCCGACGAGGGCGTATTTTTCAGCAGAGCGAGTTCGGCGGGATCTTCCGCACCCATATCATACAGCACGTCGTCAAGAACGCCCTTGATGCCGTGCGCCGCTCCGTATACCTTTGTTATGCAGTCGCTTTTAAGCGCGGTGCTGATCGCACCGTACGCGCTGGCGTTAATGACCGACGTGGGTCCGCCCGACTGTCCGATGATGCAAGCTCCTTTGAGCTGTCCCATTTTTTGTGCCTCCTATGAATTAATAACTCCAACATTATACATTATTTGCAATATGAATGCAAGATTATGTCGGCGGATTTGAAGGCCTAACGGATTTTTCTCGCCTCGAGGTAATATCTTTTTTCCTCGGCGTGGCCCATTGAAAAGGCCTTGCGCGGCAGAACCCCGTCCCCGGCGACGGTTTTAAAGAGCGACGCCTTATCGAGCCGCGGGAGCAGAAAGGAAATCCCGCCCTCCTTCGCGAGCCGCTCCGCGGTGTCGTCCCCGTGGATATAGTCAATTTTACCGCCGGATTCGGACAGATATTCGTCGAGCAGCGACTGAAGGGCGCCGCATGCGAGGGACGAACCGCGGGAGGGGAGATTCAGGCTCCCGCACCTGTCTCCGGTTATGTAGCGTACGGAAAAGCCGTTCCCGTGATAAGACGAGAGCTTATCCAGCAGTGCGCCGGGGTCCGTGCCGAAAACATAGCGGTGGATCGGCTCGAAAACAATCGCCTCGTCCCTGATATTGACAAGCTCCACCAGCGCGTACCTCGCGGGGTGGGAGAGCGCTTTCTCCTCTCCGATTTCCGCTTTCAGCGTCTCGTAGCAGGCCTTCGCGGAAGCGAGAGAGTGGTTGCCGTCGCCGACGGCGAGGCAGATTCCGTCGTGTTCGAGCTTTGACACGAGCTCGCTGACAAGGCCGCAGAGCTCGTCTGGCAGCAGACAGCCGGAGATATGTCCGCCGTTTTTCATCAGCTCGAAATCGTAGACCCTGGCAAGCGCGGAGGAGCGCGCCTCAATCTCGCGGAAAACCGCGTCTTCGGGGTCATCTGCCAGCAGCAGAACATGGGGCAGCTCAAGGGAAGCGTCCTTTCTGATTTTAACGCGGGGAGGAATGCGTTCAAGCACCGTCTGCTCGGTGGCGCGGATTTTCGGGCGGCTGCCAGGGGCGTAATCGTAGGCGTTCAGGTCGACCGCCCCGACGATGCCCTTTCTCACGCGCCCGGAACGCATTTCGCGCTTTACATAGACCATCGAGCCGGGATATTCGCGGAAGATGCCGGCCTCGAGATAGGCGTTCATGCGGGCGTTGATGCGCTCAATCTCCTTTTCGGTGTCGGTTGCGCCGAGATATGCCTCGGGGAGGATGACTCGACAGGCGGAGGGGGCATCGCCGGCCCTGCGCGAGACATCGTCCCAGTAGCCGGGGTCGGACGTGAACTGGTCGCAGGCGACGACGCTCCAGAGAGGTAAAAGCTCCTCGCGCGGAATAAGGATGTCCGCTACGGTGAAAACGGTGTGCACTGGTTTGATAAAAACATCTCCCTTACGGATTTACGCGCCGAAAAACAGCCTTTAAAAAACGGCCGCTTTGCCTTCGCGCCTGTTTTCGCATAGCACGTAACAAAATTAAATTGCGGGCATAGGATATATATGAAAGCAAATATTGCTAAGGCGGTGAATGTGTATAAATGGAAAAAGACGCGAAAAACCTTATCAACGAAGTAAAGTCGTTAAAAAACGGTGAAAAGATACTGAGAAATCTTGATAAACTGAAGAAATTCGCCGTTTCACCCCAGGGAAAGGCTATGATCTCGACCCTCGGCGCGAAGGGTTCGGAACTCGCCGAGAGAACGGCGGCCGATTTGCAGAAGGGCGACGTCAGGTCCGCCACCGAGCTCTTAAGGCTTTTGACCTCGAGCAAGGAGGGAAAGGCCCTGATGGACAAAATCATAGAAATGACCGGGATGTGATTAATCAGTGAGCATATCCGATGAAAAGATATCCCAGCTGCTCAGCTCGCCGGAAAACATCCAGAAGATAGCGGAGATCGCGAAAACCCTGTCCGCGTCCGGGGTTATCGGTGAGCAGGACAAGGATGAGGACACGGCGTTCTCGGATCCGGCTGAGGAGGCGAACGAGACCGCCGGCGAAAGCATGCCTGTGACGGAGCCTGCGTCCACGCCGGTGCCGGCAAGCGCCGCTCTCAACCTGCCGGATCTCGCGCAGATTATCAGCGGACTGAATATAAGCCCAAGCCTGCTCGGCTCGCTTGGAAAAGCTGCCAGGGGCTTTAACGACAGCGAAAGGCGTGTTACGCTTTTAAACGCTATGAAGCCGTTTACCCACGGGAGCAATTCCATAACGGTCGACCGGGCGATTACGGCGCTGAAGATTGCGCGCGCAGCGAGACTGTTTATGGAAAAATAGCGAGGTGATTGTTATTGTTTGACGAAGTATCGCGCACGGAAGAGCTGGAGAAAATCAATTATCAGCCGACGTCCTGGAACAGGGTAGAAACCGCGGAGAGAGCTTCTCCGCACATCATACCTATGCCGGATATGAAACGCAAGGAAGAGGAAAGCCTCGTAGAAGAGGCGGCAAAGAAGAGCGGCGGATTATTCTCCGAAGTGCTGAGCGTTGTCGACTACATACGTACGATGGTGAAGAAAAACGAGGAAATACTGATACTCGCCATCATTCTCCTCGTTATCGCGGACAGCGACGACAACATAGAGCTGCTGATCGCCCTGGCCATATTGTTCCTGCCGTCCATTTCGGGACCGCTCGGCGGCCTGTTCAAGAAATAGACTTAAATCCGGATCATGAGCCGGTGTAAAACGCATACGCCGCTCCGGGAAAAGGTGCGACCGGCCGGCGTTTTCCGAACGGTGCGCCGCAGAGATTCTGCGGCGCACCGTTTTTGCGCGTACGGCTTTGACGTTTTTTAGAACAGCCGGGGCTTTTTTATGAAGCCCACCTTTTTATAGACTTTCTCAAGCGTCCTAACAGCGATGCGAGAGGCTTTTTCCGCGCCGTCGGAGTACACCTTTTCGAGGTAGTCCTTGTTTTTTAATAGGTCGTTTGCGCGGCTGCGTATCGGCGCGACCATGGAGCAGACGGCTTCGCCCACCGCCGCCTTGAAGTCACCGTAGCCCCTGCCCGAAAACTCCGCTTCCGTCTCGGCGAAGCTTTTACCCGTGACAGTCCCGTAAATCGACATCAGGTTCGAAACGCCGGGCTTGTTTTCCGGATCGTAGCGCACAGAGGTCTCGCTGTCGGTTACGGCGCGCCTGAATTTTTTCATAATCACGTCGTCCGTGTCCTTTAAGAGGATGCAGCCCGCTTCGTCTTCGGATTTTGACATTTTCTTTGTCGGTTCGGTCAGGCTCATTATCCGAGCGCCGACTCTCGGGATGACGGCCTCGGGGAGCTTGAACACGTCGCCGTATATCCCGTTGAAGCGGTTGGCGATGTCCCGGCTTAGCTCCACATGCTGCTTCTGGTCCTCGCCCACCGGGACGATATCTGTGTTGTATAAAAGAATGTCCGCGGCCATCAGTACGGGGTAGGTGAACAGCCCCGCGTTGATATTGTCCGCGTTTTTCGCTGATTTGTCCTTAAACTGGGTCATCCGGGAGAGCTCGCCGAACATTGTGTAGCATCCGAGGACCCAGGACAGCTCCGCGTGCGCGGAAACATGGCTCTGGATGAACAGAATGCACTTTTCGGGGTCCAGCCCGGCGGCGATATAGTAGGCGAGCTGCTCGAACGTGTTTCTGCGCAGTTCCGCGGGGTCCATGCGGATTGTTATCGAGTGCATATCTACGATGCAGAATATGCTGTTGTAATCGCGGACAAGCCCGGCCCAGTTCTTAATCGCGCCCAGATAGGACCCGAGGGTCAGAGAGCCCGTAGGCTTTATTCCGCTGAACTGCGTCTTTCTGACAGGTTGCTCCATTTAACGTACCTCCAGGTAATCCTTCGCGGTGTTTCCAAGAATCTCGATGCCGCGCCTGATCTGCTCGTGGGTCGGCAGCGAGAAATTCAGTCTGATCGATGCCGCGGTCTCCGACCCGTTGACGGAGAAGCTGACGCCAGGGACCGCCGCAACGTTTTTCGCGGAGGCCCGGCGGCAAAGCTCCATGCCGTCAAAGCCGTCGGGCAGCGTAGCCCAGAAGAACAGGCCGCCGTCCGGTACGTTTGAGACAAGCGCCTTCGGGAAAAACTCAGCTATCGCCGCGGCCATCGTATCCCGCTTTTCGCGGTAGATGCCGCGCACGAACGAAATATGGGCGTTGAAATCGTATTTTGTGATATACTCGTTGATCAGTATCGAGAAGAACAGGTTTGTGTGCACGTCGCTGACCTGCTTGGCCACCGTAAGCTTGGAGATGATCTCCTTTCGAGCGATCACATAACCCACGCGGATGCCGGGGGCGATGGTTTTGGAATAGGAGCCGACGAAGATAACCCGCCCGGTTTTGTCCAGGCTCTTGATCGTCGGGATGTCCTCGCCCGAATAGCGCAGCTCAAAATAGGGGCTGTCCTCAAGAATAAAGAAATTGTATTTTTCGGCGAGCTCGAGAATCCGTTTGCGCTTCTCAAAGCTCATTGTGCCGCCGGACGGATTCTGAAATGTCGGGATAACATAGAGGAGCTTTACCCGCTTGTCCGTTTTCAGAGTATTTTCAAGCGCGTCGACGTCGATGCCGTCCTTTTCCATCGGAATTCCAGTGAGATTCAACTTATAGGAGCGGAACGCGTTGAGCGCGCCGATAAAGCTCGGCGTCTCGCAGATAATCGTGTCGCCCTCGTTTGCGAAGATTTTCGCGGCGAGCTCGATGCCCTGCTGACCGCCAGAGACGATCATCGTGTCGTCAAAGTCCGCGCCGATGCCGAATTTATCCTTCATACGTTTGGCGGTATTGATGCGGAGCGGCGTGTAACCCTCCGAAATGCCGTATTGGAGCGCCGAAGAGGCGCGAGAAGCGTAAATTCCTGCCGAAATCTCGGCCATTTCCTTCACCGGGAACGACTCGGCGCCCGGGTTGCCCGCGGCGAAGGAGATAACGTCCGCGTTTTGCGTGACCTTTAAGATCTCCCTGATCGCCGACGGGGCAAGCGATTTGATTCTGTCTGAGTAAGCAATATCCATTGTCAAGCTGTCCTTTGATGAGTTTGATATGATTTTATCACACGCAGAGCCAAATGGCAATGATTTTTGCCCGGGATTTGCGGCGTTCACATACCCGGCAAGCTGGGAAGCAGCACAAGACCGAGTTCTTCCGACAGTTTTTCGATTATGTAGCGGGTTTCCGTCTCCGTTCCGCAGTCGTATACCACCGTATCTGGCCGGCCGTGCAGTAGAACACCGGCCAGCGCCGCGGCCCGAAGAATCTGCTCAGCGTTTTCGGCCCGTCCGGAGACGAGTATCACCGCGTACCTGCTCTGCCGCGCCCGTGAAAAAAACACCGCGTTATAGCAAAAAATCAGACCGAACAGGAAAATCACAGTCAAAAAAAACGATACAATCGCGTCGATCATAGAAAGCCCCTTTCCGCCGCCGCGTGGGCGGCATGATAAGATTGCCGGAAGCTAAGGCCTCTACATCATATGCCGCGAGCGCCGGGAGCGTCCCGGGAAACGGCAAAAATAGCCTTCGCGCGGCTTGCTTTTAACGGCGATATAGTGTAAAATAGCGTTGCATTAAAGAAAAAAAGTTTTCGGGGTGCTCTCATTGGTTGACGCGATAAACGGCGCGGGGTCGATTTTTCTGATGATCGCCGTCGGTTTTTTTATATACAAAATCGGCTGGATAACAAAGGAAGGGGATACCCTGCTTGTCAACCTGGCCCTGAAAATATCCGTGCCCTGCTCGCTTTTCTCCAACGCGGTGAGCTATCTGGGCGAGGGGCTTGCGGACTCGAGCACCCTCAGCTTTATCCTACCGCCGGTGAGCATACTGCTCTCGGTTTTTCTGGCGTACGGGCTTGTCAGACTTTTTAAAGTGGACAAGCGCAAAAGGGGTCTCGTCATATCCGTCTTTTCAATGTCGAATACGATCATCATCGGCCTCCCGGTATGCACGGCGATTTTCGGCAGCTCCGGGATCCCGTATGTCATCATCTATTACGCCGCCAACACGATAATCTTCTGGACGATCGGCGCGAACCTGATCGCGGCGGACGGCGGGGCGAAGATCGAGCTGAAGCCGTCGATCCTTAAGCGTATTTTTTCACCCGCGCTGATAAGCTTTTTCCTTGGGCTCGGGGTGGTTTTGCTGAAGCTTACGGTCCCGGCGGCGCTGATGAAGGCCATATCCTCGATCGGTGCGCTGAACACGCCGCTCTGTATGATTATCGTCGGGACGATGGCTGCGAAGCTCGGCTTTAGGGAGATGTTTTCGCTGCGTAAAGAGGGGCTAATCGCGCTGTCGGGCAGAATCCTGCTTAGCCCGGCGCTTCTGCTCGCGATGGCGCTTATCCTGGGCGCAGGAGCGTATTCCTCGAGGGTTTTTCTGATGATGGCCGCGATGCCGGCGATGAATCAGTCCGTGCTTGTGGCTAAAAACAGCGGAGCGGACGACGCGCTCGCAGCGAAGCTGCTGTCCGCGAGCGCGCTGCTGATGCTGGTTACGGTGCCGCTGATATCCTGGATTTCAGGCATTCTTCTTCCGGTTTAGGAAGTAAGGAGAATCGCGTTTGAAGGTTAT
The DNA here is from genome assembly GCA_033813635.1 of Bacillota bacterium. Classification (GTDB taxonomy): domain Bacteria; phylum Bacillota; class Clostridia; order Oscillospirales; family QAMX01; genus JAPXRI01. The sequence continues at coordinate 81,337 of JAPXRI010000007.1, forward strand.
CGATAATGTTTTATCCGGAATCAAAGCGCTCGGGACGCCCGAATTGCTGATTCTTCTGCTGCTGGCGGCGCTGTTTGCCGCGTACGGAAAGAGCATCCGCAGGGTCGGGACCAAGGGAATGGTATTTGTCGGCGTGCTCTGCGCGCTCGCCGGAGCGCTCGGCGCGGCCATGCGGACGATTCCCGGAATCCAGCCCACAAGCTTTCTTGTCATTATGGCGGGTGTTCTGCTCGGGCCGGGCGCAGGGCTCGCGGCGGGCGCTTTAAGCGCACTTTTATTTGACATTCTGTCCGTCATTACAATATACACGCCCTGGAGGATGCTTTTATGGGGGCTGATGGGGCTCGGCGGAGCGTATATCAAGCCGAAGCCCTGGTTTTTATCGCCTTACGGCTTTGTATGGGGCTTTATGTTCGGGTGGGTGCTGAACAGCGTGTTTATTTTGGCGGGCATTCTGCCGCTGAGGTGGAAGGTGTTTTTTGTCTCCTGCGTCTCGAGCTTTTGGTTTGATTTTTCCCACGCCGCGTGCAACGCCGTGCTGCTGGCGGCGTTCCCCGGCTTTATTGTAAAGCTTGCGAGGAAAAGCGGACTTTATATAGGAAAAAAAGCGTAAACGGAGGCTGACATGGAGGGGAACTACCCGGGTGAGACAATCACGATATCCGGCGATATCGCGTCCGTAGTATACACAAACGAGGAAAACGGCTACTCGGTCATAGAGGTCGACCTCGCCGAAGGCGGGAGGATTACCGCCGTCGGCACGATACCCTACCCCGGAGAAGGGGAGACCATCACAGCCGAGGGCGTGTTTATCAACCACCCGACCTTCGGGAGTCAGTTCAAATGCGAAAGCATAGAACGGATCATGCCCTCCGAGGCCAACGCGATACTGAAATACCTGTGCTCGGGGGCGATAAAGGGGATTGGGATCGCCACCGCGCGGAAAATTGTCTCGAAGTTCGGGACAAGCACCTTCGATGTGATTGCCAATAACCCGGAATTTCTGACCGATATAAAGGGCATAACTCTGACGAGGGCGAAAAACATCTCGGCGGAACTGACCTCGAAATTCGCGGTCAGGGAGCTTGTGAGCTTTCTGTCCGAGTATGGGCTTGAGATGCCGCTCGCCGTGTCGGTCTATAAAAAATTCGGCCCGGCGGCGAGAGAAGTAATCACGAGAAACCCGTATTTTCTGGCGCTCGAGCCGTTTCTGGCCGATTTCCGGAACGTGGACGCGATGGCCCTGAGCCTCGGCTTCGGCGAACGGGATTTTGCCCGGATTGAGGCCGGGATAATCTTTGAGCTCTACATCAATGAAAACGAAGGGCATGTTTTCCTGCCCTACGACAGACTTGTGGGCGCCGGCGCGAAATTCCTTGACCTGCCCGAAACGCTGATAGCCGACACGCTCGACGCGATGATCGAGGCGAAAACCGTTAAAACCGACACGATCGGCGGGCTGAAGGCCTGCTATATCACGAAAATGTACGAGGCCGAGGTGTTTACCGCGCAGAGGCTGATCTTTCTGGCGTCGAGGCGTTTCCCGGCCCCGCCGGGGGCGGAAAAGGCGTTTTCCGAGCTTGAAAAAGAATTTAAGATCGAGTACTCGGAAAAACAGCGCGAGGCGATCCTCGCCGCCGTCAGGGAGCCGGTGATGGTGCTGACCGGCGGGCCGGGTACCGGCAAGACGACGGCCGTGCGCGGCATGATCGGCCTTTTGGAGCGCATGGGGACGAAGACGCTGATCGCGGCGCCCACGGGCCGCGCGGCGAAACGCCTGACCGAGCTCTGCGGCAGGGAGGCGAAGACGATACACCGGCTCCTCGAGGTGGTTTTCAGCGAGAACAACATGGTGTTTGCCAGGAACCTCGAAAATCCGCTGGATGCCGACGCCGTCATTATCGACGAGCTGTCGATGGTCGACCTTCCGCTGATGGCCTCGCTGCTGGCGGCGCTGAAAAACAGCTGCAGACTGATCATGGTCGGAGACCCCGACCAGCTCCCGTCAGTCGGGCCGGGCACGGTTCTTAACGACATAATAAAAAGCGGCAGAATCAAGCGCATCCACCTGGACGAGATTTTCAGGCAGGCCCGGGAGAGCGACATAATAATGAACGCCCATGCGGTGAACCGGGGAGAGATGCCGAGCCTTAAAAACAACAAAAAAGACTTTTTCTTTCTCAACCGCCGCGACCCGGGCGATGTCGTCTCCACGGTGGCCGAACTCTGTGCCGCGAGGCTTCCCGGCAAAATGGGCTTTCAGACGGCGGACATCCAGGTAATCACCCCGACGAGGCAGGGCTTTTCCGGCGTATATGCACTGAACCCGATCCTGAGGGATCTGCTGAACCCGCCGTCGCCGTCGAAAAAGGAGAAGGCTTTCGGCAACACGGTATTCCGCGAGGGGGACCGGGTGATGCAGATTAAAAACAACTACGACATCGTCTGGAATAGGGAAGAGGGCGAGGCGGAGAGCGCAGGCACCGGCGTGTTCAACGGGGACATGGGCGTGATTAAAAAGATTAATCCGCTGTCCGAAACCGTGACCGTAGAGTTTGTCGACAAGTCCTGCGACTACTCGTTCGATATGCTCGGCGAGCTGGAACACGCCTACGCGATTACGGTGCATAAGGCCCAGGGCAGCGAGTTCCGGGCAGTTGTATTCGTGGCCGCGCTTTCCCACTCGAGGCTGCTTAACAGAAATCTCTTCTATACGGCGATAACCCGGGCGAGGGAGCTGTTCATCATCGTCGGGAACCCGGAGTGCATAGAGACAATGGTCGGAAATAAGCAGAAGCTCAGGCGGTACAGCGGTCTGAAGGAGCGGATCGAGGCCCTTTCCGAGGGGAGAGAGGTATGCTGAGCGGGCTGCTTTCGCGTCTGAAATCGGCGGCGATAAGGGTTTTTTTCCCGCCGAGGTGCATGCTCTGCGGCAGAATAATCCAGGGAGAGCGGTACGATTTCTGTGAAAAATGCATGGGCGCGCTCCCGAGAACCGAGGGCAAAAAAGAGTTTTCGGAGGGCGGAGCGGAAAGCCCCAGGTATATTGACCTGTCCGCCGCGCCGTTTTATTACGAGGGCAGGCTGCGCGCCGCGGTTCTCCGATACAAGTTCAGAGGGAAAAAGGGCTACGCCGGGACCTTCGCGCGGTATATGTACGAATCCTACAGGCGGGCGCTCTCGTCGCTCGAAGAGCCGGAGGCGTACGCGCCCTGCTATATCACATGGATCCCGATATCTAAAAAACGCCTGAAATCGAGGGGATACGATCAGTCGCGGCTGCTGGCGGAGGCGCTGGGCGAATACTTCGGCGTGCCCGTGTTTGAAGCGCTTGAAAAAATAAGCGACAACCCGCCTCAGTCCGGGCTGGACGCCGCCGCGAGAAAGGGAAACGTCCTCGGGGTATACCGGTTGAAGCAAACCTCCGACATAACGCTTTCCGGAAAGCCCGTGCTGCTGGTGGACGACATCTGTACCACCGGCGCGACGGCGAGCGAAGCGGCAAAAACGCTTTTATTGCTTAAACCGTCGAAAATATCGGCGCTTTTTATCGCTAAAACGGAAAACAAATACGAAAATGCCAAAAAGCGGTTGAAAATGACAAAGCGATGATATATAATTATTTATACTGCTCTGTGTTGCTGATTTTATTAAACGAATAACGTTTATAATTATAATACATATTCACGACATATTCACGGGATATAGGAGATAAGGGCTATGTTTTCAAATGATATCGGCATTGACCTCGGCACCGCGACGATTCTCGTTTACGTCAAGGGCAAGGGTATCGTCTTAAGGGAGCCGAGCGTTGTCGCTCTGAATAAGGATACCGGCAAGCTGCTGGCGGTCGGCTCCGAAGCGCAGAGGATGCTCGGAAGAACGCCCGGCAATATAATTGCTATCAGGCCGCTCCGCGACGGCGTGATTTCGGATTATGAGGTCACCCAGCGGATGATCAAGGAGTTTATAAAGAAGGTATGCGGCTTCCGCATCGTGAAGCCGAGGATTGTGATCTGCGTGCCGAGCGGGATTACCGAGGTCGAGGAGCGCGCGGTGTTCGACGCGGGTCTGCAGGCCGGCGCGAGACAGGTATATCTGATCGAGGAGCCGGTGGCGGCGGCCATCGGAGCGGGGATAGACATCTCCAAGCCGAACGGCAACATGATCGTCGACATCGGCGGCGGCACGACGGATATCGCCGTCATATCGCTGGGCGGCATAGTCGAGTCCTGCTTGATCAAGGTCGCCGGCGACAAGTTTGACGAGGCGATTGTAAAGTACATCAGAAGAAAGCACAACGTGCTGATCGGCGAGCGCACCGCCGAGGACCTGAAGATAAAGATCGGCTGCGTGTACCCCCGTCCGGAGGAGATCTCGATGGACGTCAAGGGCCGCTGCCTGATGACCGGCCTGCCCAAGGTGTTTATGGTCTCGTCCTCCGAGATGCTCGAGGCTTTCGAGGAGGTCTCGGTGAACATCATCGAGGCGATTCACTCCGTGATGGAGCGCACGCCGCCGGAGCTCGTGGCCGACATCTCGACGAACGGCATAACGATGACCGGGGGCGGAAGCCATGTGTTCGGGTTCGATAAGCTGATTTCGTCGCACACCGGAATAGAGACCCACATCGCCGACGACGCCGTGTCCTGTGTGGCCTTCGGCACCGGAAAGGCGCTCGACAACCTCGCGATTATGCAGGACGGCTCGACGAGTATTTCGCGGAGACGTCAGATTCAGAGAATGTAAAAAATCATAACGCGAAAGGCTTAGATTTTAATATGAATGTAATTGAGCTTGCGGCTCATGAACATAAGAAGGTCCACTTTATCGGCATCGGCGGCATTATGATGAGCGCGCTCGCTCTGGAGCTCAAACGGCGGGGAGCGGTCGTCTCCGGCAGCGACAGGGACGACAGCGACAACGTAAAAATGCTTAGAAAAGCCGGAATTACCGTACAGATAGGGCACGACCCGGCGATTATCAACGGGGTCGACATTATCGTCAGAAACGCCGCGATCAAGGATTCCTCGCCGGATATCGTCAGGGCGAGAGAGCTCGGGCTTCCGATACTCGAGCGGCCCGACGTGCTCGGCCAGCTGATGAGAGAGTATAGGCACGCGATAGGGATTTCGGGTACGCACGGCAAGTCGACGACCTCGGGCATGCTGACGCACGCGCTGATCGCGGGCGGCTGCAGGCCGACGGCGTTTATCGGAGCCGCTCTGCCCGAGATCGGCGGGGCGTTTACCCTCGGGAATAAGGACCACTTTGTTGCGGAATCATGCGAATACTGCGAATCATTCCTTTACCTCCATCCGGAGACGGCGGTTATTTTGAACGTTGAGCCGGACCATCTCGATTACTACTCGGGGATTGACGCGATAGTCGCTGCGTTCCGCAAGTTTTCGCTTAATACCCCTGAAAACGGGCGCGTAGTCGTCAACGCGGACAATGAAAACGCGAAAAGAGCCGTTGACGGAATACCGCGCGAGATCGTCACGTTCGGGATTGAAAACGGCGATATCCGCGCGGGGAATATTGAAATGAAAAACGGGTACGCGGCCTTCGATATCGAAAACCGGAGCCGGAAGGCCGGGCGAGTCTCGCTTCAGGTGCCCGGGCAGCATAATATATCAAACGCACTCGCGGTCGCCGCGGTGATGCTGTCCTACGGTATGCCGGCGGACGCGGTCGTCGGCGGAATTTCATCCTATACCGGGATACTGCGCCGCTTTCAAAGGCTCGGGACATACCGCGGAGCCGTAATTGTCGACGATTACGCGCACCACCCGGATGAGCTCCGCGCGACCCTTATGGCTGCGAAGGGGTTCGGGTACAGGAGGATCGTCTGCCTGTTTCAGCCGCACACCTATTCGCGCACGAAGGCGCTTTTGGACCAGTTTGTCGACGTTTTAAAGCTCGCCGACACCGCGGTGCTGACGGATATCTATTCCGCAAGGGAGACAAATATCTACGGCGTGTCATCGAAGGATATCGCCGACCGGGTTCCGGGGGCGATCTACGCGCCCACGCTGGAGGAGGCCGCCGAGGTTTTGAGGGGCTTTGCCGAGGACGGCGTGATTATACTGACCTGCGGGGCGGGCTCAGTTTACAGAGCCGCTGAAATATTGCTCAAATGATACGGGAGGAAAGAATTATGAGTTTCATGGACGAGAATTTTCTGCTCGAGGGCAAGACGGCGAGGAGGCTATACCATAACTACGCGGAAAAGCTTCCGATTATCGATTACCACTGCCATCTCTCGCCGGCAGAGATCGCGTCGGACAGGCGTTTCAAGACGATTACCGAGGCGTGGCTCGGCGGAGACCACTATAAATGGCGCCTTATGCGGATTTTCGGCATCGACGAAAAGCTGATTACCGGCGACGGCGACGACTATGAAAAATTCTACGCCTACGCCCGCACCCTTGAAACGGCGATCGGCAACCCGCTCTATCATTGGACCCACCTTGAGATGAAGCGCTATTTCGGCATCAACGAGACGCTCAGCGCCAAAAACGCTAAAAAGCTCTATGATAAAATGAACGAGATGCTCGCAAAGCCCGAATTTTCCGCGAGGGGATTTATCGAGCGCTCCAACGTCGTCCAGATCTGCACCACCGACGACCCCGTGGATTCGCTGAGCTGCCACCAGCAGATCGCGGAAAACCCGATTAAAAACTGTACGGTGCGCCCGACTTTCAGGCCGGACAGGGCGTTGCTGATCGAAAAGCCGGATTTTCCGGAATACATGTCCCTCCTCGGCAAGGCCGCCGGCATCGCGATTAAATCCCTCGACGACGTCATCGCCGCGCTGAAGGCGAGAATAGATTACTTTGAAAAGCACGGGTGCGTTTTGTCGGACCACGATTTCGGCAGGCTCCCCGCGTGCGTGGCTTCCCCCAAAGAGGCGGAGGAAACCTGGGAAAAGCGCATGTCGGGCATTATTCCGTCGGTCGCCGAACAGGACGGCTATAAGGCCTATATGCTGCTCCGGCTCGCAGCCTGTTTCAAGGAAAAAGACTGGACCATACAGCTCCACTGCGGCGCTATGAGAAACAACAACACGCGCATGTTCAATAAGATCGGCAAGGACACCGGCTACGACACGATGTCCGACTATGAGACGGCAAACAGCCTGTCCCGCCTGCTGGACGCGCTGGATTACCAGAACGCGCTGCCGAGAACGGTTTTATACACCCTTAACCCGAAGGATTTCTACACGATGATCGCGCTCTGCGGCTGCTTCACCGAGGCAGGCACCCGGGGGAAGACGCAGTTTGGCTCCGCCTGGTGGTTTATCGACCATAAGGACGGCATGGAGAGACAGCTCCGGGAGAGCGCGAGCCTCAACCTCCTCTCGGTGTTTGTCGGCATGCTGACCGACTCCAGGAGCTTTACCTCGTACCCGAGGCACGAGTATTTCAGGCGCATCATGTGCAACTTTGTCGGGAACCTCGTCGATTCCGGCGAATACCCGGACGACGAGGAGCTCCTTGAAAAAATCGTATCAGGAATTTGCTACGATAACGCAAGGGATTATTTTAAATTTAACAGATAACGCATCCTGTTACCGTTTTTTTTCCGTTTCGTAACCGCATTGTTCTTGATTAACATAACCGGCTTTTGTATAATAATATCCGTTAATTTACTGAAAGTAGGAGTGTTCGCTTGAACGACTGGAAACGGATCCTTGAGCATATTCCAGATAATAACACGGAACAGAAAAAATTCCAGACCACGGAAATTAATATAAAGATTTCGAAACAGAAGCGTATTCTCGGAATCAACCGGACGGTGTTTATAATCGGCGTTGCGGCGATAAGCCTTGCGCTGATTATCTGCGGCGCCTGGTTTCTTATCGCGGTTAACGAAGTCCGGGATTATGACAGAATCTACCCCGGGGTCACTGTTCTCGATATCAATCTCGGCGGGATGACGAAGGAAGAAGCGGTTAAAACAGTTAGAGACTACAGCAACAACTATTATTCCGGCAAGCAGATTGTGCTCCGCTGCCTTGATAAAACCGCGGTTATCGCGGTGAAAGACGCCGTGCAGGGGATCGACGCGGACGACGCCGCGGAACTTGCCTACGAATACGGGCGGGACAAGGGCGTTTTAAAGCGGTACGGGCTTTTAAAATCCGGAAAAACCCACCAGCTCGAGATACAGACCAATTATCAGAGCAACGAGGAATATATCGAAAGCGTTGTCGACGAGCTGATATCGGCTGTGGACCAGGAGTACAAGTACTACAGCGTCCAGGTCCTGAGCGACGGAGTGCAGATCACCCGCGGGAGTGACGGCGTCCACGTCAAGCGCGAGGAGCTGATTAACGACATCAAAACAAAGCTCGCCGAAAACGATTTCAGCGACATCACGGTCGAACCTGAAATCCAGAAGGCCGAGGTGCCGGACGCGGATCAGATCCGCAGCATGGTATATGTGGAGCCTAAAAACGCCGCGCTGGTGAAAACCGGAACAAAGTCCTACAGGATTGAGGACGCGCAGAAGGGCGTCGATATAGACGTGGCGCAGATGAAAGCCGACCTCGCGGCTACGGACTGGGATACAAAGTTCTATCCGTTTATCTACACTGACCAGCTCGTGACCAGGAGCAAGCTTGAAAGCGTGTTGTTCAAAGACGTGCTGGCGTCGGTCACGACGACAATAAACGTCGCCGAGACGAACAGGACGACGAATATCAGGCTCGCGGCGGGGTTTATCGACGGCACGGTGTTGCTGCCCGGTACGGTCGGGGCGGCGGGGGAGACCTTTTCGTTCAACAATGTCGTCGGCGAAAGGACGGAGGCGCGGGGCTTTAAAGTCGCGAAGGTTTTCGCCAACGGCGAAGTGGTGGACGGCGTAGGCGGCGGCATTTGTCAGGTCTCGTCCACGCTGTTTGACGCGGCGCTTTACGCGGATATGGATATCACGGAAAGGCACGCCCATATGTTTGCGGTGTCGTATGTGGACGGCGGCTACGACGCGACCGTGCAGTACGGCTACCTTGATTTTGCATTTCAAAACAGCTCGCAGTACCCGATCAGACTGAGCGTGAAGCTCAGCAACAACTCGCTGACCGTGACGATCTACGGCACGATCACCGACCCGAACAGACGCGTCGAGCTAAGGAGCGAGAAGCTCAGCGAAATAACGTACACTACGCAGAACAAGCTCGACACGACCCTCCCTTACGGTTCGTCACAAGTGGTGCAGAAGGGAGTAAACGGCGGTGTCTATAAGCTCTATCAGACGATCTACCAGGGAAACACTCCCGTAGAGGTGAACGAGTATCAGAGCTCGTATTCGGCGCAAACCGAGATAATCAACTGGAATCCACTCCCGTCATAACAAACCTCAATAAAAAAAGGCTCCGGAAGATTTTCCGGAACCTTTATTTTATCTGCAGCCTTTTAAAATTTAAACACCTGTGAATCCGAACGCTCCCGGCGAAGCGGGATTCTATTCGCCCAGCAGCCCTTGCGTGAGACATTCACACTGACCGTAAGGTCCGGCAGCGAATCCGATGCTTAATCGGCGGGCGCTTTATGGCGGGTCTATCGGACGCGGAAGGTCTTGACCTCGAACGGCTCGATATAAAACGAGAAGCCGCCGTCCGTTCTTTTTACCTCGGAATTTTCAAGGTCCTCCTCCATCATGCTGCATTCGCGGACGGTGTCAAAGGGGAGGTTCAGGGTCAGGTTGACGTTCCCGCGCCGGGACTCTGACTCGTAGAGCCGGATGATGACGCCGTTCCCGTCCTGCGCGGGCTTGACCGCGTCGATTACGATATCGCCGCGGTTGGTTTGGATAAACGCGTATGTCTCGGGGAGCGCGCCGGTCTGAGCGCCGCGGAGATACGCGTGGGGCGGCAGGTTGAGCGCGAAGGCCTCGCGGACGACGCCGCCGTCCTGCCAGCCGTTTTTGTGGGGGTAGTAGCTGTAGGTGAAATCGTGGATGCCCTTGTCCGCCGTGATGTCCGGGCAGTTTGGCGAGCGGAGCAGCGTGATGCCGATTACGGACGAATGGATGTCGTAGCCGTATTTGCAGTTGTTAAGCACCGCGACACCGTAGCCGCCCTCGGACAGGTCAGCCCACTTGTGGGCGCAGACCTCGTATTTCGCGCAGTCGTACGAGGTGTTCATGTGGGTCGGGCGCCAGATCGCGCCGTGAGCGATCTCGTACGCCGCGTAGGAAGCCCTGACCGACACTGGGAACGCCGCGCGGAGAATCTTCTCGGTCTCGTACCAGTCCGCGTGAGTGATAAAATCGATCCTGCGGGAACCGGCGCAGAGGGTGATATCCTGCGTAATTTTGCTCTTGTTGAAGCTTCTGACGACTCTGACGACGCCTCTCAAAGCCGAGGATTCGATCGCCTCGACGCTGTCGGCCTTTTTAAGCGGCCAGGCCTTTTTCACGTAATCCGCTTCGAGGTTCCAGGCGCTCTCGTGGACCGGCTTGTCGGCGTAGATCGTGAGCGCGTTGCCGGGGGCACATAGCGTTTCCCGGTCGTTTTCTTTATCGTAAACCGAAACAATCTCCCCGTTTTCGTCGAGGCTTATGCGGAGGAACTCGTTTTCGAGCAGGTTTGGCGTCGCCTTGACACGGGCTTTCACCGCCTTTTTCTCACAGAGCGGGAACGCGCGGTAACCCATCGCGGGCACGTCCTTTGCGACAAACGAGAGCTTAAAGCCGCCCTCCGTTTTTTCATAAGCATAGGGGAGCGCTTCGCCGTCCGCGCAAGGGACGAGGGTATCGTCGGGAAGCTCCACGGAGACCGTCTCGGAAACGGCAAACGATGAGAAGTTGAAGCAGACCACGCTGTTTTGGTTTAGGCCGATCCGGCTCAGAATGTCCGAAATTGACGCGTGAAGGCGCTCCTCGCCGATCTCCGCCATTCGGGCGTATTCTTTTCTCGTATTGTCGTAAACTTCGTGGATGGAGGTTCCGGGCAGGATGTCGTGGAACTGATTGACAAGCAAAAGCTTCCAAGCCTCTTTGAGTTTTTCGTCGAGAGCGGCGTTTTTCACCATTCCGGCGGCAAAGCAGGCGGCCATCTCAGCGCGGGTCAGAAGAAATTCTCCGTAGCGGTTGTATTTTTTGACAAAGCCCTGGCTTGAGTAGGTCCCGCGGTGATTTTCGTAGTACATCTCGTCTTCCCAGACGGGTAGCTCGTCCCGGTGCGCTTCGGACGCGGCGAAAAATTCGGAGGCGTGCCCGATACGGGAGGAGGGGATGCCGGGAATTTTCGCGATGCGTCTGGCGTCTTCCACCATCTGATAGGTGACTCCTCCGCCGCCGTCCCCGTAGCCGAACATGCCCATCACGGTGTCCGTGACGGCCTTTTCATCGTTCTGATCCCAGCTCTGCGTTACTTTGTTCACAGTGCAGTCGTCGCCGTACATCGTGCGCTGGAGATAAGCCAGGACCTCGCTGCCGTCAGCTCCGCGCCATCTGAAAATCGTGTGCGGGAACCTGTTGGTATCCTGCCAGTTCAGCTTTGTGGTTAAAAAGTATTTCATTCCGCTCTTCTTAATAATCTGGGGCAGCGCGTAGGAAAAGCCGAAGCAGTCTGGCAGCCAGTAGATATCGGAGCTTTTGCCGAACTCCTTTAAGAAAAACTCCCTGCCGTAGAGCAGCTGCCTGATCAGCGATTCGCCGGAGGCGATGTTGGTGTCCGCCTCGACCCAGGCGTTGCCGACAATGTCCCAGTTGCCGGAGGCGACTTTCTTTTTGATGTTTTCATAAACTTCCGGGTAATGGGTCTTCATCATATCGTAAAGGATCGCCTGGCTCTGGGCGAAAACCAGCTCGGGGTAACGGTCCATCAGCTCCGTGGTGTTGGAAAAAGTGCGCGCGGTCTTGCGGAGTACCTCCTTGACAGTCCAGAGCCACGCCACGTCGATATGGCTGTGCCCGGTCAGAATAACGTCTCCCTGGGGCTGGTATTTGATTTTTTCGATCCTGTCCCACAGAAGCTCCGCCGCGGGCTTAAACGAGGCCCGGACGGTCGCGTCGTCAAAGTCAAAGTCGATTGTGTGCAGCGAATCGTCCAGCGCGGCGTAGACGCGGGCCGAGATCGCCGCGTCGCGGATCTCGCTCAGCGCGGCGCTGACGATCTGCACGTCGTTATAATAGCTTTCGACCACCGGGTCGACGGCAATCAGGCGCGCGATAGCCATCGTGTAGTCGATATGGTCCCCGCCGGCGAGCACCACGTCGCACAGCGCGCCGGAGTTGACCGTCGCCTCGATCTCGATATGAAGCACCCTGTCCTTTGGGAGCGGGTCCGGGAGAAAGATGATATCCCTGTGCACCCAGCCGGATTTCATGCGGGAGCTGACTGCCCCGGCGATTTTTCCGTTGATGCGGACAATCGCCTCGCCGCCGAAATCGAACTGGAGGTAAAGCTTTTTTGAAACCAGTTTTTTCGGAATCTCGAGAGACGAAGAAAACCAAACGGTGTCGTCGTAGGTGGAGGTCCAGCTGTCGCCGAGATGCATTTCGACGCCGGGCTCGTCGCTGTATATAAACTTGCCCGGCTCGGCGTGGACGCCCTTTTTCACCGTCCACTTTTCGATATTGACGCTGTCCGTAATGATATACGGGGGGATTTGCTTGATAAGGCTGTCAAGGATCGTTTTCTTTCTTGTCTGCATTTTTTATCTCTCCTTTATCGGATCGGTAATCGGGTTATATTATAACAGAAAATATAGGGGATGGATAGACACAATACATTGAATACGGGACGAAAAAAACCGTTAAATTATTGCTGTTAATAATTGCCGTCAACATGGATATGTGGTATCATATTACATATTATATCAGATTATAGGAAAGTCTGGGGATGGGCGTTGGCGGATAAAATAATACATACCTTCAGACCGGAAGGCGTATGCTCCCGTAAAATTCAGGTGGTCGTACGGGACGGCGTCGTCGACTCCGTGAATATTGACGGCGGATGCGACGGAAACCTCAAGGCGATATGCCGGCTGGTTGAGGGGATGAGAGCGGAGGATGCGGTTAAAAAGCTGCGTGGAATCCGCTGCGGATATAAAAATACAAGCTGCCCGGACCAGCTCTCAAAAGCGCTGACGGAGGCGCTCGCAAAAACCAGGGTAAGCGTAAACAGCTAAGGATGATATCATATGCAATGGGAAAAAATACTGCCGGAAGGTTATGAGACGGCGCTCGGCATAAGGGAGACCGAGCTTGCGATTAAGGCGGCGAAGGACGGCTTTGAGCGGAATCTCGCCGAGGCGCTGAACCTTGAGCGCGTTTCGGCCCCGCTGTTCGTCACCGCGGCCTCCGGCTTGAACGACAATCTTAACGGCGTGGAAAGACCCGTGTCATTTAGCGTAAAGAACGTCGAGGGCGAAATACAGATTGTCCAGTCGCTGGCAAAGTGGAAGCGCGCCGCGCTGAAGAGGTACGGCTTCGCGCCGGGCGAGGGGCTCTACACGGATATGAACGCGATCCGCATGGACGAGGAGACGGATTGCCTACACTCGGTCTATGTCGACCAGTGGGACTGGGAGAGCGTGATTACACGGGACCAGAGAAATGTTGATTTTCTTAAAACCACGGTTGAAAAAATCGTCCACGCGATCAAGAAAACGGAGATCGACCTCTGTTCGATGTTTGAAGGTCTCGACCCGGTGATATCCGAGGATGTTTGCTTTATCACCGCGGAGGAGCTGCTGAGGCGCTATCCGGACCTGCCGCCCAAGGAGCGGGAAAACGAGATCGCGAAGAAGCACAGGACCGTTTTCATCATAGGAATCGGCGGAAGGCTGTCCGACGGAAAGCCCCACGACGGCCGCGCACCGGACTATGACGACTGGAACCTGAACGGGGACCTGATTGTCTATTACCCCGTTCTCGGCAGGGCGGTGGAGCTCTCAAGCATGGGCATACGGGTGGACGAGGAATCGCTTCTAAGGCAGCTCGAGCTGACCGGCACGCTTGAGCGGAAGAACCTGCCATACCATAAAAGCCTGCTCGCCGGCGATCTGCCGCTGACGATAGGCGGGGGCATCGGCCAGTCGAGGCTGTGCATGGTTCTATTGAATAAAGCGCATGTGGGCGAGGTCCAGGCCTCGGTATGGCCGGAAGAGACGATAAGGGAATGCGAGGAAGCGGGAATCCGCTTATTGTAGCTTAACGAATAGAATATTACCGACAAAAAAATAAGGTATAAGGGAAGATAATAATATGGAAGTCTCGTCGATCAGGGATTTATATGAAAATACACCGGCCTACGAGGGTAAAGAGGTAAGCGTGGCGGGTTGGGTGAGATCCGTCCGCGCGTCCAACGCTTTCGGCTTCATCATGCTCAACGACGGCAGCACCGTGCTGTCGCTCCAGGTGGTGCTCGAGGCGGAGAAGCTGGATAATTACGCTTTCGCCGTCAAGACAAACGTCGGCGCGGCGGTAATAATCCGCGGAGTAGTAGTTTTGACGCCCGAGGCGAAGCAGGCGTTTGAGCTTCACGCCGGGCAGTTCACGCTGGAGGGCGCGTCGACGCCGGATTATCCGCTGCAGAAAAAGAAGCATTCGATGGAGTACCTCCGCACGATCGCGCACCTGCGCGCCAGGACAAACACCTTCAACGCCGTTTTCCGAATCCGGAGCGAGGCGGCTTTCGCGATACACAAGTTTTTCAACGAGCGGGGCTTTGTATACGTCCACACTCCGCTGATCACAGGGAGCGACTGCGAGGGAGCGGGCGAGATGTTCAGGGTGACGACGATTGACCCGGCCAATCCGCCCCGCACGGAGGACGGCAGGATTGACTATTCAAAGGATTTCTTCGGCCGCGCGACAAATCTAACGGTATCGGGTCAGCTCGAGGGCGAGACTATGGCGATGGCCTTCGGTAAAATATACACCTTCGGGCCGACCTTCAGGGCGGAGAATTCCAACACCCAGCGCCACGCCGCCGAGTTCTGGATGATCGAGCCGGAGATCGCCTTTGCCGACTTGAACGACGATATGGCTCTCGCCGACGACATGATCAAGAGCGTGGTGACGCATCTGCTCTCTAAATGCGGAGCGGAGCTGGATTTCTGCAACCGTTATTACGACCCGGGGCTTTTGGAGAGGCTTAACAAGCTGGTCTCGACAAAATCCGCCCATGTGACCTATACGGAAGCGTTAGAAATCCTTAAAGGGCGCAAGGAAGGCTTCGAATACCCGGCGTTCTGGGGCTGCGACCTCCAGACGGAGCACGAGAAATACCTCGCGGAGGAGTACTTCAAGGGGCCGGTTTTCGTGACCGATTATCCCAAGGAGATCAAGGCCTTTTACATGCGCGTCAACGACGACGGGAAGACGGTGGCCGCGATGGACCTGCTGGTCCCGGGCATCGGCGAAATTATCGGAGGCAGCCAGCGCGAGGAGCGGCTTGACGTGCTGACCGGGCGAATGCGCGAGCTCGGGCTGGACGAGAAGGATTACAAATGGTATCTGGACCTGCGCCGCTACGGCGGGACGCGGCACGCGGGTTTCGGACTCGGTTTCGAGCGCTTTATCATGTATGTCACGGGTATACCGAATATCCGCGACGTTATACCATATCCGCGGACCGTCGGAAACGCGGAATTCTGAAATGAGGTGTTTTCATGGTGAAAAGTAAAAAAACATTCGATTTAGTGCTTGCCGCGGTTTTATCCGCGCTGATCATCGTGATGACGGTCGTCCCGTACACCGGCTACATCAATTACGGGACATTTGTTGAGATCACGACGCTGCATATCGTTGTGATTGTGGGCGCGGCGTTTCTCGACTGGAAATACGGCGCCGTCCTCGGCGCAGTATGGGGGATAACATGCTTCTTCAGGGCCTTTACGAACCCGGCCTGGGTGCTGTTTACAAACCCGCTGATTTCGATCCTGCCGAGGATTCTGGTAGGTATCGTCGCCGGCCTTGTTTTTTCCGGTTTTTCCAAGACGAAGCTGAATACATACGCCTCCGCGGGTTTGACCGCGATTGCGGCGACGCTCACAAACACGGTTCTGGTGCTGTCGGCAATATATATCTTCGGCGGCATGATCAAGAGCTACGCGGAATTCTTTGAGCTGTTCAAAACGATTTTTGTGACGATTATTGGCGTGAACGGTCTGATTGAGCTGATTGCCGCGGCGGTCCTTGTGCCGACAATCTACCTCGCGCTGACAAAGATCAGATCCAAAAACTAATCCGTAAATCAGAGGGAGTCAATAGATATGGGCCTGCTGTATGCAGAGATGTCGGAAAGCGAACGAAGGAAAGAGAAAGAAAAACTGGAAAAGGAATACGAGGCATTCAAAGCGAAAAACTTAAAGCTCAACATGTCCCGCGGAGTCCCGGCGGGGGATCAGCTCGACCTTTCGCAGGGAGTTCTCGGCTGTCTTAAGGACTCGAAGGATTATTTCTGCGACGGAACGGACACGCGCAGCTACGGCATGGTCGACGGCCTGCCCAGCGCGAAGAAGCTGTTCGCCGAGCTTCTCGATGTCGACCCGGATAACGTCATTGTCGGAAACAGCTCGAGCCTCAACATGATGTACGATATGATAATGCGCGGCATGTGCTTCGGCATCGGGGGGCAGGCGCCGTGGCTGAAACAGGGAACGGTCAGGTTTATCTGCGTCGTCCCGGGCTATGACAGGCATTTCGCGATCTGCGAGAGCTGCGGTATCGAGATGGTGACGGTCAGGATGCGCGAAGGCGGACCGGATATGGACGCCGTCGAAGAGCTGGTAAAAGACCCGGCCGTCAAGGGGATTTGGTGCGTTCCGAAATACTCAAACCCCGACGGGACCACATATTCCGACGAGACTGTCAGGCGTTTCGCCGCGCTGAAGCCGGCCGCCCCGGATTTCAGGGTTTACTGGGACAACGCCTACTGCATACACGACCTCTACGACGAGGGAGACGTGCTGCTGAACATCATGGACGAGGTCAAAAAAACCGGAAACGAGAACCTCGTGCTTGAGTTCGCTTCCACCTCGAAAATAAGCTTCCCGGGCTCGGGCATCGCATGCCTTGTGGCTGGGAAGGACGATATAGCTTACATAAAAAGGCTATTGTCGATACAGATGATCTGCCCGGACAAAACGAATCAGCTCCGCCACGTGAGGTATTTTAAAAATGCCGACGGCATGCGCGCCCAGATGAAAAAGCACGCCGCGCTGCTGAGGCCGAAGTTCGAGGCTGTCGAGGAGACGCTCTCGCGGGAGATCGGAGGGCTCGGCTTCGCCTCTTGGAGCAAGCCCCGCGGCGGATATTTCATCAGCCTCGACGTGCTGCCGGGCACCGCGGAGAGGACGATAGCTCTGGCGGCGGAAGCCGGCGTCATCATGACTCCGGCGGGCTCCACATGGCCCTACCATAAGGACCCGGAGGACAAAAACATCCGTATTGCGCCGACCTATCCGAGCACGGAGGAGATCCGCCTCGCCGCCGAGCTGCTCTGCGTATGCACAAAGCTCGCGGCCATCGAAAAGCTGTCGACAAAATAACGTTTCAGGGGGGGGGACCCGTCGATGGAGACGGAACACGGGATTTATAAAAGCCCATTTGCGGAGCGGTGGTCGAGCGACGAGATGCTCCGGTTGTTTTCGGACGACACGAAGTTTCGGACCTGGCGGCGGCTCTGGATCGCCCTCGCGAAGGCGGAGAAGGCGCTCGGTCTCCCGATTACGGACGCTCAGATCGCCGAGCTTGAGAAAAACCGCGACAACATCAACTACGAGGACGCCAAGCGCTTTGAAAAAGAAACCCGGCACGACGTAATGGCCCATATCAAAGCCTACGGACTCCAGTGCCCGGAGGCGAAGGGCATCATCCACCTCGGTGCGACGAGCTGCTACGTCGGCGACAACACGGACATCATCCTGATGCGGGACGGGCTTTTGCTGCTGAGGAAAAAGCTCCTCACGGTTATAAAAAACCTCGCCGCCTTCGCCGATAAGTATAAGGCGATGCCTACCCTCGGCTTTACCCATTTTCAGCCCGCGCAGCTGACGACGGTGGGAAAGCGCGCCTGTCTCTGGATAAACGACCTGATGAAGGACGTCGAGGAGCTGGATTTTCGCGTCAGGACGCTTAAGATGCGCGGCGTCAAGGGGACGACGGGCAGTCAGGCGAGCTTCCTCGACCTGTTCGGCGGAGACGGAGAAAAGGTCAAGCTCCTGGAACGGGCGGTGATATCCGAATTCGGCTTCGACGCCGCCGAGCCCGTGACCGGGCAGACCTATTCGAGAAAGACGGATTACGGCGTGATCTCTGCGCTGGCGGGTATTGCCCAGAGCGCCTCGAAGTTCGCGACCGACATCAGGCTCTTGCAGTCGCAAAAGGAAATCGAGGAGCCCTTCGAGACCTCCCAGGTCGGCTCGTCGGCGATGCCCTATAAGAGAAATCCGATGCGGTGCGAGCGCATCTGCGGCATTTCGAGGTTTTTAATAGCGCTCACCCAGAACCCTGCGTCGACGGAGGCCACACAATGGCTCGAGCGTACGCTGGACGACTCCTCAAACCGCAGGCTGTCGATTCCGGAGGCGTTTCTCGCGGCTGACGCGATTCTCGGCATATACGCAAACGTCTCTGCGGGTCTGGTGGTATATCCGAAGGTCATCGCCGCCCACGTCGCCCGCGAGCTTCCGTTTATGGCCAGCGAGAACATCATGATGGAGGCCGTCAAAGCGGGAGGGGACAGGCAGGCGCTGCACGAGCGCATCCGCGTCCACGCCCAGGCCGCCGGCAGGCGCGTAAAGGAGGAAGGACTTGACAACGACCTGCTTGCGCGCATATCCGGAGACCCGGCGTTCAGGCTGTCGGAAAGCGACATCGAAAGGGCCGTTAACCCGTCGGCGTATATCGGCCGGTGCCCAGAGCAGGTGGACGAATTTTTAAACGGATACGTTTATTCTCTGATAAAAGACGCCGATTTCAGCGGCGAAAGCTTCGATTTAAAAGTATGAAGACCGGGGCTGATGCGTTTGGCATCGGCCCCTTTTGCCCGCCTAGTTATCGCGCTTTCGGCGGTGCTTTATGAAAAACGGCCGCATGCCGGTACCCGTCCGGCGGAGTCTGCCGGCACGCTTTGAGATTTATCAATAAGTTTACGGGAATTTTCCAAAATATACAATTATTCCCTTGAATAACAAAAATTGTTTTGATATAATCGTATTAGAAAACATATATGGAGGCATCAACATGGAAAAGAAACCCGTTGAACTCGGAAAAATTTTTACCACCATTGCGTTCATGTTGGTCTTGGTGACCTGCGCGAGCTTTAACATGTATACGCTGTTTATCCTGATCGCGATGTTCGCGGTCGCGTTTATCAAGAAAGAAGATCAGACAAGCCTTGTTTCGCTCCTCGAATCGATTTATCTCGTGCTGGTTTTCGGCGCGATACGCCTCGTCGTCTCCTTCTTCCGGTCGGCGATCGGCCAGATAATCATATGGGCCGACGGCAACACTCTCGGCGCGTTCGCGGACATTTTCGGCATAATTAGTTTTCTTGTGGCGGTAGCGCTGGCGCTGATCGCCCTGATGGCGCTAATAAACTCACTTTCCGGCAAACCCACGCAGACGCCCGCCGTATCGGCGCTCGCGGCGAAGTCCTTCGGCATCTTCGTTCCGAAGCCGGTCTATTACCCGTCGTACCCGCAGCAGGCTCCGGCAACTCCGCAGCAGGCTCCGGCAGCTCCGCAGCAGGCTCAGACTGCTCCGCAGCCCGCAGCTCCCGCGGCGTGGACCTGCGCCTGCGGACACGTGAACACCGGCTCCTTCTGTGCGGCCTGCGGGAAACCCAAGGCGATGTAAGCAAAACGCCTATACATAATTAAACGGGAGAGTGAAGTAAATGATCTGCAAAAACTGCGGAAAAGAAATCGATGACAGCTCGATATACTGCACGGAATGCGGCACAAAAGTCTCTTCCACAATAGCGGAACAACCTGTAGTCGAAGATAAACCGGAAGCGGATATTGCCGCCGAAAACAACGGCGTTGCGGCGACCTCCGAGCCGGCTTCGGCAGAACCGGCCGCGGATGCCGCTCCCTCGACTGTATCGAACCCCTACCAACCGCAGAGTGCGGAGCCCTTTCCGCGGGAACCCCAGAGACAGGTCAGCCGGTTTGACGGCTATCAACCCTACGCGCAGCAAAACACGCAGAACTTCCGCCAACCGCCCCCGGCCTATGCGCCGCCGGCGCCCGCACTCTATCAGCAAAAGCCGGCTGCCTCCGAAACCGCGCAAAAACCGGTGTCCACCGGGGTTTACATCCTGCTGATGATTGTCGGCGCGATACCGCTGCTCGGTCTTTTGGTCCATATCATCGCGCTGGCGGCTACCAAAAACAAGGGCTTTAAGAATTATTGCCGCGCCTATGTGATACTCGGCATCATCCTGCTCGTTTTGACAATCGCGGCGTTTATTGTCGGATACTTCATGTTTGACAAGGTTCAGGAATTCTTACGCCAGTTCAATATTGATATTGAAAAATCATTTTAGAAGCTGCGGATCATTGAAATCGCGGTCCGGTAACAACCGGGCCGCGATTTACAGACTGTTGAAAAAGTTCTGTAAAAGATTACCCGCTACAGCGGTTTTACTCAAATACGTTTTTCCGGCGACATGTGCGCCGGAAAAACACCTCATCCAGCGCCGAGCGGGCGCGATTCCGGGGGTATCGGACCGCTTGCGGTCCGAACATAGGGGGTATTGGATACCCCCTATGCAGCGTGTTGACATAGTCAACACGCTGAGAAT
>JAPXRI010000008.1:0-100219 GCA_033813635.1 Bacillota bacterium
ACAGGGTACAGACAGAACGGCAAACAGGATAAGTGGGATAATCAGAAGGCCCCCGGAAACGATGCACAGCGCGGACAGTGCAGGGTATGCAGCGCCGATAATCCCTGCAACGCGAAAAAGCAGGATCGAGATTGCCGTCATGATGATCGTTATGGTGCCGATCAAAAGCTTTATCTTCATATGGCATCGCCTCCCCTTAACCGCTTTGAATTATTATAGACCGTGATTCTAAACTGAATCGAAACTCGCAGAATAAATAACGGAGCTTGGCCACACCGAATTTTCTGGAAAAAGCTCCCCAGACAGCAAGATCCGGACAATCCGCATAGGATCGTCCGGATATCGTCAATTCTGATGGGCCCTATATTCTGTAGATCCTGTGACAACGAACCGTGTCAATAGAACCTGTAGCCAACAGGGATGATGGTCATGCCGACATCCAGCAGAGCATCCATTGAAAGAGCCGGGGTTTCAAACGTGTAAATTTCGAAAAGCTTCATGATCGATTCCACAATGCATCGAACGGTAATCTGATCGCCTGGAGACAGCGTATCCTGTTTGGTATTTCGCCGGCGGATCTCAGTGTACAGATCGATCAGCGTCTGACGCAGGAAGCTCCATAGGGAATCCTGCGCCTTCTTTTCGCGTCCCGCGTTACGGTAAAACTGCCGATGATCTTTCATAAACTGCAGTACACCTGTTGAAAGCTCCCGCCAGGTATCATCGTCCATGTGCTCCGGCAGATGATGGCGGTCAAACACATTGCTGGACTGTTCAAGATAATATATTTCCTGCAGCTCATATTTATCCCGGAAATACTTATAAAACGTCTTTCGAGAGACGCCCGCCTCGTCCAGAATATCCTGTACGGTGATTTCGGGGAAGGAACGCCCCTCAAACAGGCGGAATGCGGCCTCTATGATGATTTCTCTTGTTTTCATGGACACAACTCCTTCTTCGTCATCCCTGCACACCGCGCGGGTTCCCAATACATATACATTATCAAAATATTGTATAGAAGTAAACAATGGAGACGCATTGTGGCTTTCCGACACGTTGCCTCTGTGGTCTAATGGGGTTAGGATAACTCCATGGTATCATTGCATGAAATAAACTTAAACTTATTCAAGGAGGCAACAGTATGGGAAACTGGAATCTGGATATCCCCTGGACGCTGATCGAGCCGGACGACCCCAGCGGGTCGGATATGGTGGATATCAGCGCAGTCAAACGGAAATGGTTGGACGTGCCCTATGATGTGCAGTCCCCCAGCCAAGTGCTGGATATCTACCTGCCGACGGAGGGCGACGGTCCCTTCCCGACTTACATCTTTGTTCACGGCGGCGCATTCATTGCCGGTGACAAGCAGGACGTCCAGTTCCTGCTGGCGGCGGACGGTATCAACCGCGGTTACGCTGTTGTTTCCGTGGAATACCGCAAGGGCTTTGAAAGCAAGGCACCCAATGCGCTCTATGACGTGAAGGCCGCGATCCGCTTCCTGCGGGCCCATGCTGCGGAATACTGTCTCGACCCCGCGCGTTTTGCCATCGGCGGAGACAGCGCAGGCGCGTATTACGCAGTGTTTGCCGCAGCGACGAGTGCGATTCCCGCCTTTGACGGGCCGAATCCCGCACATCCGGAGCAATCCAGTACGGTACAGGCCGTGGTCGCGCAGTGCGGCTGCTATGATCTGCTGACGCTTACCCCGCCGCCGGAGGTAGAGGCAAACGCGCCCAAGGAGTTTGTTCCCGGTACCGTCCCCGTCAACCTCATATCGATCTTTGTCGGCGTAAATCTTAGGCTGATCCCCGATCTCGCCGCGCTGCTCAATCCGATGACCTTCATCACGAGGGACTTTCCTCCCACGCTGGTGCAGGTCGGTCGGGACGACGCCATTGTGCCCTGCACGGAATCGGAGCATCTGGCGGCGACAATCGCGGCGCGCTGCGGTGAAGCGCGCGTCCGGCTGGAAGAGTTTGACGGCTGGAACCACTGCGCGCTCAACCATATCGTGACGCCGGACTGGTTCATGCGCTCCAATATGGATCGTGTGTTCGGCTTCCTGGACCGGAATCTGTGAGGATAATGCAAAACAAGGCGGAAACACCGTAAAAACTACGGAAATTGAAGTCCTATTAATCGCAGCGCCATGGATGCTAAGTCCATGGCGCTGTTTTTCGCTCTGTCACTGTCAGCGTATGGGTTTATTTTCGGATGAACAGGACACCCAATGTGCTTGGCCCGCAGTGGGTCGTGACCGTAGCGCCGGCAGTGGTTTCCAAAACTTCCGTGAAGTCCGGCGCAAGCTCCGTTACCCGTTGCTTCGCGGCTTCAACCCATTCCGGCTCGCAGCGGGTATGGGTGATGAAAATGCGCCGGGTGTCCAGATCCTTACGAGCGCGGAGCTTGTCCGTCACATACTCAAGAATGACGCTGCACATCCTTCCCCGGTATTTTTTTGCAGGTGTCATTATTCCATGACGAACCTCAATACACGGCTTCAGCTTCAGTACATTGGCGCCGAAGGCGGCAGCCCCGGAGCATCGGCCGCCTTTCACCAGATAGGTGAGATCGTCCAGCACAAAGCTGGCCTCCACCTTTGACGCCAACAACTGGCAGGCCTCTGCGATTTCTCTGGCTCCCATGCCTTCTTTCGCCATTTCTGCCGCCCGGAGAACCAGCAGACCCTGGCCGGCGGAAAGATTTTCAGAATCTACCACAAAGACATTCTCCGTATCTTCGGCAGCGATTCGGGCGTTCTGGCAGGTGGAGGAAAATCCGCTGCCGATGCAGAAATGCACCAGCGCTGATCCGTCAGCCGTATTCCTGCGGAAAAAATCGCTGTATTCGGCGGTATTCATGGCACAAGTCTTGGGCAGCGTTCCGCTTTCCGCAACGAAACGATAAATATCCTCCGGAGTGATATCCACTCCATCCCGATGAGGTGTATCTCCAAACGTGATAACCATGGGTAAAATTCCGATATGAAATCTATCAATCAGCTCCGGGGAAAGATCGCAGGTGCTGTCAGATGTGATCTTTACTCGCATTTTCTCGAACTAACTCCTCTCGGTATGGACCCTTCGGCATTCAAAAGGCGCTCCTAAGTTTTCTTCTCAAAGCTCTGTCTGCACATGGGGCAGCGGATTACGATCTTTTTCCCGCGCTCAGGCCTGGTGACGCGGATCACGGTTTTGCAGTGCGGGCAGCGGTAATACCGGTGCGTTTTCCGCTCCCGCCACCGGTCCTGCAGCAGCTGCAGCTCCTTCTTCAGCTTATATTGGATGGAAAGGTATCGAGATCGCTCTCCCTGCCGCGCATATTTGTCTTTGGAAAGACAGCGAAGGGATGAAAGCAGCAGCAATACAAACGCGATCAGAAAGAGAAACCGCAAATCAGGAATGAATGACAGAAGCAGGAGTACGAGCGCTGCGCGGGAGAGAAGCCGCGACAGCTCGTCGCTTCCGTAGCGGTCCATCATAAACCGCCGCCACCGTTCTTTGACTCTTTGAACGAAACTTCGCATCAAAGACCTTCCCACAGGCAACCGGCATGAACGCTTCCGCCGTCAGGAATAGACGACGTGCTGGTGACCGTATTTCGCTTCGTCGTCCTCCGCCTCCCAGAGCGCATCTGCCGTGATCTGCCAGGCGGCTGCGGCGGCCTCTGTTTTCGCCGTGAGCTCCTCTGCGCTCTCCGGGGCGAGGAAATCTGTGGAATGGGCGCCGGAATTGCCCACCATTTCCCGCAGCTTCTCCGGGTTGTCCAGCATGGGGCAGGGGCGCAGCATATTCTCGTTAAAGGGCTGGTTCTTCCGGTACTCCATGAAAAGCGGGCTTTGCAGTGCCTCCAGCAGTGAGCAGTCGTTGATGTTGACGTTGCTGTAGTGAATAAAGGCGCAGGGCTCCACGTCGCCGTTGGCGTTGATATGGAGATAGTGCCGCCCGCCGGCGATGCAGCCGTGGACGTATTCGCCGTCGTTCCAGAAATCCAGCAGGAAGCAAGGCTTCGTCTTTCGCCACTCGCGGATCTTATGATACATGTGCGCACGCTGCTCCGCCGTCGCCATCAGCTCCGTCACGGCATCCTTGCCGACGGGAATATAGGTGAAGTACCAGCCGAACAGGCAGCCCTTCTCGATCATCAGATCCACGAACGCGTCCGAGCCGATGGTGTCCAGATTCTTGCTGGTATAGCAGGCGGAGAAGCCAAACATGACGCCCTTTTCTCTCAGGAGATCCATGGCGCGTATAACGGCCTGGTAGGTGCCGGCGCCGCGGCGGAAATCGGTGTCGGCCTCGCTGCCCTCAATGGAAAAGGCAAGGGTAAAGTTGCCCACACGCTTCAGCTCATCCGCAAATTCTTCATCCACCAGCGTACCGTTTGTGAAGGCAAGGAAGGCGCAGTCCGGGTGCGTCTCCGCCAGACGGATCAGATCCTTCTTTCGCATGGTGGGCTCGCCGCCGGAGAAGATATAGGTATAGGTCCCCAGCGCCGTGCCCTCGTTGATGATGCGGTCCAGCGTCTCATAAGTTAAGAACGTGTTTTTGCCGTACTCCGCCGCCCAGCAGCCGGTGCAGTGCAGGTTGCAGGCCGCTGTGGGATCCATCAGGACCGCCCAGGGGATGTTGCAGTTGTACTTTTCGATGCTCTGCATTCGGATCGGCGCGCTTGCCACGGCGGCGTGGAAGCCCAGCGACATCATCATGCTCTCCAGAACATCCGGGTCCACATTCCGCAGCAGATTGTGGATCATGATGTTCCAGTTGTTGTCCGGGTCTTCCAGCGCATTTCTGATGCTCGCATAGCTTTTTGCGTTGACGCCCTTCGTGTCCGCCTTTTCGATTAGGGATAGAATGAAGGGGATGTTTTTGTCCGGATCCCGGATGGCGGCCCGGATGCCCTGCTTTACAATCGTGCGGTTGATAAAATTGTCCTTCATTGGAGATGCTCCTTTTCCAAGTATTCGCCACGGGGTATTCTTTGGAACAAATATACCAGCGCATTCTAAACTGAAACTAAACAGGGAACAAAAAGAGTTTCTTTTCAGTTTAGAAACGGCTGGTATCATTCCTCGGCAATCGAAACAGAAGGAGGCTGCCTATACATGAGCGTAATTGATGTGAAGCATCTGACCAAGGATTACGGCTTCGGGCGCGGCGTGTTTGACGTGTCCTTTCATGTAGATGAAGGCGAAGTGTTCGGCTTTCTCGGGCCGAACGGAGCCGGGAAATCCACGACGATCCGGCATCTGATGGGATTTTCCAGACCGGACAGCGGCGAGACGCAGATTTTCGGCAAGGAGTCATTTCATAAATACAGCGAAATACTGCGATCCGTCGGTTATATCCCCGGAGAGATCGCTTTGCCTGCCGGACTTACCGGCTGGGAATTCCTGCGCATGATGCAAAGCATGCAAAAGCATACGGACGAGGCGCTCCTGCAGCATTTGCTTGCGCTGTTCGAGCTGGATCCATCCGGCGATACCAAGCGGATGAGTCTGGGGGTAAAGCGCAAGCTGGCCGTGGTGGCCGCCTTTATGAGCGACCCGGAGGTTCTGATCCTGGACGAGCCGACCAGCGGACTTGATCCGGTGATGCAGGACGTATTCATCGACTATGTCCGGGAAGAAAAGAAACGCGGAAAGACCATCCTGCTCTCCAGCCACATTTTTTCTGAGGTGGACGCCACCTGCGACCGTATCGCAATCATAAAGGATGGAAAAATCGTTTCGGATTTCGTTGCCGACGAGCTGAAGCATGCATCACAGAAGAATTACCGCATTACATTTTCGGACGAAACAGAGCTTGCCGCTTTTCTGGATCGCGGCACAGCCGGCGACGGAATCAGTATTATAGATCACTCCGTTTCCGGCAACAGCGTCACGATCGCAACTGACGACCGGTACATCAACAACGTGATCGATACGTTGTCCCGGTACTCAATTAGTGGGTTTACTCATCTGAAGGAAACGCTGGAGGATTATTTCATGAGCTACTACAAGGAAGATCGGGATTTCGGAGGTGCGCTGGAGAAATGAGTCCTGTGATCGAAATCAATAGTCTTACGAAGGATTACGGCGAAGGGCGGGGTGTCTTTGATCTCAATTTATCCATCGGAAAAGGAGAGATGGTCGGATTTGCCGGTACAAACGGCAGCGGCAAGACCACGACGATCCGCCATATCATGGGCTTTGTACAGCCCACAAGAGGCGCCGCCTATGTCAATGGTCTGGAGGCCTGGAAGCACTCCAGCGAGTATGTTCGTCATATCGGGTACGTTCCCGGTGAAATCTCGTTCCCCGATCTTGCAACCGGAACGGCGTTTTTGAAAAGCCAGGCGGGTTTCCTGGGCCTGAAGGACATGTCCTATGCGGATGCGCTGATTCAGCGGCTTCAGCTTGATCCAGGGGCGTCCCTTAAACGTATGAGCAAGGGCATGAAGCAAAAAACGGCGGTTGTAGCGGCGCTGATGGCCGATCCGGATATCATCATTCTGGATGAGCCGACCACCGGCCTTGATCCGCTGATGCGTGATGCGTTCCTTGAAATCATCAAAGAGGAACATCGCAAGGGAAAGACGATTTTTATGAGCAGCCACATGTTTGAGGAGCTGGAGGCGACCTGTGACCGGGTGGCGTTGATCGCAGGCGGCAGGATCGAACATATCGCGGAAATGGAGAGTATCCGAAACCCAAAGGTGCGGGATTATAAAATAGAATTTGTGAACGCGCGGGATTATGAGCGCTTCAAGACGCTTGGCTTTGAAGTTGTGCGCGACCAACCCCAATATCATCAGGTCACAGTTGCCCTGTCCGGTGATCGGATCGGCGATCTGTTCCGAAGCTTGAGGGGGATGGATGTTCATTTTATCTCTGAGATCAAATACAACCTCGACCGGTATTTCCGAGAGAAGCTCGGCAGAAGCAAGGAGGCAAATACAAATGTTCAGTAAATCGTTGTTCAGGCAGTCCTGCAAGGCAAACGGGACGATGTGGATCATCATTACCGTCGCCGTCTGCTTCATGCTGTCCTGCGTCATGCTGATTTCGGGCAGAGGCGACATCAGCGAGACGAAGGACGCCATACAAAACACCATCATCGAGGGCGAGCTGACGTCTGCTTTGCAGGAAAAGGCGCTGAATTACTACGAAATCGGAAACGGCGCGATGGAGCATTTTGACGACACGTTCCTGAAAGAATACCAGACCGCATATGTGAATGCGCTGACGGGAGGCATGCCGGAGGAGCAGGCGGCCGGCGCGGCAAGCATGGCGGCGTATGCAGCGGCGGCGACCGAGCTGCAGGAAAGCTATGTGCCGGGATTGATCCGTGAACTCGGATATGAGGCCGATTCGCAGGAGGCCAAAGAGGTACAGGGCGTCGTCTTCTACGTTCTGAATCCCATGCAGGAGGACGGATCCTACATGTTCGATGATTTCTTCATTGAACATGGGGAAACTGTCACGCATTACACTGATTTGCTGGCATCCATCAATGACAGCCTCCATTCTGAGGAACGGCAGAAATATGTCATGAACGCCTGTGCGCCCTTTATGGCGGGCAACATGGTTGCGGAAGAAAACATACAAAGCGTTTTGGACGCGCTTTCCGATTATGGTGTGACCAGAGCGCAGTATGAAGAATTCGGTTTTTCCGAATACCGTAATGTCAAGGACATCGCCATGGCCGCTATCGTGGATTATCGGGCGAATCTGGAATACCGGCTGGATCACTTGAAAGAGGGAGAGACTGTCGAGTCCGTAAAACAGGACCTGCGGAAAGACGTCACCGGCAGCCTGCTGTCCAGCTTGCCGGAGGAGGTATCCGCCGCGCTGGATGAGGTGGGGCAGATGGATATGTATGGCATCCTCGTTGGCTCTATCTTCTTCAAGATGGCAGGTCTCCTGCTTCCGATCATCTATATGATTATGACCTCCAATGCTTTGATTGCCGGCCAGGTGGACAGCGGATCCATGGCGTATATTCTTTCCACTTCTACCAAGCGCCGCACAGTTACCTTTACACAGGCTGCCTATTTGATCGGCTCGCTGCTTGTCATGTTCCTGTGTACGGCAATTACCAGCATTATCTGCCTGTCGATCGTGGATATGGAAACCGGCCTGACCTGGCAGAAGCTTCTGCTTCTCAATCTCGGCGCATTCCTCGTGATGTTCGCCATGAGCGGCATCTGCTTCCTTACCTCCTGCTGGTTTGACCGCAGCAAGCATGCCATGGGGCTTGGCGGTGGACTGTCCATGTTCTTCCTGGTGGCGACCATGCTGGGCCTGTTCGGTTCTCCGATCCTCCCCTCCATCATCCGGATGGATGCGCTGAACTACTTCAACTATGTTTCGATCATCACCCTGTTCGATCCGATCTCAATTCTGGACGGAACAACGGCATTTATCTGGAAATTCTGCATTCTTGCCGTGGTCGGCATGGTGTGCTATGTCATCGGCAGCATCCGCTTCCGCAGGAAGGATCTGCCGCTGTAACGAAGATACTCCCGGCTGTCGGCTTCTTTTGAGACCGGCTGCCGGGAGCATGACATCTAACAACAAAAAGCGCAATCAGGAGGTGAGAAATTGAATGTTCCATGCATGATCCCCTGCAAAAACGCAAACGGAACCGAGGTCCCGTTCGAATTCAGGCGCTGCACGGCGGAAGATTTGGCCGCGATCGAAGCATTGCAGGAGCGGGTCGTCCGCGCCCTGCCGGCGCCGGAGTTGTTCGCACGCACGAGGGAGGCGGAGCTGGCCGAGTCGCTGGAGCTGGACTTCTGCCTCGGCGCATACGCCGGCGATACGCTGGCGATGGTTTCCGTCATGGTAATCAACCGCATTTCGCCCCGCAACCTCGGTGTGTATCTGGGCTATGGGGAAACCCGGCTGCTGCAGACCGTGACCTATGATACGACCTTTGTGGATCCGGCGTTTCGTGGCTACGGTCTGCAGCGGCGCTCGTTCCGTTTCAAGAATGCTGAGGCGGCGGCGCTGGGCGCAAGGGAGGCGCTGGCAACCGTTTCGCCCGGCAACGATGCAAGCCTGCGCAATCTGCTTGCAAACGGATTCGCAGAGGTCGACCGACGGAAGCTGTACGGCGGCCTTGACCGTCTGATCCTGCGAAAAAAACTGGAATAGGAGGCGAAGACGATGACTTACGGAACGCATCTCGCCGTCGATCTGGAGAAAATCACGGAAAACGCGCGGCGGGTAACGGAGCTGTGCGCGGCGCACGGGATCGAGGTCCTTGGCGTGACAAAGGGCTTCAGCGCCCAGCCGGAAATCGTCTCCGCCATGCTGCGCGGCGGCATCGAAAAGCTGGCCGACGCCAGACTGGAAAATGTGATCCGCCTGCGCCGGCATGGCTTTACCCAGCACGTCACGCTGCTTCGCATCCCCATGCTGAGCCAGGCAAAGCGCGTCGTGGAATACTGCGATTGCAGTCTGAATTCGGAGATCGAGGTCATCCGCGCCCTCTCCGCGGCGGCGCTGGAACAGGGCAAGCGCCATGACATCATCCTGATGATCGAGGTGGGCGACCTGCGGGAGGGCATTGTCCCGAGCGCAGCCGCCGCGCTGCTGCGGCAGACAATGCCGCTGCAAGGCGTCCGTGTCGTCGGCATCGGCACCAATATGGGCTGCTACGGAGGCATTTTGCCCACACAGCGCAATCTGGGGTTTCTGGCGTATATGGCCGACGCGCTCTCGGCCATCGCCGGGGAGCCCTTTGCAGTAGTTTCAGGCGGCGGCACCTCCTCCCTCGTCGTGGCGAAGGAAGGCCGTATGCCGTCCGCCATCAACCAGGTGCGGGTAGGCGAAGCGATTCTCCTTGGCACGGATTCCACCAACGGTCAAAGTCTGGACTGGCTCAATCAGGACGCCTTTCTGCTCCGTGCCGAGATTGTGGAGCAAAACAGAAAGCCGACCATCCCCATCGGGGAGGTCGGCCTGGACGCTTTCGGCAATCAGCCGGTATTTGAGGATAAAGGGATACGGCAGCGGGCCATCGTCGCGCTGGGGCGGCAGGATGTCCCTCTGGACGGCGTTTTCCCCTGTGATCCGGGCGTCCGAATCCTGGGGGCAAGCAGCGACCACATGATCCTGGATATTGAGGAGAGTGCGCAAAGCTATCGCGTGGGGGACATGATCGAGCTTCATCTGAATTACAAAGGGATGCTTCGCGCCTGCTCGTCCAGATACATTCCGCATGTGTATCTTCCGTAGCCGGCGCCACCGTCAGGCCGGGAACGTGACGGTAAAGGTGGTTTTCCCATCCCTGCACAGGGCGCTGACCGTCCCGCCGTGGAGGTCGACGATCTTTTTCACGACGGCCAGGCCGACGCCGTTGCCCTCTGCGGCATGAGACTCGTCCGCCTGATAGAACTTGTTGAAGATCTTGCCCATGCTCTCCTCCGGGATCGGCTCGCCGAAATTGGAGACCAGGACGTGAAAACATCCTCCGTCAAGGTGGATCTGCGCCTCCACGGTGCCGTAATCCGGAGAAAACTTGATCGCGTTGTCGAACAGATTAATCCAAACCTGCTTCATCAGCTCTTCATTGCCGCTCATATAGTATTCCTCGGATGGCAGCAGGAGCTCGATGTGTTTCTTGGTCCACTTGCTCTCCAGCAGGAGCATACTTGTCCGCAGCTGCTCCGACAGATTAAAGCGGCGGACGTCCGTCAGTATGCTCTGGTTTTCCACCTTCGTCAGGTTCAGGACGTTGGTGGCCATCTGCGCCAGGCGCATGGATTCCTCTTCAATGGCGTCCAGGTATTCCTTTTGCCGCTCCTCCGGAAGATTTCCCCGCTTGAGCAGCTTGGCAAAGCCCGCAATGGAGACGATGGGCGTTTTGAATTCGTGGGAAAAATTGTTGACGAAGTCGGAGCGCAGCTCCTCTGTGTGCTGCAGCTCTGTCGCCATGAGATTGAAGCTGTTGGTAATTTCGCGTACCGGCGGCGCTTTGCTGATCGGGCCTTTGAACGATAGCCGCGCTGTGTAATCCCCGGCTGCGAGCCGGTTGATGGCATTCAGGATCTTATTGATCGGCTTCAAGGGAAACCGGCTGGCGAGCGCGGCCAGCACCGCGCCGATGACGATGCTCCACAGAAGAAGATTCAAAACCAGAGAGCCGGCTTTCAGCTCGGCGTCTCCAAGCTGAAGCTGCCCGTGATAGACCATATAAAAGATCAAAAGTCCAGTAAGAATGGCGTTTGCAATCAGAAACAGCAGAACCATGCCGGAAAACAAAAGCGCCAGCGTAAAGCGGCTTTTGCGTTCCTCTGTGTCGATCTTCATACCTTCTTCACCGCCCTGTATCCAAGTCCACGCACGGACTCGATCTCAAATTCCGGCCATCCCTCAAAGCGCTTGCGCAGCCGTCCGATGTGAACGGTCACCGTCTCCCAGCCAGTGTCGCTCTCCGTACCCCAGATCTCGTCCATCAGCTGGATGCGCGTGAAGATCTTTCCGGGGTGGGATAAAAGCTTATACAGCAGCAGAAACTCCTTGTTCGGGAGCTTCTGCGCTTCGCCGTGCCCGGAGACGGACATGCTGTCATAGTCCAGCACCACGTCGCCCAGCTCGATTTTCCGCTCGCTGGCGATCTTCGCTCTGCGAAGCAATGCTTTGATGCGCAGCAGCAGCTCGGTCTCGTCGATGGGCTTGGTCATATAGTCGTCGGTCCCCACCAGGAAACCCTTGTGTCGATCCTCCGGAAGCTGCTTGGCGGATACCATTAAGATTGGAAGATCGCTGTTCGCCTCCCGCAGAGTCTCCGTGAACGCGTATCCGTCCATCTTCGGCATCATGATATCCAGCACAACGAGGTCGGTATACGCCTGCTCCATCGCCTCCAGCGCTTCCTCGCCGTTGGCCGCGGTGGAGACGGAATAGTTTTCCGCTTCCAGCACCGCCTGGAGATACCGCCGCGTATTCTTATCATCGTCCACCACAAGGATATGAAACATCCCACGCACCTCCAATGCATGTGCGTATTATAAAATTTATTATACCGTATGGCCGCCTCGCCGTAAACCCGGATTCAGCGCTCCCTGTCCAGAAAATAAAAGGCCATGGCGCCGGGGCCCGTATGCGCTCCGAGAACGGTGCCGATGTGGGTGACCAAATCGATCTTCACACCGAACCGGTCCTTGATCTCATCCGACAGCATATCGGCAGCCAGAGGATTGTCTGCGTGCGAGAGAAACACGGGACCGTCCTCGAGCTGGCGGGCGGCAAATTTGTCGGAAAACAGCCGGATCGCGGCTTTCGTGCCCCGCACCTTGGATACGTTGATCGGCACACCGTCCTCCGTCACATGCAGGATCGGCTTGATGGAGAGCAGCTTCCCGGCAAAGGCCACAGCGGGTCTGATCCGCCCGCCTCGTTTCAGGTAATCCAGATCGTCCACGACGAACCAGTGGCAGATGTGCAGCTTGATCCCGTTCAGATACGCTTCCGTCTCTTCAATGGACGCCCCGGCGGCTTTTTTCTGCACGCCGAAATATACAAGCATCCCTTCTCCGGCAGAAGCGGAAAAGGAATCGACAAGTATGATCTTTCGCTCCGGATAACGCTCTTTCAGCTCTGCCGCAGTGAGCCGGGATGCCTGAAAGGAGCTGCTGAGCGCGCCCGAAAGGCCGATGTAAAGGACGTCCTTTCCCTCCTGCAGCGCCGTTTCAAATGCGGCCTTGTAGTCCTCCGGATTGACAGCCGATGTCTTGGCAATTCCGCCCTCCCGCATTTTTTGATAAAACGCCGTGATCTCCATGTCTTCGTCGCGGTATTCCGCGTCCTCTCCGACGAAGGAGAAGCGCATACTGATGTAGCGCACGCCCCAGGTGTCCAACATGGCCGGCTGGATGTCGCAGGAGGAATCTGTATAAATGATGTAATCACGCATAGCGGTTCCTTTCTGTCACTCCGACTGCTGTTAGCTTCATCCCCGCTCTTTAGCCTGAACTGAAACATCGTATTCATTGCAGCATCCGGTATCCGGTATTCTCGCTTCCGCTTTTGCAAACGCACGATTCGCCTCCGCTTTTTTCCTGCTGTGCAGGATGACAACGGAAAAAAGCACTGCTGATACCGACACCCCGACGCTGCAGATCATTGCAATTCTGAAAGCTGTGGAATATAAGTCGCCCGCCGCAGTACCCAGCAGGGTATATGCTGCAATCTGCGGCAACAACCCGCAGACAGATCCCAAAAGATAAGAGCCATAGTGGAAGCCGGAAGAACCCATATATAAGCTGGATACCGTAACAGGGATTCCGGCAGCGCGCAAAAGCAACGCAACGACGAACTCACTGCTTATCTGCAGATCGGAGAAGGCCTTGACTTTTTGGTATTTCTCTCTGATTTTCAGGACGAGCGGGCGGCCTATGGCTTTGCCGATATGGTAGGTCAGTGTGATCATCAAAACGGTTTCCATGATATTTAGGCAAATCGACATCGGCAATGAAAACATAACGCCGTTGGCGGCATATAACACGCCGGAGTGCATGATAACGTCCACACTTTTCAGCAGAAACAGGCCGGTCATTGTCAAAACGGCGAGGGATTTGCTTTCCGGCTGAAAATGCAGGATCTCGTCAACGGACAGATGACCGTTTGTTTTGAAAAGAACGAACAATACCCCTGCCCATGCCAGAAGCAGAAAAAGCATCCAGAGAAGATCAATCGTTTTCTTTCCTGCCGTTTCATGTTTGGTACCCGCTGTGTTCTTCATATACGAAAGCCCACCCTCCAGCTATATCAGCATACCGAAAGAAACTAAACTGTATCTAAACTCAGCGGCATATCTGTCGAGTTTAGATTGGGTTTAGATTGTAGTTCTACATTTACATGTATATTAGAGGAACTGATGCCAGCGCCGGGTAAAATAGCCCTACAAAATGGAGGCATGGGAAATGAACCTATATGGCAATCTTTGAACAATGGTTCCTGCTTTTCCTTGTTTACAGTGTTCTCGGATGGGTTTGGGAGAGTGTGTTTTGTTCTCTATGGACGACAGGGCACTTTGTCAATCGGGGTTTCTTGAATGGCCCATACTGCCCAATCTATGGCTATGGCGCTTTATTGGACTTGATTCTGCTTGGGCGGGTGGATGATCCGCTCCTGCTGTTTTTTATCAGCGGAACCCTCTGTTGTCTGCTGGAATATTTCACATCCGTCGCAATGGAAAAACTGTTTCATGCGCGCTGGTGGGACTACTCTCATATGCGCTTTCATATTAACGGCAGAATATGCCTCCTTGGGTTCCTGGCCTTTGGCGCCTTCTCTGTTGTGCTGATTCGCTTTGTCAATCCTTTGATCGTGCAGACTCTGACAGGTATTTCAAAGACATGGATACATTTCTTAACTGCAGTCACATTCATCGTATTTCTGGCAGACAACGCGATTACATTTCATGATGCGGCGGATTTGGATCAAAAATACCGCGAGATTCAGGAAAGACTTGTCCTGTTCAAAAGGCGCATGGCTGCATTTCGCAACACAAAAGAGAATACAGAATCCTTTTTTCGGCAAATGCTTTCTTTGCTTTCCGGACAGCAGCAGAGGCTGCTTCACGCTTTTCCCTCACTTCGCTCCCTGACATATCCCCATGTTTTGAAAGCGCTTCAAGCCGCAATGCATAAAAGCCGTGTAGAACAGAGAACGAACTCCTCTGAGGTGAGGCACTCCTTGAAACAAGAGGTCAAGCCCTTGGGAAATAATAGATTGAAGGAACGAATTTATGAATATAGCAAACAGCTCCCGACGTGCAAATTTCCGCTGGCAATGGGAGCATAATCGTGCTGCTTTCATCACATGGCTGCTGCTGCGCTTATCGGTTCTCGCGGTTATGATCCGCGCGGCCATGCAGGGATATTGGGAAAACCTGTTCATCTGTCTGCTGGTGCTGTTCCTGTTCCAGCTGCCTTCCGTTCTGGAAAAACGACTCCGGATCTCGCTCCCGTCTGGGCTGCAGATCATCATTCTCGTCCATATTTTTGCATGTGCGATTTTGGGAGAGATCGCGTGCTACTATGTGCGATATCCCTATTGGGATACGGTCATGCACACTGTATGGGGGTTCCTCTGCGCGGCAATCGGCTATGCCCTGGTGGAGCTTCTCAATCGGGAAGACGCTGCGCACTTCCATCTGTCCCCCGTGTTCCTTGCCGTTGTGGCTTTCTGCTTTTCCATGACGATCGGCGTACTCTGGGAGCTGTTTGAATTTTCCATGGACCGTCTGTTTCTCCTGGATATGCAGAAGGATTCGGTGATTACATACTTCGCCAGCACGCTGCTGGATGCGACCAGAAGCAACATCCCAATTCGCGTACAGTCGATCAAGGACGTTGCCGTCAACGGAGAAAGCCTGGGATTGACCGGCTATCTGGATATCGGTTTGCTGGACACGATGGAGGATCTGATCGTCAATATGATCGGAGCGCTGGTTTTCTCCACACTCGGCCTGCTCCGATCAAAAAGTGAGAAAGCCAGAAGGATTGCCGAGACCTTCATCCCGCAGGTTACGGCGCCCGTTTCAGAGGAAACGGACGGGCACACATGAAAAAATGAACCGCATCGCCTTTTGCCGGTCGATGCGGTTCGCTGTTTTCAAGTCATGATGTATTCCTTGAAGATTGTTTCCTCGACTGTTGCGCGCAGGTTGTTCATTCTGCGGACCCACTCCATCTGATCTTCGCCCTTAAGCGTTTCTGCTATGCCCTCGTGTTTGGCGTACTGCTTCATCAATAAGTCATACATCTCATTTGCCGATCGGTCGATTTCCTCCAGGTGGGCGTTCAGTTTCCCGCTGAACAGCAATCCGGTGTAGATGCCGCTGTGATGCTTTCTCAGGAATTCTCGCCGTCTCACGCCCCACACCCCGATACTCGGAGCCTCCGGGGGAATCAGGTCAGGGAGCAGATAATCGCCCTCGCGGTGGAAAGTCAATTTATTCATTATCTAAACCTCCAAAACCGTTTTTTCGTCGGCGCGTCAATGACCTTGAGGATCAAATCCTCCATGCCCTTCGTCGGTTTGCCCTCTGCTTGTATCCGATGCCATTCTTCATACAACGCCCGGACCAGTAGCCCGTGCTCATACCGATCCAGCGTCAGTCGCTTCACCTCGCCCATTTCCGCACCTCCTCACTTTGGGTATAACCATCGTATCAGCATTTTCCGCAAAAGACGAATGTGCGAAAACCGGGAGAGCAGCTTTGCCCTCCCGGTTCGAATGATTGCCTTTGCAACGCCGTGTTCAGTTGTTGATGGTGTCTTCAAATACTTCCTTATCCCGCCTTGGCAGACTCTCGTCCGGTGTTTTTAAATAAATGCCCGCCTTGTCAGCGCGTAATGATACCGCCACTTTCCGATCGGGGATTTCCATTTCGGATTGTATTCATCCGATTCCTTTTTAACAAGCGTGACCCCGTTTTTTTGCCGCATCCGCTCGCTTCTGACGTTGTAATCCTAAAAAATCGTATCCGTCCTCGGGTGGCGGGAGCCGAGCGGGCGGTCGACAGTGACGGTAACGGTTTTACCGAGTACGGAACGCGCCCGCGCGCGCCGCAGCGCCTTTTGGATAAAATCGGCCTTGCCCGCGGTGTAAGCGGTCCTGTCGTCTGGAAACTCGTCTTTCAGCCTGAGCTTCAGAGCTTCATATTCCCTCGCCGCGTCGCAGCTTCCGTTCAGATAATCCCTGAAGGCAAGATAATCGTTCCACTTTTCGCCGCCGTACTCCACGACGTGGATGTGGTGCGTACGGGTGTTTTCCTCTTCTCCGGGGACTATGAACAGTATGTCCCCCGGAACATCCTGTTTTGAACGGATGAATCCCGCGTTCGCCAGCGCGGGGACGAGGGGAGTGAGCATATCGAGCCCTTTTATGCCCACCGCGATGTCGATGATCGGCTTGGCCATAATGCCCGCGACCGACGTGCTGCCCACATGTTGAATGTCCGCCGCCGCGTCGCCGAAAATCGCTTTCAGTCTTTCAATCGTCTCAGCGGCGTTTTCTTCCCAGGCCTTTTCGTGCGGAAAAAGCTCAACTGTTCCTCTTTTCAGTCCGAGCATGTTAGCCTCCTTTGCGCCTGCCGCCGCCCCGGGTTTATTCCTTCAGGTACCCTTTTTCGCAGGCGTCCGCTATAACCTGTTCGACAAAGCCCCAGAGCGCCGGCAGCGCGGCCCTGATCGGGGCCATCCTCTTTAAAACGCTCTCCTTTTTCACGCCGTGCTTTACCCAGGTATAGCCTTGCGTCATCGAGTTGTTTATAAAAGGCTGGAGCCTGTCGATCGCCGAGGCGTAGAGCGCGTCGGGGGATTCCATCGCGTCGAACTCCTCCCAGAGCGCGCGGTACTCCGCGCCCTGCTCCTCCGGCAACAGCGAAAAGAGGCTGTCCGCGGCGTCCTTTTCCCGTTTTTCCTTGCTTTGATTACCTTTTGCGTCATAGGCGAACGTGTCGCCGGCGTAGATCTCCACCAGATCGTGTAAAAGGGCCATTCTGACCACGCGGTTTATGTCCACTCCGGGGTCGGCCGCGTACTCGTAAAGCGTGATCGCAGTCACCGCGAAGTGCCACGAGTGCTCGGCGTCCGTCTCCTGCCTCGATTTATCGATCAGCATTGTCTGCCTGAGTACAGTTTTCATCTTGTCGATCTCGGTCAGAAACGAAAGCTGCTTTTCAAACCGTATATCCATATGTTATTTAACATCCCCATTCTTCATTATTTGCCGCAGAGTCCGGTCGTTTTATATTTTGATATAGTACGATCGCTCCAAACATGCGCTTCAATAAATCTCTCAGGCCCGAGGTTTCCGTCGGCATTCCAATCCTGAGGCAAACCGTATTTTTCTATAAGCTTTAAAATCTCGCTGTAAGTATATATTTGCCGTCTGTATTCCTTGCCGTCGTTTACAAAAGAAGAAAAGGTCGGAAACATATCGCCGTATGAAAAACCTATTGTGTTTATATCAAACTCGCTGATATCTATTCTTAAATATGCGCCGTTTTTATACCATGACTTCAGCCATTCGCATTCCTCTACAACCATATAGTGGGGTGTGTCTTTTTCGGGTCTGCCGCCTTTTGCGATGAACAGATTGCGTGCTGTCATTTCAAGGGTCCGGCGTCGTTCAAGATAACCCTCCGGCCGTTTTGCGGCAAAAACACAGTTACAGGCTTTTATACTGTCGGGAATCTGCTGCGCTTTTTCGGGCGGGAGGTCTGATAAGCTTAAAAACGGTCCTTTGCTTTTTCGTAGTAGTGATATAGAATCATTATTCCTCCGTAGCTATCAAAACGGGAAAAAAATATTCTTTATAGCCCCTTTTGTACCAGAATGGGTTGTGGCCCCAGATTTGAGGAAAAATTTCTTTTTCCGACACGCCCTGCGACAGCAGAATATCTTTTAAAACAGCTAGATCGGCAATATCCTTATCTCTTTGTTTCCACTCCGGGTTTAAAAGCTCGGCGTGCGATTTTATCGCGTACAGAAGCTTTGCCCCCGCGGTATAGGCGCGAACGCCGCTGAATTCGCGGGGTTCCACGTCCAGCCAGTCCACGGGGAAAAAGACCGTGCCGTGTCTGCCGATATGCCTCCAGTGTATTATTCCGTCGATGTTATCCATCGCATTGAAGCCGGCGTGGACCTCGCCCTTTTTAATCTGAAGCATCCAGAAGTCCTCGAGGTATTTCACCTCGTACCCCGCGCCGGCATAGGCGTTTTTCAGCTCGTCGACATGGAGGGTAAGGTCTTCGGTGAAGCAGTCAAGGTCTCCGTGCTTCCGGGAGAGTCTGCCTGAGAGGATATCCACCGCGAAGCCGCCCCATACATAGGATTTAACGCCGGTTTTCTCCGAAATGTCGTATATATCCCGAAGCATCTGAAAATACTGCGCGGTTTTCTGATCGGGCGATGTACACATATTTCGCTCCTCCGTCCGCAATTCCGGGTTTCCTCCGGGGTTTCGGTCAGCTTGGATTAGAGAAAATCGGCTATCTCGGAGACATGGCTGATGGACGGGTATTTTCCGCTGCTCTGCGAGCCGGGTTTAGCCCTAATCAGCACCGGCCGGATTCCGCAGGCCGCAGCGCCGTCGAGGTTTTCCTCGCTGTCGTCGATAAAAACGGTCTCCTCCGGCGCAAGTCCGATTTTCCCGAGGGCGTCCAGATACATCCGCCTGTCCGGCTTGGACACGCCGAGATAGCAGCTGAAGGTTATCGCGTCGAAACAGTTCCGGATACCCCAGGCGGTGATAAAGCGCTCGGTAGACGGCCAGGTGTCCGAGACAAGCCCGAGCCTGTACCTGCCCCTCAGCTTTTCCAGCGTTTCCTTCACGCCGTCGTAAAGCAGGATCGTGTTCGGGGCATAGGCCATTTCGCGGGCAAAAACGCGCGCGTCCTCCTCCGTAATGCCGAGCTCGGGCAGCTCAGCGGACAAAATCATATAGTAATTGACGAATTGCCGGAGTTCCTTGTCCACGGAGAGGACAAGATGGTCGGCCTCGAGGAATTTCATTCCCTTTTCAAACGCCAGTTTTTTTCTCTCCTCTGGAATGGCGCCGAAGACGGTGCTGTCAGTCCGTTCGTAAAAGCTTCCCGGCAGCAGGAAGGTCCCCGTTTTCGGGTACGCTATCGTCCAGCCGATGTCAAACAGTATTCCCTTTATCGGCGTTTTGTTCACCATGCCGATCCCCGTTTCTGTCCGTATTTTTTTCCGCGCCCGTCAGAGGAATTTTTTATAGGTCAGTATATGAAATTCCGCGGTTGTCTCCAGCCGCTCAAGCGCGTCGAGCTTGGCCCGGTCGGACGGGCTTGTCCTATGGGCGTAGGGCGTCATATCAAAGAGGTTTCGGATGTCCTCGTTTGAGGCAAGCGCCACAGCGAAACGGAGCTCCTTTGCTTCGGCCAGAGAAAAGCCGGGGAGCGGCGGGTTTTCCGGTTCGTTTTCATAGGGCTTTGTATAGACCGCGCTTTTCAGCTCCCAGAGGTGCCTCCTGCCCGGGAACACGCGGACCAGAACTCCGCCGGGTTTGAGCACCCGCAGGAATTCTTCCGCCGCGAACGGAGCGAATACGGAAAACGCCGCGTCGAAAACGCCGCCCGGAAACGGAAGGGAAAAAACGCTGGCTACGGCGCGGCGGAGCGCTCTGCTCCTCTTCGCGCCCATCGCCAGCGCGTCCCGCGAGACGTCTATCCCGTACACCGCGGGTTCCGCGCCTGCCGCGGAGAGGCGTTCGAAAATTCCGGCGGTGTAATAGCACTCCCCGCAGCCGGCGTCCAAAACCGCCGCGCGCTCCGGACAAAAACGCTCCGCGGTCTCGCAAAGAGCGCGGAGAAGCGGAGCGTAATAACCCTTGTCTAAAAAATCCCGCCGCGACGAGAGCATGCGCCTATCGTCCCCGTGGACCGCGTTGGCCCGGTTGGACATTAAAAGGTTGACATACCCGCTTTTGGCGATATCGAAATTGTGTCCGTGCCCGCAGACAAAGCTTTTTTCCCGTCTGTCAAGGGGCTCGCCGCAGACCGGACATATAAGCAGTTCCATTTCCGGCTCCAGTTAAGAGATGTTTAAAATCATTTAGATACATTTTACCATAAACAGCCGTAATTTTCCACACCGGCAGCCGGCAAAATTATTCAGACTTTTACGATAACGCCGTATTTTTTTAACCAATAATTGAGCTGCAGGAAATAAGCGATCGTCTGCGGGACGGTCATCAGTTGGCCGTACCACGGCGTCTGATTATCCGAGGACAGCAGAAGCTCAAGGCTCTCCTTTTTTACTATGTCGAAAATCGCCTCGTTCGGGCTTGCGAGGATATCCCGGAGCATCGAGGAGACGGCTTTCAAATATGCCGGGTGGTGGGTTTTGGGGTACGGGCTTTTTTTGCGCCACAGGACCCGGTCCGGCAGAAGCGCATTAACCGCTTCGCGCAAAAGCCCTTTTTCGTAATTGTTGTAGTCCTTAAAGGCCCAGGGCACGGCGTACAGGTAGTCTACGATCCTGTAATCGCAAAACGGCACGCGCACCTCAAGTCCGGAGTACATGCTCATCCGGTCCTTCCTGTCCAGCAGAGTCTGCATGAACCACTGCACGTTCAGGTTGATCATAATTTTCGATTTTCTGTCCTCCTCCGCGTCCGTGTGGGAAAGGTCGGCGTCGCGGGCGGTGCGCAGATACTTTTGATTTACATATTGATAGGGGTCGATCCGGCTTTTAAGGTCATCCGTTAAAAAGCCGTACCTCCAGGCGGTGCTCTGAGCCCACGGGAAGCCCTCCGCCTCCCGGATTGTCCTGTCGCGATACCAGGGGTATCCGCCGAAGACCTCGTCCGCGCATTCGCCGGACAGCGCCACGGTGCAGTGCTTTTTAACCTCGCGGCAGAACAGCAGAAGCGACGAGTCGACGTCCGCCATGCCGGGCAGATCCCTTGCGTCCACGGCTTCGAAAAGGGCGGAGACAAGCTCAGGCGTGTCAATCGTCACGGGAACGTTGTCGCAGCCGAGGTGGGAGCAGACGAGATCTATGTAGTCGCTGTCGCTGTTGGGCTGAAATCTGCTGGCTTTGAAATATTTCTCGTTGTCCTTATAAAAGACCGAAAAGGTTTTCAGCCTCTCGCCCCGCATGGCGGCCTCATCCGCCGCGATCGCGGTGATGATGCTCGAGTCGAGTCCGCCGGACAGAAATGTACAGATCGGAACGTCGGATACCAGCTGGCGCCTGACCGCGTCCCGCACAAGGGACCCCACGTTGGCGACGGTGTCCTCAAAGGAGTCGCGGTGCTCCCTGTCGGCGACGCGCCAATACCGCCATACGGACAGGCCGTTCCTGTCGTAATACCCGCAGTACGCCGGGGGGAGCTCGCGGATTTGGCTGAAAACCCCGTAGCCCGGCGTCCTGCCGGGGCCGATCAGCATTATCTCAGCGATGGACTCGGCGTCAATCACAGGCTTCACCGACGGGTACTGCAATAGAGTCTTGATTTCGGAGGCGAATATGAATTTGTTTCCGGTGAGCGCGTAGAAAAACGGCTTGACACCCATTCTGTCCCGTGCGACAAAAAGCTTTTTGGTCACGGACTCCCAGATTGCGAATGCGAAAATACCGTTAAACCGGTTTACGCAATCCTCGCCCCAGACAATGTAGGCCTTCAGCAACACCTCGGTGTCGGAATGTCCTCTGAACCGGCACCCAGCCGTCTCGAGTTCCCGCTGGAGCTCCGCGGTGTTGTAGAGCTCGCCGTTGTAGACGAGGGTGTAGTCCTGGCCGTCCCGCCTGGCGGTCATCGGCTGCCGGCCGTTTTCAATGTCGATGACGCAGAGCCTCGAGTGGAGGAGGGCGGCGCCGTCGTAAAACGCTGTCCCGTCCTGATCGGGCCCCCTTTTCTTCATCGTGGACATTATCTTTTGGGTATCAAAGCCGCGGCGTATACCGCTCGCGCCATAATCGATTTCACCGCTGATTCCGCACATAATTCCTCTCCGTTCCGCCGCTGCCGCGGCATAGAATATGAAGGTCCGCCTGCTCTGAGTCATTTCGGGCGGGCTTCCAAAAAAATAAACGCTCCTGTTCTCCCGGAACACCGTCGTTCCATACATTTTATTATGGCGCCGCGCAATTTGTGACTGCCTCCGAAAAAACCGCTTTACAGCGGCGGTTACTCAAAGAGCTCCTCAAGATTTAAGCTCTCTGATACCCATGAGACGTCCGCGTTCGAATCGTGAGTGGTCATCACCACGGTTCCGGGAAACTCCGCGAGGGCGTGCATAAGCACTTCTTTGGAATAAGTGTCGAGGTGATTTGTCGGTTCGTCAAGTATAATCAGGTTGACGGGCCGCATCATCGCGATACAGAGCCGCAGCTTGGTTATCTCGCCGCCGGACAGCGTCCGGACGCGGGAGAAAAAGTGCGTCTCGTTGAGCCCGCAGGAGAAAAGCGCCTTTTGAAGCTCGGACTTGCTTTTTTCGGGGTAATACTCCTTCGCAAACTCGATAACGGTGATATCGCGGGACGAGCGAGAGCTTACGCCCAGCAGCTTTCTCTCGGTTTTATGGTATGAGGAAAAATTGTTTTTATAGTCCTCCTCCTGCCGTATAAACACGCTCTCAATCCGCTCGCCGAAAGCGATCCTTCCGCGAAGCGAGGGAATATCCCCACAGATGGTTTTCAGAAGCGTTGTCTTTCCGATGCCGTTGAAGCCGCGGAGAACAAGCTTCCCTCCGCGGGGAACCCGCAGGCTGACCGGCGGCAGTATCGGGGCGGTGTAGCCGATTTCAACGTTCTCAAGGCGGAGGGTATCGCCGGCCGCGCCGTTGAGGTGCGAAAACTTAAACTGGGGTTTGATGATGCGGTCCGGCTTTTCGATCAGCTCGAGGTTTGCAAGCATCTTTTTAAGCCAGGTCGCCTTGGTCCTGACGATGCCGCCCAGCGCATCTTCGGAGTTGTTCATGATGTATTCCTCGGCTTTCGCGATGAACTTCTGCTGCGCGTTATGCTCCGCGAGCTGGATTTTCTCCAGACGCGCCTTTTCCCTCACGTAAAAATCGTAGTTTCCGTTGTAGACCTTGAAAACGCGGTTCGCAATCTCGACTATTTTATCCGCTGTTTTGTTCAGAAAATTCACGTCATGGGAGATGACGATATAGGCGCACCGGAGCTTTTTCAGGTATTCCGCGAGCCACTCGGTATACCCCGAGTCCAAAAAGTTTGTCGGCTCGTCCAGAATAAGCAGATCGTTTTCGCACAGGAGGAGCTTTGCCAGCGTCAGCCTGACCTTCTGACCGCCGCTCAGAAGCTCGGTGCTTTTGTGGTATTCCTCCCGCGAAAATCCGAGCCCCTGCAGGACCGCGTCGATTTTTTT
Organism: Bacillota bacterium; assembly: GCA_033813635.1. GTDB lineage: Bacteria > Bacillota > Clostridia > Oscillospirales > QAMX01 > JAPXRI01. The sequence goes on from JAPXRI010000008.1 coordinate 23,867, forward strand.
GCCGATCCGGTCGAACTCGTTTTTTTCGAGAAATTCAGAAAGTGTCTGGGCGCGGACAGCGTGGCGCATTTGTTCATTTTCCGGGAGCGACGGAATTTCGGCGTAGAGCTTGTCAAGGCGGCTTTTCGCCTCAAACAGCGGGGCGAAAACCGCCTCGAGATAGCCGTAAACGGTGTGTCCGCCGGCGATATCGGCGTATTGATCGAGCCAGCCGAGCCTTAAACCGCCCGGTGCCTCGTACGAAATACCGTCGGGTATGATTTCACCCTGCAGAATTTTAAGAAAAGATGTCTTCCCGCACCCGTTGGGGCCGACTAGACCGATGTGTTCTCCGGTTTGGACCATCAGAGAAGCGTTGTTGAATAAGCTTTTTTCAGTAAAAGTAAGGGAAAGGCGATTTATTTCAAACAGTCTCATAACAATATCTCCAAAATCAATATTAAATAATAATAAATATAGGAAAAGCAGACGGCTCCGGCATAATGAGCAGTCTGCTTCCGAAAAAAATCGGACGGCCGTTTAAAAGGCCGTCCGATTAATCATATCATGATGATTTAACCTATCGCTTGGCGGCCGCAACGGCAAAAAAGGGCAGACTTCTCCCGTAAACAGCCGTATTGAGGGTAAGGTATACTGCGGAAACGAATTTCACCGCGTAAACCAGGTTGTTTTTGATATTTGCCATTGCGATCACCTCCATTTCAAAATTTTCTTCATCATATCACGGTTATTAGAGTCTGTCAAGGGGCTGCCGGCGAAATTTTAACACCATCGGAATATCAATCATATGATAGAGTGCATGCAAATACGAGTGTATGCAAGCACATATATCAAAGCTATTCGGAGGAATGGTATGAATATTTACAGAAATTCTTATCCGGGCAGAGTACGTAAAAACCATGAAAGGGACCCTTCCGCGGCTCGGCTGAGAGATATTTTCAACGAGCCTCCCAGGGACGCCGTTTTTATATCCGCGGACCGCGACGAGAGTGAAAACGGAAAGAGAAAAGAAAAAACCTGCGACTCGAACGGATGGTACCCTTGCGCGCCGGCGCCCTCCTGCCTGCCGGGGTCCCAATGCCCGCATTTCTCACTCCTGCCGATTTACTGCTATCCCTGTCCGCCCTGTCCCCCGTACCCGCCGCATCCGCCATACACGCCCTGCCCGCCGGAACCGCGCTGCTCCGAGCCGCCGGCCCAGACCACGCAGACCCTGCAGCCGGAGGCGATAATTCCGTATGCTAGCGGTCCGGCGGGAGGGCTGCAATTCGGAACGGCCAGCCTGACGAGCAGCGGAACGGCGGTTACGGTCGGTAACTCCGTGACGGGAATAGCGCTTGCAGGCGGAAGCATTGACTTGAATACCATCGGCAATATGGCGCCTGTAGTGCCGCGAAACGGAGTTATAACGTCGATAGCGGCATATTTTGCCGTGTCATCGCCGATCACCCTTGGCAATACCTTGACAATCCATGCGCAGCTCTACGCTTCGGCGACGCCCAACGAGATATTCACGCCTCTCGGAACGGCGGTCACCTTGTCCCCGTCCTTCGGTGCCATGGTGACCGCGGGGAGCTGCGCATATACGGTCGACACCTCGCAGGAACTGCAGGTGAACGCCGGCACAAGGCTGCTGCTGGTCTTCTATGCGGCGGCGTCGACACCGTTCGAAACGCCGACCGTGATTAACGGCTATTGCAGCGGCGGTCTGTCAATCAGATAATTCCGCGAAAGTATATGCAATACCCTAAAGGCGGAATGGCGGGAATTTCCGCCTCGTTTTTTGCAAAAACCGCGCGCATTAGAAGCGCGCGGTTGTATTTTACATTATTTAGACGCGGTTATCCCTGAAGCTGGCTTTTTACCTGGGATACTTCCGTATCCGTCGCCATTGAAGACGGCTTATAATAGCCTTTAGTCTGGGCGAGCTTAAAAAGCTCGTACTGCGAGCACTCGTCGCTGTTTCTAATCTGCTGAAGAGTCGATCTAAGATTCTGATTTGCGCATTCGGAGATTGCCGTGGTGTAAAAAGTAAGGCTGCTTTTTACGCTCGAAAGCGCGTCGTTGACCATATCTTTTTCCTGAAGCATGATTTTCCTCCTAACTCAAAAATGTTATCAGCTGCTGCTTGGTTTTCTGCGCTTCCTGCGCGGATTTTTCAAAAAAAGCCTTGACCTGAGGGTCGGTCGCCTGCTGGGCGTACGCCTGCATTTTCTGGTGAGCGGTTTCGTGGGCGCCGATCAGATGGCGAAGATTCTGAAGTTCAATCTGATTTAACTGTGACATTGCAAATCTCCTTTCGGTGAATTTCTTTTGTTATTATGAAGAAGATGTCCCGCAATTATACATATTTGGCAGCCGGTTTATCCGGTTTAAAAATATTTTCACAAACCACAATTTGGCATGAAATAACCCTTGACAAACGCAAGAATTCCGGGTATAATATAGCCGTATTCTAAATGTATCGACAAGACTCGCACGTATTGTAAGTCATCGTTCGTCAGGTGGTGTACAATTCGTGCGATATTTATTTGCAGGGAATACTAAATTATTATTACGGGGGCGCCTTATGAAAGGTACAGTCAAGTGGTTCAACAATGAAAAGGGATTCGGATTTATCTCCAACGACGACGGCAGCGGCGATGTTTTCGTACATTTCTCCGCAATCATGACCGAGGGTTTCAAAACCCTGAACGAAGGCCAGAAGGTCAGCTTTGATACCGAACCCGATCCCAAGAACAGCGCTAAGCTCAGAGCGGTTAACGTCCGTCCGGAATAACGCTAAAAAAGCAAGCCCGCCTTTTATCGGCGGGCCTTCTTTATTTTTACGGTAAAAGCGGGCGGTATCGAATATCATTAGCCGTGGGATTAAAGCGTCAATACCCGCCGAGATGGAAAAAGTTTACAGGAAACGGGTAAAAGCTGACGCCGGTTTCGTAGCCCGCAAGTTCATCGTTAGCGTAGGCGATCTTGTGCTTTAGAACGACATGGTACGAAATCGCAGAGTAGGCGATGGTGCCCCCGTCCTTATAATTATTGAACACCGGCAGGATCGAAACCGCGAGAGCGACGAGCAGAATTTTCAGCCATCTTTTTTTCAGGCGGACAGCCAGGTAGACGCAGAACAGGGCGATTGCCGGGGTGGCCAGCATCAAAAGCGTCGCGGCGGTGCGGACCGCGTTTTCGGTAAACGAGCCGTTTCGTACCATGTTTCCGGGGCTGAAATAGCGGTAAACCGTCAAAACGGCCGCCAAAACGGCCAAAACCGACGGGATAATCAGCCCGAAAATGCCCTTCGCTTTCCGGCTTAAAAAGTATTCCGGAACGGAAAAAACCGCGGCGATGACGATTAATGTGACCATGGGCGCCTCCAAAAGCTTTATATAGGTCGATTATACCTTAAAAGTGTGAAAATATCAATTAATTATTGACAAACGTCCGACGTTTCGCTACAATAGATCTGTTCCATAAGTCAACGAAAGGGGCGACGAATATGACAAATCAATATTTATCGGATGTCGTATTCGCCGCCTGCACCGGTTTTTGAGCATAATAATCTGTTTTTTTTGTCGTGTTTGCGCACATCCGATCAAGGGGGTGTGCTTTTTTATACCATGCGGCGCGCCCGAAGGGGACCGTATATATATGATGGAGGACTTCGGGATTCGGGATGTGACGGAACGGGCGAAGGCGCCCCGTGAAAGTTACAGTGTTTGCGCGGAGCGCCCGGCCCCCGCCATGTGGGAGCAGGGGAGAGTGCTTTTATCCGAGGGCTTTACCTCCTATCCGGAGGGCAGCGGTTCGGAAAGGCTCGAGGTGTCCGATATGGGCTTTATTCTGATTGGGGACGAGCGGATTGACGTCAGGATGCCCCACAACATCGCGACACAGGCCCAGCTCGACGCGGTCGGCTTCATGCTCCGCGCCCTTGAGATTGAGACAACCGGGGCGGAAGTCGACCTGAAAAAACAGATAGACTTTCTCTATTATAAAATTGAAGCGGAGGGGCTCGACTGCATCTATTCAAGCTATTTCACGGCGTGCGGCCGCTTTCTGGACCTGCCGAGAAAAGCAGAGATAATGGCTGTGATCAACAGGATGAGGAAAATCGGGTTTGTTAAAAAGGCTTAGATATAACCGGCGGAAGCGCTTAAGCTCTTCCGCCTTTTTATTATTATTTTATCGAGCCGCAGTGGAGCGAACTGTCTGTGGGTAGGTGTAGATGTCGCCCGCAAAGTTTCTCATCACGACCTTGTCATCGGCGAGCGAGATGATATACTCGGGGTTGATCGGAATCTTTCCGCCGCCTCCCGGCGCGTCGATGACGAATTTCGGCACCGCGAAGCCCGATATGTTTCCGGTCAAATCGCAAATGATATTGATCCCCGTCTCGACCTTCGTGCGGAAATGCCCGATGCCGCGGCTCATATCGCACTGGTAGAGGTAATAGGGGCGGACTCTCGCTTTGACAAGCTTTAAAAGGAGCTCCTTCATGACCTCCGTGGTGTCGTTGATCCCGCGGAGCAGGACGCTCTGGTTGCCCAGGGGGATACCCGCGTCGACAATGCGTTCACACGCCGAGACGGCGTCCGGCGTGAGCTCGGAGGGGTGGTTGAAGTGGGTGTTGATCCATATCGGATTATATTTGCGGAGCATACGCAACAGCTGCGGCGTAACGCGCATCGGCATTACCACCGGCACCCGCGTGCCGATACGGATAATCTCGACGTGCTCGATTTTGCGGAGAGCCGAAATAATATGCTCGAGCCTCGCGTCCCCGAGGGTCAGCGGGTCGCCGCCGGAGATCAGCACGTCCCTGATCGCCGGCGTTTTCCGGATATACTCCACGGCGGCGTCGATCTCGCTCTCAGATATGGCCCGGTCCTCCTCGCCCACCAGCCGCCTACGGGTGCAGTGGCGGCAGTACATCGAGCAGACATGGGTGACGAGAAACAGCACCCTGTCCGGGTAACGGTGGACGATGAACGGGACGGGGCTCTGTCCCTCTTCGTTCAGCGGGTCCGCCATGTCGCAGTCGAGCACCCGGGTCTCCTCGATTGAGGGGACGGCCTGGCGGCGTATCGGGCAGTTCGGGTCCGTCGGGCTCATCAGCGAGGCGTAATAGGGCGTAATCGCCATGCGGAACGCGCCGAGGCATTTTGATATGTCGTTCTTTTCCCATTCAGAAAGGGTGATTACCTTTTCGAGGTCGTCAATTGTCGTTATCCTGTTTTTAAACTGCCATTTCCAATCGTACCAATCCCGATCGCAGACCTGCGAACCCATGAAGAGATGATATCCTTCTTCCATTCTCTAATCATCTCCGTTTGCGGCGCGGCGGATGCCGAGCCTTTTCAGGGCGCACTTCAGGATGTTCTGGACCAGGTCCTCATAGCCCATGCCGTTGAACTCCGCGAGCATCGGAAAATCGCTGTAGCCGGGAGCGAGGCCCGGGAGCGGATTAATCTCTATGAAGAAGAGCTTTCCGTCCTCGGACAGCCTGAAGTCCATACGGGCGAAATCCCTGCACCCTAGAACCCGATATATTTTCTCGGCAGCGCCTGTCATCGCGGCTTCGGTTTTACTGTCAATATCTGCGGGGCAGTCGTAGCGTATCAGTTCCTTGTAATTCTGCTTAACGGTAAAGCTGTACACATTGAACTTTTCCGTTTTGTTTAGAAAGACGACCTCCATTGGCCTGAATACCCGGATATCGTCGCCGTTTCCGAGGAGACCGACGGTGAACTCTCTTCCTCCGATATACTCTTCGACAAGCATATCCTCCGAATACAATTCGAAATTTTTAGCCAGCAGTTTTTTCAGCCCGGCGCGATCGGCGGCAATGCAGACGTCCGAGATGCCTTTGCTGGAGCCTTCGGCGTTCGGCTTCACAATCGCTGGGAAAGTAAAGCGTCCGCCGGGATTTTTGGAGTCTTTTGGAACAACCCTGTATTTCGGTGTGCTGATACCATAGGTCGAGATCAGCCGCTTTGTCAGCGCCTTGTCCAGCGCGATGCAGAGCGTGGTTTCGTCCGAACCTACGAACGGGATGCCGAACAGGTTCAGAATCGCCGGAACCTCCGCTTCTCTCCCTCTGCCCTGGATCCCCTCGGCGATGTTGAAAACGATATCCACCGGGGTCTCCTCGAGCCTTTTCGCCAGACCGCGGTCCGCCTCCATCAGGAAGACGCCGCAGCCGAGCTTTTCCAGCGCTTTTTTTATCGAGAGCACAGTTTCGATATGGTCATACTCGGCCTCGATATCCGCGGCTTCTGACACCACACCTTTTTTTACATTAAAGGTGAGTCCTACGCGCAGTTTACCCCCAGGCTCGGATTTGGGGTCAGGGTTTAGTGTGTCCTCCACAGATTACACCGTCCTTAAGTTTTTGATTTGTTGACACATGATATGCTTTTTACAGATATGCTGTGAGCGCGAACCGATTTAAAGATTTGTATATCCCCCTGAAAATCAGTATAGTTATAGACTTAAAATGTTTGGTTGTCAATAGACATTTATGAATTGTTCATTACGTTTTTTTATGGGCGAAGGGCATATCGAAATTGCAGGATATGAGCCTTCCGACAGGCGTTTTCAGGCGGAGATTGTTATTGCTTTAGCCGGGGTTTCGGGGTATAATGGCAGAGCGCGATTTGAGATTTATACAAGAGAAACCGTCTTGAAGCAAAGACGCAAATGTGGGGATGAAAAAGCCATGGAAAAGATTAACGTCTGGGTATTGCTGCCGGTTTCGCTCGTGATTACGCTGACTTACAGCGTTTTAAGGAATTATTTCAGCAAGATAACTGTGAAAACGGCGGCAGACTACTATATTTTCAACGCCGCGACCAGCCTGATTTCGGCGGCCGTTCTGCTCGCGCTGTCCGGCGGCTTTAGAGCGCCGTCGGTTTTCACGCTGCTGCTCGGCGTGGCCTTTGGCATCGCCACGGCGCTGGCCGCGATATTCAACCTTCAAGCGTTCGGGGTCGGACCGATGTCGTATACAACAGTGATTTTGACGGCCTCGATGATAATCCCCGCGATTTCGGGGCGCATTTTCTGGAACGAAGAAGTCGGCGTGTTCCGGTATGTCGGGGTTTTTCTGATGCTCGTCTCGATTACGCTTTCGGTGAACAAAAAGAACGGCGATAAGAAATCGTCGTTCAAATGGCTGGCGCTGTGCCTTCTCGGGTTTTTATTCAACGGTGTGATTGGGGTGATGCAGAAGATACACCAGAGCTCGGAGCACTCCGGAGAGCTCGGCGAATTTCTCGTAATCGCCTTTGTCGTCGCTTCGGCGTTTTCCTGCGGGGTGTATCTGTGGTACAAAACGGTGAAAAAAGTTGAAAAATCGATCTCGTTCTCACCCCGTTTCGGTACGGTCTGGATCGCCGCCGTCTCCGGTGTCTGCATCGCGCTGGCAAACCAGATCAATTTATACCTCTCCGGTAAGATGGACAGCATGATCTTTTTCCCGGTCGTCAACGGCGGCGGTCTGGCCCTCGCGACGCTTGCCGCGGTGGTGCTCTTCAGGGAGCGGCTGACGGCAAAGCAGTGGACCGGCATCGCGATCGGAACGGTATCCGTTCTGCTGCTCTGCGGAATTGTTTAACGCTGTTTTTTCCTTTGTTTTTCAAAAAGCGGCAATCTGGGAAAAGCTTTTTAACCTTCCGCGGGGTAGAATATAAGCGACGTACGGAAACTGCCCGGTCAAGAATTCACAAGCAAAACTATGACACAAAACAATTTTGCCACAGGATACGGCAGTATTGTATACGATGTATTTATAAAACTCCTTTTATTGTTACCCCGAAACATTCGGGTTTATCAACAATGATTTACTTTATTGAAGAGCAATTGCGGCCGGTTGTTTTACCTTTATCGGTACCAGTAGATTGAGTTGTATAAACTGTGTCGCATTTTCATCACCTGCAAAATATGAATATGCGTTAAGATGCTCTTCTAAACAACCATTCATTCCGAATGGTTCCCGTGCATCATACTCATATTCGCCACTGTTCATACCCATTGACCAAGAAGTTGCCATTCATGGAAATCACCCATCTTAATACAATGAGCCGCATACAATCCTCCCTTAAAGTATTTTTTTTGCAGAGTAGCCGGAACATCCAAATCATCAGGAATGGTCACCCAAAATTCATATCCATATGTTTCATTGCCGGTTGGTGAAGGATTATTAAATCCAAACATTCTCAAATCGGGTTTGATTTTTTGAAGCTCAATGCTTCTGATAAACTCCTCTAGCGGTTTCCCTGCATTTTCTTCGGGATTTTCTCCAAAATAGTGACTTGCCGCAACGATGCAGGGTGGCAAATGAATAATACGCACATTCTTTAGGGTTGATAAAATTTCATTTGCTTTGTTTAGGTCGTCCATAGAACATTCCTCCTTTAATTTGATTTTTGAAAGACTTAGCGTTTGAATCACACTTATGATATCAGCATCATTGAGCATGTCAAGCTTGATATGCGTATGCACCATCGAATTTAATCGAGTAATAAATGTATTCAAAATATCTCGTATTGTTTGGAGCGCAGTTATTTTGGTATTAATCTCATCAATGCTTTCCTGAAGGATTTCAATAATTTTTGTTTGCTCGATATCATTAAATATCAAAGCAATCTTTTTCAACGGAATACGCAATTTCCGTAGTGCGATAATCTGCTGAAGACGTCTTAAAGCAGATTCATCATATACACGATACGCATAGTTTTGCTTGCGAGTGCTGGGTAATAGACCGATTTAATCATAGTATCGAAGCATTCTTGTTGTAACATTGAAGGTCTTTGTAACCTCGCTGATCGTCATTAGTTTCATCTGTTCGCCTCCTTTTCTCAAATATTGTAATAGACGACACGACGTCAAAGTCAAGAGATATTGATGAATTTTTTAGAAAATCTACACATGGCGCATCTTTCCGTTCACAATATCTGCATTGGAAACAGAATAACACAGAACCTCCCGAGCCGTCAACAGTGAACGCTCCGGACTTTTCAATATAGATCAACAATTTAGATTAAGACCCGCCGATGCGTTGACAGGGGTGCGTGTTTGTGTTATATTTTAACCAAATTAAATCTCATTTTGAATGGGGAGAGGTGTTATGCCGACGGCTTTAATACTCGCGGCCGGGAGCGGGAGCAGGATGTGGCCGTACGCGGACGTGAGGAACAAGGCGGCGCTGCCGGTTTCGGGCAGGCCTTTGATTACCCACACGGCGCACGCGCTGCGCGCCTGTGGGGTGGAGGATGTCGCGGTGCTCGCCGGGAGGTTCGCAAACCAGCTCAAAGCCGCGCTTTTGGGTTTTGAGGGCGTGCGGGTGGTCGAGACTCCGGAGACCGCGGGTACGGCGGACACTCTTCTGTCGGCGAGGGCGCTTGCCGGAGAGGATTTCATCGTTCTCTACGGGGACATATTATATTCGGAAAAAGACCTCGAACGCTTTATCCGGGAATCGGCCGGTATGAAGACCGCCGCGCTGGTCGCGCCGCTGGGGCCGGAGAGCGCCGGGGATTATATCTGCTGCGGCGTCCGGGACGGCTCGGTCGCCGAAATACTCGGGCATCCGAGGGGCGGCTGCGAGTACCGCTTTGCGGGCTTTAAATTCACGCCAGAGATATTTTCGTACCTTGAGCGCTGTCCTGACTTTTTCCCGTCCGTACAGGTGGGCATGATGCCGTCGCGCGAGCGCTTTATCGAGGCAGCCCTGGCAAAATATCTAAAAGACCACCGCGTAAGCGCGGTGGTCTGCGGGGACAGCGCCGTGGACATGGATAAGCCGTGGCATATTCTGGCGGCAAACGCGGTGTCGAACGCGCGGATCTGCGGCGCTCTTAAGGAGAACAGCCTCGGCGAGAACGCGCAGATAGATAAAACCGCGGTGATAAACGGCTTTGTCAGGCTCGGGAAGAACAGCCGCATCGGGCCGAACGTGATCATCGAGGGCAACTGTGTAATCGGGGACGACACCGTGGTGACGAACGGCGCGATCCTCCGGGGCGGAAACGTAATAGGCAACCGCTGCTTTATCGGCAACTGCTGCTTTATCTCCGAAAACTCGACGGTCGGTGACGGGTGCGTCGTCAACCACTGCGCGGAGCTCGATGGCGTGATCTTTGAAAACGTATACCTCTACCATTATATGGAAATATACGGCGTAATAGGGAGCAATACGGACATCGGCGCGGCCACGGTCTGCGGTTCGCTGCGCTTTGACGACGGGGAGTGTTCAATCGACGTCAAAGGGCGGAAAGAAAGGCCGACGGGGTACTCCTGCGCGACCTTTATCGGCGATTTCTGCAGGACGGGCGTAAACGTGACGATTATGCCCGGAAAACGGATCGGCCCGTACAGCGTGATCGGCGCCGCGACCCTTTTAAACGAGGACGTGCCGAACAACACGCTGATCTATCCGAAGCAGGAGCTGGTCAGAAAAAGCTGGGGCAGCGAAAGATACGGGTGGTAGGCATGGAGCGGTATGTCGGAATCGACGGCGGCGGAACGAAGACCCGGGTCTCTGTCGGAGACGCGCAAGGGGCTGAGCTTAGAAGCTTTACCGTCGGGAGCACAAATCACCACAGTTCGTCGGCCGGGCATGTGAAAAACAGCGTTTGCGATATTTTTAAAGCGCTTGAGGGCGAGCTTCCGAGCATAGCCGGGATATGCTTTGCGGGCGCCGGTGTCGACACGGCGCGGGACGAGGCGTTTTACACTGGGCTGTTCAGGGAATTCGGGTATCAAAAACGCCTGCTGGTGTGCTCGGACGGTCTCGCGGCCCTTGCCGGGAGCAACGGCGGGCTCCGCGGGGCGATACTGATCGCGGGCACCGGCTCGATTACGCTGGCGATCGCGGAGGACGGGACGCTGATCCGCGCGGGCGGCTGGGGCTACAGGACGGAGGGCTGCTGCTCGGGGTACGCGCTGGCCGTCGAGGGCATTAAGGCCGCAGGCCTTGAATACGACGGGATAGGCCCGAAGACGCTGATTACGGAGAGGCTGAAGGCTCTTCTGCGCACGAGCGACTTTCCGGGGATCATCGACGCGGTCTACAACGGCGCGATGTCAAACGGCGAAATCGCGGCGCTCTCGCGGGCGGTCACGGAGACCTGCGGCGAGGACGAGGTCGCCAGGGCGATCGTCGACAGGGCCGCGGAGGAGGCGCTGGACACGCTGGTGCCGGTCGTAAAGAGGCTCGGGAGGGACGATTTCGATGTCGGGCTCTGCGGAGGCGTTTTCGAAAACGCGGTTCATGTCCGGCAGGCGGTCATTGAAAAAATCAACAAACGGTATCCGGTGATGAAGCCGCACCTCCCGTATTTCAACGCCGGGGTCGGCGCGCTGCGGCTCGCGGCCGGAAATATAAGCCTGAACATAACGGAGGACGGTCAGCATGTCGTGGGCGGACCAATATCTTGAAAACACAATAGAACTGCTTAAAAAAGTGAAGGACAGCCAGCGGGACAACATTATCAGAGCCGCCGAAATGACCGCGGACTCGGTTGAAAACGGCGGAATGCTGTTCGTGTTCGGCACGGGGCATTCGCATATGCTCGCGGAGGAGCTTTTTTACAGGGCCGGAGGCCTGGTCGACGTGTATCCGATCCTCGAGGAGAGCCTGATGCTGCACAACGGCGCGGCTAAGAGCTCCGACATTGAGCGGCTCGAGGGCTACGCGGCGATTATTTTAAAGCATACACCGCTCAAGCGAGGCGATACGATTATAATCGCGTCGAACTCCGGAAGAAACGCGTTGACCGTCGAGATGGCGGTGGAGAGCCGGAAGCTCGGCGCGAACGTGATAGCGCTCACGTCGCTCAAGCACTCGACCGCTCAGGCGCCGCGCCACTCCAGCGGGAAAAAGCTCTACGAGGTGGCGAACCTGGTGATTGACAACCAGGGCTGCGTCGGTGACGCGAGCGTGCGCTTTGAGGAGATCGGGAAAAACGTGGGCGCCACGTCCAGCGTCGTAGGCTGCGCGGTGCTGGAAGCGGTGGTATGCGAGGCGGTCGGTATCTTGATTAAGCGGGGGAAAAAGCCGAACGTCTATCTGTCGAGCAACGTCAGCGGCGGCGACGAGGTGAACGAGGCGTACCTGAAACGCTATGCCGGGAAAATCAAGCCGCTGTAGCCCGCGGGGAGGGTGAGCGTATGGAAAACTACCTTTTGTTCAGGGAAATCACAGACATCGGCGAAAAGCTCGAAATCTCAGAAATTAGGTTTGACCGCCGCAGGAAAGAGCTCGGGGAGATGCTTGAAAGCGTCGAAATCCCGGGCTATGCGGGAAAAATTTCCCTGAAGGGGACCGCGGCGTTCCCGTATCCGGACAGGGTGGCCGACGGATGCGGGAACAGGGAGGCGTACGGCATCGTTGTGAAAAAAGACGGCGTGATTTTTTTCTGCGACAGCGCGCGGGCGCTGTTCTACGCGCTGACCACACTTTCAAAATTCGCCGTGCGGAACGGCGGCGTCTATCAGGGCGTTTACAGCGATTATCCGTCGTTTAAAATCCGCGGCATGATCGAGGGTTTTTACGGCAGACCGTGGACGATGGCCCGGCGGGAAAAAGCCCTTGAAATCATGGCGGAAAACCGTATGAACACTTATATTTACGGCCCGAAGGACGACCCCTATCACCGGGATTTCTGGCGCAGGCGGTATGACGACGAGAGCATCGGCATCGTCAGGGAGATGCTCTCGCTGTGTGAGAAGAACCATCTGGATATGCATTATATGCTCGCTCCCGGGCTGGACATCGAGTATTCCTCCGACGATGAGCTGTCCGCCGCCGTCGCGAAATACAGGCAGGTGTACGATCTGGGCGTTACGAAGTTCGGTCTTCTGCTCGACGATATTTCCCCGGATTTCACCCATGAAAGCGACAGGAAAAGCTTCGACACGCTGGCGGATGCCCATATCTCCCTTACAAACCGTATTTACGGGGAATTGAAAAAAATCGACAAAAGCATTGAGCTGGTTGTCTGCCCGACGCAGTATTACGGAAGGGGAGACGAGGAGTACATCTCCCGCCTCGGAAAGGGAATCCCGGAGGACTGCAGGCTGTTTTTTACGGGCGAAAAAATCTGCTCTGCGAAAATCACGACCAAGCAGGCGGAATTCCTGTATCGGAACACAAATCACAAGGCGCTGTACTGGGACAATTACCCCGTTAACGACTGCGAGATGGTCAATGAATTCCATATTTCGCCAATCATCAACCGGGACACGGATTTGCACAGGTACTCCGAGGGCATAACGCTCAACCCGATGGAGGCGGCGAACTGCTCGCTGTTCTCCATTATCACCTACGCGCATTTCATGTGGGACAGCGAGGCGTACGACCCAGAAAGGAGCTACGGCGAGTCCGTTTCGTCCCTTATCGGCACCGGATTTGCGGAGCCGATGAGGGTTTTCTCGGGTTTTCTGTATAAATCCTGTCTTTTGCGTCATGGATGGCATTACCGATACGAAAAGCCCGAGCGCTACCATGAAACCGTAGCGGGACTGATCGAAAGACGCGATTTTACGGGCTTGCGGGAATATATGGCTTACGCGAGGGAGCAGCTCTTAGAGCTCAGGGACCTGCCCGAGGAGTACCGCCGGGAGTTTCAAAGGTGGCATGACACGGCGCTTGCGTGCTGCGACATCTTTATCGGGCTTCTTGACGGCATCGGGAGCGGTAAGGGCTTTGAGGAGCTCACAACGCCCCTTGTCCGCTACTTCTGCCGCGCGGAGGACGTAATGAAGCACGAGGCGGAAAGGCTGCTGTACGCGGTTTATGACGAGATGAAACAGGTTTATTAAAAAAATGGCCGCTGTAAAATGCCAGATGCATTTCGCAGCGGTTATTTCTTATACCTTAATTATATAAGACGAAACGGGTCATTCAATGGAGCGGTTTTCGAAATATCCAAACCTGATTCAACTAATAGTTAAATAGCATTATTTTTCGTACCAGTAGGTACGGTATTTGCGAAAGGCCTCGCAGACGTAGGCGACCTGGTCGGGGCCGGTGGGCGGGTAGACGCCGTAGATGAACTCAAGACCGCCCTCCCTGGAGCCGAGCACCTTGACCTCCTCCTCGATGAGCTCGGAAATCTCGTTTCTCGTACCGCGGGGGGTGATTTTGGAACGGTCAAGATCGAGCCTGATGCAGACCCGGCCTTTCAGCGCTTTCTCGAGATTTCGGATGCCGTTGCAGAGGTCCTGCGGGTTGATGATATCCATGCCTATCGAAATCAGGTCGTCCAGAATCGGGAGGATGTACCCGTCGCTATGAATGGCGACCTTCACGCCGTTTTCGCGGCAGGGGGCGATCAGCTTTTTGTAGGAGGGGGCGATGTAGCGCAAAAACATGTCCCGGCTGATGACCATTGACGACTCCGCCCCCAGGTCCTCAGGGAGCTCTATCACGTCCACCCCGGCGGAGCAGTAGTTTTTCACGACCTTGAGGTTTTCCTGGTCGATGATGTCGATCAGTTCGAAGAGCTTCGGTTCCTCCTCGGCCATATCGATCATCAGGTTTTCAAAGCCGCGCAGATACTGGAGGCGTAGAAAAAGAAAGCCGTGGACGAGCGCGCCGACGGTGAGCTCGCCGTTCTTCTTCCTTTCGGCGATTCTTTTAAACTCGCCGGGCCAGTCCCGTCTGCCGCCCCGATCCTTCCATACATCGGAGTCCGGCGCGCGGTAGGAAGTGAGCTTGCTCCAGTCGTCAAGCGGGGGATCGATGGTGCAGCCCTCGATGCCGTACATTTTATAATGCCATTGGTAGCCCCAGGCGTCTCTTTCCGTGATGTCGCAGGTGCCGTCGCCGTATTTTTCGTAGTCAATCTGTCCGGCCTTGAAGCCCGGAAAGAAATCCGGAAACCGCGCCATCACGGCCTCCATGTCGCCCCGGTGTTTGATTAGCGAGGCGAGATTCATCGAAATAGTGACGGGTATCCGCTCGGGAAAGCCGAACCCTACCGTTCGCAGGTAGTTTTCTCTGTCGGTCATCAAGACACCTCCATGTGCGAGACAACGCCGGCGTTCGTGGCGTAAATGATATCGGCCTTGCCGGCTATCTTTTCGCAGAAGCGCTCGAAGCGGTCCCAACTGTTATATTTGTCGAATTCGAACGAGTGTCCCCAGACATAGAACAGCATATCGGTCTCGGGTTTGGCGGAGATAAACCGGTCTGCGAGCTCAAACAGGTCATCGTCCTCCGCCCTGCAGGTGGGGTGCCAGGTCATAAGCCTTTCGGGGAGCTCGAAGGTGTGGTGGGCGTTCGTCGTGCGGGCGTAGCGAATCGGCGTGTTTTCGACGATCGTGCTGATTACGAATTCGTTGTAAAAGGGACCGCCGGGATACGCCATGCCTGTCACAGGGTAGCCGCAGAGCGCCTCCAGCGCCCTGCGGTCGCCGTCGACCTCTTGTATAATCTGTTCTTTGTCGAGCGTTAAAAGATTCGGGTGGGTTCGCGTGTGGACCGCGACCTCGTGGCCGGCGTAGAGGTCATGTACCTGCGAAGCCTCGATTTCCGTATGGTCGCAGTCAATGCCGTCATGCATTATTCTGTGGTGTGTGCCGAAAAGACCGGAATTAAGATTAAATGTACATTTTAAACCGTATCGGTCGATAAGCCCGACAAAGCGTATATCCTGCACGGTGCCGTCGTCAAAGCTTAACGTGAAAAACTTCTTTACCATGCTTTTCCCTCCGTTCTATAGGCACCATTATAACATATCCGGCGCCGGAAATACAGCCGAAAGTCTCAAATGAATCGGATGTTTTTTAGGGAAGCATGGGATATCCTGCGCCGCGGCGGGGCCGCTTGTCCCCGGGCGATTCCAGTACAGTTGACAAAGAAAGCGTTTTACTTTATAATTCAGATGAGAAATCGATAAATCCCACGCAAGAGGAGGTCTGACCATGGGTGGTAAAAGAGATTACCAGGGGAGCCCTATAGAGATGAAGGAAACCTATCAGCGTTTCGCCATCCGAAAGCGAATAGCAGAGGCTCCGGAAAGGGCGGCCGCGCTGCTGGCGTGCCCGAAAACCAGGCTGACCGCCGCGCAGGCGAAAAGGCTGCCGCCTTATCTCGGCAGGCGCGACATTACCTGCGTTTACGAGGGAAACGACCGCATACTCTGGGTGGGCAGCCGGGAGGGACTCTGGCGCATAAACGAAAAGGAGCCTGAGCCGCTGGACAGAGTGCAGTGCTTCCGGGCGACAGCGTTTTTGTTGGATAATCATGTCAGGGTTATCCAGTCCGACGGGGATAACGGCGTATGGGTGCTGACCGCCACCGGGGTCTCCCATATTGGGATGCGGCTGATGAACGCCCGGGCGAAAGCCGAGCTGCTCTCCGAGATTAACTATAAATACATGAACCGCCGCGGCATGGTGAGCGGGGGGAGATGGGATCCGGTCAAGAAGACCTTTGTGGGTCATCCCTCGGACAACGACGGGCTATGGACCTCCCTTGTGGCGATGGGGGATCTGTGCCGTTATGCCGTTCTGAGGGACGAGGGAACAGCTTCCAAGGCGGAAATCGAAAGGGCGAAGAAGCTTGCCACGCTGTGGACGGAGGCCTGCCTGCTGCTGGCCTATATTCCTGGCTGGAAGGGTTATGTACCTTCCTTTGTCCGCTACAACAAGCCGGCCAGCAACCGCGCCAGCGACGAGTACTTAATCGAGGGCAGGGAGAACAAGACGACGCTGCCGGACCACGGGCCGGTCGGCATGGTCGAATACGTGCCCGCGCCCGCGAACCCCCAGGACTGGGCGACGATAGACACGATGCCCGAAATCGTCTTCAAGAATGTTGAGGGCTATATCGCGCGGTCCTACCATGTGAATTCCTCGGAAGACCCCGTACCCTTCGGGGATGGCGTTTTCTTTCGGAAAAAGTTCAAGCCGGACGGGAAGCTGGTCTCGGTGCGCATTCCCACATCCTCGGACAAGGGCGACGATATCCCGCCGCTGCTGACAATAGACAGCTCGATGGAGATTCCCGAACGGCTGAAAAAGCTTTACAACACCATCATCAACCCCGATACCGGCAAATGCTATCGGGACGATGACATCATATATAAATGCGACACCTCGAACGACGAGCTTGTGGGGCATTACGCGCTCTGGCACCTGGCCTACGATATTCTCGGGCCGGACGATCCGGAGCTCGCCGAGATTATCAGGGTGATCGCGGCGAGGCACGCCCGGCACATCAGGGATAACGGCTACTGCCTGACGGACGCCGGGGGCCAGCCGACCTCGTGGGCGAGGATGAGCAGAGAGTACTATATGAATAAGGACTTCTACGGCATCACCGACGCGCCGCTGGGGCTCTCCATCCTTCTGCAGCTGTTCAAGGTGGCTTACCATGTCACGGGGGATGGGCAGTGGAACGCGGAATACCGGAAGCTGGCGCTCGAAGAGCCGTACCGCTACGCCGACCTGCTGAGCGAGTATTACGAGCGCTCCGCCGCGGGGATCAGAAAGCGGTCGGACCGGTACCTCGACGACGAGGAGGTGCTGAATCTCGTAATAAAGACGGCAAACTACTCCGATATCAGGATGTCGGCGGTCTCGTATTATACGCTTATGCAGCTGGAGGACGACGAGGTTATCAGGGAAAAATACCTTGCGGGCGTCGAGTCCTGGTGGAAATATCTGAAATACTCCCGGGACGTCGAATGGTATCTTACTTACCAGCTAGCCCACCCGGAGGCCGAGCAATTCGACGGCTTCGGCAGGTCGTGCGGCGAAATGATCCGCTGGCAGCTGATGCATTTCCCGCTGAACAACCGGATGTTTGTAATTGATAATAGGACGAGGCCGGGTGTCTTTGAAGACAGCTCAAGGCTCTGGTATGAGAATTACAAGCTCCCGTGCGCCCTCTGCATGGAAGAGCGGGGCTCCGGCGGCAGCAACGTCTACAATTCGGTCGACGGCAGCAGGGACGTATGTCTGGAGAAGACGTACAATATGAGCATGCCGTACTGGATAGGCAGGTATAACAAGCTGCTGAAGGAGACCGGCAAAAGAGGCGACGTAACGCTTGCGGATATAGAAAAACTGATTTTCCAGGACAGATGAAATAAGCCCGCCGCTTAAAACGCGGCGGGCGATTTTAATGCCCGGAAGCGTAAAGCGGCTTGACAAGGGGCGGAAACTGCATTAGTATACATTCTGTCGGCGTCTGCGGCGGAATTTGCAATCGTAAGATTCAGGTTCTTACGGCCGCAGGGGTGTGCGGGTTTAATTACCGTCGCCGCGCCGTTATTTGACGCCGATCTCGCTCCACATCGGTAATATTCGCTGCTTTAAGAGGTTCGAGGGCGGGGCGCGCCGAATGGGAAGGTTTACAGAATCGAAGGAGGACTGCGGAATGCTGCAAGACTGGCAAAACTACTGCAACGTTGAATATTCGGAAAAATATGGGCCGACGGTCGCTTACCGGACGGCAAACTTCGTCTTTGAAGAGGGGCTGCGCGGCGGCCGCTGGGTGACGCTCTCATATAACGCTGCGGGGTATATGATGGAGACGAACCCCGTCAGCGCGCCGTCGTGGATGGACTCAAAGTGGCTGTTCCGCGCGCCCGCCTCGTTTGACGCGGTTGTAGACGGGCAGTCGCTCACCTCGCACATTGAGTGCCTCGGCTGCATAATCGAGCGTACAGATAAGGGTGTAACCGCGCGCGTGACGCTGCGCCACACCGTGCGCCCGGTGGACGTCGTTATCTGCACGAAGCTGGACGGAACGCCGGTGCTGGAGCGCTGGCTGGAGATCGTCAACCGCGGCGAAAATACTGCGGCGGTCAGCGTGCTTGCGCCGCTCGCGGGCGGTGCGCAGGTACTGAACAGCCAGATGTTCAAGCTTGCGGACAGACTGTCGCCCTATCGTGTCGGCTACTTCAAGGATGATCATTCCTGCAGCGAGGGCAACTTCGTCTGGGAGGAGCTGCCCTCAGAGATCTACACGATCGCCGGACGCTACCGCCGCGACAAGCACCGCCACCCGATGTTCGTCCTCGAGAACCGTGTCTCGGGCGAGACATTTATCGGGCAGTTCGCGTGGAGCGGCGGCTACGCCTTCACCTTCGACTACAACAATCAGCGCAATCTCCCCGCGACGCTGCAGATGCGGGTGGATATGGACAGCCCCGCGCCGATCCGCACAATTGAGCCGGGAGAGGCGTGGGCTTCGCCGGAGCTGCACCTCGGCTGCGTGTTCGGCGGGCTGGACGAAGCGGTCAACGCGATGCACCGGCACGTCCGAAAGAGCGTTGCTAAGCCGCTGGCGATGGGCAAGTGCGGCTGGGTGCAGGCCGCGATCGGCCCCGAATACGACATGAGCTACGAGTCCACGATGCTCGCCGTCGAGCACGCCCACACCGTCGGCGCGGAGCTGTTCTGGATCGACGCGGCGTGGTACTGCGAGCCGTTCTGCGAGAATGAGTGGTGGAACTGCGCGGGCGACTGGCACGTCAACACGAACCGCTACCCGGACGGGCTCAGGAGCGTCCGCGAGAAGTGCCGCGAATACGGCCTCGAGTTCGGGCTCTGGTTCGACGCCGAGCGCATCGGTCCGAAGTCCCGCGCGATGCGCGAACATCCGGATTGGATAGAGCGCACATATTACGGCGAGCCGAACGGTGCGGGCCTGCTCGACCTCTCGAACCCCGAATGCGCCGCATGGGTGGAGAACGAGCTCTCCACGATGATAGAGCAGCTTGACTGCACATTCTTCCGGCTCGACTGGAATGTAGGCGCGAACGACATACTCTGCTGCTACGAGCACGGCGGCTACGTGGAGAACAGCTACGCAAGGCACCAGCAGGCGTTCTACGCGATTTTTGACCGGCTGCGCGCGCGCTTCCCGAACGTCGTTTTCGAAAACTGCGCGGGCGGGGGCGGACGCACCGACCTAGGGATGCTGCGCCGCTTCTCCGAGACGTGGATCACAGACTGGCAGCTGCACCCGAACGCGTTCCGCATCACGAACGGCATGAGCGTGGCGCTGCCGCCGGAGTTCATCAACCGGCTTGTCGGCGGGCAGAACAGCTATATGACCGGTGAACTGCAGACGCAGATGCGCAATCTGTTGTTTGCATACCCGAGCATCGCCGTTGTCAAACCGAACTACGTAGAACACAACCCCGGGATGCTCGCGGAAATCCGCCGCAACGTGGAGATCTACAAGAACTTCGTACGTCCGATGCTGCCGGACAGCGACATCTTCCACCACACCCCGGAACTGCCCGGCGCTTTCGCTACCGGATACGGTGTGCTCGAGCTTGCCGCGCACGACAAATCCCGCGGCATCATAGGCGTATTCCGTCTCGCGGAGGCCGACGGCGACGCAACGGTCGTCTACTCCCGCGGAGCCGACCCTGCGAAGACCTACCGCGTAACTCTCGACAACACCCGCTCCGCGACCGAGGTCTCCGGCTTCGAGCTGGCAAACGGCGGCCTGCGCATCCGCCTGCCGGGCGCGCTGACAAGCGAGCTGGTGCTTTTTGAGGCAATAGGGTAAAAACCTCCGAGCGAAAACCGCCCGCCGTGTCGGAAGCGGCGGGCGATTTTAACGCCTGGAAGCATAAAACAGCTTGACAACAGGAGGAAACTGTGATAATATACATTCCGTCACAAATTCAACATGCGGGTATGGCGGAATTGGCAGACGCGTAAGATTCAGGTTCTTATGGTCGCAAGGCTGTGCAGGTTCAAGTCCTGTTACCCGCACCATGTCGGTACTCAGCGGATAATACAATTCCACTGAGTACCTTTTATTTTACCTATCGAAAAGCCTGTATTACAAGGAAAAAACGAGACAGGGTGCCGGGATAAGGATATTTTGGCATTGCGCAGTCTTTGGAGCGTCCGGTTGGAACAAAAAGGCGTTCGTTAAATGGATTACACCAAGCAAGTAATTTTTGACCGACTATCTTCAAGCGGGGCCAAAAAAGTAAAGACCACTCCATAACGGGGTGGTCCATTCTATATGTCGTACTCCTTGTGTGCGGCAGTTCCGAAAAGCTGCGTCAAGGCGCAATCGTTGTCTGTTATCACAATTGCGCCGCTCTGCGCAGCGACCTGCCGGGGGCCGGAATATACCTTTTTTAGGGGGATTACCGTTTTTCGATTCCGTCTATGAAAAATGAACCGATTTTGGCCTGGGGTGAAATATCGAGCTGCGGCTGACGGTTGAATACCTTTTGCTTTACATGCTCCAGAATCAGCGTATCAATGGATACATCCTTGCCTATCGTAATTTGAGCAGTCTCGTTATTCAGCCCTTCACGCTCATTTCTGATGAAGTTCCTTATTATCACCGTACCAACATGATGCACCCCATCCTGGAACCAAATCAGTCCGCCATGACCTGTGCCGGAGGTTCGGCAGGAGGTGGCAAATACATTTTCTATGATGACGTTGTCAAAATGTCCGTAATCCTCATCGGGGCTGTCCCAATGCGTGAAGGATACAGCGTTAAATTTATAGGCGCCGAATATATTTCTGATGACGATCTGTTTCATATGCGCATTTCTGGAAAGTAATCTAACTGCGGTCCAGCCGTTATCTCCACCGTAAACTCCGTCAATTACGATATTTTCAGTGTCATTACACGGCGAAAAGAAATCGCCCTCATCGGTATTCAGCGCAATCATATCGTCGTTTGTGTTGCCTGTAATATTTGTGATATATCCGTCATAGGCATATCCGTTTACATGAATCCCGTCTTGGTTTAGGGTCAGACAGTTGCAATCGAAGCGGATATCACGCACGGTGAAACGCCTGGTATCCGTAAGCATGATGCCATAACTGTTGGGATCCTTAATCGTAAGGCCCTTGATACATAAATCCTCAGTGCAGGCAAAGGAAAAGGCCTGTCCCACTTTTGCCAGGGGATGGACGTATTTGTCACGGTCCTGCCCGATGTTGTTTCCGTCCCAAACCCCGCCTTCGATGATGATGCGACGGCTTGGCTTTTCCTGCCCCCGGCACCGGTTTACAAGCATCGGACAGTTGGCGTTGTCCGCCAGTCTTATGGTAACATTGGGTGAGCATAACAGGTGCGTATTGTTGCAGATCTCAAGCGGCCTTGTAATTTCATAAAAGCCATGAGAGAGCGTAATTAAGCCGCCTTCGTCTAAAAGGCTTTGCAGATATGTTGTATGGTCCATAATACTCTCCTTTATGTGATGGAATCTCTATAAAACCCACCTTTTTTTATACGGAGCCTTCGGGAACTGCGCTCGCTATGGGTCCACCCGAATATGCGCCGTTAAAAACGGAGTAATACATCATTAGAGCTCCTTTTTTCAAGTGCATATCCGGTGTGCGTATCGTAGGATAATATACCCTAATTTCCGTTTTTTTGCAAGAGTCTCTAGAGTTTTTCTTAGACGGCGAGCAACTACGGATTGATATAGGAAAACTCGATGGAATTGCTGTTGATATCATGCTTTGCATTCAGCGTGCTGTTATCGCGGGTTTTCGACGTAAAGCTGGTATTGGGGCTGACGGGCTGCTGGATTGCCTTTGCAGCAGATGAAATCTTCAGGGGAACAACGTACATAATGCGCTGAAAAAGCGGCAAATAGGCGAGAATAAAAATATAGGGGAGAACGAAAAATGAGACGGTGCCGTGGCGCGGTATGCGGCATCGGGAATTTTCACTTGGTTTTAGGTTTCGAAAATATTCGGGGAATAGTTGACGTTTTTTTGTTAACGTTTTATAATATATATAAAAATAATCCCGGAGGTCAGTTATGAAAACAGATACGTGGCAGCTTTCCGGAGTGCCGGAGTACGGAGACGGTGTTCTTTTCCCGGAGTTTTTTGAGCTCGGAAACGGATTTTACAATTTAGGAGAACCCCACGACAAAGGGCTTTCATACATGCACCTTGTAAACGGAACCTCATCCTCCGCTTTCCTGAAATACTGCGCGGAGCTTGAAAATGTGGGATTTGAAGCCGGGTTTTCCCGTGACGAGGCATACGGCCTTTTCCGCGAATACATCGGCAAAGGGAAGATTATATATACATACTTCATGAAGAGATGCGGACAGGCGAGGATAATCGAGGATAATTCCTCTGTTGCTGTCGGTGATTTCCTCAAAGGCAAAGACCTTCCGGAAACCAGAGACGACACCGAGCTTATGCAGTTCGGTCTCTTCACCGGCGAGCCCGTCATCGGTAAAATCTCAAGCTGCGGAATGCTGTATGCGGTCCGCACACATGACAACAGACTATTTCTTGTGGACGGCGGCGAAAACATTCAGGCCACGGACGAAGCTCTGGAAGAAGTGATGGTTCGTCTGAGAGATATTACAAAGACAGAAACCGGTGAAAAAATAAATATCTGCTGCTGGTTCTGCACCCATGCCCATGACGACCACATGGAATTTTTCCTCAACATGCTAAAAAAGTATGGTGATATTTTAAATGTTGAGCGCACGCTTTTCAACTTCCCGAACCGCGAGTATTTGGGTGACGCCCGCACCCGCGCCGATCCGGAGTTTGTTAAGGGAGCGGAAAGGTACTACAGTGTAATCCGCGCCGCCATTGACAAATACTGCCCGGATGCGGTCTATCTGCGGCCCCACACCGGTGAAAGATTTACATTCTCGAATCTGATAGTGGATGTCATGCAGACCCATGAGGATCTTTTCTATGAAAACGAGAAAAATGTCTGCATCCCCGGCCTTAACACCACATCCACAATCATTAAACTAAGCTTTGACGGAAGAACCCTGCTTATCCTCGGTGACTGTGACGAGGAAAACGGCAATGTGCTTCAGAAATACTATCTGCCGGACGAACTTTCCTGCAATTACCTTCAGGCGGCTCACCACCTTGCAAACCGTGACGAAAATATCTATTCCTATGTGAAGGCCGACACTGTTCTTATTCCCCAGAGCAGACTCAGAGTCCATAAGGTCAGAAGAAACCATTATGCGGTGCTGTGCAAGTATTACGACAGAGACAGATTCTATCTTCAGGGGGACTATACTGTTGTTTTCCGCGTAAAAGAGGGCGAAGAGGAGCAGATCACCTATCACCAGCTTATGGGCAGACCCTTTGAAGAGGAGCGAGACGGCAAGAACATTCTCGTGAATCCCAGAGAGTTCTTCCCGAAAAAGAAATAATAAAGATATGCCCCCCGGTTATGCGCTTGATTAGCAAAACTGGGGGGATTTGCTGCTTATACTCCTCCCTCCCGCTCAACGAAATCTTTTTCTCTTGACTTGTCTCCCGTATCGGCGGTATCATAATGATTGTTGAAAAAAATCAACATCGAACCGTATTGCGGGAAAAGCAGAAGGAGCATGCTATTATGTCTAAACCGAAACTCAAGCAGAACCCACCGCTTAGATCCCTGGTTGCCCATACAGGGATCGTGCTGACCGACGACGACCAACTGCGTTGCTTTGCAAACACCCCCGAGGAGACCTTTGCAAGCAAAGCCGCCAATACCGCCATGGCGCCCACGTCTCTGAAAGATATCTGTGAAAGAGCCGCCAAAAGAGATTGCAAATACATTACCTTTTTCCACGACCACTTTTTCGGCGGCGGCGAGCGGGAGCTCCATCTGACCCACCCCGAATTTATCGACTGTACTAAGAAAATTTCGGAATATGCCGCCAAATACGGCATGGGTATCGGCGCCAGTGTAACCAACCCGCTGGATCTGGGCCGCACCTTCAAAAAAGATGTCGGTGTGGGCGGCGGTCACCGATTTTTTGCCGAAGGCATATTGGATGAAAACGGTGACTTCTGCTTTGACGGCGCGCTGTCGGAGCGCTGGTGCAATAATAAGGGCTACACCTACCCGCAATTTGTAAAAGCCCGTCTGTTTGTCTATACCGAAAAGGATGCAGGGGGACAATACCTTGTTATTCCGCCGAAATCCATTGTCGAACTGGAAGAAAGCGATTTCACCTGCGCGGTATCCGGCGACAGTTGGAAGCTGGAAAAATATTTCGGAAAGAGACACATGAGGGTTTCGGGACACACCGACAAAAAGGGCAACCGCGTATTCGCCGTGTTCCACATGGATACCCCCGAAATGGATTATTTTCATCCCGAAGTGTATAATTATGCGCATAAGGTTATCGATATGTACCGCGCTCAGGGCGTGAAATTCCTGGAACTGTATTCGGATGAAATGCATATCCAATTCGACTGGGACTTTGCCCATTTCGGCCCTTATGAGCTGCCGACCAGATACATGACCGACAACTTCCAAGCCGAGCTTGCCAAGGAGGATGACGTATTTGCGGACTTCGACAAGGCGCTGATTTATTTCGGCTACGATATGCTCTGCGACAGAGAAACCTTAGGTCGCAGCAGCACACAGCACGTGCTCGGCCCGACAACGGCGCAGCTGTACCGCACCTTCCGCCTGCGCAAAACCTATTATGAAATGCTGCAGGACCGGGTTGTGGATATCTGCTGCGATGCAAGAGATTACATCCGGAATACATATGTTAAAAATACCGGATGGGATCCCAACTGTCTCGGACACGCCACCTGGCAGGAATCCCCCACCTGCGACCAGTACGCCCCGGGCGAAGTGAGCACCATGTTCAACGGCGCTACCATAAACGGCTATTGCGCCTACGATTACACCCCCGATTATGTTTATTCCTCCACAATCCGTGAATGCATTTCGGGGTGCTATGACTACTTCAAATGGAACGATTATTTCTCCTACGGCGGTAATGACTTCTGCGAATGCGGCTGGTTTGACCGGAACTATTACGGCGGCGCCATGGCCGCTTCTCTCGGAGCTCTTAACCGCAATGAGGTCGGTTCATGGGGCAGCTGGGGATTTCCGGAGGAATGCCGCAAACGTTTCAATTGTGTGGATATCGGCTATGGCACGGCGCGGTCCCCCTTAAATTACATCATGACCGAAGGACGGCCCCGCAGTATTGATGTTCTGTATGTCTATCCAAAGCATTTGACCTCGGTGGAGGAGCGCTTCGGCAGCTGGATGGTCCAATACGGCTATGCCAACTACTGCCCCGCCGACAGAATCGTCGAGCTCGGACGTATAATCAACGGAAGACTCAAGCTCGGCATCGCCGAATATTCCGCCGTCGTTGTGGGATTTGAGCCCTATTACGAACCGAAGTTCTTAGAACTGCTCCTCCGCTTTGCCAAAGGCGGCGGACGGGTGCTTTGGAATGCGGCTCCCGCTGCGGATAAAAACGGTAAAGTCCCGCAAAAATGGCTGGATGCCTTTGGCATTGCCTCGGTTCAGTCCCTTGTTGAGGGCGGCAAAGGGTCAAAAGTTACCTTTGGCGGCGCCCTGAAAACCGTAAAACCCCAGTTTGTGCCGACCGATTTCCTTGTGGACCGCCTATATTCCCTGCAGCCGAAAGAAGACACCGAAGTGGTTGCCTATTCAGGCAAGACCCCTATCGGTGTGATCAAGCCCTGCGTAAAAGGCCTTTTATGCTACATCGGCTGCCGGCTCAGGGATGACCAGAGCGGTGAAAGCGGCGATGCGCCGAGAACCCTGTTTGATGTTCTGAAGGCCATAGGCGCTTACGGCGGCTTGTCCTCGCTTGACAACACCGAAACCGTCAGCCGTAACTCCAAATACTTTGCCACAAAGTTTACCTGCGGCACATATTCCATCTGTAATCACTATTATCCGATGAAGGAGCTTTGGGAGGGCGGATTTTCCAGAGACCCCCAAAGGGATGCCAAAACCCTGGAAAACTACAAGTATATGGTGAACCTTGAGCTTGATCTTCATGACTTCCCGTTGGAAGGACATCGGATTTCCTATACCGGGCAGGGTATTTTACAGTACCGGCTGAACCGCTATGGAAAGCTTGTGGGATTTCGGGGCCGCGGTGCCACAGGCATCGCCGTTGACGGTAAACACTACTCCTTTACCGATTCCCCCGCGGAAATCATCTTCAACGAAATCTCCAGGGAACGGCTCCCCTACGGATATACTAAGGGCTGGCAGGTTTACTCATCGGCAGAAAAAGTGAGGCTTTACGCCAAAATTCCCACGGACGCCGAGCTGTACGCCCAAACAGACGACAAAGGCGAAAGACTGGAAAGCTGTGACAAGCTCTCGCTTGAAGGTGATGTGCTGACCAAAGGCGATGTCCGCTGGGTGGTTATCCTTGCGAAATGATCATTGTTAATATCATGCTTTTTAGGTGATTCGACAAAGACTCCATTTACCGGTTGTTTCGGTTTACGGAGTCTTTCTTTTTATTTACCCTTATATCTCTTCTTCGACAACTTTGCAGTCGCCGAGGATTTCCGGCTTATTTCTCATTGAATCCTGTTCGCTCAGCGTCCTTATCACGCGGCAGGGGTTTCCCGCCGCAAAGCTGTTTGCGGGGATGTCCCTTGTGACAACGCTGCCCGCGCCGATAACGCAGTTTTCGCCGATGGTGACTCCCGGCAAAATAGTAACATTCGCGCAGATCCAGCAGCCTCTTTCAATGTGAACGGGCTTGGCATAGCATAATCTGCGTTTTACTCCGTCGGGGCACATAAGTTCCTTTCTCTCGTTTGGGAGCATCGGATGCAGCGGAGTAACTATGGTGACGTTCGGACCGATATCGCAGTTTTCGCCGATGACAACTTCCGCATCGTCCTGGCAGGTGAAATTGAAATTAATAAAGGTGTTTTTGCCGATCTTTGTATGTACTCCGTAATGAAAACGTATCGGGCCGTTAAAGGATACTCCTTCGTTCAGTTCGCCGAGCAATTTTGTAAGAACCGCTTTCCTCTCTTCCGGCTGATATTCGGTGAGCGCATTGAACTCCTGGTTCAGCGCGTGCGCTCTCTTCTTGATTTCCGTCCGCCATTCTTCTGATGGTAAAAACATAATTCCGTTGTTGTTATCAAGCATTGTATTATCTCCTATATTTATCCTCGTATCTCTCAGAGCAGTATAATTATACCGCATTGCATAGAAAAAAACATATCTCCACCCGGACAAGCGCCGTCCCGCTCATCAGGCGTCCGCGCCACGATATCGCTATTTGCGCAAGCAATATTTGGAAACGACATTTACTTGCTGCCGGTTGACAAATCTAGGCAGCTTATTTATCTAAAACGGGCTGCTTTTGCCCGATTTTTACGGCATCGCCCTTTCGTACAGGTATTTCCTTCCGTCCTTGCCGGCCCGGGCGAAGACGCCGAGATAGGCCAGGACGTTCAGCGCGGTCCCGGCGGCTTTCGTGCCGAGACCGGCGGCTTTTTTGAAATCCACTACGGTGAATTTGCCCGGCAGCTCCGCGGGGACGAGGGATATGTAATCCGCTGGGGATTCGTAGTAGAGCTCGTCCGCAAGGGCGAGGGGTATGCGCTCGTGGCGCTCCGAGCCCTTCTTTTTATCCGCGCTCCAGCCGTTCAGAATTCGGTATTCTTCCATATCGATGAGCATCACGCAGAGCCTGAAGTTCTCGTGCTTCAGATAGCTCTTGATTTTATAGAGCTCCGGGAAGACCTCGCAGGGGCCGCCGGTTTTCGGACTCTTCCGCCTTTTCGTGACTTCGCCGGTGGCCGGGTCGATCCAGCTGATATGCTTCCGGGCGGCGACCGGGTAGACAACGGTGACACGGCAGATTGGCAGGAACGCGTCCAGCTTTTTGCGGAGCCTGTAAAAATCCCGGGTCTGTATCTCGAAAATACCGTCTTCCCCGACGATGTCAGCGTACAGCCTGCCGATTTTGACCTCGCGGCTGCCGTCATAGGGCTCGAGATAGCGCTTAATCACGGCGTGGAGCGTCTTTTCGCCCAGCACGCCTATCCCGGAGTCCCTCTTTTTATCCGCGCACACCTCGCCGCAGGCGCGGAGAAAAAGCTCACGGTCCATCCGCTCATTCCCCCTTGACATTCCGGCCATGGAAAGAGTATAGATCATCGCCGCTGACCTGTCAAGGCAAAGGGTGCGCGGAGGCAAAACCGCTTAAATAGCTTGACAGCGCGGGTGATAGCGTGTAGGATTATAGCATGAGTTTGGGTACAGTAAAACGAGGATATGCCCGGGAGCCGGACAGACGGGATCGGGCGGTATAGAGAGCTATGGATGAAGACTTAAGCGAAAGGGGTTTATGCAATGGCTTTTCTTGATTACTGGAAGAAAATCGACGTGCGCTATGAGACGGACGTGTTTGTCGCGGGAGGGGGCCCGGCGGGCGCGGCGGCCGCGGTCGCCGCGGCGAGAAACGGCAAGCGGGTGTTTTTGGCGGAGGCGCAGGGCTGTTTCGGCGGCGCGGGGACGTCCGGGCTTGTGCCGGCGTTTATGTCTTTCACCGACGGGGTCAACTTCCTCGCCGGAGGGATCGGCCGGGAGATACACGACGCGGTGACGGGCGACGGGCAAATCCACTACGGTACGGTCCCGATACGCCACGAGAAGCTGAAGCTGATCTACGACAGGCTGCTTGCGGGCGCGGGGGTCAAATTTTCGTTTTTCACCTCGCTTATCGACGTGCTCGCCGAAAACGGGCATATCGACTGCGTAGTCCTCTCGGCGAAAAGCGGGATCTTTGCCGTGAAGGCGAAGGTCTATATAGACGCCACCGGCGACGGGGATCTGTCCGTATGGGCGGGAGCGGACGCCGAGCTGGGCGACGAGCAGGGCAACTGCATGCCGCCGACGCTGTGCTCGCTCTGGGGCGGCATCGACTTCACCCGCACCCAGGGCCCGGATGACAAAAACCTTGAACAGGCATTTAAAGACGGAATTTTCAAATACGAGGACAGACACCTGCCCGGGATGTTCAAGATTACGGAGTCGATGGGCGGCGGCAATATCGGCCACTGCTTCAATGTCGACGCAACGGACGAGCGCTCTCTGACTGCCGCGATGCTCCGCGGGCGCGAGTATATGGCGGAGTATGAGCGCTATTACAAGGAGTACCTAACCGGCTATGAGAACATGGAGCTCTATACCACCGGCGCGTGCCTCGGCGTGCGCGAGTCACGGCGCGTGAAGTGCGATTACACGCTGAACATTAATGATTTCAACAAAAGGGCCGTGTTTGACGACGAGATCGGGCGTTTCTCTTACCCGGTGGATATACACATCATGGCGCCGGACAAAGCCTCCTATGATAAGTTCATAAACGAGTTCCGGACGCTCCGGTATCAGAAGGGCGAGTCCTACGGAATACCGTACCGCTGCTTGATTCCGGCGGGTCTCGACAACGGGCTGGTCTGCGGCAGGTGCGCGGGTACAGACAGGCAGATGGAGGCCTCAATCCGCGTGATGCCGGGCTGCTATATAACGGGGCAGGCGGCCGGAACCGCCGCGGCGCTGGCCTGCGACAAAAACGGCGACGTAAGAGCCGTGGAGACCAGAAAGCTGCAGCGGAGCCTGCAAAAACTCGGCGCATACCTCCCGAATTTCATATAAACGCGGATTTTATTTGACAAAACGGGCATGATGTTGTATAATAACAAGTAAATAGTTCGAATTAAAAGCGTTGATGGAGACAAGGGCGTCTGAATTTGCCAAAGGTGCCGCGTTTCGCGGTATCCCCAGAGAAAAACGCGGCCGGAAACGGCAGGTGGGAGCGTTTAGGGCAAAGGGGCGCGCCGCACCCCTCCGGAGCTCCTGGGCGCAAAGGGCGAAAGCCCCGGTAAGCCCCGGCGGTTATGTTCCGTTAAAAACGCGCATTAAAGCGATAAATTAGGGTGGAACCGCGGGATAACTCCCGCCCCTTGGATTTTATTCCTTGGGGCGGGATTGTTTTTAGCCGCTTTCGCCGGAGTTTTAGAATATTTGTTTAAAGAGGTAATAAAAATGGAACAGGACAACTTGAGGACGCTGCGCCACACCGCGTCCCACGTGATGGCGCAGGCCGTAAAACGGATTTACCCGGATGTCAGGCTGGCGATTGGGCCGGCTATCGACACAGGCTTTTATTATGATTTCGACACAGCGACCCCGCTTACCCAGGAGGACCTGCCGAAGATCGAGGCCGAGATGAAAAAAATCATCAAGGAGAACCTGCAGATCAAGCGCTACGAGCTCCCGCGGGAAGAGGCCCTGGCGTTTATGGAAAAGCGGGGCGAGCCCTACAAGCTTGAGCTGATCCGCGACCTGCCGGAGGGCGAGCCCATCAGCTTTTACGAACAGGGAGAGTTCACCGACCTGTGCGCCGGCCCCCATATGCGCTACACCAGCGCGGTGAAGGCCTTTAAGCTCTTGAGCGTCACCGGCGCTTACTGGCGCGGCAACGAGAAGAACAAGATGCTGCAGCGCATCTACGGCACCGCGTTCAAAACCCGCGAGGAGCTTGACGCCTATCTCGCCGAGCTGGAAGAGGCGAAAAAGCGCGACCACAACAAGCTCGGCAGGGAGCTGGAGTATTTCACCACCGTCGACGTGATCGGCCAGGGGCTTCCGATTCTGATGCCCAAGGGCGCGAGGGTGATTCAGATTCTGCAGCGCTTCGTCGAGGACGAGGAGCAGCGCCGGGGCTACCTGCTGACCAAGACGCCCTATATGGCGAAACGCGACCTGTACAAGATATCGGGGCACTGGGACCATTACCGCGAGGGCATGTTCATCATGGGCGACCCGGACGCCGAGGGCGAGGTTTTCGCGCTGCGTCCGATGACCTGCCCGTTCCAGTTCCAGTACTATCTGGCCCGCACCCGCAGCTACAGAGACCTGCCGATGCGGCTAAACGAGACCTCGACGCTTTTCCGCAACGAGGCCTCGGGGGAGATGCACGGGCTTATCCGCGTAAGACAGTTCACAATCTCAGAAGGACATATCGCCTGCACCCCCGAGCAGCTTGAGGACGAGTTCCGCGGCTGCCTCGACCTCGCTAAGTTCATGCTGAAAGCCGTCGGGCTGGACGATTCCGTCTCCTACCGCTTTTCTAAGTGGGACGAGAACAACAAGGAAAAATACATCGGCTCCGCGGAGCAGTGGGAAGCCGTCCAGGACAGGATGCGCGCCATTCTTGACGACCTTAAAATCGACTATACGGAGGCCTCCGGCGAGGCCGCGTTCTACGGCCCGAAGCTCGACATTCAGATCAGGAACGTGTACGGCAAGGAAGACACGCTGATTACTATCCAGATCGACTTCCAGCTCGCCAAACGCTTCGAGATGGTTTACACCGACGTAAACGGCGAAAAGAAATACCCCTACGTCATCCACCGGACGTCAATCGGCTGCTACGAAAGGACTCTCGCGCTGCTGATCGAGAAATACGCCGGAGCGATGCCGATGTGGCTCGCACCCGAACAGGTACGGGTGCTGCCGATTACCGAGCGCAACAGGGAGTACGGCGCGGAGGTTTTGAACAAGCTCCGCGCAGCCGGCTTAAGGGCCGAGATCGACTCGAGAAACGAGAAAATCGGCTACAAAATCCGCGAGGCGCAGATCCAGAAGCTGCCCTATATGCTGCTGGTGGGCGACAAGGAAGCCGAAGCGGGGATGGTATCGGTCCGGTCGCGCTCCGGCGGGGACCTCGGCCCTAAGGCGCTTGACGAATTTATCGCCCAGGCCGTGGCCGAAGCCGCGGCGCCGAAGGCTTAGCAGGGCCATGCTGCTCCGACTCGACAGATTTTTAGCCGATCTCGGGATAGGGACGCGAAAGGATATCCGGCAGATCATACGCTCCGGCAGGGTCACCATAAACGGCGTAGTATGTAGAATTCCGGACAGAAAGACGGATACGGCGGCTGACGCCGTATCCGTCGACGGCCGGGTGTTTCCCTACAGGATGTTTGTTACGGTAATGATGAACAAGCCGGCGGGGGTTTTGTCGGCGACGGAGGACGGGCGCGATAAAACCGCGGCCGACCTGCTTTCCGGGAGATACGCGTTTATGGACCTAAAACCCGCCGGAAGACTGGACAAGGACGCCGTCGGTCTGCTGCTGATGACCAACGACGGCGCGTTGATTCACGGGATAATCTCGCCTAACCGGCACGTACCGAAGCGCTATTTCGTCGAGCTCGACAGGCCGCTGCCGGAGGGAGCGGCGGAGAGCTTCGCGGCCGGGGTCGTGCTCGAGGACGGATACCGCTGTCTCGGGGCGGAGCTGATCTACGAGCCTGGCGAGACGCGGGCAGAGACGGTGGTGTACGAGGGAAAATTCCACCAGGTCAAGCGCATGTTTTCGGTGCTCGGTAGCCGGGTTCGCTATTTGAAACGGGTTTCCGTCGGCCCGCTGGTTCTGGACGGGGATCTTCCCGAGGGCGGATACCGCGAGCTTACGGAGGGGGAAACGCGCTCGATTTACGAGGCCGCGGGCCTGCCGATGCCGGAATGAATAGCACATATAAAGTATTACAAATGTTTAAAATCCCGCGTTTCGCCGTAACATTTTGTTAAAAAATTGTAGAATCTCTCATTTTTTATCGGAATATACGTCATAGTGCCCAATTTTCAAGCATGTGATTTGTGAAAATAAACCGTATACTATTTAAAAAAAATGTGCTATTCTATGTAAGCAAACATAGTAGGCAAACATAAGTTATGGAGGTTCAAAAATGGCAAGTGTAAAATTACAGGGTATTTATAAAAAGTACCCGGGCGGTGTCGTCGCGGTTTCGGATTTCAACCTTGAGATAAAGGATAAAGAGTTTATTATTCTTGTCGGACCTTCAGGGTGCGGTAAAACCACGACTCTCCGTATGATCGCAGGCCTTGAGGAGATTACGGAAGGCGAGCTGTTCATAGGCGACAAATACGTCAATGACATAGCGCCGAAGGACAGAGACATCGCGATGGTTTTCCAGAACTACGCTCTTTACCCGCATATGACTGTCTTTGAAAACATGGCGTTCGGACTCAGGCTCCGCAAAACGCCGAAAGAGGAAATCAAGCGCCGCGTTGAAGAAGCCGCTAAAATCCTTGACATATCGCACCTTCTTGACAGAAAGCCGAAGGCTCTGTCCGGCGGACAGAGGCAGCGTGTCGCCCTCGGCCGCGCCATCGTCCGCAACCCGAAGGTCTTCCTCCTTGACGAGCCGCTGTCCAACCTGGACGCGAAGCTGCGCGCTCAGATGAGAACGGAGCTGCTGAAGCTGCACAGAAAGCTCCAGACCACGTTCATCTACGTTACCCACGACCAGACAGAGGCTATGACGATGGGTACCAGAATCGTCGTCATGAAGGACGGCATTATCCAGCAGGTCGCCGCGCCGACGGTTCTGTACGAATATCCCTGCAATCTGTTTGTCGCCCAGTTCATAGGCTCGCCGCAAATGAATACCTTTGAGGCGACCGTTGTGGACGAGGACGGCTCTACATACCTCTCGTTCGGCAAATCGAGAATCAAGCTGCCCGCTGCGAAAGGCCGCAACCCCGAAGTTCTCGCTTATGCCGGCAAGGAAGTCATCGTCGGTATTCGCCCCGAAGCGCTGCATGACGAGGAAGCGATCCTCGCGCAGTTCCCGGACGCGACCGTGGACGCCGACGTCGACGTTATCGAGCAGCTGGGCTTCATCACCTACCTGTATCTGATAATCGAAGGCAACAACATCACCGCGAGCGTCAACCCGAGGAGCACCGTAAAAGCGGGCGATAAGATCAAGATCGCTTTTGACTCCAACAGGATTCACCTGTTCGATAAGGACACCGAAAAGGTCATCGCGGGCTAATCTAAATGCGTTAAAAACCCCCGTTCTTGAAAGGAGCGGGGGTTTTTGCATTGCAAACGCGCAAAATAGAGCTTCTCTCGGAAAAGTGCCCGATGCCGGGCTCCGGCAGATACCGGCGCAAAAAATCCGCGTCAATTTGCTTTGACGCGGATTTCGTGTTTCTAACGGTTCTGCTCGGCTTACTCCTCTTCTTCCTCTTCGATGCGGGCCTTGGCTTCCTCGATGATCGCCTGCTGGACCATCGGGGGCGTCTCCTCGTACCGGATGAAATCAAGGGTGAAGCTGCCCCAGCCGCGGGTCATTGAGCGCAGGTCAATAGCGTAGGAGTGCATCTCGGAGAGCGGTACTTCAGCTTCGATAACCTGCATATTGTCCTCCGCAGGGTTCATGCCGATGACGCGGCCGCGGCGCTTGCTCAGGTCGCCGTTGATGTCGCCCATGTAATCGGCGGGCACGGTGACCTTTAAAAGGCCGTAGGGCTCGAGGATAACCGGGTTGGCGTTCGGGAGGCCGCTCTTGTAGGCGAGGCGCGCGGCGAGCTTGAACGAGAGCTCGTTGGAGTCGACCTCGTGGTAGGAGCCGTCGTACAGCACGGCCTTCAGGTTGACCACCGGGTAACCGGCCAGAACGCCCTTCTGAATGCACTCGCGCAGGCCTTTTTCAACAGCGGGGAAGTAGTTCTTCGGAACGCTGCCGCCGAAGACCTCCTCGGCGAACACAAGATCGGTCTCCTCGGTGGGCTCGAAGCGGATCTTGACGTGGCCATACTGGCCGTGTCCGCCAGACTGCTTTTTGTGCTTGCCTTCCGCCTCGACCTTTTTGCGGATCTTCTCGCGGTAGGGCACTCTCGGCGCCACAAGATCTATATCCACTCCGAATTTGTTTTTCAGCTTTGAGCTGAGCACGTCGAGGTGAATGTCGCCCATGCCGGAAATTGTCTGCTGGTGGGTTTCGGAGTTCAGCGCGCTCTCGAAGACGGGGTCCTCGTCGTGGAGCCTTGAGAGCGCGAGGGCGATCTTCTCCTCGGCGGCCTTGTTCTTGGCGACGATCGCCTGGGTATAGCAGGTGCGAGGGAATTCAAATTTCTTTAAGACGACGTTCGTGCCCGGGGCGCAGAGCGTGTCGCCGGTGTGGGTGTCGACCAGCTTCGAAACCGCACCGAGATCACCCGTTCCGATATCCGTGACCTCGGTGTTTTTCTTGCCCCGGATCAAGAAAATGTGGCTCAGTTTTTCGTTCGTACCGGTTACGGTGTTGACCACTGTGGTGTCCGAGGTCAGCTTGCCTGAAACGACCTTGAAGATTGAGAGTCGGCCGTACTGGTCCGCGATTGTCTTGAAAACAAACAGGCAGAGCGGGCCGTTTTCGTCGATCTTATAGGTTTTTTCCTCGCCGTCGACCACCTGGATCTCGCCGTTGCCTTCCGCGGGCGACGGGAGATAATCGATAATGCCGCGTAGAAGCGCGTCGGTGCCGATACCGGTGACGGCGGAGCCGCAGAACACCGGGCAGATGGCGCGGTTTTTAACGCCCTCGCGGATGCCGGATTTGAACTCCTCCTCGGTGAATTCCTCGCCGCCGAAGTATTTTTCTATAAGGTCGTCGTTTGTCTCGGCGACGTTCTCGGCGAGGGCCGAGCGGTATTCCTCGAGAACGCTCTCCATCGAAGCGGGGAGGGGGATTTCGGAAATCTTGTGATTGTCCGCTTTATAGGCCTTTTTGGTGACCACGTCGACAACGCCGACAGCCGTGCCGTTCTCCATGATCGGGATGACCACCGGGGCGACGCTTATACCGAAAATGCTTTTCGCGTCGTTGTACGCTTTATAGAAATCGGCATGTTCCTCATCAATTTTGGAAACGTATATCGCGCACGGGAGCCCTTTCGCTTTAAGGTTCCGCCAGGCCTTCTGGGCGCCGACGGTTACTCCGCCCTTGGCGCTGAAGACGATGATCCCGGCGTCGGACACGCGCAGCGCCTCGACGGTTTCACCGACAAAATCGAAAAAGCCCGGAACATCTATAACGTTGATTTTATTGCCGTCGAATTCCACGGGCGCGAGCGTCGCGGAAATGGATATTTTACGGCGTATCTCCTCCGGGTCGTAGTCGGACACCGTGTTGCCGTCCGCAACTTTGCCGAGTCGGTCGGTGGCCTTTGTCAGATAGAGACAGCTCTCAAGCAGCGAGGTCTTACCGTCTCCGCCATGACCTAAAAGGCTTATGTTGCGAAGTTTTTCTATGGGAACAGCCATTAATCTCTCTCCTTCAATGTTGTCATGATTGATAAATTAAGAATCGGTACACTAGATTATTATATAATAATTACAGCGAAAACGCAAACATTTTTTTACTTTGTTTGGACTCGCTCAGAATTTGTTCACCCAGCCGCTGAACAGCAGCACCGGCAGCAGCCACAGGAGGTAGTAGAGCAGCATATTGACCGGGGAGGCGGCCTCTGCCCAGCCTTTATAGGCCATCAGCGCGCCAAGCCCGAGCCCGATGATCGACGACAGCGCGGAGAAGATCAGCGCGAGCCTTGTCACCGTCTTGTAGCGGTGGCAGGCGACGAGCGATTCGGCGATCGCCTCGCCGCAGCAGCCCCTCGAGATCAGAACCCCGTCGGCGTCGAGTGTCAGCGACGGGTCGGACATCGAGGTGCGCAGGTCCGCCGGGGGATAGACAAGGTCCGAGGAAGGTATGCCGAAACGGTTCTGTATGAACGTTGCGGTCACGTTGAAATCCCGGGAGGCGATGATCGGGCTGTAGCCGTTGTCCTCGAGCAGGGTCATGGCGTAGTCGTTTCTCGGCATAACCTGGTAGCGGACGGCGTAGATGATCAGGAGCTCGGCGTCCACCGCGCAGAAAACCGCAGTGCGGAGCTTGATGTCCGGCGGTATCTTTATGCCGCAGCGCTGAATATAGGAGCCGGTCCCCACCATTACATTGTGGCCGTCCACTTCGCCGGATATACCGCCGGAGTCGCTGATGCAGAGGTCCGATACCGGGCGGATAGGCGCGTAGTTTTCGGCCGCGAGCTTCAGGAAGGGCTTGGCGAGAGAGGTGCAGGCCGCGTCGAGGACGCTGGCCGTCATCGAAATCGCGAATTCCTTTTCATCTTGGTCGAGCAGCTTATAGCCGTTTATCGAGATCGCCTCGCCGGGGAAAACATCGCCGTCGGACAATAGGACGAAGGATCTTCCGCCGAGACGGCTTATCGCCTTGCCGCCGCCGATCAGCACGCCGTTTTTATACATGCGCTTTGATACGGCCGAGAGCGGGAGCGTGGCGGCGAGAAAGAAGCCGAGCGCCGGGGTGAACGCGGAGGTGACGGACCAGCACCAGAAGAACGGCGCGCCGGTGGGACCGGAAATGCTCGCGTAGAAGGCTAGCGCCAGCGAGGCGACGATGATCACCGGGGACAGCCACCGCAGCGTGGACGAGGTGGCGTCGTTTTCTCTCATGCTGTGGAAAAAGCCCTGCAGATTTTCCGAGTTCGCGGCGGCGTAGATCACGTCGCCGTCGTATTTTTCGGGTAAAACGGTGAGCACCTTGGAATGGGTCAGCCGGTGGGCGCTGCGCAGGGAACGGGAGTAGGATTTATAGCGTATCCGGTCGCCGAGCATCGAAAACGCGATCGCCAGCGCGGGTAGCACGCAGACCGGGGCGTAGGCGGGATTTCCGGAGGCGTCTGTTATGCACCTGCTGTCGATGATCGCGAACACGCAGTGCCCGAGGGAGGCGACTGTGGAGCAGAACACCAGGGAGTCGCCGCTGGCCCTGAGCGTAAGCAGGTCGTAGCAGCCCCCGAAATAGACGTCGTACCCCACGGCGATAACCAGAATAAGCAGGCCCAGCGAGATAAGGGTGTAGGTGAACGGGTTGGCGCTGAAGTTGACGATATCGGGGACCGCCGCCCCGGCCCCCTTGGCGATGGTTATGTAGACAAGGGGGAGACAGAGCACGAAGGCGATCCAGGTGCGCGCGGTCAGCGACCTTCTCAAGCGTTCGATCCGTCTCATCATCGTGTAGGGGTTGATCGGCGGTTTTTTAGGCTTTTGCTCCTCCGCGGCCGCCTTTTTCGCCGCTTTGCTTGACGCGCGCTCAAACCGCCTGCCCTCGGGCTTGGCGGCGCGCTCGCTGTCCAGCTCGGCCTTAGCGCCGGAGGGGATAGGGATCGGGGCGGTAATCAGTGTCGCGGCTTTTAGCGAGGAAAGCTTTCTGGAGCGCAGGATTTTCAGATCCGCTTTCCGCTTTGATTTTTCATAGGATATCAGCTGCTTTTTCAGCAGCTTGATTTTTTTCCGCTTTTTTTCGTATACCCGATCAAACACAGCCAGGTCGATAACAGGACCGTCGTCTGCCGGGGGCGTGACGGAGATCTCCTCGCGTGAGGGTACCGGAGCGTTGGGCACGGTTTTCGCCGGCGCTTTCTCCGGTTCCGCCGCCGGGGCCTGGGCCCCGTTTTTCCGCGCCGTGTCGAGCGCGTTGATATCTATGAGCCGAGTGGGCTCCGGCTCCTCGTCTTTTTTCGGCACGGGCGCGCGCTCGGGTTCGGCCTTCGGCGCGGTCGCGGGTTCGGGCTCCGTCTTTGGAGCGGGAGCGGACCCGGGCTCCGCCGGGACTGCGGGACCGCGTTCGGGTTCAGTCTTTGGCGCGGAAGGTTCGGGTTTTGCCGGGGCCGCGGGAGTGGGTTTCGGAATCGGAGCGGAGTTATTCTCCGTCTCCCTGACCGGGGCTGGCTCCGCGGCATTAAGGGGTTTTACGGGCGCCGGCTCCGCGGCGGGCTTTGTTTCCGGCGCGTCGGCCCGGGGCGCGGCTTTGCCCTGCGCGGCGTTTTTCCCTCCGCTAAATTCGGCGAGAATTGCCTCAAGGGACAAATCCCCGCTTCCGCCCGCGGTCTGCGCGCCGCTTTTAAGCGGCGCGTCGTCCCCCAAGAGTATTTTTTTATAATCGGAAACAGCATCCGAACTTTTGCGGTTTTTCATCTTTGCGTATCCCCAATTAATTATTCAGAGCGGCATGTGCGCTGTCTCACCGTCTCAAACAGGATAACGGCCGCGGCCGCGGACACATTGAGCGAGTTGATTTTTCCGAGCATTGGTATGCTGACAATGAAATCGCAGTTTTCCCGTACAAGGCGCGAGAGCCCGGAGCCCTCCGAGCCCATCACAATCGCCGACGGGCCTTTAAAATCGGCGCCGTAGAGCTGTGTGTCGCCGTCCGCGTCCGCGCCGTACACCCAGAGACCGGCGTCTTTTAGCTCCTTGATAGCTGAGACCACGTTCGCGCAGCGCGCTACGGGGAGGTGCAGAGCAGCCCCGGCGGAGGCTTTGACGGCCGTGGGCGTGAGGCCGGCGCCCCGCCTGTTCGGGATGATCACGCCGTGGGCTCCGGCGACCTCAGCGCTCCTTATCACGGCGCCGAGGTTGTAGGGGTCCTCGAGGTGGTCGCACACCACCACGAGGGGCGGCCTGCCGGTGCCTTCGGCGAAATTGAGAATGTCGGCGAGGGTTTTGTAGGCGCAGCCGGAGACGAAGGCGATCACTCCCTGGTGCGCGCCGGTTTTCGACATGCGGTCAAGCTTTTTCCTGTCGCAGCGTATGACGGCGGCGCCGTTTTCGTGGCAGCGGGAGATAAGCTGCGAGAGCGGACCATTTTTTTCATCCGGCGCGTCCAGCACAAAGAGCTTGTCCACGCTCTTGCCGCTTTTAAGCGCCTCGCTAACCGCGTTTCGCCCTTCGACGATGTACTCGTTATCGGAGAGGTCCAGAGGATCCGCCATGTCATTCTCCTTTTTTTTCTGCGGTTATTTTTGCTTTACGTATTTTTTTACGATTTCGCACATGTCGTCGAACCGCTTTTCCATGTCCAGAACGAGGGCGAGCTGGCATCTGGCGCGCTCCAGGTTGTGGTTGGGCCTGTGGATGCGGAAGTATTTGTCCCCGTTGAGATGGTCGAGCAGGAACCGGGAGGCGAGCTCGAGGGTAATGATACGGGCTCCCCACGGGAGGGTGAGGATCTCGGTGTCTGTCAGAAACCCGTCCGTCGCGCGGACAAAGCCGGCGGTAAACTGCTCGTAGAGCTCCATGTTCAAGTATACTTTTGAGAGGTCCGTTTCATCCTCGGCCGCGGACGACGCGGCGAAGCGTATCGCGTCTCCGTAGTCGTAGGCCGCGAGGCCGGGCATCACCGTGTCCAGGTCGATTACGCAGAGGGCCTCGTTTGTCTCGTCGTCGATTAAAATGTTGTTGTACTTGGTGTCGTTATGCGTCACGCGGATCGGGAGCTCGCCCCGGGCCGCCATATCCAAAAGCAGCGAGGCGTCGCCCGTTCTCCGGGCAATCAGCTCGATCTCCCGCCAGGCATCCTTGACCCTGCCGCACTCGTCCCGCTTGACAACCTCCATAAAATCCTCAAGCCGCTTTTTGGTGTTGTGAAAGTCGGGTATTGTATCGTGCAGCCTGTCGATAGGGAAATCGGCGAGCATGGTCTGGAATTTTCCGAACGCGTAACCGGCGTTGTAGAGGTGCTTTAAATTCTGAACGGTGTCGTAGGTGGTCGCTCCTGAGATATAGTCGTATACGCGCCAGTAGTCGCCGTTTGCGTCTATGTAAAAGCTTCTGCCATCCTCCGCGGGGACGACGTTCAGGGTCTCGCGGCTGACGTCGCCGCCGGAGGCTAAGATTTTCTTTTTCAGAAAGTCCGTCACCGCGCAGATGTTTTCCATCACCAGCTCCGGATTTTTAAAAACATATTGGTTGATTGCCTGAAGGGTATAAAGCCTTTCGGTGCCGTTGTCGTCGAAAGTGAGCCTGTAGGTGCTGTTGATATGTCCCTGTATAATCGATTTAACCTTTTTCAACTGTCCGCGGGTCTGAAAATGCGAAGATATTTCCGCAATCTGCTCCGTCTCCATTGCCTTGCCTCCATTGCTTGTAGTACGGGCGAAAGCGCTTGGCGCCGCCGCGAAACGCGGATCTGCCGCGCATATAAATACTTCTATATCATACCATAACGGCGAAAAAAGTCAACCTTTGCCGCGCCGGCCAAGGCTTATTTAAAACGAATATTGCTTATTTTAAAGCGTTTATCCCGGATTCCATCGGGAGCCGGCTCAGACCGCCGCTTTTCCCTATTCGAAAGCAAAGTCCGCCTGTGCAGGCGGACTTTGCCGACAGTCTGAGCAGTATGCGGCAACGCTTTCTTACTTGCAGAACACATGGTCGCCGATGGTGACGACCGCCGGGCGCGAGAAAATAAACGAGCTCGTCGCCTTTGAGGGGTTGTAATAATAAATGCAGCCGTAGGTCGGGTCGTAGCCGTTGTACGCCTCTGTGGCCGCTCTGCGGCAGCTGTCCGGAACAGCCGTCGAGTAAAACTGCCCGTCGGTCACCGCGGTGAAGGCGCCGGGCTGGTATAAAACGCCGGATATTGTGTTTGGGAAATTCGGGCTTTTAACCCTGTTCATGATGACCGCGCCGATGGCGACCTGGCCCAGATAGGGTTCGCCCCGGCCCTCGGCCGCTATCATCCGCGACAAAAGGTCGATATCGCTCGAGTAGCTCCCCTTGCCGGAAGAGGGCTCGGACATTCCCAGCGCCGCGAAGGTCTGCTTGCCGACGATGCCGTCGACGGTCAGATTGTTTTTTCTCTGGAAGTATTTGACCGCGGCCGTGGTTTTAGGGCCGAATATCCCGTCCACCGCGCCAGTGTAATAGCCCCAGTCCTTGAGCTTCTGCTGGACCTGTTTTACCGTATTGCCCCTGTCACCCTCCCGGAGCGCAGCGAAGCTCGGCGCCGCCGTCAGCCCGACGGTCACCAGCACGCATATTATCAGAAAAAACAACCGGATGAATTTTGTTTTTCGCCATGACATTTAAATTACCTGCCATTTTTTGATGATTTGCACTTAGTTTTTGTAGAAAGAGTAATTTTTATACAAAAAAGTTCCGCCTTCCAAAGGAAGGCGGAATCTCTGGGAAAATCGTTTGCGCGTCCATATATCGCAGACCGGCATTCGCCGGCTCAGAGCCGGCGAAACCGCGCTTTTTCGGCTCGGGTGGCAAACATGCTTTAAATAAACGCGGAACTTATGGCAAATCTGTTTTCTTTACAGCTCCGAGAATTCGACGGATCTTTTTTCGTGGTAGGAGCGGTACGCGCCGTCCATCAGCTCGGTCAGGGCAACGGCGTCGTCTATGCCGAAGTAAATCTTCTCGCCGCGCAGTATCGCGCCGACGAACTGGTTGATTGCGGAGGGAATCGTCTGCCTCGGCAGGCTCGGCACGACCCACGCGCCCTTCGCGAGGTCCTGCGCCTTGGAGGACCTAAGCCAGCATTTGCCGTCCGCACCGCCGGTCAGGAACGTGCCGTTGGTGCCGGAGACCTCCATCGAGAACGGAGAGGAGTCGGTCACAAAGCCGGTTTCGGACACGGCAATCACCTTGTTTTCAAACTCGATTACGGACACGCAGTTGTCGTCCACCGGGGTGTCATAGAGCCGGTTGAACATGGAGACGACCCTGACCGGCTTGCCGAGCAGGTAGGAGCAGAGGTACATCGGGTGCGCTCCCAGATCCATCATCGCGCCGCCGCCGGTACTGACGGGGTTGGTGAAATCCTTCGGGAGCCAGCCGCCCGAGATGCCGTTGTGGGCGTTGCGCACGCGCACGTAGTTGACCGTGCCGAGGGTCCCGTCGGCCATCAGCTGTTTTACGTACTCAACGAAGGGACTCGTCCTCATCGGGAACGAGATGACGAATTTGACGCCGGTTTCCAGGATGACGTCCCTGATCTTAAGGGCGTCCGACTTTTTCGCGGTCAGTACCTTTTCGGTGAAGATGTGCTTCCCGGCTCCGGCGGCCTTGAAGAAAAGCTCCTTGTGCATATTTGTCGGGGCGGTGCAGCAGATCGCGTCCACGTCGGTGCGGGCGAGGACCTTATCGTAGTCCGGCTCGAAATCGCAGCCGAGCTCCTTTGCCCAGGCCTCGCCCCGTTCCGGGACCTCGTCCCACACCACCGTCACCCTGCACTCCGGGTGCTTTGAAAATTCGTTGCCGTAGCCCGTTGCGTGCGGGTGCCAGCGGCTCAAAAGAGCGATGTTCAACATATGTCTTTCTCCTTTCAGAAATACCTGTTGACGTTATATTTTAGGTATCACGACTTCAACCTCGTGACCTTTTTGCGACGATTCGATTATACCGCTGATAATCGCCTGGTTGTAGATGATCTGGCTTGTGGGGATCGGCGCCGGGCCGTTGGTCCCGACGGCGTTGACGAAGGCGCGTACCTTTTCGTAGAAGAGGTCGACCTTGTGCTGGATGTAGGGG
Source organism: Bacillota bacterium (assembly GCA_033813635.1). Lineage (GTDB taxonomy): Bacteria > Bacillota > Clostridia > Oscillospirales > QAMX01 > JAPXRI01. Next base: position 67,825 of record JAPXRI010000008.1, read on the forward strand.
ATCGGAGTCTCGGTGGGGATGCCGAACTGGTCGTGGTAGAGCGTCATCGGGCCAACCGTGCCGTCCCACGCGCCGCCCCAGGTTGTGCCGAGGCCCGCGGGCATTACCTTGAAGCCGGCCTTGTCGCCCAGGAAGAACGTCGCGCCGGTGGTGTCCATATGCATCGCCCAGGACATTCTGAAGTCGAGGGTGATGCCGCCCTCTAGGCGGACCATCGCCACGGAGAAGTCATCCACGGTAAAGGTTTTATACGAATCCGGGTTGACCTCCGGGCTTTTTCCGAGCTTATCGAAGGCGGAAGCGGATACGGTGAGGGGTTTCGGGTAGCCGAGAGAGTTCAGCGGCATGTCGAGACCGTAGCAGCCGATGTCCGCCAGCGCGCCGACGCCGGCCTTGTCCTTCTGGACAAAAGTGCCGCCGGGAATGCCCCGCCTGCGGCCGCCGCCGGTCTGCACATAGTAGATATTGCCGAGCACGCCGGACTGGACAATCTCCTTTATTTTTTTCGAGTTCGGGTCGTACCTCGGCTGGAAGCCGACGGAGACGAATTTGCCGGATTTCTTTTCCGCGCGGAGGATCTCCGCCGCCTCGTCCATTGTGACGCACATGGGCTTTTCCAGCAGAACGGGTAGTCCCGCCTCCAGCGCCGCGACAGTGCATTCGGCGTGGGTCGTGTTGTACGTGCAGACGCTCACGGCGTCCAGCTCGACGGAAGCGAGCATCTCAGCGGCGCTCTAGAAGGCGGCCGCGTTCGGGCGCTCCATCTCGTCGAGAAAGGCGCGGGCCTTGCCCGGGATTATGTCGGCACCGGCCACCAGCTCCACGTCGTCCATGCGGTTGTAGCACCTCGCGTGCGCATGGGCGATGCCGCCGGTCCCGATTATGCCGATTTTCAACTTTTTGTCCATACTTAACCTCCGGTTTATCTTATTTGCGGTAATAGCTGTAATACGCAATTACCGTTGTCTTCACGCCGTCATCGCCGGTATAGGTGAAGGTCGCCCCGTTTTTGGACATCAGCTCGCCGACGGAGAGCTCGTCGAGCGGTTTGTCGAAAATGATCTTCCCCTCGCAACAGATGATGATCCTGCCCTCCGCCAGATTTATATAGCCGTTTTTCCCGATTACAGCCTCGTCGTTCCGGCGGCGCGAGACCACATAGCTGACGGTTTTTTCGCACAGGTAGGAGAGCTTCTCACGTGAAGCCCCGTCGTCCCGCTTTTGCTTTTTGCGAAAAAACATCGCCCGATCGCCTCGCTTTATCAAGGGTATTCTAACAGACTCGTTCGGGTATTGCAAGCGCATTGTATGCAAAAAACACAAAGATTATGGCTTGGCAACGCAGGGTGCTCGGTGTATAATTAAAAATAAAAGAAGGTGCGGGATACGGGCGCGCCGGAATGGAGAGCGTTATGTTAAAAGAAAAATCCAAGGGCTATAAAATTCTTTTCGCCGTATTTTTATTTTTTCTGCTGCTAAAGGCCGCCGCTCTGCTGACGACGGTGGGCTGTCTCGGCTTTTATGTCGGGGGGACCTACGAGACCAGCGCGGTATCCGAGGTGGCTGTGATCGCGCTGCTGGCCGATTTTGTCGCGAATCTCGCGGTATGGTGGCTCAACCGTGGGCTTAAGCTGATCAACAAGGCCGGGGCGTACATCCTCCTGTTCTCGCCGGTGCTGCTGCTTGCGGTGATGTTTTTAAGCATTGTGGGCTCCACGGCTACGGTCTCCTACGGAGCGGACAGCGCCGAGGCCGTGATGGTGGAGAGGATCGCCTGGGTGCTGACGGTTATCTATCTGTTCCTGCCGGACCTGTTCTTGACCCTGAACCTCATCCATATAAAGCAAAGGCTGGAGGCCGCCGACAGGCCGAAACCCCTCACCGTCTCTGAGCGGATTAAAAACGCAAAGAGATAATCCTGTAAAAAATTTAACCGCGTTGCCGCGTCTAGAGTATGTCTTGGGAAATTTGTCCGCCCAAGGCATATTTTTATTTTGCGGAGAATACGATTTATCAAGACATCTGATTTGGGGGCGTTTTAACGTGTTTATTTATTCCGCGAAAATGGATAAAAAGAAACTGATCACCATCCTTGTCTGCATCGCGGTCGCTGTTTTGCTGCTGGTATTCATTCTGACGAGAGACGGATGCAAGACGCCCGATACAACCGACGAGCAGACGCAAAAGCAGCTCGCGCTGATTAAAAACGCGAAGCTCGAGACGAACGAGGATAGGCTCTATCTGCTGACTTCGCTGGGCTGGGAAGTGGAGATTGAGCCGGAAGCCTATTCCGAGGTGCTGATTCCCGAGGAGTTTTCGGACGTGTACGAAAACTACAACAAGATCCAGAAGACGATGGGGCTTGACCTCTCTAAGTACAAAGGAGACAAGGTCATGCGATATACATACGTCGTCGTCAATTATCCGGGGGAGAAGGATGTACGTGCGACGCTCCTTGTCTATAAAAACAGGCTCATCGGCGGCGACGTGTGCACCGTGAGGCTCGATGGGTTTATGCACAACCTGCTGATGCCGAAAAACGACGACAGCGAGACGGCCGCAACCACAGCGGTCACCCAGCAGTCCGCCGCAACAACTGCCGCGACGGACGAGGCGGGCGTCCAGACCGGAGAGTACACCGATGTGAACTACGACGACGCGTCGATTTATCCGAGCGACTAAAATATTTCGAAGCATATAAAAGCGGGAGCCTCCGCAGGGAGGTTCCCGCTTTTGCGCGTTATTTTGCTCCGAGGTACGGCTTTTTGCGGCTGCACGACTGGAAATTGTAGCTTTTGCAGTGATAGACGAACTCGTTCAAAAGCGCGAGAATCGCGATCCACTCATAGCGCTGGTTTACCGTATAGAGCCGGCGCTTTTCGCCGTTCAGCGTGATGTCCACCGAATAGACGGCGCGGAGTCTGACCAGATTGCCCATCGTTTTTTCAATGCTTTCGCTTTCTATCCCGCACTCCGCGGCGAGGACCTCGGCTTCGAACGTGAAGTCGAGCGGTTTTTCAAAGAGTTTGAAAAAGGCTTTAAGCGTCGACGTGTCGCTGAGCGCCTCGAACATCTCGCGGTAGGCCTCGTCGTAGCAGAGCGCGCCGCGGAAACCGTTTTCCGGCTCCGGGAACACCGTGAAAAACGGGAGCTCACGCCGGTTTGAGATATACGTAAACCCCGTATCGTCGGCGACGGAGGAGGAAGCGCCAAGGCGCGAAAGCTCGCCGGGGTCATATCTGTAATTCTCCGCGTCTTCTCCGAACAGACCCTTTTCCGTCTGCCAGCAGATTTCGCGGACCTTTTCCATCTGTTTTTGACACGGAGCAGCGGAAATCAGCCGGAAAAGCGCCGAGTAGAGGTCGGTTTCGTACACAGCCTCGCGGCCGAAGAGGCGGTCGAGCGAAACCCCGAGCGCGTCGGCGAGCGGGACGAACAGCGCGCCGTCCGGAATGCTGTCTCCGCACTCCCATTTTGAGACCGCCTGCGCCGACACCCCGACGGTTCCGGCGAGCGCCTCCTGCGTCAGGTTCTTCTCCAGCCGGGATTTTTTAATGTTTTCGCCGAGCGTCATTTTTCCTCACCTCCGGCGATCATCTTGACCGAGCCGTGACAGGCGTAATCGTTTGCGTTTACCCCGCACATATACTCGTAGGCGAGCGTCAGGACCGATAAAAGCATGCCGTTTCCCTGTGCGGTGTACAGCGTGACGGCGCCCTCTTTCAGATTTGCCGTTCTCGCCGATACGATTTTTAGTTTTGCCGCCTCTTCAAGCAGCGTCTCCGACTTGGAAAGCGCGATTCCGGCTTTTTGGGCGGCGTAATCCGACGTGAAATTCTTCGGAAAGCGCTTTTGATGGATCAGCGCCAAGAGCCTGAGCGCGTCGGCGTCCGCGAGAAAGGCGAAAAGCGGGCGGTAGTCCTCGAGCCTTCCGGTTATCCAGCCGAAGCGGTTTTTATTCGGCAGAAGCATTACGGACAGATTGACGTCGTCCGAGTTGACCATAAGCTCATACACCGCGTCGCTTGATACGACGCTGCGGTAGTAATTCGGTTCCAAAAGATGAGGCGGCACCGGCGGATCGGAGTCCTTGACGCCGTCGGTGAAGAACCTGGAGATACAGCCGCGGATGACCGCGAGGGAGAGCGTAAACGACCTCAGCACCCCGTCCGCCGCGGAGAGGCCGTCATACTCCTTCCGGATGATATCCTCGGCTTTCTCCTTCCGCGCGCTCCGGCTGAAAAGAGCATCGATCGGGACGCCGAAAAAGTCCGCGATTTTCGGGAGCGTTTCGGTCTCGGGGACTGCCGCTCCCGTCTCCCATTTGGAGACCGCCTTGTTCGAGACCCCGAGCGCGGCGGCGACGGCGTCCTGGGTGAGGTTTTTTTCCGCCCTGAGGGCGGCGAGGCCTTGCAAGAGAATGCTGTTTTCCATAGCGATTATCCTCCCTTTATCACATGTTGATATCGCGTTTTTTTAACGGTACCGGTTCCGATTTGGGCTTATTATAGACGAAACCTGCAGTAGAGTCAAAGGACGCAAAATCAATAAAATCGCTTATGAAGAGATAAAGGAAGCGATGTGCAAACGGGGGTTGCGGGCGGCGGGTATAAAAAAGTACGGCGCAAGAGCTTTGCGCCGTACTTAATAGAATCAAGCTATCCGTATATCGGCAGCGCTCGTAAAAGCGCGGTGTCCGCCTCGGAGAGCTCCGGGAACGGCGTGCGGCAGGCCCCGACGGGGGTGCCCTGCATGCCGAGGATCGCCTTGGTCCCCGGCAGGACGCCGACCTTTAAGAGCGCTTCGACAACGGTATTGACCTCGCGCTGAACCGCGCGGGCCCCGGCGAGATCGGAGGCCTTGGCGAGCGCGTAAAGCCGTTGAATCTTCTCCGGAATGACGTTGTACGTGGTGCCGATGCCGCCGTCCGCGCCCATTGCCAGGCCGCAGAGCAGCATTTCGTCGTAGCCGTTGTACAGTATCTTTTCGGGATAGTCGCTGCGGACCCGCTCGAGCGCGTAGAAATCGTTGGACGTGAACTTCATCCCGCAGACGTTATCCAGCGCTAAAAGCCCCCGGAGCTGGTCGACAGAGAGGCTCACACCGCTCAACGCCGGGATGTTGTAGACGACCAGCGGCAGGGATGTGACGTCGGCAAAGCTCCGGTAATACCCCAAAATCTCCTGATAGCCGTATTTGAAGTAATAGGGGGTGACCGCCGAGACCGCATCCGCTCCGGCCCTCTCGGCGTGGCGGGCGAGCTCGTAGGCGTCCCTCGGGGAGGAGCCGCCGATATGGGCAATGACCGCGGCGCGCCCCGCTGACGTGTCAACCACGCACTCCAGCACGCGCTTGCGCTCCGCCACCGATAAAAGGGGCATTTCGCCGCTGCTGCCGCAGACATAAAAGCCCTTGACGCCACGTTCCAGCAGCCGGGATATATACGCGGCCTGCGCGCGGGCGTCAAACTCGCCGCCGGGGGTAAACGCGGTGACCACCGCGGGGAAAACGCCGGAGAGCTTTCCTATAAGCGCTTTCAGATCCATTGCTTTGTCCTTTCTCAGAGAAGCGGACGGTTAATCGAAGTAGATTGTCTTTCCGGTCTCCGCGGAGGTGTAGATAGCCTCGATAATCTGGGAGACGACCATCGCCTTTTCACCGGGGGACAGCGGCGTGGCGTCGTTGACAACGGCGTAGATCCACTGCTGCATGTCGTAGTCGCAGTCGCTGTAGTTGGTGCCCTTGAACAGGTCGCGGGTGTAGTTGTTCGGCGTAAACTCGGAAACATAGAGCGAGCCGTTCTTTTCGCCGTTGACACGGACCTTGCCGTCCTTAATCTGAATACCGGCCTTGTCGCCGACGATGATCGGGTCGGAGCCGCCTTCCTCCAGGTTGATCGCCCAGGAGGCCTCGATGAACATCGAGCAGCCGTTCTTGAAGCGGATAAATCCCATCGCCGAGTCCTCGACCTGGTACTCGTCTTCGGTGAACAGCCTGCCGTTATTGGTCTCGGCGCAGCTCGCGCCCAGTTTGCGGTACGAAACGCCGGTGACGCTGGCGACGTCGTAGTTGTCTATGATGAAGAGAGCGGAGTCGATGGAGTGGGTGCCGATGTCGATCATCGGGCCGCCCCCCTGCTTTTCATAGTCCATAAACACGCCCCAGGTGGGGATTCCGCGGCGGCGCAGGTTCTTGGCCTTGACGTAGTAGATCTCGCCCAGCATACCGCTGGCGACGAGGTTTCTCGCCAGCTGGTACTCAGCGCGGCTCCGGGTCTGGTAGCCTATCGAGAGCTTTTTGCCGTTGGCCTTCGCCGCTTCGACCATCTTCTTGGCGTCGGCGTAGTTTTTCGCCATCGGTTTTTCACAGTAGACGTGCTTTCCCGCGTTCAGCGCATCGATGGTGATCGGCGCGTGGCTCGAGTTCGGGGTACAGACGTGTACGACCTCGATATCCTTTATCGCGAGCAGGTCATGGTAATCCTCAAACACCTGCGCGCCCTCGACGCCAAATTTCTTCGCGGCCTCCTCAGCGCGCTCCCGTATGATGTCGCAGAAAGCGACCATTTCCACGCCTTCAACCTTCTGAAGCGAGGGCATGTGCTTGCCGTTAGCGATTCCGCCGCAGCCGATTACACCGACCTTTACGGTCCTCATAAAAAACACCTCCGAATGTATTTTGGATTCAAGCCAACCTGAGTATAGCACAGCGTTTCCAGCAATTCAACAATATGTTTGTCATCACAAAAAAATTGTGGTAGAATAAGCCTCAAGATATGTTTCGGAAGGATATGCGGATATTTTGATTGAAAGAATGCGCGCCGCCGCGCTTGAGGCGGGAAAAATTATAAAAAACGCGGACAGAAGCGAGCTTTTAGCGCTTCAAAAAAGCGGGGACCGGAATTTCGTGACGAAGTACGACGTGCTGGTGCAGAAATTCCTGAAAAATGCCCTCGCGGAGGCAGTGCCGGAGGCGGCCTTTGTGGGCGAGGAGGACGACGGGAGCGGCAAAAGCGGGGCGGGGACCAGCCTTTGCTGGATTGTCGACCCGATAGACGGCACGTCAAACTTCATGCACGACCTCCGCTGCAGCGCCGTCTCGATAGCGCTGTGCGACAGGAAAGAGAACAAAACCCTCGCGGGTGTAATCTATAACCCCTATTCGGACGAGCTTTTCTCGGCGGAGGCAGGGGCGGGCGCGTTCTTAAACGGCGAAAAAATCACCGTTTCCAGGCGGGCGTACCGGGACGCGCTGCTCGGCTTCGGGACGACGCCCTACACCCGGAGCCTCGCGGACAGGACGTTTGCAATCGCCCGGGAGATGTATACGGAGTCCCTGGATATCCGGCGGAGCGGCGCTGCCGCGGCGGATCTCGCGAACATCGCGGCGGGCAGGCTGGACGGGTTCTTTGAGCTCAGCCTCTCCCCCTGGGACTATGCAGCGGGCGCGCTGCTGATCGCAGAGGCGGGCGGGATTGTCACGAACCTGTCCGGCGGTCCGCTTAACCTCTCCAAGCCGGACGGCGTAGTCGCTGGAAACGCCGAGGTCTACCCTGAGCTGATGCGGATCATAGGTTCGCACTGAGATAAAAACGCTTTGATAAAGGAGAGCTTGGCATGGACCAGAGGGAACGCTATATCAAAACGCTTACGTTTGAGACACCGGACAAAATCCCGTTCTCGCCGGGCGGCCCGCGGGAGTCGACGCTTGCCCGCTGGCGCTCCGAGGGGCTGCCGGAGAACGCGGACTACATGGACGCGGTTTTCGGAGAGCTCGGCATAAAAAAAGAACCTCCGGCCAGGGGCGCAAACCTCGGGGTTGATTTCCGTATGATCCCGTGGTTTGAGGAGAAGGTGCTCGAGCACAGGGACGGGCACTATATCGTCCGGGACTGGATGGGCGCGGTCACCGAGATCTCGGACAGGTACGACTACACCTATATCCGCAACGCGAAGGATTTCGTGACCCGTAAATGGCACAGCTTCCCGGTGAAAAACCGTGAAGACTGGGAGGATATGAGAACGCGCTTCCTGCCGGACACGAAGGGGCGCTTCCCCGAGGATTTCGAGGAGAGGGCGAAGGCGTCGCGCCGATCGGAGACGCCGGTTGGCCTCAGCTTCAACGGCCCGTTCTGGCAGCTCCGGGAGTTCATGGGCATGGAAAACCTCTGCGTCGCGTTTCTGGACGAGCCGGATTTTGTCCGCGAGATGTGCGTTTACTGGAAAGACTTTGTCTCGGCGGTGCTCAGAAAGGCGTTCGCCACGGCGAGAATCGACTTTCTCCATATCTCGGAGGACATGGCCTACAAGGCCCATCCGATGATCTCGCCGGCGCTTGCCCGGGAATTTTTGATGCCGGCTTACGTGGAGTGGGCGGAGATCGCCCGCGCAGCAGGCTGTAGAATCGTCGACATGGACTCCGACGGGTTTGTCGACGACCTTATTCCGATCTGGATTGAGTCCGGCATCAACGTCTGCGACCCGGTGGAGGTGGCCGCCCACAACGATATCTGCGAATTCAGGCGGAAATACGGAAAGAAGATGGCCTTCCGGGGCGGGATAGACAAGCGGGCGATCGCCGCGGGCGGGAGCGCGATTGAAAAGGAGATCGCCCGCATCGCGCCGGTCGCGGAGAGCGGCGGCTATATCCCGGGCTGCGACCACGGCGTTCCGCCGGACATCTCCTGGCCGAATTTCTTAAACTACTGCAAACTGCTCGCAAAGCTGACCGGCTGGCTGTAAAAAAAAAGGGGGAGGAACGGAACATGGGCGCGATAGACGGTATTTGCCTTTCAAAAAACGTCAGGACAAAGCGCATATCGAGCTTCGACCGGACCGGCGGCAACAAGGACAGGATCTCGCTCTCCCCGGGAGAGGTCCGTACAATCGCGGAAATCGGAGGGCCGGCGGTGATACGGCATATCTGGCTCACCCTTTCGTCGAAGGACCCGATGATCAGGCGGAACCTGATCCTCCGGATGTTCTGGGACGGCGAGGAGAGCCCCAGCGTCGAGGCGCCCGTCGGCGACTTCTTCGGGCAGGGCTGGGGAGAGGAGTATCTTTTCGCCTCCCTCCCGCTGGCGGCGGCCCCGGCCGGCGGGCGCGGGCTCTGCTGCTATTTTCCGATGCCGTTTCGCAAATCGGCGAGGATTGAGCTCGAAAACCAGTCCGACATCGAGCTGCGGGGACTATACTTCTACATCGACTACGAGGAGGACGGCTCGCTGCCGGAAAACGCGGAGTATTTCCACGCCTGGTGGAACAGGGAGCTGACCGAGCCGGAGGACGGGCACGAGCAGGAATTCGATGAAAAGGGCAACGAGCACAAGAACATAAGCGGCGACGGGAATTACCTCTTCACGGAGGCCGTCGGAAAGGGAAAATTCGTCGGGGTTAATTTCTATATCGACAGCCCCACGGCGCGCTGGCCAGGGGAGGGGGACGATCTGTTCCTGATCGACGGCGAGCGCTGGCCCGGCTCGCTCCACGGGACCGGTACGGAGGACTTTTTCAACATGGCCTGGTGCCCGAACGAGCACTACGCCCACCCCTATTTCGGCTGCGCCCGGATACCGGGGACGATCGGCTGGCTCGGCAGGACGCACTATTACCGCTTTTTCATAGAGGACCCGATCTGCTTTGAAAAATCCCTCCGCGCCAGCATCGAGCACGGGCACGCCAACACGCTGACCCTCGATCTGTCCTCGGTCGCCTACTGGTATCAGACCGAGCCGCACCGGCCGTTCCCGGCGTTCCCGCCGAAAGAGCTGCGCCAGAACATGAAGCCCATCGGCCTCGAAGACCTACACTCCTGGCGCGCGGCCTGGCGGGGTGAACGCGGAAACGGGGCGCTCTGGGGAAACGAGCGGGAGAAATGAAAAACCTTTATATAAAAAAATTAAGCGCCGGATTGCTCCGGCGTTTAATTTTTGCAAATACAAGATGGGCAGACGGGGGGGGGGGGGAAGCAATTAATCGATTGTCTTGTCCAGTACGATTTTTCCGGTAAGTCTTGTCTGATTCATATCGATCACGCGCTGGTTGTGGCTGCCCCGGAAGCGGAGCGTGAGATCCCGCTCGGCGAGGATGAACGGGCCGTCGATCAGCGTATCCGTCTGGGCGAGCAGTGCGTCCACGGCGGAGTTTTTCATCGAGAGCAGTTCCTCGTACAGATATCCGGTGTACACCGTCACGTCGAGCCCTATCCCGTGCGCCATTTTTGCGAGCTCGGCGAGGGGTTCGGGCTGGCAGAACGGTTCGCCACCGCTGAAGGTGACGCCCTTTAAAAGTGGGTTTTCCCGGATCTCGCTGAAAAGCTCGCCGATATCGACTGCTTTTCCGCCGTCAAACGGGTGGGTCTGGGGGTTATGGCATCCCGGGCAGCGGTGGGGGCAGCCCTGGGTGAACACGACGTAGCGGATCCCTCTGCCGTCCACGATGGATTCCGGCTCGACGCCGCAAATTCTGACACTATATGCCATGCTTTACCCGGTCTCTTTCCTCGGCGCGCTTTGCGTTGTTCCAGCGGTCGATCGTGCCCACCAGATAGCCCGTAATCCTGCGGATGCGCTCGAACTTCGGGCCGCCGTCGTCCTCCCTGCGGTGGCATTTCGGGCACTCCTCGTCGATAATGCCGTTGTAGCCGCAGACCGGGTCGCGGTCGACGGGGTGGTTCACCGAGCCGTAACCGATGCCGTTTTCCTTCATGCAGCGGATAACCGCCTCGAAGGCGTCCAGGTTTTTGGACGGGTCCCCGTCAAGCTCCACATAGCTGATATGCCCGGCGTTGGTGAGGGCGTGGTAGGGCGCCTCCAGAGCGATTTTCCGGAAAGCCTTTATCGGGTAGTACACCGGGATGTGGAAGGAGTTCGTATAGTATTCCCGGTCGGTCACGCCGGGTATCACGCCGTATTTTTTCTTGTCTATCGCGACAAAGCGGCCGGACAGCCCCTCGGCGGGCGTGGCGAGCAGGGTGAAATTCAACCCGTATTTCTGGGACGCCTCGTCCGCGCGGCTCCTCATATGGCCGACGATTTCAAGCCCGAGCTTCTGGCTCTCGGCGCTTTCGCCGTGGTGCTTGCCGGTCAGCGCCTTCAGGGTCTCAGCAAGGCCGATAAACCCTATGCTCAGGGTGCCGTGCTTCAAAACCTCGGCGACGCTGTCCTCCGGGCCGAGCTTTTCGCTGTCGATCCAGACCCCCTGTCCCATCAGGAAGGGGTAGTTGTAGACATGCTTTGAGCACTGGATTTTAAACCTGTGCAGGAGCTGCCGGATAACGAGGTCAATTCTGTCGTCGAGGAGCTGATAGAATTTTTCGATGTCCCCCTTGGCCTCGATGCCGATGCGCGGGAGGTTGATCGACGTAAAGCTCAGGTTTCCGCGGCCGCAGGTGGTCTCCCGGGTTTTGTCGTAGACATTGCCGATCACGCGGGTGCGGCAGCCCATATAGGCCACCTCGGAATCGTAATCCCCGGGTTTGTAATATGCGAGGTTGAACGGGGCGTCAAGAAAGCTGAAGTTCGGGAACAGGCGCTTCGCGCTGACCCTCACCGCGAGCTTAAACAGGTCGTAGTTGGGATCCCCCTCGTTGTAGTTTACGCCCTCCTTCACCTTGAATATCTGCACCGGGAATATCGGGGTCTCTCCGTCGCCCAGACCGGCTTCCGTGGCGAGCAGCAGATTTTTAACGACCATGCGCCCCTCGGGGGAGACGTCGGTGCCGTAGTTTAACGAGCTGAACGGAACCTGCGCGCCCGCGCGGGAGTTCATCGTGTTGAGGTTGTGTATCAGCGCCTCCATCGCCTGGTAGGTTTTCCTGTCAGTGTCGAAAAGCGCGCCCTGCACGGCAAAGGAATGGGCCTTTTCAATGTCCGCTTCCGGGATTTGCGCAGCGCCGGCAGAGCGCAGGTATTCCGGCAGACAGGCCTTAAGCCTTTCGCCGTACTCGCCGGAGTTGCTGATGGTGATCGCCCCCAGCGCCGCGTCCACCGCGGAGCAGAGCGAATCGGTGTCGCCGCGGCCCATGCCGTGGACGGCCTGGAGATAGCGCGAGAGCGCGTTCCGGTACTCCTTCCGGAAGGTTTTCGCCACGCCCGGAGCCATGCCGTAGTCGAAGTTCGGCACGCTCTGGCCGCCGTGCATCTCGTTCTGGTTGGCCTGAATGGCTATGCAGGTGAGCGCCGCGTAGGAGTCGATGCTGTTGGGCTCACGCAGGTTGCCGTGGCCCGTGCTGAACCCGCCCCGGAACAGCTTGATCAGGTCGATCTGGCAGCAGGTCTCGGTGAGCATATAAAAATCCTCGTCGTGGATATGGATATCGCCGTTCATATGGGCCGCGGCGATGTCCTTCGGGAGGATATAGTTGTTTATAAAATACTTGGAGCCCTCCGAACCGTATTTCAGCATCGTCCCCATGGCCGTATCGGCGTCGATGTTGGCGTTTTCACGCTTCATATCCACGTCCTTCGCGTCCCTGTAGGTGAGCTGTTTGTAGATGTCCATCAGGTCCCCCTCGGCCTGACGGATTTTAGCGTGCTCCGCCCGGTAAAGGATGTAGGCCTTCGCGGTTTTGGCGTAGTCCGCTCCGATCAGCGTCTCCTCAACGGTGTCCTGTACCTCCTCCACGGATGGAATCACATCGCCGTCGAATCTGGCCACGATCTTCGCGGTAAGGCGGTCAAGCTCGCCTGCGTCCATTAACTCGTCGCCGACTGCCTTGTTGGCCTTTTCTATCGCGTTGCGGATTTTGACAGGCTCAAAGGGCACGAGCGTGCCGTTTCTTTTTCTGATTTCCGTCGCCATGCAATCGTCCTCTTTCTATCTGTGATATCGTTTGAGCAGATTATAGTACAGCGCATCCCGAATGTCAAGAAAGAAAACACAATATATATATTAAAATTCATGCCGGATATACAATATATTGATTCGGCGGCGCGGCCTGCTCCGGGAAACGCTTCAGCGCGCACGGAAGGGCAGCCGCGGCATGTGCCGCGGCTGCCCTGAATAAACCTTCCTTTATTAGCTTGCCAGGCTCTCGTAGATAACGGCGAGGTTGGAGGACATGCGCTCGAGGAAGGATCTGCCGTCCTCGCTACCCGCCATCGTGAAGATCGTCTTGATCTGGGCGCCGACCTCTTCCGCCAGCGTTCTCGAAATCTCCGGGCTCGCCAGCTCCTCGGCAAAGACCGTGGTGATGCCGTGCTCCCTGCAGTAGTCCACCAGCTCGGCGAGCTTTTGCATGCTGGGCTCGCCGGTGGCGAAGACGTCCTCGACGCTTTGCTGTTCGAGCCCGAAATCCCGGCAGAGATAGGCAAACGCCGCGTGCCCGGTTACGAAGCGCCTTTCGGATAGCCCGGCGAATTTGGCGGAATACTCGGCATAGAGGCTTTCGAGCTGCGCGACGTACTCCGCGCAGTTTTTCTCATATAGTTCCGCGTTGTCCGGGTCGGCGCCGACGAGCGCGTTTTTGATGTTTATGACCTCGATTTCCGCGGCTTTCGGGCTCAGCCAGAGATGGGGGTCGTACTGCCCGTACTCGCCGGCCGCCTCGGCGTCGCCGCTGACAATCGGCTCGGCGCCGTCGGAGGCGTTGACAACGACGAGGCTTTCATTCTCCGCGGCGGAGACCGCCTTCTCCGCCCAGGGCTCCATTCCCAGGCCGTTGTAGACGAAGACATCGGCCGTGCCGAGGCCGGCGAGGTCCCGCGCTGTCGGCTCGAAGGCGTGGGGCTCTGTCCCGTCCGGTATAATCGTCGAGACGTCCACCCTGTCCTGCCCGACGGCCAGGGCGAACTCCTTGAGCGCGTTAAAGCTGACCAGGACCTTGAGCCTTCCGTCGTCGCCGCAGTCCGATTTTCCGCAGGCGGCAAGGCCTGTCAGCGCGATAAGGCAGAGGACGATCAAAAAAAACCGTTTTTTCATGCAATTGACTCCTAAAAGAGAGCGGGCGCGGCGAGACCCGGAGCACGCGCATTTTCCGCGGATAAGTTTCCCTTGAAAATGCAACCTATTTGCATTTATAATATATAAGGACGGATAATTTGTCAAGTTGAAAGCCGGTATGCCTATGGTCAAAGCGGAGAACCTTTATTTTTCATATATCGGGCGCGCGCCGTTTATACTGGACGGCATCGACCTTGAAATACGCCGGGGGGAGTACGTCTCGGTGGTGGGCGAGAACGGCAGCGGGAAAAGCACGCTGATGCGCCTGATTCTGAATTTTCTGAAGCCCACGGGAGGAACGGTTGTCTGCGAGTCGAAGAGGACGGGCTATGTCCCGCAGAAAAACGACGACAACAGCTCGGGCTTTCCGATCACGGTTTTTGAGGTGCTTAACTCCTACCGGCGGCTTTTAAAGCTTTCGGACAGGGGAGTTGTCCGCGAGAGCCTTGAAAGGGTCGGCCTGTCGGGCTTTGAAAACGCCCTTGTGGGAAATCTGTCGGGCGGGCAGAGGCAAAAGCTGCTGATCGCCCGGGCTCTTCTCGGAGAGCCGGACCTTCTGATACTGGACGAGCCCTCCACCGGTGTGGACGCCGGCAGCCAGAAGGAGATTTACGGTCTTTTGAAAAGGCTGAACACGGAGCGGGGGATCACAATCGTCTCCGTTGAGCACAACCTGGACGCCGCGGTGGGGAACTCCACGCTGATCTACCATTTAAAAAACGCCCGCGGGCATCTGTGCACGCCGGAGCAATACGCGAACGAGTACCTCGGAAAGGGCGGAGACGGAAATGCTTAGCTATGCTTTTATGCAGCGCGCGATTATTGTGTCCGTTTTCATCTCCGTTTTATGCCCCTGCATAGGCATTTTCCTCGTTCTCCGGAGGTATTCGATGATCGGGGACACCCTCTCCCACGCCTCCCTCGCCGGGGTCACGATCGGCCTCGCCTGCGGGCAGAACCCGGTGCTCGGCGCGTTTATCTTCACGTCGCTCTGCGGCGCGCTTATCGAGTTTCTGAGAAAGTATTTTAAAAAATACACCGACCTGATTCTGGCGATCGTGCTGGCTTTAAGCGTTGGCACCGCGATAACGATCATCAGCTCGGGCAGGCTGCACGCGAACGCGGACGCCTTTCTGTTCGGGAGCATCCTGACCGTGACGGATACGGACCTGGCGATGGTGCTGGGCTTAAGCGTGCTCTCCGTACTGGCGCTCATATTCCTGTACCACCGGATGGTCTATATCGCCTACGACGAGGACGCCGCGCGGGTTGCCGGCGTAAGGGTCGGGCTTATCAACTATGTTTTCGCCGTGCTCGTCGCCTGCGCGATCTCGGTTTCGATCCGGATCGTCGGCGTGCTTGTATTGAGCTCGATGATCGCACTGCCCGTCGCGACGGCGCTGCAGCTGGGAAAGGGCTTTAAGACCACGCTCCTCTTCTCGGTCCTATTCAGCGTGGCGGACATCATGCTCGGGCTGTTTGTCTCCTACTACCTAGACGTAGCCCCCGGCGGCTTCACCGCGCTCGTCTCAGTCGTCGTGCTGGTGCTGGTGCTGCTCGGGAAAAGGATTTTGTCGGCGGGGTGGAGATTTAATAATGGCTAAGCAGAAGGGTTAAGGACTGTGTAATAATCATTTCTTCTCTTTGCTTGCGTTCAAAGACCGGCTATAGATGACGGAGCAACCCCGGTTTGTACGGAGGCTTCCTCCCGATATTTCCCGCCATATGCTCTCCGGAAACTTAACCTTTTTCTTAATCGCTGTTTTCGGCTTGTTCGTGTTGCTCGGAATAGAAAATGCCCCCTTTATTTTATGATTAACAGTGTTTTTTTCTTTCACTGTCTCTCTTAAAGGGAGCATATTAAGAATCAGACTGCGAGGCTTTTGCCTGCTTTTCTAAAAAAACCGGCGGCAGTCCCGAGGAAGCGCTTATCAGCCGCGCCAATCGGCGTTGAACACAGACATATCATTGCCGTCGAGCATTTGCATTCGGTGATAAATCGTTGTGTGCGTATAGGCGGGAATTTCGCTGTGACCGAGCCTGCTGAGAACCTGAAATCTCGGCAGGATGGGCGCTGCGTAGCAGTAGTTGAACAGGGAATACTTGAAATATCCGTGTTTACGCAGCTGTTTTACGTAATCAGTTATTTCCTCTACCGAAAGATCGCATGTGGAGCTTATGCTGGCGTAGAGCACAACATTTGTGCCGGCGAGCTCTTTTCGGAACAGGGCAAGACCGGCCAATTGTTTTTCAGGGTCGAAATCGTGATAACGGTCGAGAACTCTGCGCTGCTTCTTTACCGCGCGGTATTTATCGAGATCGATAAGACCGTCATCGGCTAGACAGCCGTCGAGGTTTTCAAATGATTCCATAATATCCTGGCAGATACAGTCGATCAGACCTGCGCGCGCCCATGCGCCGGTGTCAAGCCCAAGCCATTTGAGCTCGACAGGCGAATATCCGACGATGACGTTTACAGCAATGTGACGCTTCGCATACGCCTCGAGTTCATGGGTAAGCCTCTGCATGAACTCGGTCATGATTTCGCACCAGATGCCGTTGAGCCTTTCGTCGGCAATCGGAAGACGATGCGGATCCAATCCGGGATAACGGGCGGCGAAACGTTCGAGTACGGGTTCGTCAAAGCCTATGTATACACCACGCTGGTATAAAAGGGATACGCCGTCAAAGCCGCAGTCGATAATTCTTTTTAGCTTTTCAATGAGCTCATCCTGTACTTCCCTGTAAGCATAAGAGCAGCAGCTGACCTTGCTTCCGTCGCGGTTCTTAATGAAATATTCAGGGTGGTCTTCGGAAAACGCGATCTGATTGTACTTGCTGCCGAGAGGCAAATGAAACGAACCCATGCACGCGCGATAACCGGCGAAGACCCTGATCCCGTATTTATGAAGAAGTTCGACGCGTTTTTTCTGCGCATCAAAAATCATCGGGCGGCAGCGGTAGAATGCGTGCGAGTAGCGAGAGTCAAAAATATTGTGGTCAAACGAGCCGTCATCATCGGGTGCGTCGAGCTCGGGAAAGACCTCGATGGTGCAGCATTCCGCGTCGGAAAATTTGAGAGAAGAGAAAGGCGTGAGAAAATCTTCGAGAGTATCAACGCCCTCATAAACGTAGGAGTCCGGGTCGAAATGCAGGTGTGTCACGCGGGGGCGGTCGCCGGACGCCTCTTTTTCATATTCGGCGATTTCTTCATCCGTCATCGGAACGCATCTGACCCACGCAAGAGTGCTGATGCAGGGGATCGCGGAACCGGGCTTTTTAAGATAAAGATCCTGTCCGTCGAGTTTAGCGTATCTCCAGAATGACTCCTGCACATATTCGTAATCCATCCAATGATTGAACGGAATGCGGCGGTTGTCCGGAGACATGCTCCAATACGCGTCATCACCGCTTAATTTGACCTGGAGATAGTTTCTGCCGGGCATTCGTATAAGCCCGAGAAAGATTTTGTAATAGCCTTTCAATCCGAGGTCGAACTGCAGCGGTTCGGGGTGTGCCGGCTCACCGGCCATGAGCATGTTTCCTTCAATTTCGCCTGCCGCAAACGGGACGCGCTTCCATTGCTCCTGCCGGGCGACATCGCTAATGCTGCCTGGGTTTCTTGCCAGACGGTCGAGATTCGAAAAAATCGTTTCATGCATGATTGTCTGCCTCCTTTTGGCTGTGATTGATGCCGTGGATATCTATCCCGAGGTAGTTTAGCAAATCCGATTCGAGAAAGCAAGCAATATATGCAAATTACCGCTAATAAGCTTATAACAACAATCCGCAGAGAATGGCGCTAAAACGAAAAAAACGGAGCTGTTGTAATAACAACTTAGAAATTAAAGCCGCGCTTGCTCGGCATAGAAATACTCCCTTTGTTTTATGATTAACAGTGTTTTTTTCTTTCACTGTCTCTCTTAAAGGGAGCATATCATTTTTTCAGGCCTGGGCTTTCTTTTCCTATATCTATCGGCTTTTAAAGCCGCCGCGCTTTAGTAGTGGACGCGCAGCAGGTAGAACTTCACGTCGGTCTTGTTCCAGCCGATGTCCCAGGGCACGCGGTAGCGGTCCACATTGTGGCAGTTTACCAGGGGGTAGCCCTTGGAGTCGACGCCGGTGACCACCGAGACATGGGTGATCTTGCCGTCCTCGGCGTACGCGATGATGTCCCCCGGCAGCAGCTTGTAGGCCGCCTTGTAGACCGACGCGTAGCTCCCGGCGGCGATCTGCGACGCCCTGCCGCTGTACAGCAGGAAGCGCTTCAGTCCGCCGGCCTTCAGCCAGTTGTAGTTGCCCTTGCCGTTTGCGTAATTCCAGGAGGTGGTTTTCCTGAAGCCGCCGCCCTCGAACAGGACCTGGGAGGCGAAGTTCGCGCAGTCGCCCCCCTGGGGATTGTAGTCCGTGTAGTTTTTGTTGTAGGAGTAGCCGTATTCCGCGGTGGAGGCCGCGCCGCAGTACCGGTCGGCGTATTCGACGGCTTTTTTCCGCCTCTCGCCTATCGAGGAGAGGTCCGGCGGGGCCATCGAGGAGATGTACTCCGAAATTTCCACCGCGAATTCCGCGTCCGGGACCTGGGAAAATGGGTCGGAGTACCACTCCCGGCTGACGACCCAAGCGTTTTCACCCTCGCCCGGGATCATATCGAGGGAATGGCAGGTGCCGATGCGGAAAACATTCACCGTATCCAGGTCGTCGTCATAGGCGTAGGAGTACTCGTCGGAGGAGACGACGTAAAACGAATAGCCCCTCCCGACCTTTTTGATCCGCCTGATGGCAAAGCTGCTCTCGATGCCCAGCAGCGTCGCGTTTTGCTTTTCAAACCATTTGCCGAGCGCCTTCGATCGGTTTTTCTCGTTTTCGTACGCCCAGAGCCCGCTTTTCTCGGAGGTCAGGAAGGAGGCCTTCAGCGTGTCCAGATCGCCGCTTAAAACGCAGGTGTTCCGAAGCTCGAAGAAATCCCCGACGACCGGCTCCCACTGCTCGGTCTCCGCCGAGACCGCGGCGGAATACAGCCCGCTCGCGGAGAATAAAATCAGCGCGGCCAGAAGTATATACAAAACGGAGGAAGAGAGCCCGAGGGCCTTTTTAACGTTAATCATAAACCGCTCCCCGAGTGCAAAATGATCATAACTATCTATATGAGAGCGGAACGAAAAAAACGCATAAAAGGCGGGGTTTTAAGCCTGATTTTGCATTATTCGAGAACCAGGATCACCGGATCGAGGGTGGGGCAGGGCAGCTCAAGGGTCAAGGTGCCGTTATCCTCGGAAAACGCAGTAGGTTCGAAGCTGCCTCCGGGCGTCAGATGGCTGATTATTTTGATTTTCCGGTCGGCGCAGAGGGTCAGGCGCTCAATCGGGTCGAGCCCGATGTTGAAGACCGCGCAGAAAATGCCGCCGCTGTCCAGATCAGCCGCCCGGAGATAGACCTCCGCGTCGCCGGGGTAATAGACCGGCAGCTCGCCCGCCGAGCGCATCATCTCAATAAGCTGTTGCTTTCGCGAATAGTTTAAAAAGCTGAACGCCTCCACTATATTGTAATTTGATCTCGGCGTTCCGCAGAAAACGAACGCCGTGCCGCCGCGGCGGTTGCGGTAAGCGGTCGTCCCGGCAAACAGACGCTTTATATGCCCGCCGTCGACGGTGTGGTACACGGTCGAGATCTCGGCGGTGCCCTCGCCAGGGATCAGTTCCCGGAAATCTCTCTGCACGCTGCAGGCGTTGCCGCGGAACGGCAGGATCTCGCAGCTCGGCTGCTCGCCGATCCATTCCCGGACGACGACGCCCAGTTCCTCGCGGAAGCCGCGTCGAATGATATTCATCGCGGTGTCTGAGGCGAGGAACACCGGTCCGCCGAGCAGCTCCGCCAGCTCGCCGTCGGTGAACTGCTCGTCGCCGTTTCCCTCCAGACAGACAATGCCGCCGGGTTTCGGAGAAAAATACATCGGCAGCCCCAGGCGCTCGAGCACGCAGGAACTCCAGGCGTTTTCCCCGCTTGTGTTTTTCCGGTAATCAAAGCGGG
Organism: Bacillota bacterium; assembly: GCA_033813635.1. Lineage (GTDB taxonomy): Bacteria > Bacillota > Clostridia > Oscillospirales > QAMX01 > JAPXRI01. Next base: position 87,792 of record JAPXRI010000008.1, read on the forward strand.
GAGTATCGGTTACGGGGATTCTGCAGCCCCGCCAGGTCAGGCGCGGCAGTATTTCCGCGACCGCGCGGTAAAATCCCGCGTGGCTGCCGAGCACCTCCCGGTACGCTCTCCCGCTCTCCGGCTCAAAGGCACCGAGCCGGGTAATCCAGTGCTTCGCGCCCTTTGCGCCCTCCAGCAGCGTCCCGGTAAAATGGGTGTGCAGCGACATCGCACCGGTGCTGTAGCGGTTTTGGGGACAGGTGTCCGTCTCCGCGAGGACGATATCCACCTTGTTTTCCAGCTTCGCGACGGACTGCGCCGCGCGCAGGAAGGCGTTGCTGAAAAACCTCGCCCCGGCAGGGGCGTAATTTCCGTTATTGATCCGGACAACCCGGGGGTTGTTTTTACCGGCGAGTATTTCCGCGATTTCCGCGGCGCATTCCACGTTGTTTCCGACGCAGCAGTACGCGCCGGGAATCGAGGGGTCGACGGAATCGATGCCATCCCGCATCAGCCTGGCACAGGAGATAAGCGCGTCCTTCTGGGTCTCCACCATAATCCGGTTGTAGCGGTCGCCCTCCGCGCCCTCCGTATGAACGGCCTGCCAGACCTGCTCGCGGGTAAAATCGGTGTGGGCGCGGCGGTTGAACTCGGTGATGTGCAGCGGACAGCCGCAGCCGCCGCCGGACCGCGCCGACATCAGGCGGAAATCGTCGTCCAGCATGATCGTATCGGGACGGCACGCCGCGATTGTCGCGAACGCGTTCCGGATATACTCCCGAAAACCGCTGTCGTATGGACACACAATGCGTGCCGTTACGCCGGTGTCCAGCGCGGTAAACGGCTGAAAGGCGAACATCTCGCTGAGCACCCAGCCGTGCCCGATCGACGCCTGCACCAAAACCCCGCTGGGAAGGCCCATCTGCCGGAGCCTGTCGCGAAAGAGCCGGTATTTTCTGCACAGCGCGCCGGCCTTGTCAACCGGAGGATTGCCCTCCGGGACCAGCGTCATCATAAAGAGCGGACAGGTGGCGATGCCCTTTTGACACAGCTCCCTGATATCCTGACAAATTTCCTCCAGATGCTCCGTGTCAAGGGGCATTATACTGTAAAGCAGCAAATCCATAATTTCTCCTCTGTGCTGTGACCGATTTTATATCATCCACTCAACGGGCATGCGGAAGCCTCTCTCGAAGCTCTGCGCGATGGTCTCCTCGGAGTCGGGGTCGAATATTGTAGCGGCTATATAGCGCTCGGCGTCGGCGGCGTCGCAGTAGTAGTACAGCGCGACGAGCTTCCCGTCGCTTCTCTGGACCGCCCGGGGGTAGCCGATGTCCCAGCAGCCGGCGTCGGTGCGGAGCAGCGTGTCGTTTTTCCAGGTGCGTCCGCCGTCCGCGCTGTAGACGCAGCGGAGGCCGGCGGGCCTGCTGCGGTAGCCGTAGACGATGCAGAGCCTTCCGTCCCGCATACGGACGAGCGCCGGCGGGTTGCCGTTAAAGCCCGTGTATTTGACCGGCGTGCTGACAAAGCCGTAGCTTTTTCCGCCGTCCCGCGAGAGATAGCCGTCGATCCAGCAGACGCTTCTGAGCGGGGACGCGCAGCGCACCGCTACGAATATGTCGCCGTTTTCCAGTACCGCCGAGGCCGGCATGATCGTGTAGCCCTCGGGCTCGTCGCCGATATAGGCCATAAGCGACCAGGTCACCCCGCCGTCAGCCGTTCTGACGGAGAAAACGCGGCCCTCGTCGCCGTTTTTCTTCGCGCCGCAGATAAAAAGGACGCATTCGGAGGCGGAGAGGATCTGATAGTCCGTGCGGCACATCAGGCGCGCGCCGATAAAATCGGGCAGCTTTTGCGGGCGGCTCCAGGTTTTTCCCCGGTCGTAGGAGTGCTGCCAGGCGTCTCCGGAGACGCGGAGCGCAAGGCCGGGGTTTTTAAAGTCCACAGGAGCGGCCGGAACGGCGTCCGAGACGACAAAGGGCTCGGGCGTCCAGGTTTCGCCTCCGTCCAGGCTTCGAGCCAGCGCGGTCTCGCCGGGGCGGGAGCGGTCGATCGCGTGCGTGTTGGGCCCGTTGAACTTAAACCAGCCCTTTGAAAAGCAGACAAGGAGCTCGTCTCCCCACCGCCACATGCCGTTGTTGGCGGGCCAGGCGCAAAAGCGGCCCTCTTCTCTGCATACGACTACGTTTCTCGCCAAAAAAATCACCTTCCTTATGTTGTGTTGTAAACACCTCCGATTTTAGCCGAAGACCTTTCTGAAACGGTCGGTGTAATACTGGATGTTTTCCCACTTTGCGTCCGGCGGAATGCGGTGGTCAGGGCAGGGTATGTAGCCGCCCAGCTCGACGAGCGGGCGGAGGCGCTCGATCTCCGCGTCCACAGCCGCGTAGTCTTTGGCGAACACCCGCTTATCCATGCCGCCGACGCCGCGGAGCTCCCGCCCGTATTTTTTGCGCCACGCGCCTATCTCCGAACCCCAGGTGCCGACCTCAATCGGGAACATCGTGTTGACGCCGTTGGGGAGCCAGATGGGTATCAGCTCGTCGACGCAGCCGTCGCAGTCCAGCGAGACTATGTCGCAGCCGTGCTCGCGCAGAAGGTCGGTGATCTTTTTATAGTGCGGGCCGACGTATTTTTCGAACACCTCGGGGTTGACAAGCGGGCCGTTCTTAAAGCAGATATCCTCCCAGAAATGGCCGAAATCCGGCCTTACGCCCTGCTCGAGAAGTCCCCTGGTGCAGCTGTAGCAGAGCGAGGCCAGCGTGTCGATGATCTCCTTGAAAAGGCCCTCGTCGTCGGCCAGGATGTAGCAGGTGCCCACCAGTCCGGCGTAGTCCCGAAATTTGCCGTAGAGGCTGCCGCATTGGAGCCCGACAGGGTTCGTGGAGGAGTCAAGCCGCTTTAAGGTCTCCTCGGAGAGCTTCGGGACCCGGTCCGGCGTGAACTGCAGCCTGGGCAGGAACTCCTTTTCAAAGCTCTCCCGGTCAACCAGCGTGTGCGAGACCTCGGCCGGGATAGAGACCTTGCCCGGCTTTTCCCACACCGTCACGCCGTAGCCGTTCCGGACATGGCGGCTGCCGTCCGGAAATTCCTTTACCACTTCGTGGGGAAATGCCGGCTTTAAATCGGCGTCGACGCCGATCGAGGCGTTCCAGCCGAAGTCAAAGCCCAGCGCCTTCGCGGTCTCATCCTCGGAAAAGCCGTGCTTTACGCCGTCTTTTTCCTCCCTTGAGATATGCCCCTCGGCCTCGAATTTCAGATAAGTCTCGTTCCAGAAGCCGAAGTGTACCACCGGTACCCTGTCGGCCTGTCTGTAATGCAAAATCGCGTTTGTGCGCTCCCGGTTTGTCACGAAAAAAGACCCCTTTCAGGTGTGTTTTGTTAGATTTTAGCATACCCGGGCGCGGGTGTCCATAAATTTGTGAGCTAAATTAAAAGACCGCGCAAACGCCGGTTTGCACGGCCCCGAATTTTTACTCTTCGATTTCCACAAACGCGCTTTCTCCCTTTCCGAGAGAAAAGCGGATCGTATCGCCGTAAGCGCTTTCCCGGGAGAAGGGCGCGCTGACGCAAAAGCGCCTTTTTTCGCAGAGGGAGATGCAGACCCCGCCCGGGAGCTTGTAGCTCGCGTTGGCGACGAACAGGCCCCTGCTTTCGCCCCTTACCGCGCAGCCTGCGATCAGGGGGAGAGCGGTGTCAACGCCTGTAACCGGAGAAAACGACGGGAGAACGAGCGAGGGCTCGACCGCGAAGCGGAGTGACTCCGGCAGGTTTACGGTCAGCACGCCGGCGTGTTCGTAGCCCACCGCGTTTTTGTAAAAGTCAGCGAACTCCGCGTTGGCGCGTTTTATTAGTCCGTACTCGGCGGTCTTTTCACCGTTTTTCATCAGCGGCGCGTCATGCCAGCGCTCCGGGCCGCCGAACTCCTCGTAATAGTTCTGGTATACGAAATAGAGCATTCCCGCTGCGCCGAACGCGAAGTTGAGGCCGAGCTGCCAGCGGAGCTGCGCGAGGTCCGGAGCAGGCTTGCCGTTATACCCCCAGGCCTGGAGCACGCTCCAAAACGGAATGCCCTTTGAAAGCGACATCGCCGCGATCACGGAGAGGTTTTTCAAAAGCCCATAATTCCAGAGCGCCATCCACTCGTCGTCGGTGTCGACGTCCTTATCTATCGCGTAAAAGTCGTAGCAGAGCACGTCGGGGGAGTATATGTCGAGAAATTTTTTAACGTAATCGCGGTAAGAGCCGTCGCGGAAGCGTGTGAAATAGATGTCCTTCGGGTCGTGCGCCGCATTGTCGAGCGATGCGTCCGCACCGAGCTGCCCGGCACCGGCGTAGTTCGGTAAAAGGTTTAAAAGGATCAGCCTGTCGCCGACCTTTTCGCGGAGCGCCGCTTTTTCCCGGGCCAGCCCGGCAAACGCGTCCTCGGGCGGCTCGTCCCTCATGTTGAAGCCGATGATCGCCGGGCTTTTCAGCAGGCTTTCAAGGTAATCGTCCCCGCAGTTTTCCGGCAGACAGGGCAAAAGCCTCACGCCGCTTTTTTCGGCGGCGGCGATAACCATGCCGCGTTTTTCCCCGAGAAAAGCCGTCGCCATGTTGATGCCCGCGGCGGCGAGGTCCGCGTAAGCCGCGTCCGCGTCGTCCTGGGTCCGCATCATATCCTCCCTCGGCGGACAGTACGTGCCGAGGAGCAGCGGCCGGTAAATCCGTTTATAAGCCATAATGTTTCCTTTCACCCTAACTGATGAACTCCCGGATAAGTGAGCCCGGGGGGACGACGTCGTAGGGGAGCGGGGAGAACTGCCGCGCTGATTCCAGCAGGGACGCGAGCAGCTCGCGGTGCTTTTTGTCGCAGTCCGAACGGGAGATCATATCGGCCATCGGAAGCGCGTAGAGAAACGGCTCGTAGCTGTGGGCGGTGTCGATGTGGAAGTCGGCGTATTTCCGGAACGGGTGGATGTAGAGGTCCTCCCCCTTTCTGATGTATTTCCACAGGTCCAGCGTCGCGCCAAGGGACGCGCCCCGGTGCCGGTAGTCCCGGAGCGACCTGCGCATCAGCCGCAGGTGGGCGGCCGGTAGGACGACCTCGCCGTTGCGGACGAAGTCGCTGTGGGTGCTGATGTAGAGCCTGCAGCAGCTCCTGCCGGCGATGATCTCATAAATCTCGGGGTTTAGCGCGTGGATGCCCTCCACTATCAGGACGCTGCCCGGAAAGTGGGAGAGGGTGAACTTCTTCGTCGGGCGGCCGGTTACAAAGTCGAAGACGGGAAAATCGCATCTGCCGTCCCGGAACAGCTTGTTGACCAGCTCGGCGAAAAGCGGGATGTTTAAGCCCTCGATGCTCTCGAGGTTCACCGTCCCGTCCTCCCAGAGGGGCATCTCGCTTTTGGGTCTGTAAAAATTGTCCAGGGATATCCGGTTCACCGGGTGGCCCAGCTCCCTGAACTCCCGCTCGAGGATTTTCGACGTGGTGGTTTTCCCGGCTGCGGAGGGGCCGCAGAGGAGCACCACCTCGACCGAGTTTTTGATGCAGTGGTCCCGGACCGCGTCGATCTCATCCTCGTATTTGCGTTCGTCCGCCGCGACGGTGTCGGAGACGCTTTCGGCAAGCCTCCGGGCGACGGCGTCCGCGTCGATTTTATTTAGTTTCTCGCTGAATTTCATTTATATTGTCCTTTCAAATCAGATGGGGCTCACTCTCACCCTTTGAACCAGGGCGATGATCTCCAGCCGCTCCGCGTCCTCCTCCGGCGCCACGTCCCTGACGTACTCCGCGGAATCCGGGTTTGAGTAGACGTTCGGCAGGAAGCGGCGTCCGCCGGTCCTGAACACAAGGCGCTCGGCCGACGTGACCGGATAGGTGAAGCGGAAGCGGCCGGCGGGCTTTCCGTCGATCTCCACATCATAGCGCCAGTTCGGGCAGTCGAGCAGGATTTTGACGTCGACCCATTTGCCGATTTCATACCCGCCGACGGAAACAGGCTCTCCGCCGGTGACGGCGCGGATCGCCCTGTCGGCGCAGAAGCGGACGCAGGCTGCGGTGTTGTCCCCTCCGTCGGTCAGCTCGAGCCAGAGCTCGCCGTGGGCGTCAGCCCGGTTGATCTGGACGGAGGTCTCGAGGGTGAGCCTTTCGCTCTCCTTAAATATTTTTACCGCCTTGGCGTAGTCCGAGCGGTCGGAATCCCGGAGCTCGAGGTAGTTGCGGTCGCCGTATTTTTTCACCCTGACCGGGCAGCGGAGCGGCGAGTAGATATTCCAGCCGTCGACATACGTATCCGGGGCAAAGCCCTGGAAATCCTCGTCCACATAGCCCTCCGCGGCGCCCCGGATTGGCACGGGCACCCGGGTGATCCACATGTCCTCCTTGTTGACGCTGTAGACGATATACATCGCGCCGTCCGCCGGGCGGCCCTGTCCCTCAGTCAGCCCGCGCATGTACTGGGGGCCGTAGGACTTCCACCACCCCAGATATCTCGGCTGCGGGACCTCGCCGTGGATGCAGAGCATATCGGTGAAGTCAAAGCCGTCATCGGAGGTCATCACGGCCAGGGGCCAGCGGCAGTTCTGAATCGTCGTCGGTGTCGTGACCAGCGCAAAGCGCCCGTCAGAGGTGCGCTTGCCCCAGACCTTTGAGCCCGGCATCAGCAGCGAGGGCTCGAACGCAGCCTCTGCCCAGGTCTCGCCGCCGTCGTCCGAGCGGGTCACCATGCTCCATTTCCAGAGGCCGATCTTCGTTTTTTCGTCAATCGAGTACCAGTTGAACGCCTCGAGCAGCAGCTCCGGGTCCTGTTTGAAGATAAGCGGGTCGTAGTACCCGTGCTCGTCGATCCACTGCTGCGTCGCGAGCTTATCCTCCAGCAGCTCCTCGCAGGCGCGGACAAAGCCTTTGTCGCCGCTTTTGGTGTACATCGGGTATTTCAGCATATCCTCCGTCCAGCCGGCGCAGGTGTTGTAGCGGATGAAGTAGATCGGAGACAGGCTCCCGTCGGGGTACAGCTCGCGCACCACCCTGCCCACGCCGTTGACCGTGAACGGGTTGTGCTCCGGGGTGTCCGAATTGCCGTAGAAGCCGAGCACGAGCAGCCGGCCGTGCGCGTTGTAGAACGCCATCCGCTGGTGCATCACGGCGTATGTCTTCTCGGGTATTATGTGCTCGTGCCCTTCCGCGTCGATGAGCCGCGCGGCAGGGAGCTCGTAGACCGGAAAGCTGACCACCGGCTTATCCCAGTGAATGCCGTCCGCCGACGAGGTCAGAAGGCTTACCGACGGGGCGACGTGCTCGTACGCCGGCACGCTCAGGTACTGCATATAGAACCGTCCGTTCCAATAGGTGAGGTCCGCCGCGTGGTTGTAGGTCCAGCCGACGCCGTCGCAGAGCTCGGGCCGGAAGCGGTCCGCTCGGGTTATCTGGTAATTCGACGCGCCGAGGGCGTATTTCAGCCTCCCGTCGTGGCGGTCGGGGTCGGGGTGGATTTTTCCGGTGTATCTTGGCAGGCGCTTATCCATGGGTCTCCTTTAAAAGTCTCTTATCATATTATTATATGCGGTTTTGTCATCTTTTTTCAATCCGAAGATAGTCGAACTTGACCAGCCTGGCCACCGGGCAGGCGGCGTTGTTCAACAGCCCGATGTACTGGGTGTCCGCCGCGGTTTCGACCCTGACGCCGCAGTGCAGGGTCCAGTTCTCGTTGTCAAACGAGTAGTAGTTCATAAAATCCCTGCCGCGCTTGGTCAGCTTGAAATAGTAGGGGACCTCCGGGCAGCCGGGGGCGTAGCGGTAGGGAGCCAGCAGCTCGCCGTCCGCGTAGTCGAAGTGGAAGCCCCGCTTTGACATTGCGCCGCCGGAGACCATGCCCTCGAAATTGTCCGGGGACGGGTCGTTTTTGACTATGATCATCGCCGGGGCGTAGGGGCAGGTCAGCTCCTCGTAGGAGACCTTCGCGTAGGCGTCGAAATCCCCGGTCACCGGCTCGGCGCGGAAGAGCATGCCGAACTCGTTTTTGTTCTGCTCGCCCTCGGCGCGGATGTAGACGCTCTCCTCGCCGGTGTATATCTCCGCCTTCGTGGAATTTGCCTGTATCCAGGCCGACGACGGCGCCGAGACGATCTCGAAGACCTCCTCGGGGGAGTCCTCGACGCGGATCTTATAGCTCCCGGCCTTTGAGAGCAGCAGCGGCGCCTCGAATGCCGACTCCTCGCCGGCCCGAAGGCTCGCGCCAACCGTCCCGGCGGCCTTGCCGTTTACGTATATGCTGAGCTCGCCGCTAAACGTTGCTCCGCCGGTGTTTTTCGCCCTGAAGCGCACGCTTATCGTCTCGCCCGAGCCGAACACGGAAAACGGGGTAGAGAGGGAAATCCGGCCGAGTACGTGTACTGATGGCAGGTTGACCTTCGTCATCCGCACCGCGGCGGCCTTTTCGTTTTTAATAGCCTCGCCCTTTACCGTAATCAGGCGCTTTCCCGGGGCGAAGAGGGGCAGCTTAAGGTCGATGGTCCCCTGTTCGCCCTCGCCGAGCATCAGAAAGCCGTGGCCGAGGGGGATGTCACCGTCCCAGACCGCGACCTTGACGCTTCCCCGGGCGCCGGAGTTTTTCAGCGTCACCCGGGCGGTGAACTCCCCGCCGCACTCGGAGGGGACATCGAGGGAGACTATCTCCGCGGAGACCGGCTTTTTTGTCATTGAAGGCGGCGCGCACTCGGGCAGCACGCCCCAGCCGTTGTAGGGGTTGTCGGTCATCTTCAGACGGAGCTCGCCGCCGGAGTTCACCTCGTCCCAAGTAAGCCAGGGGCGGTTGAGGGGCTTTCCGTTAAGCAGCGCCGAGCCGATATAGATTCGATTCCCGTCGTAGTCGTCGCAGACGATTCTGAAAACCCCGTTCGCCGTGCGGAACGACAGGTTTTTGAACATCGGGGTGGTTATCACATAGGTCCCGTCCCCGGGGCAGACGGGGTAGAGGCCGCAGGCGGCCAGCACGTACCAGGAGGACATCGCGCCGGCGTCGTCCTCGCCGTGGAGGCCGTTGACCGTGTCCCAGTAGTTTTTCTTCAGGCACTCCAGAACCAGCTTCTGGGTCTTGTAGGGCGCCCCGGCGTAGCAGTAGAGAAACGGCACCTGGATGCTGGTCTCGTTCTGGTAGTTGAAAAAGCGCCGCTCGAAGAATTCGTCGAGCCGGGCGACGAACTCCTCCCTGCCGCCAATCAGGTTGATAAGCCCCTGAATGTCGTGGGGGACGAAGAAGGTGTATTCCCAGGAGGTGCACTCGCAGAACCCGTTTTTAAACGAGTCCGCAGGGTTGAACTTTTCGAAGAACGAACCGTCCCCGTTCCGCGGGCGCATGAAGCGGGTCTCGGGGTCGAACAGCTTTTCGTAGTTTCTGGCCCTTTTGATGAAATATTCGTAGTCCTCGGTCTTCCCCAGAAGCTTCGCGGTCTGCGCGGTGCACCAGTCGGCCCAGCAGACCTCCAGGGTACGGGAGCAGGCGAAATTGCGCCCGCCGGGCTGGGGGGCGTCGAAATGGTAATAGCCGTCTTTTATATAGTCCTCCGGCGTGCCGAGGCCGTAGCGCTCGGGGTTGAACTGTGTGGCGGACTTCTTCATCGCCTCGTAGGCGGTCTCGATGTCGAAATCTGTATAGCCGTGGACGTAGGCGTCCAGCATCACAGGCACGGCGTTGTGGCCGATCATCACCTCGGGCACGCCGTTCGCCGGGGCGGTGGCCATCGGCAGCCAGCCGCCGCGGCGGTAGATATCGATGAAGGTCTCGCACATGTCGGGGCAGCGTTCGGGCTCGATCAGCGCGGCGAGGGGATGGGTCGTGCGCGCGGTGTCCCAGAGCGCCCAGTCCTCGCAGTAAAAGCCCCGGGGGGATACCATGGTCTCCTGCTCTCCGGAGGCGCCGGTGGCGTACACGCCGTGCTCGTTGATGTCCACGGGGGAGTTCGCCGCCCGGTAGAGGGCGGAGTAGAACTTCACCTTTTCCTTTTCGTCGCCGCCGGAGACCCCGATCCGGGACAGGTACTCGTTCCAGGCGTTTTTGCAGGCGGTTACCGCCCCGTCGAAGTCCCAGCCGGGGACCTCGGCCTCGAGGTTTGCCTTCGCCTGAGCGCAGCTAACGTACGAGACGCCCACCTTGACCAGCAGCGTCTCCGGGGCGGAGGTTTCGAAGTTTAGAAACGCGCCGAGGCGGCTTCTGCGGTTTTCCGACGGATCGCACTCGGCGAAGCTCCGGTTTTCGAGGATTTCGCCGTTTTTCCAGACGCCGAAGGAGTCCGCCGGGCGGGAGAGCTCGGCGTAGAAATAGGCCTTGTAGGCCTTTTTGAACTCCATGTCGGCGGTGAAGTAGAGTCCCTCTCCCTCCAGCGAGCCGGGGGACAGGATTCTGATTCTGCCGCCGCCGCATTTGTTGTAGCCGCCCAGCGTGTGGCCCAGGTCGAAGAGCACCCGGTTCACCCCGGGGGTGGTATAGGTGTAGCGGTGGATGCCGCAGCGGGCGGTGGCGGCGAGCTCCGCGTTGACCCTGTAGCGCTCCAGCCAGACCCGGTAGTAGCCCACGAAGGCCTCCTCATTGTCGTGGGAGTAGGGCGAGTAGTATTTACGCTCGTCGGTGAAGAGCTCACCGTTGACCGGGGCCACAAGGATGTTTCCCCTGCCGCCGTGGCCGCCGGCGCCCTCCTGGTGGAGGTGGACAAAGCCCAGCATATTCATATCGCAATAATCGTAGCCCGCGTTCGGGAGCGTGAGGGTGTCCGGCCCCAGCTTGACCATGCCCCGGGGGACCTGGGGACCGACCAGGGCGTGCCCGGCGCCGTGGGTTCCGATAAAGGTGTTCACATATTCGACGGGTCGTTTGAAGCTCATATTAAATCTACCTTTCAAGGCCGGATTTGCGGCTTGAAAAAAACCGCCGTTTTGGCCATTATAGCACAAACCGAAGGGTACTGTAAAGAAAAGCGCCGCGCGCCTTCGCGCTCGAAAAGCGCGGGCGCACGGGGCGGGATTAGAATAGTTTTACGCTCCGGCGAGGGAGCCGATGTTGTCGCAGATTCTGTTGAGGCCCTTGGCGACCTTCAGGCCGTTTGTCGACACGTAGTAGGGTTTGCTGTAGCCCGTGGGCCAGGGGAACTCGTAGAGCAGCGCCCTGTCGGCGACGGTGGCCGCCCAGGCTGAGAAATACCCGCTCCGGGAGCTGAACGGCGACTGGTAGCGCATCGGCTGGTAGGCGGAAAAGCACTCGTAGAGAGCCCGGTCCCCTATATACATGTCGAGCCAGCCGTGAAAGTCCACGACGATGTCCGGATTTACCGACATTACCAGGTTGTACAGGGCGATCGACTCGCAGGAGGTCAGCGGCGTGTCGCCGGTTTTGTTGCGGGAACTGTAGTTGGGCGACCAGTTACCGGTGTCAAATTCCCGGTTGATGTCGTACCCGCTTTTCTGGCACCTTCCGAAGCCGTAGCAGGACACCCCGTCCAGCAGGCCGTCGGGGTTGGCGGAGGGGACGATGTAGAGCTCGCAGCCCCGGAGAGCGCCGATATTTTCCCTGTAGTACGAGAGCAGATACTGGGCGATGTCGCAGAGCAGCTGCCCGTCCCGGTCGAAAGCGTCCTCAAAGCCGTGGATCTCGAAGACCAGCAGAATCGCGTATTTATGCTCCCCGGTCTCGCTTCTGAGCCGGTGGCAGAAAAGGTCTCTCCCGGCCTCGCTCTGCCCGTAGACAAAGGTGAGCTCTTCATAGGGCTCGGCGGGGAGCGGCTCGGGCTCCGTGGCGGCCGTCGTCGTTGCGGCCGGGTGTTTTGCCGTATGTATTGTGGTGCTCCCGGAGGTCTGCGCCGTGGTCTCGGAGGAGGTCTCCGGAGCGGGGGTTTCCGGCGGCGCGGTCGCGGAGGTGGTCGCTTGGGCCGTGGTCAGCAGCGGCGGCAGCCCGGTGGTGACCATCGGCAGAGCGGAGGGCTCGGGAAGAGTCGGGTCGTAGGCTGCCACCCGGGAAAAATCCGGCATCGCGAGAAAGACGGCGTTCGCCCCGTAAGCCTGCGGGTGCGCGGAATAGTCACGCAAGGCGGCGCGCGCCGAAAAGCCGAACACTGAGGCGACGGCGATTATGGCTGCGGTGATCCACGGTTTCCACGGGTTGCTCATAGCCAGGTCTCCTCTTATTATTAGATCGGAGGATTTATTAAAACCGGTTGATATATGAAAAAGCCTGATAAAGCCGGGTCGCTTTTAAGCCCTGAAAAAACGCTGCGGAGCTCTAAAATCTATGTTCACATTATATTATTATTTGGAAAATTTGTCAATAATAGTTAATATCGTTAAATTTTGTTTCTGTAGGATTACAATAGATGTGTTACACAGGCGAATAAAAAAGGTAGCGAATAGGAAGAACCTGTGCTAAAGTTGAGTTACCACACACCAACACAGCAAGGAGACACCTATTCGCTATGAATAAGAT
>JAPXRI010000009.1:0-75169 GCA_033813635.1 Bacillota bacterium
GTCTTCTGGTATGCGTGTTATTTAGGTTATTTCTGATGGAAGACTGAGTCGAGCTCGGCCTGAATCAGCGGCTGATAGGTCTCAGCTGCGGCGGCCGGGGTCATCGTGCCCTCGTATACGCTCTGATAGAACTGCTTCCTCGTGATCTCGTACATGTTGTCGCTGCACTTCGCGATGTTCATAAGTCCGTTGGTCAGCAGGTACTCCGTGAGGACTTTATAGGCATCCTCGTCTCCGAGCAGCGAGTCGTTTAGCAGGTACTCCTGGTACTCCCCGTCGTCATGCAGGCCGTCGGCGATTCTGGCCATGATGTAGGCGGATTTCTCCCACTCGGTCGTCGAAACCAGCATGCAGTAGAGGTCAACGTCGACGAAGTTCATCGTGTAGTGGTCAACGTCCGGTCCCTTCGGAATCGGCAGCAGGCCGGCCGGGTCGGACATGTTGGCCGTGCCGTTCGGGGCGCCGTCGTCGCCGAATTGCGGTCCGTACAGTCCGGCGAACGCGGCTTTACCAGTGTAGAACAGCGTACGGCGCTCGCCGCGGCTCGTCGTCGCGCCGTCGCCTTTAAACGGAGGCGAAAGCTTGCCGTTCTGGTTCAGGCTGGCCATGAACTCCAGCGAGGTAATAACCTTCGAATCAAGGCAGTTGGCCTTGTAGGTCTTCGTGGCGCTGTCGTAGATGATCGGACCGGAGCCGTTCGTCCAGATCTCGTTGCCGTCGGTGTCCAGCGCTACGCCCCAGATATCCGGCATGCCGTTGCCGTCGGTGTCTTTCGTGCACTTCGTGGCGATTTCGATCATCTTGTCGTAGGTCCATTCATACTTATAGACCATCTGGTACATAGCATCGGCGGAATAGCCCGCGTCGGCCACAATCTTCTTGTTGAACGCGTAGGTGTGTCCGAACGCCATACGGTCGTATTTACCGGACATGTCGACGCCCCAGGTGTGCTCCACACCGTCGACCGTGAAGTCGGTGAGGTGCGTGTACTGCTGGGCAAAGCAGTCGCTGTCGTTCACGTCAAGGCCCGCCGCGACCATTTCATCGCCGTCAAGCGGACGGAGCGCGTGGTTGACCGCGAGCGGAATCCATGTGGACTGACGGATTCTTACGAAGTCGCTGAACTTTGTTCCCGACGTGGCGCTCGCCAGCAAAATATCATACGAGCTGTCCTGGTTCGAGAACGTTATCGTGCAGTTGTACGTGCTCTCGATGTCGGCATACAAATCACGCAGCTCCTGGGCAAGGGCGGTATCCTTCGCTTTCCCCTCGGAGTCAACAGGGCTGAAGTTGCCCGCACCGGTCAGAATGAATTCATAACCCTCCATGTCTTTCGGCGCTTGCGTCGTCGTCTCTGCAGGGGCCGTTGTTCCCGCCGTTGTGCCCGCGGTCGTCTCCGCCGTATTGCTGCCGGAGCAGCCGGCGAACATGGCTGCGATCATCAGAACAGCAAGCGACAGCGCAAGAATCTTTGTTTTCTTCGTCATTTTTTCTTCCCTTCCTGTGGTAGTGGGTAATCGTATATTTCGAATGTTCAGCATTAAACATTCAAAATTGCAATTGCCCCTATTAAATTTAGCTTGCATATATTACACCAAATCCGGCAAAATAGCAAAGGCCTTTCTGCACAAAATATGCCGTCACCACGCCCTCGTTTTTGTCTGCCGTCCGGCGCTTTTTTGCCTATCATTCGTCACTGTTTTCTCGTCTTCCCCTCCGCGGCCTGTCCCCGTGCTGCGTTTATGTTTAAAATAAACGCTGTTCGGCATATTATTAATCGTTGAAAATCGATATGAACACCGATATTATTACCCCAGATGATTACCGGAATAATACAGCAGAAATGATCTGCATTATCCCGGTATTCCGTTTTGTGGAAGTAACATAAATCAAGCTTTTTGTCTCGGAGTTCATTTTACGGTTTTTTGACGATACTGCCCTTTGTTTCTATTTCTATTAAGGAGCGTTCGCCCACGCACGGCTGATATTTCCGCGGTTTTACTAATTATCAGTCGCGGCCTTGGAGCATAGTTATTTTTCTCAGCTCTTCTTTTATTATCCCGTGGATATTCTGGATGGAACACTTTGTCAAAGCACCTCCCGTTCTCATGCACTCTCATGCACGCGGTTCTTGCCGCCGTACATGCCGCGATTTTCGCCGCGGTGCCGCTTGCCTGATTATAAAATTTGCGCTTGACAAATCGCTCGCGGTGAGTTATAATCTGTCCGTGTTTTGCGGAATTGTGTAATGGTAGCACGACAGACTCTGACTCTGTTTGTCTGGGTTCGAATCCTAGTTCCGCAGCCAAACAAAAAGGCCGGTTGAGAAACCGGTCTTTTTTCATGCTTTTTCGCCAGAGCGGCTGATGACGTCTGTTATTTGCCGCGAAGCCTTTTCCGGGAAAAATCCGTCATTTGTTTAAAGCCGGAAAATTTTGCCCTTGAAAATCGATATAGCGTCATTTATACTTGATTGCAGGTATAATCTCGCTTAAGGATAGTGATTTAAATGCCCGGATTCGCCGTTATAACGCCGGACGCCGTGGCCGCCGCGGAGTCCGGGAGCATCACACTCCCCGGCGGGTACCGGGTCAGTTTTCCCGGAGGCTCCCCCGGCGACCGGGCGTTTACCCGCGCGATCCGCGCCCCGGGCGTCGCCGGTGTAATACTGTTCGGAAGCGGCGCGTCCGAGCGCGACATCGCGAGCGTCGCCGGCGCGATGCTTGAAAACCCCGGGGCAATCGCCGTCGGCCAGCGGTCCGGCTTAAAGCGCTCCGAGGTGTTGACCTCGCGTGTCTTCAGCCTCTTTTCCGGCGTCAGGCTCAGCGACGCCGTTTCCGGCCTGATCGGGGTTCCCGGAGATAAGCTTCGCGTTTTTCCCGAAAAGCCCTCCAAGCGCTTTTTCCTGCGGACGCTTTTATACGTCGGTCCCCGGGATAAAATCGTCGCCGTGCCCTTAGATGCGTCGGGGCGTGATAGTACGCCCGTCGAAGCGGTCGCGGACATGCTCCTTATCCTGAGGCAGTTCGTCATGATGACGGCGGCATCGCTCTCGTCGGCCGGGCTGGACTATTTACTGTATATCCTCCTCGTTGCGCAGACCGGCTTTCGCGCCGGCCTCAGCTATGCGGCCGCCCGGGTTTTCAGCTCGCTTTTCAATTACGCGCTGAACAGCCGCGTGGTTTTCAAATCCGGCGGCGCCCGCCCGTTTGCGAGGTATTATCTGCTGGCGCTCTGCATCATGGCTGCCGGCGCCCTGGCAACCCACCTGTTCGCCGATATTCTAGGCTTCAACAGCATTCTCTGCAAGCTGCTGGTCGACCTGCCCCTTTTTCTCGCAAGTTATTTCTTCCAGAAAAAACTTGTCTTCGCGGGCTAAAGCTTCTGGCAAAAAAAATGTTGTCTCCCCCAAAACGGGAAGACAACGTTTTTTATATCCGTTACGTCTGCGCGGCATTTGCCGCTTTTTTAAGACGATATCTTTCCATTGCGGCGTTTCCCTTGCGTTTTATCTCAAAGCGTCTTTCGCCGCCGTCATATCTCCCGCTAATAAACCTGCATGATCGCGCATTTCAGGTATTCCGTCTCCGCCGCGGCCAGCAGTATCGGGTGGTCCTTCGCCTGGGAGCGGTACTCCACAAGCCTTACCCGTTTTTTGGCGTCGATCGCGGCGTTGTAGATTATGTCGAGGAACATGTCTGAATCCACGTGCTGCGAGCAGGAGCAGGAGACGAGAAAGCCGCCCTCCTTTAAAATCTTCATCGCCCTCAGGTTGATCTCCTTGTAGCCGCGCAGCGCGCCCTCAACGGCGCTTCTGGTCTTTGCGAAGGCAGGCGGGTCCAGAATCACAACGTCGTACTTTTCGCCGCTCTCGGAGAGCTCGCGCAGCCTGTCGAAAGCGTTTGCCGTCTCGAAGCGGCAGATATCCTCAAAACCGTTCAGCCGCGCGTTCCCGGCGGCGAATTCCGTCGCGTGCCCGGAGACGTCGATCCCGCGCACCTCCGCCGCGCCGTAAGCCGCCGCGTGCACCGCGAACGAGCCCGTGTGGCAAAAGCAGTCCAGGACCTTTGCCCCTTTGACAAAGGGCTTCAGCGCCGCGCGGTTCTCCTTCTGGTCCAGAAAATACCCGGTCTTCTGTCCGTTCTCCACGTCCACGTCGAACAAAATACCGTTTTCCCTCATGCGGACCATCGTGTCGAAGCTGCCCGACAGAAAGCCCTTTTTCTGCGTAAGCCCCTCAAGCTCCCTGACCGGCACGTCGTTGCGCTCGTAGATCCCCGCCGGCTTTATGACCTCGTTGAGGGCGGCCACGATCTCCTCCCTGTGCCGGTCAATTCCGAGCGCGAGCGTCTGCACCACGAGTATATCCGAAAACTTGTCGACAATCAGCGCCGGCAGGAAGTCCGACTCGGCGAACACCGCCCTGCAGCTCTTAGTGTCGGCCACCCTTTCCCGGTACTCCCAGGCCGCGCGGATCCGCCCGAGGAAAAAGTCGTAGTCTATCTTCTCCTCCCTGTCGGTCAGCATCCTTATCGTGATCTGCGAGCGCTCGTTTATATATCCCCTGCCGAGGAAGCGGTTCTTCGCGCTGTAGACGTCGACCACGTCCCCCTGCTCGAAGGCCCCCTCGGTCCGCTCGATATCCGTCTTGAAAACCCAGGGGCGCCCGTCCAAAACGCGCTCCTCTTTGCCCCTGGTTAAAAAAGCCTTCGCCATATCTCCTCCGAACCCCGGCTTTCCGGGTGTTTTGTATAAAATATTCCCCGGAAGTATTATACCATACTTCCGGGGAAATCGGCGTTAAATATTATTAAACTTTAACTCACAACAACCTGACACGCGGCATCGACTGTATCTCTTGAATCCGCGGTGTTTGTGAGCGTAATTGTTATCGTTCCTGAACCCGTTCTATTATAGCTGTCAACTCTAAGTGTTAAGGTATTTCCGCTATACCAGACAGCTGGACCTTCATCGGTATAATCCAGTATGACAACTTCAGGATTTGAACTAACCCACGTTATTTTATATTTATTCCCGTTTGGCGCATTATAGAAATAACCTCTTCTGGATTGCGGACCAGTTGTCACTCTTGTTATCGTCCCGTTTCCGTTCATAGTAAACGTTGCGGAGATTGTCGTATCGTTGTACCTTGGCATCGTGATGCTCGTTTTATTCAACGCTATTTGCGGCTGTAGCCTTACTACGGTCACATTGCAAATCGCCGAAACCGAGGTGTTGTCGGTTACTGTTACCTTAATCTGCGCACTGCCCGGAGCGAGTGCCGTGACAGTACCGCTGGAATCTACCGTCGCCACACTTGGATTGCTGCTCGACCATGTGAGATCGTTTTGTGTTGTGTTCGACGGGGTAATAGTCGCTATAAGTTGCTGGGCCGGATCGCCTAAGATCATGTTAAGTGTATTTTTATTGAGCGTTATCCCTGTCGCCGGAATAACCCGCCGCAACACCGTAACATCACACGAGGCGGAAAACTCCGTTCCGGTCACCGTCACCGTAATCTGTGCTTCGCCCGGTGCGACTGGAGTCACATTGCCGTTAGCGTCAACAGTCGCGACCGCGGTGTTGCTGCTTGACCACGTCAAGGCCGTCTGCGTCGCATTTGACGGAGTTATCGTCGCTGTCAGCTTCACCGCCAGATCTCCCTCGGTCGCTGAAATCTCTGTCCGGTCCAGCGTCACGCCCGTCGCGGGGATGATAACCGTGACATCGCACGCGGCGGAAAGCCCCGTTCCGGTCACAGTCACCGTAATCCGCGCGCTGCCCGGCGCGACTGACGTCACATTGCCCTTGTTATCTACCGCCGCGACGCCGTTATTGCTGCTCGCCCATGTCAGCGCCCTCTGCGTCGCGTTTGCCGGAACGACCGCGGCGTTCAGCTTCACCGCCGTGCCGACGGATATCGTAAGCGTCGTCCGGTCAAGCGTAACTCCCGTAGCCGGGACGGGCGCTCCGATAATCCATGTCCCCGAATTGTTGACCAGTGGCATATCGGGAGACAAAAGGAGATAAGTGGTGCCGCTGCCGTCTGGGTCCTCGCCCTCAGCGGTGACCGCGCCGGTTGGGTTGTGGTAATAAAACCCGCAGCCGCGCTGCTTCGCCGTGAGAATGTCGTTTTCCAGCCCCGAGATTTTCAGCGCGCTTCCCACGTTGTCGACAGGCTGGCTGCTGCCGACTACGTTTAATTCGATTGCGTACTTTATCGCGTCCTCGATGGCCTTTGCGCTCGAGTTGTCCGCCGACCTGTTCGCCCGCGAAATCGTCCCGGACATCGTCGGCACCGCGATCGCCGACAGCACCGCGATGATGGCGACTGCGACTACCAGTTCGATGAGGGTAAACGCTTTTTTGCTAAGCATGCATTTTATCCTTCGCATAATAAACGCGGCTCCTCTCGAAAAACGACATATATTGATTATAATTATAATCTGTTATTATACTGCGGTCAAGCGTTTTATATCTACAAAGCAAAAGTATTCGTACAGAAGTTTATTCGTAATTTATTCCGTGATTACAATATTAAAACTGCTAGATGTAACCAAATCAGAAAATGTACCATCAAAATACTTATAAATCTCTATTGTTACCTTTGCGTTAGCATTTTTTTCAATACTCTCATTTCCACTTTCTTTTTTCCCAGTAAGCTTCAATTCAAGTGTTTTGTTGATTATATCAACCGTCATTAACACACTCTTCTTTTGATTCGTTTCAACATAATTAATGCATGAACATTTCAAATAATATTCATTACCATCATAGTTAAAATAAAACCAATAGTATAGTTCTTTATAACTACTGTTTGAAGATCCGCTCGAATTTCCTTCTGAAATATTTGGTGCTATACCAAATCTAACAGTTTTTATTGCTATATTATCAGGTCCGCTATCTTTATCGATTAAAACATCTCCCGCCGGACTAAATGAAATAGATTGTACTGGTACAGATACTGTCACTGAACATGTATCTGTATAATCCGTGAGAGAACCGTTTACCATTAATACTACCGTAACTGTAACAGGGCCTGGAGCCTTCCCCATCGTAAGATTAAAAGTATTACCGGTATCCGTGCCATTCTTTATTGCAGATCCTGTAAAACTCCATTGATATGACAATATGTCCGAAGCATTCGACGATGTTCCGGATGCGGTAAACGAGACCGCTTCACCTGTCGTCGCGGTTGTCGGACCGGCAATAATACTCACGCTGTACGAAGAGGGAGCATTTTCCACCGCGATGGTATGCGTATCTGTTTCCCCGGTTGACACACCGTTTGCATATAGGGTTACCTCCACGACAACGCTTCCCGCTGTGCTCCCCGTTGTAATGGTATAAGAATCGTTATTGTCGGTATCTTCGCTATTTGCTTCACCCGACAGTATCGTCCATACATATGTAAGGATATCCGAAGCCTGTGATGAGGTACCCGTCGCTGTTAACGTTATACTCTGATTTATCTGAGAGGATTCCTGACCGGATATGCTAACGCTGTATGCCGGATTAATCTCTCCGCCGGATTCACCTCCGCCCTCGCCGCTACCGGAACCGCCTCCGCCACCGGATACCTCCTCAATCCGCCAGCCGGCGCCGGGAACATACTTCATCGGCGAGTCACCGGAAAGCAGCACATAGCCCGTACCGGGATTTGCTCCGGCCACTTCGACCTCGCCGTTTGTATTTTTGTAGTAGAAGCTGTAGCCGTTCCTTCTTGCCGTCAGCACACTCTCGCTCATCCCGGAAAGCCGAAGCGCAGCCTCCACATTGGTGTCGGCGGTATCGCTTGACGCCTCCTTCGAAGCGATAGCGTATTTGATCGCGCCTTCGATGCTTTTCGCGTTGGCTATATCCGCCGATTCGTTTGCCCGCGAGACGACGCCCGAAACCGTCGGAATAGTGATCGCGGAAAGGATAATCAAAACTGCGATAACGATGATAAGTTCCGTAAGGGTAAACGCTTTTTTGCCTAATGTCTGCAGTTTGCGCATAATATGTACCCCCGTCCCCGATTTTTATGCTGTTTTTTCGATTATAACGTGATTTCCAAATTATGTCAAGATTATTTATAATAACTGATAATAATATTTATTCCGATATTTTTTGACAGAATCCAAATACTCCGCCTCCGTATGATTATGACACCTTTTTTGCGGTTTTTAGCCGTTCGCGGCAGATTGGATGCACCCAGTGTTCCGGATGGATTCGGGATGCATAAAAAAGAGTTCCGTTTTCACGGAACCCGAAGTGATTTTCAGTTTTCGACGGAAAGCGAGTTTATAATCTTATAAACTGATTTCGGCGGCAGTCTTTTATCTTTCGCGCCATTTTAGCGCCGCCGCCGGTCAGGTTTTTCCGTTTAGTCGTTTTCCCCTATGTACCCGAACGCCCGGCCCATCCAGTAGGCGTAGATGAAATCCGTCGGCGCGCACTGGGTGCGGTTGACGCCGTTGCCGTTCAGGCATAAAAGCCGCTCGGCCTTTCCGCCGCCGACATCCTGGCGGTACAGCCCGGAGGGCGTGTCCACATAAAGGCAGTTGTGCTCCGGAACATATGTCATTCCCCTGATGAAGCCGATATGGTACCCGCTCCCGAACGGTGCAAAGTCCGCGCCGTTCTTGCTTATAAACAGCCCGTTGTTTGTTCCGGCGCAGATGGCGCCGCCAATGAACTCAAAGCAGGTAACGCTCCTGTCCTCGAGCCCGCTTCCGCGGCCCCAGCCGTCCGGGGTAACCCCCGCCGTGCCCAGCGTCGTCAGGAACGGGACGCCCTCCTTTGCGACAAACAGCATCGAGCCCCGCGTAAAGCCAGTAATGCCGTATATCTCATCCGCCGAAGTTTCGCAGACACGCGCGCCGAGCACCGGCAGATGCCAGAACGCGCCGAAATACGCCTTGGAATAGCTCCATGCCGGGTCGCCCTCGGTTTTTTTATACAGCCTGCCGTCGCAGAATTTGCAGAACATCGCTTTTCCGCCCACAAAGGTTATCCTCAGAGCGTTGTTTTTCAGATAGGCGTTCTCGCCCTTTATATCCGGAATATTCGGCTCACAGAGCGTCCAGTTCAGCGCCGTTGAGGCCATACTGCCCCCGTTGTCCAGGCTCTTGTAGACGCCCTTATCGGTTATCGCGTAGAAAACGCCGCCGGGGCTTTGGTAGAGCCTCTGCGCGCCTGCGTTTTCCGCGCCCGGCAGCCCGACCTTTTCCCAGCTCATTCCCCCGCTGACGCTGCGGTAAACTCCGTCGGCCGCCGCGGCCAGCGAGAGCCGCATCGTCTCCCTGTCGTAAATCACGTCCACCGTCCCGACGGGCAGCGGCATCGCGTGGAAGGTCTCGCCCCCGTCCTCGGAACGCCAGTATGAACCGTTTTCCTCGAGAACGTTGATAATGCACGGGTCCTCGTCGCAGGCGGCCACCTTTCTTACCGGCCTTGAGAGCCATCCGTCGCAGCGGTACGGGCTGCCCTTCCACTCGAGTTCGTTATCAATCGGACGCAGGGCCATCGGCACCGGGCGCGGCGCCCGATCGTTCACCCGCAGAAACGGACCGTTCTGCGGCGTATTGAGCTTCGGTTCGTAAAAGCGGTTCTCGTCGTAGCCCGTTAGCGTATCAATGCCCTCGTCGATCTCTCCGTCGCCGGTGATCTGCTTTGACAAAAAATTAAACGGTGTCACAAGGTCGTGCCGGTAGACCTCGTTCAGAACAGCCGCGTAGGCGCGGTAGAACGCCCGCTTTACCGGATCTTCCTCGATCAGGTGCATCAGGTACAGGTCCGGAAAAACATGCTCCGCGTCGTCATGGTCCGGCCTGTAATCCCGCATAGCCTCGCGCATCGCCTCCGTATCCCCGAGGCGCGCCATGTCGAGCCTGCCGCAGAGGTCCTCGTAGAGCGCCTGGAAGCGCCGGTCGCCGGTGACATAATCGAGCATTTTGCAGTTCGTAAGCGCCATTGTCAGGCAGTCGTTCGGGGTTCTGTGGCTCGTGAAGACGATCGCCGTGGACGGGTCGCCGTCGCCGAGGACCGCGTTCATACCGTAGTCAAGATAGACCCTCCGGCCCAGCAGCCCCAAATCCTCTCTGATTCGCGCCTTTTGCTCCTCGGTTGCCGCCAGAACATAGTACATAGTCATCCCGCGGATATAGTGGTCGTGGTTGTGGTGGCTCGGCGAGGAGATATAGCGCATCTCTGCGTATTCGCCCTGCCCCTGCCGGCATATTTTCCCCTGAAGCCCTCCGCTCTTCTCCTCGGCGGTGAGCCCGTGCTTAGTGAGATACCCCCTGCACAGGACGCCCGGCGTGCCCGAGATGCGGATGCAGTTTCCCATGCAGCGGAGGACCTCGTCCGCATGCCGGCGCACCGCGTCGTCCCCGGTGGCCGCGTATTTAAAAGCGAGCCCGCTGAGATACACGCCCGTCCACGTTATCGCGTGGGCGAAGATCTTCTCGTTTGGGTCAATCATGTTTCCCCTCTGGTCCACTTCGACGGCGGAGCCCACAAGCCCGCCGTCAATAAGGTGCTTTTCCGCCATCCTTTTCTCAAGAAAAACAATCTTTTCACAGAGCTTCATTTCTACTCTCCCCGCTTTCAAAATTAATCGTTCCTGTCCCATTATATACCAATTTATACGCTGTTTCAAACGTATAACGGCATGCAGGCTCTGAAATAACGGCATTTTTCATTGATAAATGCGGCGTCTCCCGGAGCGGTTTATGCTGCCGGTTCCGTTTCACCCTAAAAATTAATTACATTTACCAAATAATTATTGATAATACCGCCCGTTTATGTTATTATCAATATGTAAATTGTCGGTCGTGGAACAGCATGCTTCTTTGAGCAGTGCGTCTCATTGCGTGAACGGATCTGAATATTAAAGCTAGGGTCTTGCCGTATGGGGGAAAAATGATTGACATTTCGCAGAGTAGGAAAAGTTTAAAGCGCGTCCGTTGTTTCCTGATTATCCTTCTGTGCGCCGCGGTGCTCAGTTCCTGTGCCATAATTATGACTTGGACCTGCTCCATTGCGCTCATGATCGAGAATGCCAGGGTGTTAGCGGCGGCCTTCGCCGCAGGCATATCCGATACCGACATAGAAAAGCTCATCATACACAAGGATGCAGCCGCGCTTCCGGAGTATTCCGCCCTGGTTAGGACGCTAACAGAGATGGCGGATTCCCGGGAAGAGGTGACCCGCATCCTTTTGCTTGTCGGAGACCGCGGGGAATTCCGCGTCGCTGCCGATTCCTCCGACGGGACGCCGCCCGGCGCTGCGTATGACGGCGACGGGCCCGCCAAGGCGCTCCAAACGAATAAACCCTATGTCTACAGCGCGGTCGGAAAAGACAGGCGCATTCACGTTTATGTACCGAAAGCCGCTCAAGACCCCGGACAGACAGCCGTCCTTTTCGTCGATTTTACAGCAAAGCACTGGTACGCGCTGGCGTTCAGAGAAACCGTCAAAACGGCCGCCCTGTGCGTCCTGATCGCCTCGGTCTTCATTCTTGCGCGTATGATGCTGTTAAAAAACACTGCGCTTTACATAAGAGTTAAAGCACCGAAATATAAATCAGGGGGCGGCGTAATCACGCTGAAAAGCGGTCTAAACAGGGCGCCGGTCGGAACGACGGCCGCGAAGAGGCGCCGGTTAACGGGCGACATCGGCCCGATTTTAAGAGAGTTTCCCGGCGATCTAATAAACATTCACCCCCGCCGGGCAGCAAATCCCCCGTACGCCGGGCAGCCGGAAGATTATATGCTGATAAAGCGCTTCGTCAGGCCGGACGGGTCGGACGTCTGGCTCAGTATGCTAATCCCCCCTCCCGCCGTATATAGCGCCGACAGCGGCTCCCAAAGCCGACTCAGCCTTATTGAAAATACCTGCGAACAAACCGCGCAGCCGGCGGACAAGCCCCACAAAACGGTGCCCGGGAGGCTTTTTAGCCGCAAAAGGCGCAGAAGCGGGCTGGCGTTCTCATTGATGCGCGAGCGCTACGAAAAAAGCATCGAAACGGAACAGCACCTGAATCGGCTCGCCGCGCTCTCGAGAAGGACCGGCGAGGCGATGAATGTCTCGGGCGACCTCCTCGCGCAGCTCGACCTTCTCGCGGCTCTCCACGATATCGGAAAAGTGGCTCTGGACGACGCTATTCTCGAAAAACCCGGAGCGCTCACTCCGTCGGAGCGGCGCGCGGTGGAAACGCACCCGGAAATCGGCTACCGCATCGTAAAGTCCTCGCCGGAGCTCGCGCCGGTCGCCGAGTACATCCTCTGCCACCATGAACGCTGGGACGGGAAGGGTTACCCCCGAGGCCTCTCCGGCGATCAGATTCCCCTGTTGTCGCGGATACTCGCCGTAGCGGACGCGTACGACGCGATGACAAGCGACCGTGTCTACAGAAAAGCTCTCACCGCCGAACACGCGCTCGACGAGATACAGAGAAACAACGGAACACAGTTCGACCCGAGCGTCGTGGAAGCGTTTGTCGAAACTGTCCTGAAGCGATACCCATCATAAAACTAGCTATGAAATTCCAACGGAGCGCAAAGCGCCCGTTAAAGGATGGTAATCTTAATGGAAAATCCCGTCTTGTGGATCGCTTTCGTCATCGCGGCCGCAGTTCTTTTAGTAATCGTTATCTATCTTCTTTTCAAGCTTAAAAACAAGAACAACTCGCTGAAGAGCCTGAAAACACTTTTAAATTCATATGCTGAAAACGACAGGAAAGGGATATCCTTTAAAGACGCCTCTCTGAAATATATCTTCGTAAACGCCGAATATGCCCGACTTTTCGGTAAAAAAGAATCCGACTTCGTCGGGCTGACCGATTTTGACATTTTCGAACGGCACATCGTCGATTTTATTCAGGAAACTGATGAGCGCGTTCTTAAAAGCGGCTCGAACGTAACCTATGAGAGAACGATAAACTCCTGTGTGTTCAGGGTAATCAAATTCCAGGTCAAGCTGGCCGACGGCACAACGGGTGTAGGCTGTTTCATTCAGGATACCACCGAGGAAAAGCGTTTTCTTAAAAATCAGGAAAGGATTTTTAACCGCAACAAAACGCTGCTGGATTTCTTTTCGCAGAGCTTCCCGAGCCGCGAAAGCCAGCTGGATTATATCGTCGACGCGGCGAAACGCGTTTCGGAAAGCCGGGAGGGCTTCGTCTTTTTCTCAAACAAGGACGCCCAGCCCGACCATATCGCCTGCATATTCTGCCTCAAGGCGTTGGAAACGAAAAAACCGGTGATCATAAACGATTTCAACACTAAGGCTTATGAGACCGTACTGCCGGCGGAGCACCGCAGCATCTCCTGCGTGATGATCGTCCCGGTGGTCATAAGGGACAAAGCCGAAGCGGTCATCGGCCTCGCCAACAAGCCCGGAGGCTACAGCGACGAAGACGCCTCCGAGATCGACCTGCTAATAAGCGGCATGCGGAACGCCGTGGTCCGGCGGGAAGCGGAGGAAAAACTGGCTTTCGAGCGCGACCGTTTTCTCAAGACTCTTGTATCCATCGGCAGCGGCGTTATTGCCACCGACAAAAACGGTATAATCGAGATACAAAACACCGCCGCCGAGAAGCTTACCGGCCGCTCTCACGCGGAGGCGGTGGGCCGTCCCTACTCCGAGGTATACACCGTCGAACGGGCCCCCGGTCAGCCCGACCCGATCGGCGCCGCGCTCTCAAGCGGAAGACCGTTCTCCTCCAAGACCAGCGTTGTTTTAATCTCCAAAAACGGGACGCGCTACCATATTGAGGAAAACGCCGCGCCGATACGCGACAGCACGGGGACAGCCGGAGCGGTGCTTATCTTCAGCGACGTTACCGAGATGGAGGTGCAGCGCGGGAAAATCGAATTCCTGAGCTTTCACGACCCGCTCACCGGGCTTTACAACAGGCGCTTCTTCGAGGAGGAGATGCGGCGGCTCGACGTGAAGCGAAATCTCCCCTTGTCGATTATTATGGGCGACGCCAACGGGCTTAAGCTGACAAACGACATCTTCGGCCACGCCTTCGGCGACACGCTGATAAAAAAAGCGGCGCAGACCTTTAAAAAGGTGTGCCGTTCCGACGATATCATCGCGCGCCTTGACGGCGACGAATTCGTAATTCTGCTCCCCCGCACCGACGCGAAGGGGGCCGAATCTGTTATCGAGCGCATCAAGGAGGAGTTTTCAAAGGAACAGGTCAAGATGATCAGGTGCAATATTTCGATGGGTACGGACACCAAAACCGAAATGTCTGAAAACCTGCTGGACGTCTATAAAAACGCCGAGGAAAAGATGTACCACGCGAAGGTGCTTGAGTCGGACAGCTTCAACGCGTCTGCGATTGAGCTGTTCATGGCCACTCTCCAGGGTTCAACTTCCGGAGAGAAAAAGCACTCCGATTTTGTGTCCGAGCTCTGCGCCCGCATAGGGGCGGAGCTCGGCCTCTCCGATACCGTGCGGAAGAAGCTGTACGACGCCGGCTATTACCACGATATCGGCAAGATCACCCTCGACCGGAAACTCCTGAAAAAGCATTTCAATCTGACCGATCAGGAGTGGAACGAGATCAGAAAGCACCCGCTGACCGGGTATAGGATTTTGTCGCACTGCAGCAGCACGATGGACCTCGCCGACGCCGTGCTCGCGCACCACGAGCGCTGGGACGGCTACGGCTACCCCAAGGGTCTGAAGGGCGACGAGATCCCGCTGATGTCACGGATTATCGCGATCGCCGAGGGCTTTGAGCGAAAGCTCTCAGGGGACGATTTCAATCCCCCGTTAAGCCTCGCGGACGCCCAGAAATATATTACCCAAAACGCCGGCACGCTCTACGATCCGTCGCTGATAGGCGCATTTCTAAAGGTCTCAAGCCAGTACTTTTCCTCAAAAAACTAATCGCCCTTGTCTCCGCCGCGCCCAGATGCGCAAGTGAAACATAAAACATATACAAATAGCAGATAAAAACGGCCGAACGCATCATTTTGCGTTCGGCCGCGTCTTTTTTTAATCAGAGAATTTTTCTCATCCTGGCAAGCCTTTGGAGCAGGCGCTCAATTTTTTCAAGCTCGCCTGTCTCCGTTATTTTTCTGCCCGAAAAATAGTATTCCACGCCGCTTCCGGCGCCGCGACCCGCGCCGTCCTTCGCGGTCTTCCCGAGCTTTCTGATAAGCTGGCAGACCGTCCCGTCTATGCCGTCGACAAATCTGACGTTCTCCGGCAGCAGCGCCCTGAACGTATCCTTAAAATAGTTGAAGTGCGTGCAGCCGAGAACGATTGACGAGTACTCACCTAAATTCCGGTTCTTAAGCGCGGCTCCGATGTATTCCGCCACGGCCGCCGAGACAAACTCCCCTCTTTCCGCGAAGCGCACAAGCGCCGGCATCGGCACAAGGTCTACCAGATGGTGCTTGTCCACCCGCTCAATCAGGTTTTTCATCTTGCTCCCCGAAACAGTAATCGGCGTCGCCGCAACGAGCACCCGTCTGTCTCCGTACAGGTCGACCGCCTTTTTCACCGCCGGCTCCATGCCGATGATCGTAACCGGGTACTTCTCCCGCATCGCCGCGACGGCGACGCTGGTCGCGGTGTTGCAGGCGATTACCACCGCCTCGGCCCCCAGTTTGATTAGAAAATCCACCGCCGCGTCGGTGTACGCCATGATCTCGTCTTGCGTCTTCTCCCCGTAGGGCACGTGCGCCACATCCGCGTAGTATATAAATTTTTCGTCCGGCAGCGCCTCGAGCGCCCTTTCAAGAACGGACAGCCCGCCGATACCCGAATCGAAAAAACCGATCCTCATCCCGCAAATCCCCCAGAAACCTAATTGCCTATATTATACCACGCCCTGCCGGATTAAACCAGCGCAAAGCCCTTAGCCCTGCCGGCGCGGTCCTGTTTTTCAGAGAGGGCCGGCCGCTATCTTGCCGCATATACCAGCTGAAAACCCGGGCTACCAGAGCTTATACACATCCGTTTTGTCGTTTTTCAGCACCGAAAGCCCGATGCGCTCCGTGCCCCCGCGCCAGCCGTCGCGGGCGTTGTAGTAGAGCCGCAGCTCGCCGTCGTATTTAGCCAGGTCGAGCTGGTAAACCAGCGCTTTCTTCCACCCTTCCGCCGGCGCGATGATCGGGTTGTAGGGCGCCTCGCGCCACGAGATCCCGTCCTCGCTTATAAGTACGCAGATGGCCGAGCGAGAGCGGTTTTCGGCGTCGGTATAAATCCCGTTGTAGAGCGCCAGGTACCCGCCCCGGTAGCCGAACACCTTGATCGCCCCCGCCCCTAGGTTTCTGTGAGGAATCGCCGCGTCCGGCGCGAGTATCGGCGTCTTGTGCTTTTTAAACGGGCCGAGGGGGCTGTCGGCCTCGGCGAAGCTTATGTATTTCGGCTCCTCGTAGCCGCAGTCCTCCAGCTTGACCGTCCCGGCGCTGTAGTAGAGCCTGTATTTACCCTCCCTGGTCTTAATTACGCAGGGGTTTCTCGCCTCTACGCTGACATAGCCCGGCGTGTGCTCCCGCTCCCAGGGGAGCTCGGGGCGGATCAGTTCCAGGCTGTCGCTCCAGTTTTCAAAATCCGCCGTGACCCTGACGCGCACGGCGTTGTTGATCCCGGTTTTCCTCATCTCCTCGCCGTCGAGAATCGCGGTGTAGTAGAGGTAGAAAAGTCCGCCGTCCCTGAACAGGTAACAAGGGTTGACACGCCAGGGCAGCATGTCCCGAAGCGTCCAGGAAAACCCGTCATCCGAGACACGGTGGTGAAAGTGGGGCGCGAAATCTTTCCCGAAAAATCCGTGGTAAAACGCGTGCCACTTTGAATCGTAATCCCCCGGCGTCAAAATCTGCGGGTCGCCGATCGCCGCCCGCGCCTCGTCGTTTTCATCGAGTCCGATAACCGGGTTGCCCGGATAATCCTCCCATTTTTCGCTCTGCCACTCCGGAAATTCCATATATACACCCCTTCGTCCATTTTATCAATATTATTATATCGCTATTCCCTGTTCATATATTCGTTTTCGTATCACGATATAAATCATTAAATTTATATTATGTTGCAACAAGTTATTGACAATACTTCGGCGCTTTTGTATAATATATTTAAATTATATCAATTATTTCGGCGCGGGCGCAGCGGTAAACCGCTCTCGTTTAAAATCTTTTTTTAAGGAGCTGTCTGAAATGAAAAAACTGATCCCGGTTTTCCTCGCGCTCTTTTCTCGCGCCGCCTATTTCACCCTACGATAAAGCCGGCAGCAGCGAGCCGGCCGAAACCACCGTTTATCAGACGGAAGCCAGCCCGTTCACCCTCGGCAGCGAGGTGTTTGACAACACGGTGACGACGCTCAATCTCACCGGCCTGACCCAGAGCGACGATCTCTCCGTCCTGAAAAACTGCCGGAACCTTGTAACCCTTAAAATACTCCATTCCGACATCCAAGCAAAAAACCTCGATTTTCTCAGTAACCGCGCCGAGCTGAGAGAGCTCCAGATGCCCGGCTGCAGCATCGAGGACATCAGCGTGCTGAAAAACTGCGCCAAGCTCAAAACACTCGACCTCTCGGGCAACAACATCGCCGACCTTGCGCCGCTCTCGTCCCTCAACCTGCTGTATATTTTTATCGGCTACAATAAGATTACCGATATTACCCCGCTTTTATCGATGAGTAATGTAAAACACGTCGGTTCAATAATATCTGAGGAAACCGAACAGCCGTGGTTCCCGGCGACGCCGAACCACAACAACATCACCATAGACCAGCTTAATGCGCTCTCGCAGAAAATGAGGTATAGCGCGGAATATACGGCGGGGCTGAGTAAATAAAGCTTATTCACACGCTTAACGGCTCTTTCCGGTCTCTGGAAAAGCTCCTTTTAAACCGCAAACGCCTTGACAAATTCCCGCTGTTCCCGTAAACTAAAGCCGGATCGGTTTCGACCCCGATAATCATAAGCCGCTTCGGGCCTTCCCGGGCGGCGTTTGCTTAGTTCGGTTAAAAATCTATAAGGGGTGTTTTTTAAATGAAAGCCGCAGTCGTCTATTACTCTCTCGAGGGAAACACGCAGCTAATCGCCAAAGCTGTCGCGGAAGCGCTGCATGCCGACCTGTTCGCGCTCAAGCCCAGGCGGGATTTTCCGTCCGGGGGCTTTAAGAAGTTCTTCGTCGGCGGCATGTCCGCGGTATTCGGCTTAAAGCCCAAGCTCGCCAACGGCGACATCGACCTCTCGGGGTACGACCTCGTGGTGCTCGGCTCCCCGGTATGGGTCGGAAAAATCGCATCCCCGTTCAACACCTTCCTGAAGCACCCGTTCCGCGGCAAAAACACGGCGCTCTTTGTCTGCTGCGGCGGGGGCGAGGTTGAAAAAGCACTGTCGGCCTTTAAGGCCCGGCTGCCCGGCAACCGCTTTATCGGCGAGACCAGCTTTATCGAGCCGCTAAAAAACAATCCGGAGCAATGCGCAAAAAGAGCACGTGAGTGGATACTGTCGCTGGAGCTCTAAAGCGCCGCAAAACCCGGCATTATAAACCCGTTTTATAAATAAATAGTACGTCAGTCGTCGCGCTGGCTCCTTGTGAACGAGCGCTTAATGTAGTGCCGCTTAACCGAGGCCACAATGCCGAGCGCCACGTACATCGTGACCACCGAGGTGCCGCCGTAGCTGATGAACGGCAGCGTCAGCCCCACCACCGGGGCCAGCTTCAGATTCATCCCCACGTTTATAAACGTCTGGAACGAAAACATCGAGGCGACGCCCACGCACACCAGCATGCTGAATTTATCGTCCTTCATCCGGATCGCAAACGACGTGCAAATTCCGACTATGGCGGCCAGCAGAGCTATGATTGACGCCCCGCCGAAAAAGCCCAGCTCCTCGCAGGCCACCGAGAAGATGAAGTCGGTCTCCTTGGCCGGCAGGTAGTCCCCGTGGGTTATCGAGCCCTGCCCGAGCCCGTCCCCCCAGAAGCCCCCGCTCTTTATCGCCATCAGGCTCTGATGCTGGTGATAACCCGTCGAATCCAGCTTATAGGTGTCGTCGAACAAAACGATGAACCTGTCCCTCTGGTAATCGCCGAAGACGAACGCCCATAGAAACGGGATGGACGCGGCGACCGTGAGCAGCCCCGCGGCGCAGTACCTGAGATAGATGCCGCCGGCAAACGCCATGATGATGAAGATAAAAAGATAGGAGGCGGCCATGCCGTCGTCCTTGGAAAACAGATATACAAACGCGGTGGGAATCAAGCCGTGGGCGAGCAGGGACACCAGTCCTCGAAAGGTGTTTACGTCGTCGCCGAGCACCTGAAAGTGCTTAGCGAGGGTGAAAATAAACAAAATCTTGCCGATTTCACCGGGCTGAAAGCCCACGTTCGTGCCTCCTATGTCAAACCTTATCCAGCTGTTGTTTCCCGTCTCTGCGTAGCCGGTGCCGAAAAACAGCGTGGACGACAGAAGTATCAGGTTGATGAAGAACACATATTTCCACAGCGACGAGAGGTGCGCGATGTCGAAAAGCGATAAAAGAAAATAGGCGCAGATGCCGAGGATGACCGCCACAAGCTGCACTATCAGCTCTTTTCTGGTGCCGACTGAGGTCAGAAGGACAAGGCTGTAGGCCGAAGCGGCCACAGCCAGCAAAAGCAGGAATATTTCGGTCTTGAAGAAATAGTTTTTCAGAGCCTTGAGGATTTTTTCTCCCCTGCTAATCTGTTTCAGCTCCATTTTTAGCCTATGACTCCTCCGTCCTCTCCGTAACGCCTGTTGTCTTCCATATAAAAATAGGAGGAAAAGCTTCCGTCCGGGTTGAGGATGATCACACGCGCCCCGCAAGGGCTGACCTTTCCCCTGCCACCCTTTGCGTCCTGGTTGAAGCCCGTGGTTTTCCCGTAGCACAGCGCGATTCGGTCAAGCCTGCCCGAGTAGTCGTTTCCGTGGTCGTGCCCGCAGAACACCGCCTTCACGGTCCTGTCCTCGCAGAGGGCGCAGAAAAGCCCGCAGTTAACGAGCGCCGAGCCCTCAGGCGCCAGCCGTGTCCCGATGAAATCCCCGCTTTCCCCCACAATCCGGTACTCCGGCAGCGGGATATGGCAGAACACATAGGAATGATAGCTGTCGTACAGGCTCTCGAATTCCCTCGCGGTGCGTCTGAACCAGTCCACCTGCGAAAAATCGCCGCACGCGAGGCCCTTCAGCCCCCCGTACTTCCGCGCCGGGCTGTTGTCGAAGAAATAAAACACATATTTCGGCTCGCCGTTTTTGTCGGCGACGGTAACGGTGTAATTCCCGTTCCCGCTCACCGCCGGATCCCCAGGCAGATACAGGCACCGCTCGCTGTTCATCAGGATTTTCTCAAGCACGGCGGGCTTTTTTACGTAGTCTCTGTCGTGATTGCCGAAGCAAAACGCCCAGGGAAGCCCTACAGAGTCCATATACGCGCAGAAATCCGCATAGATCTGCTCGCTTTTCGGGCTCCACACCAGATCCCCGGTGACGACGGCCATGTCCGGCTTTTCGTCCCTTATCGCGTCCGATACCAGCTTTTCCGTTAGACGGCGGAATTTCTGCCCGTAGCGGAGCGACAGGTGCAGATCGGTGAACTGGATGAGCTTCAAAGGCCGCGAGATGTCAAATTCAATCGTTTTGTTTGTCATATCCGTATCCCTTTATTAGGCTTTTTGTTCCGGCCTGTGCCCGGGCTGTTCGGTGACCCTTTCCCCGCCCTCGAGGTAGAGATAGGTCTCGAAATTCTGCCGCCATTTGGCGGGCAAAACGATTATGCGCGCTCCGCGCCTGAAGTCGTCCGGCCCGTAAGCTCCCCTGCCCGCCTGGTCTGTATAGCCCGTCACGCGCCCGTACGCCAGCCGGACGCCGAAAAGCTCTCCGATATAGTCGTTTGTGTGGTCGTGTCCGGCGAATACCCCTTTGACATACCCGTCCTCCACAAGGGTGCAGAAGAGACCGGAGTTGTAGACCGGCGAACACACGCCCTCGTTTTTCTGCCCGAAGCAGAGCTTTTCGTTCCACACCTCGTTGTACTCCGGCAGCGGGATATGGAAAAAGAACAGCGCGTAGGGAATGCCGCCGCTTTTCGTGTTGCTCCTTATCCGCGACTCCCTGACCCATTTGATCTGCGAATGGTCTATGTACGCGTAGGTCTCTTTGCCTTTTCTCCTCAAATAATCCCCCGAATCCAGCATATACAGAACCCAGGTCAGCCGGTTTTTGCCGGCGTAGAGATTTATCGTGTAATTTCCGTCCCCGGCGACGCTCTCGTCGCCCCTTTCGTAGATGCAATACTCCGCCTCCGAGAGCACCTTTTCAAGCACAGGCGCCGCCTCGCCGAATTCCCTGTCGTGGTTTCCGAAGGTAAACGCCCATAAAAGCTTTCTCTTGTCCATGAAATCGCAGAAATCCTTGAGTGTCTGGGCGGCCGAGGCGGACATCACCAGATCCCCGGTGACGGCGAACAGATCCGGCTTCTCGTTTTCCGCTATCTCCTCGATCAGCGAGAGCGTCTTTTGCTCCGGCCCGTCGTCGCGGAGATGGGTTAGGTGCAGGTCGGTGAGCTGGGCAATCTTGAAAAACTCCCTGTCGCTAAAGCTTAAATCCATATCCGTTTCCTTTACTGCAATATGCTGCATTATACATTAGGCGCAACGCGCGCAGCGGTATAATTTTCCATCAATAGGCGGTTGCCGCGTTAAGCGGCGAGCCGTTGGATATCAAGACGTATAATAGCCGATTTGCGGCTATTATACCATAATAAGAGCTCCAAAGCAAACGTTCCGGCCCACGAAACGAAGGCCGGAACGTATTTTTGCTTTTTTTCAGCCCTTGATGCTGCCCGCCAGAATCCCCCTGACGAAGTACTTCTGCGCGAACACGAAAACGACGTAGATCGGAAGGCTAACCAGAATCGTCGCCGCCATCAGAAGATTCCACTCGGTCCCGCTCTCGTTGTTGAAAAGCGCCAGCGCAAGCTGAACCGTCTTCATCGAGTCGGAGTTGGTCATCACCAGCGGCCAGGTGTACTCGTTCCACGTGCCGGTAAACTTCAAAACGGCGAGCGACGCCAGCACAGGCGTCCCCAGCGGCAGATAGATTCTGAAAAACGCCCGGAACCGCCCGCAGCCGTCCATCTCCGCCGCGTCGTCGAGCTCCTTGGGGAAGCCGACGAAAAACTGCCTGCAGAGGAAAACGCCGAAGGAACCGGCTATAAACGGGATAATCAGCCCGGCGTAGGAGTTGATCAGCCCCCTGCCGCCCTCGCCCAGGATGTTGTTTCCTCCAGCCAGCGGGAAGCCCCTGAGCATCGAGAACACCGGAATCATCGTCACCTGCGGCGGGATCATCATGCCGATCAGGATCAGGATGAACAGCGCGTCCCGGAATTTGAAATTGATCCTCGCGAACACGTAGCCCGCCATCGAGTTGATGACCAGGCTCACCGCCACCGTAACGGAGGTGACGAGGAGCGAGTTGAGAAAATACCTGCCCCAGGCTCCGGTTTTCATCGCGGCGGCGTAGTTTGAAAACATCAGCTTCGCCGGGATGAGGGACGGCCTTGTGGCATAGACCTCGCTCATCGTCTGAAGGGAGATCGAGAGCATTACTATAAACGGGAATAGAATCACCGCGCAGAGCAGTACTGTGACGGCGATAGAAACAGCCTTAAACACCCTGTCGCCCATGCTTACGCCGCCCCTTCCTCGGAGCGCTTTTTAAACATGAAGAAGTTCACAAGCGTCACCGAAAAAATGATCAGGAACAATATTACGGACATCGCCGCGGCGTAGCCCATGCGGAAATCGTTGAACGCCCGCATGTAGATCTGGTATACCACCGTCGAGGTGGAGGTCATCGGCCCGCCCTGGGTCATGATGTTGATCTGCTCAAAGGTCTTGAACGCCTCGATGCAGTTTGTCACAAACACGAAAAAGGTGACCGGCGCGATCTGCGGAAGCGTGATCTTCAGGTGCTTCTGGAGCGTGCTCGCCCCGTCGACGGTCGCTGCCTCATAGAGCTCGTTCGGGATCGCCGACAGCCCCGCCAGATAGATGATCAGCACGTAGCCGAGATTCTTCCATACGTTGATGAATATCAGCGACGGCAGCGCGTATTTCGGGTTGTCCAGCCAGTACGGCGGCGAGGACACCCCGAGGGCCGCGAGGATTTTGTTGATATACCCAGTGGAGGGGTCCAGCAGGAACAGCCACAACAGCGACACGGCCACCATGCTGGTGGCGTAGGGAAAAATCAGCGCCGTCCGGGAGGCCTTGACAAGCCGGGAGCGGCGGTTCAGCATCACCGACACCGCAAGGCCCAGAAAAGTGAGAAAGATCACGCTGAAAAGCGCGTATACCGCCGTGTTTTTCAGCGAGACGAGAAACCATCTGTCCCGAAAAAGCTCCCTGTAGTTTTTCATGCCCGCAAAGGAGTATTCCGAGCCGAAATGGAAATCGGTAAAGCTGTAGTAGAGGTTTTTCGCGACCGGATAGAGCACGAAGAGTAAAAAGAACAGTAAAAACGGCGACAGCATCAGATACGCGGACAGATTTTCCCGCCTGGCTCTTTCGGACAGTTTTCCGTTTTTACGTAAGCTCCGCAACGCTGCCGCCGCCCCTTTCGATGTTATTTGCCCGCGTTCACGATCTCCTGCTCAAGCTTGGCCTGAGCTTCCGCAAGCGCCGCCGCGGGGTCTGCGCCGTTCTCCACGGCCTGCACAAGCTCGTTTCTGACCGTCTGGAAGCTCGTAGACCAGGTTACTATCGGCATGCCTATACCGTTCTCCACGCACGCGGCCCTGACGGCGTTGAACTCGTCAAGCCCGGAATACTGATCGACCAGCGAATCCAGCACCACGGGCACCTTCAGGTCCTGCGCGCGCTTTAAAACCACGCTCTGGGAGAGTGTGTATGAGATAAAGTCAAACGCAGCGTCCGGATTCTTACAGTCCTTGCCGATGAAGAGCAGCCTGCAGCCGGAGAACGTCATCTGCGCTTTGCCCGTATTGGACGGGGGCAGAGCGATCGCCACCTTGCCCGCGTAGTCCGGGTTTGAGAGCATCGACAAAAGCTTTACGTTGTCAATCAGCGTCATCGCGGCGTTGCCGGTCATGAACGGGTTTGTTTCGTTGCTGTTGTAGGGGATGCTGACGTCGTTCACGATCCCCGCGAGAAACTCCAGCGCCTCAAGGTTTTCGGGGGTGTTCAGCGTGGGCGCGCCGTCGTCCCCCACAAAGCCGCCGCCGTTGCCGTAGGCGAACACGTCGTACTCCACGAGGTTTCCGCCCGAGGTCGGGAACGCGAAGCCCGCGCGGGTAATCGTCCCGTTTTCCTTGACGGTCAGCAGCCTTGCGTACTCCTCCAGCTCCTCCCAGGTGGTCGGGGGGGCGCTGATGCCGGCCTGCTCGAACAGGTCGGTGCGGTACGCGAACACATAGGGCGCGGGCATGTAGGCCAGCCCGTAGACCTCATCTTTGTAGGTCCCGAGGCTGACGAGCTGATCCATCAGATCGTCCTTACCGGACCAGCTGTTGTAGTAATCGGTGAGCGGGATGTACTGCCCCGCCTCCGCCCTGCTCGCGATTGAGAGAATGCCGTGTCCGATGATGTCCGGGCCGGAATTCGCGGAGAACAGGTTCGTGAGCTTGGTGTCCATGTCGGAGCCGATCGCCGCGTCGTCGTAGCTGATCACCACGTCCGGGTGGTCGGCCTCGTAGGCGTCGATCACCGAGAGCCAGAAGGTCTTTTCCGCCTCGTCGTTGCCGAGCCTTAAAAACGAGAGCTTAATTTTGTCGTTTCCGCCGCCGGACGAACAGCCAAACAGCGCCGCGAGCACCGCGCAGAGAAGACAGAGCGCGAGAATTTTCTTTTTCATGTTAATGCTCCTAATTATCAGAGTTTTTTATTGTCGGCGAGCTGGCGGTCTAGCCAGCCGCTTTTAACAAACAGATCCCCCTGTTCCTTGAGTACCGCCAGCAGCTTTTTGCGCATCGCGGCTATCCGCTCCGCGTGCTCCGGCGAGGAAATCAGGTTTTTCTTTTCTCCCGGATCGTTCTCAAGGTCGTAGAACTCGTCGATGTCGGTGAAATTCCAGATGTATTTAAACCGGCGGTCCCTGAGCATCCGCTGGTTGTAGAAGCCGAATTGCTGCCCGTTCGACGAGGCGTTGATCTCCTGCCGCCAGTTTTCCGGGCGCTCACCCCGCAACAGCGGAGCGAGAGAGACGCCCTGGGCCTTCGCGGACTCCGCCCCGAAAAGCTCGTCGATTGTCGGCGCAAGGTCCAGCCCGGAGGAGACAAGCTCCTTCACCACCGCGCCCTTTCCGATCCCCGGCCCGGACATGATGAACGGCACCTTGACCACGTCGTCGTAGAGCACATAGTGCTTGTCAATCATCCCGTGGCTCCCGCACATGTCCCCGTGGTCCGAGGTGTAGAGGATTATCGTATTGGAGAGCTGGCCGCAGTCCTTTAGCGCTTTCAGGATAATGCCGACGCTGTCGTCTATCTGGCTGACCATGCCGTAATAGCGCGCGATCGGTTCGGCCCAGTCGCCAAAGCCCATTTTTTCCAGCCCCCAGCTGTAGAGCTGCTGCTTTTGAATATAGGGCTTGCCCTCAAACGTGTCGCCGACCCCGTCCCAGGGCTCGATATCCCCCGCGCTGTACATCGAGGCGAAGGGCTCCGACGGCTCGCAGGGCAGATGTGGCTCGCAGTAGTCGACCCGGATATGCCAGGGTCCGCCCTTTTCAGAATACTCCGCGATGGTCTCCGCGGCCTTCCGCGCGAGGTAATGGGTTCTTGAGTCGGCGAGGGCGATATCGCTTTTCCCGCCGAACCAGTCAAAACGCCTGCGCTTTGGGTATTTTTCTCTTATCATCTCGTCGTGCTCGCGGAAATCCACGTACTTGTCGTAGCCGAAATCCTTAGGCCCGTAATCCTTCGCGCCCTCCCACTTTCCGAGAAACGCGGTCCGATACCCCGCTGCCTTGAGCTTTTCCGGCCAGTAGCCTCCCGGGGCGAGGGGCGCCGCGTGAAAGAATCCCGGGTTCCAGAACGCTCCGTAGCTGTCCGGGTTCTTTCCGCAGATCAGCGACTGCCGCGCCGGCGTGCAGACCGGCAGCGGCGTGAACGCGTTTTCAAACCGGGCGCCGCTTTCCGCCAGCGCGTCGAGGTTCGGCGTTTTTATCCTGAATTTCCCCGCGCAGCCCAGCGCGTCCGCCCTATGCTGGTCGGCTACTATCATAAGGAAATTATAATTTCCTCGAAAATCAACATTTTCTCGAAAGTTATAATTTTTCTGATTGTTTTTATCCATCGCGGTATACCCCCGGCGCTCTACAGCTTCGAGCAGCTGTTTTTATATTCGCTCGGCGTGACGCCGGTGAACGACTTGAACTCGCGTGAAAAATGGCTTAAATGCTTGTACCCGACGGCGGCCGAAATATCGCTTAAATTCTCCGCCGAGTCGCAGCGGATGATGTTCATTGCCCGGGCGAGCCGGTAGCTCCGCAGAAACACGGCCGGGCTCAGGCCCATTATCTTTTTGAACTGCCGGGACAGGTAATCCGGCGAGATGTCGAGGTGGGCCGCCATTTTATTTAAATCGATATCCTCGGCGTAATTCTGCTCTATGTACTTAAGTATTTTCACCACGTAATTGATATACGCCTTCTCCGACGGGTTCGTAGCGTAATGGCCGGCGTAATACCTTGAAAAAAGCGTGATAAACTGGTATAAAAGCGCGTTTTGAACCAGCTCCCAGCCGAGCTGCTTTTGCCTTTGCTCCTCGACCATCCTGTCGAGCACCGAGGTAATCCGCATCCTCTCGGCGGTGTCAAGCCTTATCCTTATCCATTCCTGATTCTTATGGCCGTTGTTCCCGCCGAAAATGCTGTCGAGTCCGGGCATCGCGGATAATTCCGGCAGCTTATCCGCCACCGCTTCCCGGGTGAAAATACAGTTGTACACCTTCGTATAATGCAGGCCTGTGTACGCATGCGGGACCCCGGGACAGATCGCGAACATATCCCCCTCGGTCAGAATCGTCGTGCTCTCTCCGTAGTAGTGGACCGTGAAGCCCTCCTCCACGTAGACGAACTCGTAGAAATCATGTGCGTGCATATTGATCTGAGTGCTGTGGCAGCACTCGATCACCGTGATTGCCGAGTCCGGCGAATTTTTAATCTCGTTGTAATTCAGCATGTCGTAATTCATGCGAAAGGCCCCCCGCTCCGCGTCGCTGCCGGATATGATGCCTTAAAGCATAACTATTATATCTGCCCCCGGCGCATTGCGCAATAGTTAATTTATATATTTCCGTCCACGGGGTTCTCGTTTAGAAGCGCATTCCGGGTTTAGTCAAATGCGGTTGAAAATATATAAACAAAAACACCGCGGCCGGGATTTATACATTTCCCGCCGCAGCGCTCGAAAGAGCCGTTTATTTTGCCTGCTCCGCTTGTTTGTCGAATTCCAGCGCAATATCCCGCACTTTCGCGCAGTTTTCGCTGTTTACGTATTCCAGAATGAACGGAACTCCCTCGGTGTTCTCATGGTAAAGGGAGAAGAATTTTACCCAATCGATGTCCCCCTCGCCAAGATTCCTGCCGTAGGTGTCGTTCACCCTCCTGTCTTTTCCGTGAAAATAGGCCACGTGCGGGGAGAGATATTTGAACATATCCTCCTCGTCGGAATTTGCGATCAGGTTCGCTGGATCGAGGAGGATTTTAAGCCTTG
Source organism: Bacillota bacterium (assembly GCA_033813635.1). GTDB lineage: Bacteria > Bacillota > Clostridia > Oscillospirales > QAMX01 > JAPXRI01. The sequence goes on from JAPXRI010000009.1 coordinate 27,729, forward strand.
GCGAGCCCAGCTGCGAGATAAAATCCCGCGTGCGCTTCGCGCTCGGCGTCAGGTCGAGAAGGCAGGGCTCGAAGGCGATATAGACGCCGTGCTTTTCCGCGATCTCGCAGAGCCTCGCCATATTCTTTTGAAAATAGGCGTAATCCTTTTCGTAGGTGTCCGTGTTTATACCCCGCCTGCCCGGAACAAAGCCGTTTTCCGTCGACACGTATTTGATGCCGTTGTCCGCGGCGATCTCAATATGCCGCTCGAAAAACCTAAAATTCCCGTTGAGAGCGTCCTCATCCGGCTCAATCAGGTTTGAAAAGGCCCCGACGGAGACGACCTTGATCCCCCGGCTTTCGAACTCTTTGACTATTTTAGACGCCTTCGCGGCGGTCAGCGCGCTCATGTCCTTTCTGCCGTTATAGGCCCAGTAGTCCGCGTCCGAAAAAGTAAAGCACAGTTCAGTCGAAAAAAATCCGAGCCCGGCCATCCGGCTCGCGCATTCCTCGGCGCTCATCCCCGAAAAGCTCCTTGTTACAACGCCCACCTCGAGCATAGCATCAACTCCTTTTTCAATATTATAGACTCGGGCCGGAAATATTTCAACAGCAACAATTCACCCGCGCCGGAAAAATCTAAAACCCCGTCGGAAATAGTTAAGCGAAAGCGTGCGTTTTCTCCTTCCTGCTTCGCGCCGTCGCACTTGACAAAGAAAAAGCGCGGCGAGACCGCCGCGAAAAACATATAGCCCGGCTCCGGCAAATCAGTATATTTTAAGCAAAATCCCGCTCTGGGCGCACCGGATCAGCGAACAGCCGATAAAGCCGGGCAGGTTTCTTGAAAATATCCTGATATTGCTCTCGTCGATCCTGATCCAGTTGTGTTTTGCCAGCGCGAACGACAGCCCGCTCTTTCCCGTGATGCCCAGCAGTGCCCCGCCGAGCCCGCCGTTCTGCCGCGTTTCGGTATATGTCGCGTAGGCGTCCGCCGTCCCGTTGGAGATCTCGAGCTTTTTCAGGCTGAACACGTAGTTCAGCCCCATCCCCCCCGTTGTCGCCGCGCTGAGCAGGATTTTGCCCTCCCTGTCGAAAGCGACGGACTTTATTATCAAATCTCCCTCGGTGAGGGTTCTCAGCGCCAGCTCTATCATCTTCGCGCTGACAAGCAGCTGTCCCCTCGAGAGGAGCGCTCCGTCGATCATGCCGAGCAGGGTGTAAACTTCGTTTTTATGGGCGACCGCCTTAAGCAGGATATCCTTCATTTTAATAACCTCTCCGTTCCTCGGTCATCTATCCTCATCTATCCATATGCCGATTTCTGAAATAAAATACCCTTAAACCGCGTCTTCTCTCCGCGCCCCGTTTTTAGCGCAATGCCCGGGACCGGCGGCTTTCTGACCGGATAAAAATCCGGCAGGCAAATTTCACTGCCTGCCGGATGCTTATGTTTTGCCCCAGTCATCGACATCGAGCTGAATTTATGTATCGCCCCGGAGTACTGTCATGTTGTACGTCCGGTTTATTCTTCGCTTATATCGAAAACCGTCGGTATATCCATTAGAGTCAGATTGCTTGTCGCCGAGCAGAGCGGTTGGAAATACATATCCCGCGTGCTTCCATCTGCAAAACGCACCGGTATATGTACCGCAGCTACTTCGCCGCCGGAAATACCCGCGAGTTCTCCTTCTTCAAACACAGACCAGCACGGAAGAGGATCGTGATTGAATTCAAGAAACCCGTTTTTATCCGGCTTTCCGAGCACCAGCGAATATTTGTAATTTGGCACCGAATCGTGTGTGTATCCGTCGGGAACTGTATTTTCAACGGGAATCTCCGTTACCATATTCCACGAATATATCATAGGAGCGAGCATTAACGGTCCATATTTGATAGTATATCCGTCGCCGCGTTTTTCAACATAATGCCCCATAATGCCGTTTATATCCAAGCGATAACCGAAGTCTGTTTCTGTTCTCACACAGGAAAAGTCTTTTATAAATTTTGGTATACGGATTGAGATATCTTCCTTTGTACCTTCAACAGCGATATGGGTTTTTGCTTTAACAGGATATCCGGTCGTTACCGTTACTGTAATATTCCCGTGTTCACTCGGCACCGTGTAACGTCCCGGAAATATAAAATTCAGTTTCAGCTGCCCGTTTTTTACTGTAACCGTATGGCGCGCGACCTCTGTAATGCAAAGCCCGCCGGTTTGAGTGCAACACCACCAGGCTTCCTCAATATATGTGCGATATCCTCGGCAAGCGAAATAGCGGTGTCCGAATCCTCCTGTGACAAACTGATTAAAATACAGCGCGTTCCAAAGCGAATGCTCGGCTTCTTCATAGGCGGAAGCATCGTCATAAATGTATCCATGGTACAGGTTAAGCATAATCCAGTCAGCGCAGGCGCAGCCTTCATTGCGGCCCGATGAAGGGAAGCATTCCGGGATATCGCCGTTCGGATGCACATAACCGTTATCTAAGATTTCCTGACGGCGCGTTTTTACAATCTCCGCAAGCTCGCTGTCTCCCGAATAAACTGCAGCGCGCTGTAATCCGCGCAGAGTTGTTAAATAACCGTGCGCATGCGCGCCGATGACAGAGCCTAAACACTCGCGTGCGATACGGCGCACAACATTAAGATAACGAACATCTCGTGTCTCACGGTACAATTCCGCAAAGCCTTCACAGATCCATGCGCCCATGTGGTGCGCGCCTGTATCGGGATATTGCAGGAAAAACTTGTCCCCGGCAGACAACGCGTGCTCAGCCGCAGCTTCTGCGGCTGTCAGCGCCCTCATATCTCCGGTAAGCGTATAATAATTTACAAGTCCGCATAAGAACTGATTGTCAACGCAAATTTGCTTATCCGGATCATAGTCCTCACAGGCATTGCCAAACATTCCGGAAGGCCGCCTCAGCTGCATAATCCGCTGGTACAGCTCCGTCAACCTTTCAATTTGCATGCCGGTTATATCGGATACGCAGGCGTATAGGTTAAGCGTGCGTCCGGTAAGATCATATGAGCAGAAATGAGCGTGCCTTGTGCGGAGCGGAGGACGCTCCAAATCCATCATAACGAAATTCATTGTGTCAAGCGGATAGCTTTCCAGGCGTTTTAATACTAATCCGAGCCGGTACTTCAGCTGCGAGTCGAACAGGAGCGCCTTTGATAAAGAATCGTATCTTTCCATAATCATGATACCCTTATTCAATATTGTTTATTGCATTGATATCCGGTTGAGTATTGCTTGAACGGAGGCCGATTATTCCGATATTGCAGACAGTATTGCCAAAATATTATGTCAGGCATTTCTTTTTTGCCGATATAAAATACCCTGCTGTTTTAATTTATCAAGCCGAAAAAAATGCACGGCAGTTTTGCGCCGCCGTGCATTTGGTTTGAAAATTCGGTAGGGTTATATCATGTTCGACGAGCCGAGGACGTCTCTGATCTTGCGCGCGACGAGGCCCTTGATCGCGGTTCTGGCCGGTCCGAGATACTTTCTCGGGTCGAAATCTTCGGGGTGCTCGTTGAAGTATTTGCGAATCGACGCGGTCATCGCGAGGCGGAGGTCCGAGTCGATGTTGATCTTGCAGACGGCCATCTTCGCTGCCTGGCGTAGCATATCCTCCGGGATGCCAATGGCGTCGGGCATTTTTCCGCCGTTCTCGTTGATGTCCTTAACGAATTCGGGGATAACGGAGCTGGCGCCGTGCAGGACGATCGGGAAGCCCGGGAGCTTTTCCTGGACCTTTTCAAGGATGTCGAAGCGGAGTCTCGGCTTCTGTCCGGGTTTAAACTTATAAGCGCCGTGGCTGGTGCCGATGGCGATTGCCAGCGAGTCGACGCCGGTCCTCTCGACAAACTCCTGAACCTCGCCCGGATCCGTGAACTGCGCGTCCTCGTCGCTGACGTTGACGGCGTCCTCAATGCCGGCAAGCTTGCCCAGCTCGCCCTCGACGACGACGCCTCTGGCGTGGGCGTAATCGACGACCTTCTTCGTGAGCGCGATGTTGTCTTCGAACGAATGCTTGGAACCGTCTATCATAACAGAGGTGAATCCGCCGTCTATGCAGGATTTGCAGATTTCAAAATCCTCGCCGTGGTCGAGGTGGACGCAGATCGGAAGGTCGGTGTCGATGACCGCGGCCTCGATCAGCTTCATCAGGTACACATGCTTGGCGTATTTTCTCGCGCCGGCGGACACCTGGAGAATCAGGGGGGATCTCTCTTCCTTAGCGGCCTCGGTGATTCCCTGGATGATCTCCATATTGTTTACGTTGAAAGCACCGATGGCGTAGCCGCCGGCATACGCTTTCTTGAACATTTCGGTTGAAGTTACTAACGGCATTTATTCGCATCTCCTTGGTTTTTTGGATATTATAGTCTTTTTGCCTCAATATGTCAAATCTTTTTTATCGTGTAGAAAGCCTTGGCCGCCTTATGCATCATATAAACGTCCAGCTTTGCCGAGATTTCGAACGGGGCGTGCATTGAGAGCAGCGGAACGCCTATATCGACGGTGTCGATGTTGCGCTTTGCCATGTACTTCGCCACCGTGCCGCCGCCGCCCTGATCCACCTTTCCGAGCTCGCCCATCTGCCAGAGGACGCCGTTCTGGTTGAAAACCTTTCTTACCGCTGACACCAGCTCGGCGCTGGCGTCGCTGGCCGAGGACTTGCCGGCCGCGCCGGTGTATTTTACAAGGTGCGCGCCGCCGTTGACATAGGCGGTGTTTCTTTTCTCGTAGACATCCGGGAAATTCGGGTCATAGGCCGCGCCCACGTCAGCCGACAGGCAGGCCGAGTTCTCATAGCACTCCCGCAGCGAAACTCCCTGCGCGGTGCAGAGATCGGAAAAGAACGTGTCGAACCAGTCGGACTGCATGCCGCTGACGCCCTCCGAGCCGATCTCCTCCTTGTCCGCGAGGATGCAGACCGACGTGCGCTCCGGAACCTCTTCGCTGTTGAGCAGCGCGGTCAGCGTGGTGTACGCGCAGACCCTGTCGTCCTGCCCGTAAGCGCCGATGAAGCTCTTGTCGATGCCCACGTCCCGGCTTTTGCTCGCCGGCACCAGCGAAAGCTCCGCCGAGAGGAAGTCGGCCTCCGTGATGCCGTACTTCTCGTTTAAAAGGCTCATAACAGCGAGCTTTACCCGGTCGGAGCCCTCGTCGTTATATGGCGCGCCGCCCACAAGCACGTTCAGATTTTCGCCGGTGAACGCCGCCGAAAGGGTCTTTTGGGACTGGTCCTTCGCCAGGTGGGGCAAAAGGTCTGTAATCACCAGCACCGGCTCGTCATCCCTTGCGCCGATCGACACGTCCACCTTTTCGCCGTTTTCCTTAAAGACCACGCCGTGCAGCTCGAGGGGGATCGTCACCCACTGGTATTTGCGGATGCCGCCGTAGTAATGGGTCTTGAAAAACGCCATGTCCGAGTCCTCGTAGAGCGGATAGGGCTTTAAATCGAGGCGGGGCGCATCAATGTGGGAGGCCGCTATTACCGCGCCCTCCGAGAGCGGTTTTTCGCCGATATGGGCGGCGATAAACGCCTTTCCCCGGTTGGACGCGTAGACCTTGTCCCCGGCCTTCAGCGCCATACCGCGCCTGTAGGGCGTATAGCCCGCCGCCTTAGCCATCACCTCTGCGGCGAGCACCGCCTCGCGCTCGGTCTTCGCCTTATCCAGAAACGCCTTATACCCCGCCGAGTAATCCTCGCAGGCCACCGAGTCCTCCGGCGTCACCTTGTCGTAACCGTTTTTCCGGCATTGCAGAAGCTTCTCCCGCAGTTCCTTGTTTTCCGATTCAGCCATTTTCTATGACCATTCCTTTCATAGGCTATTTCAAGCATTTCGCTTTTTCGCTTCTTCCGCGGCCGCCAGCTTTGAAAGCGTCTCCTCAAGGCTTGCCGACAGCTCGTCGAGCGTTCCGTTGTTGACGATGATGTAATCGCAGTGCTTTCTGTAGAAATCGTTGTCTTTCTGCGCCGAAATCCGCTTCATCGCCTCGGCCTTCGACAGCGCGTCCCTGATCATTATGCGGTACGCCCTCGTCTCGTCGTCGGCGACCACGCCGATTACAGCCGTGCAGAGCTTCGTCATCCCGCTCTCGATCAGCGCCACGGCCTCAATCGCGATTTTGCCGCTGTCGGACGTGTCTATGATTTCCATAACCCTTTCCGTTATGCGCCTGTGGGTGATGCTGTTCAGGTCGGAAAGCGCTTCCTTGTCGTTAAAGACAATCTGAGCCAAAAGCCTTCTGTCGATCCGCTCCTCAGGCGTCAGAATCTGTGTCCCGAACCGGTTGATCAGCTTCTGCCTCAGCGGCTTGTCGCTGGACAGCAGCGCGTGGTAGACCTTGTCGCAGTCGATGAACAAAAATCCCCTGCTCTCGAGCATGTGCCCTACCGTCGAAGTACCGCTTCCCGAACCGCCCGTAATACCAAGAATAATCAGGAAAATCACCTCATTTCAGGTAGATGATGTCAAAGCCCGCCGCTTTTTTAATCCGGTTTGCCACCGCCAGGCCGATCCCGGCGTCGCTCGGGCACTGGATGAAAATCCGCTTCGTGTTCGCGGTGTCCGCGGCCCTGAGCGCTGCAAAAAGCCCGTGGGCGAGGGTTTTCATGTCCCCCTCGTCGCCGTAGGGGAAGGTGGGCAGTTTTCCGAACACCCCTGAAAAGCCCCGGTAGCAGATGACCGCGTCGTCCTGCCGGGCGTTTTCCCTGATATACTCCGCGCTCTTCGCTCCGTCGCCGCATACGGCCTTGACCGGGCAGCGGGGCGCGTAATGCCTGTACTTCATACCCGGCGCGGAGACCTTTTCGGTATCGCTGATTTTCTGCGTGACCGCCCGGTCGATATCCACCTGTCCCAAGATCGCCGTCAGCTGCTCGTGGGTGATGCCCCCAGGCCGGAGCAACCTCGGCCTCTCGCCTATAAGGGAGACGACCGTGGACTCGACGCCCACGCCGCACTCTCCGCCGTCGACGACCGCGTCGATTTTCCCGTCAAGGTCCGAAAGCACATGCGCCGCGCAGGTCGGGCTCGGCGAGCCGGATTTGTTGGCAGACGGCGCCGCGAGAGGCACGCCCGCGGCCTTTATTATCTCGTGCGCCACCGGGTGCGAGGGAAATCTCACCGCGACGTTGGGAAGTCCCGCGGTCACCTCGTCCGGAACGCAGTCCTTCTTTTTTAAAACGATCGTCAGCGGCCCCGGCCAGAAGGCGGAGGCCAGCTTGTACGCCTCTGGCGGGATGTCCCGGCAGAGGGTTTCGAGCTGGCCGATCTCCCAGATATGGACGATCAGCGGGTTGTCCTGGGGCCTCCCCTTCGCCTCGAAGATCTTTTTTATCGCCGCGGGGTCGAAGGCGTTCGCCGCGAGTCCGTAGACAGTCTCCGTGGGTATCGCGACGATTCCGCCGTTTTTCAGAATTTTTCCCGCAAGCTCCGTGTCGCCGCGGGAAAGCCTTTGCGTGTTCACTTAAATTAATCTCCATTTCCGGGTTTCCCGGCAGTAAATGTCGGCAAAAAAGGCACAATTCGCCGCCTAAAAGCGCCTGCCGGGTTTATTTTTCCGCCATGGCGAGCCTTTCCGCCTGTTCGGCGGTGATCAGCGCGTCGATAATCTCGTCCATCTCGCCGTTCAAAAAGCTCTCCAGCTTGTACAGCGTCAACCCTATGCGGTGGTCGGTCACTCTGCCCTGGGGGTAATTGTAAGTCCTGATGCGCTCGCTCCTGTCCCCCGTCCCCACCTGGCTGCGCCTCTCCGCCGCGATCTCGGCGTTCTTCTCGGACTGGTATTTATCGTACAGCTTCGTGCGGAGAAGCTTCATCGCCCTGTCCTTGTTCTTGTACTGGCTCCGCTCGTCCTGGCACTCCACGACTATGCCGGTGGGTATGTGCGTGATTCTGATCGCGGACTCGGTCTTATTGACGTGCTGTCCGCCCGCGCCGCCGGAACGGTAGGTGTCGATCTGCAGATCGCTCGGATTGATCTCCACCTCGACCTCCTCGGCCTCCGGCAGAACGGCCACCGTAACGGTAGACGTGTGTATGCGCCCGGACGCCTCCGTCTCCGGCACCCGCTGGACACGGTGGACGCCGCTCTCGAATTTCAGCCTCGAGTACGCGCCCTCGCCGTCGATTGAGAACGACACCTCCTTGAAGCCGCCGAGCTCCGTCTCGTTTGCGTAGAGCTGCTCGAAATGCCAGTGCTTCAGGTCGGAGTACATGCCGTACATGCGGTATAGAACCGCGGCAAAAAGGGCCGCCTCCTCGCCGCCCGCGCCGCCGCGGATTTCAACGATGACGTTTTTGCTGTCGTTGGGATCCTTCGGCAGCAAAAGGAGCTTTAAGCGGTCATTGAGCTCCTGCATTTTGTTCTTTGAAGTCTCCATCTCCTCCTGGGCAAGTTCCTTTAAATCATGGTCCTCGCCGGACAATATCTCAAGGGCTTCGTTCGCCTCCCGCTCGGCCCTTTTATACTCCCGGTAGGTCTCCACCACCTCGGACATCTCCTTGCGCTCCTTTGAGAGCTCGGTAAACCTCGCGAGGTCGCTGTACACCGCCGGGTCCGCCAGCAGGGCTTCTATTTCGTCGTATCTCTGCTCAAGCAGAGCAAGTTTTTCAAACATATACTTCTAAATCGGTTTCCTTTCAGATGAGAGATAGATCAGGACGCCGAGATATTCGCCGTCCCGTTGACGTAGGAGACAAAGGTCTGTCCCCTGTTTATTTTCAGCACCTCTCCGTTTTCCGTAAACAGCTTCAGCGGCGCGGTCTCGCTCGCCTTCGACCATTTGATCGGTACGGAGACGCCGTTTGTCGCGTAAATCCCCGTGCCGGAGCCCACGTCCTCAAAATTCCTGTGGCCCGAGCTGTCGCCGGAATTGGCGGACGGCACGGACAGCACGATCACATTCTTAAAGGTCAGCGCCGTGTTCGTTTCCGAATCCTTCTGCACCGAGCTGTACTCGTAGCGCGTGTACAGCTTTTTCGCCTCGTCATACTCGAAATACGGCTGGTAAGACCCGTATTTTGTGATAACCTTTTTCGCCGGGGCAGATCCGGGAACCGTGTCCTCGTCATAGAACGCAAACGGCGTCTCGTAGCCGTTCTTCAGCGTCAGCCTTGCCCCGGAGCTCTTCATCGCGGCCCCTTTTTTCTCAAGCTTCTGCCCGGTGGTAAACAGGCTGTGCTCGTACCCCGCTGCTTTCGAAACCGCGCTGTCCCGGTAGAATACCTCGCCCGCCGACAGGGCGTCGATATGGGTGTAGGAGTAATCGGACAGCATCGCAATCGCCTCCGTCGAGCCGCCCGCGTGCACGAACACCGCGTCGAACCCCATCGCGATGTTCACCGAGACGGGACGGGCCGAGCGGATCGGCCCGAGCTTGGCGGCGTCCGACGGGTTTAAAAACAGCGCCAGCAGCCTTGTGATGCCGCCCTCCACCTCATATTCGAAGATCACGTCAGCTTTCGATGTGCCGGCCTGGTACGGCTCGGCCACCTTTATGTTGTTGATTACCACTGCGTACACCCTCGCACCGCTCTCCTCACCGTCGGAAAGGGCGATCCCGGTCAGGTAGTTCACCTCTCCGGGCACCGGGGGCGCCGTGGTTTCAGCGGCCGTCTGGCTTGCGCTCGTCGTCCCGGCCTTTCCGGTATCGGAAATCTCCGTTAAAACGCTTGTCGAAGCCGGATCTTCGCCGCCGCAGCCGGCTAAAATCAGACCGAAAAACGACACGCAGAGCAGAATCAGCGATAAGATCCCAAGCTTTCCACTTTTCATCTGGCTAACCCTCTTTAAATTTAAAAAAATCAGCGGTTTTACTGTGCCTCGTCCGAGTAGTCCTTCATCAGCGCGGTGAGGACTTCGTTGTATATCGCCTCGGCGTTTGCCCTGAAATTGTTTTCAAGCATCGCCGCCTGCTGTCTGTTGACAACCATCATGTCGATTTTTATTATTTCGCCCTGGTCGTCGTTCATTTTAAGGGTGGTAACAAAATAATTCGGGGAGACCTCCTTAGTCTCGCAGGAGATCAGGCTGTTCCTTTTCCGCCTGGCCGCTGCGCGGAGAACCGCTCTCTGCGCGTCCCTCCTGACGCTGGCCGGCAGCCGGTTTTCAAAGCCCTCGAGCACGTCCCTCCCCTTCTGCGATATCCTGTACAGCTCCCCGTTTTTCTCAACGTGCCCGCTCTCCACCATTTCGAAAAAAGCGTCGGAAATGTCAAAATAAGTGATCGCGCCGTCAACAAGCGCCGATTCGAGCACGTCGTCAAAGCTGACCTCCGCGTCAAGCGAAGCGAGAACAAATAAAAGCAGATATTTTACGTCCAGCTTATCCCTGAGATATCCCGTGTCACCCATTTCGCCGCCTCCGCAACCGTTAAATCATATATCGTCAGTATTCAAGCCTTGAAGCTCCCTGACCCGCGCCGGAAACGTAGAAGTCTGGCTTAAGCCCCGTTTTCTCGGCGTAGCCCGCCGAGACCTCGGCGATAAAGCCCTCCACTGCCTCCGTCTTAACGACGCTCACCGTGCACCCGCCGAAGCCCGCGCCGGTCATTCTGCTGCCGGCGCAGCCGGGGTATTTCCTCGCCAGCTCGGACATCGCGTCCAGCTCCGGCCCGGTTACCTCGTACAGATCCTTTAAAGACATATGGGACTCGTTCAAAAGCCTGCCAAATCCCGCGATGTCGCCTTTTTTCAAAAGCGAAACGGAGGAGTGCACCCGCTCGTTTTCTGTCACCACGTGGATCACGCGCTTTTGCACGTTTTTATCGGAGATAAGGGGCAGCAGGGCCTCAAGCTCGCCGGAGCTGAGCTCGCACAGGTTTTTTAGGCCAGGCTTTTTCTCTCTGAACAGTTCGAGAGCCAGCTCGCACTCCCCTCTGCGCTCGTTGTACTTTGAGTCGGCGAGGCCGCGCTTTTTATTCGTGTTGCCGATCACAATACGGTAGCCCGCCATATTCAGCGGGACATGCTCGCAGCAGAGCGTCGCGCAGTCCAGCAGCATCCCGTGGCCGGCTCTGCCGTTGGCGCAGGCGTACTGGTCCATTATCCCGCAGTTCACCCCTACGAAGCGGTTTTCCGCCCGCTGGCACAGAAGCGCCACCTCCGGCATGCTCATCTCCGCGCCGCAGAGTCCGAGCGCCGCGACCGCCGTCGCCACCTCGATCGACGCAGAGGACGAGAGCCCGGCCCCGAACGGGAGCGTCGAGAAAAACAGCATGTCGCAGCCCGCGACGGGAATGCCCAGCTTTTTAAGCTCGTCGAACACCCCGAGCTGGTACGAGCCCCAGTTCTTGCCCTTTTTGGTCTCCAGAGCGTCGAGCCCGCAGGACACGATCAGCCCGCTTAAATCGTTTGCCGCCAGCCTTACCGTGTTGGTCCCGTTTAAGCGCGCCAGCACATAGTTTCCGAGCTCAAGGGTGGCCGGAAAAACGTACCCGCCGTTGTAATCGATATGCTCCCCGATCAGGTTTACCCTGCCCGGCGCAAAAAAAAGCTCCGGTTTCTCGCCGGTCCCGAATAGTTTAAAAAACAACTCCGTGCAAGCCGATATGTCAGTCACCCGAAACGCTCCTCCGATATCCGATTGAATGTCTTAATAGTGTTTAAACCGTTGGAAATCCTTTCCGCCTTTTTGTATTATAACATATAACGCAGATTTTGTGAATAGCGATTTTGTCCGCGAACGAAACCGGCCTTTCTCCGCCGGCGGAGTTCCCGGGTCCTCCTAAAACACCGGCGCTTAGGGTTTGAAAAAAGCTCCGCGATATTGTAAAATATAAAGAAAAAAGGAGTGGATAGCATGCTCTCGGAAGTCAACCTTGAAGCCGGGATGCCGGCCGCAGATATCGCCGTACGCCGCCTCAAGGCCGCGATTTGCACCGAAAAGGCCCGCCGCACCGCCGCTTTCAAGGTCATCCACGGCTACGGCTCCAGCGGCGTCGGCGGCAAAATACGCACCGAGGCAAGAAAATATCTCGATTCCTGTGTTCACAAGGGCTTAATCAAGTGCTATATTCCAGGTGAGAGCTTCTCGGTGTTCGACGAAAAAACGCGGAGCCTGCTTTCGCGCCTGCCCGACGCCGGGAAGGACCGGGATATCGACCGGTACAACAACGGGATTACGATCGTCGTCCTGTAACCGGGCACCGCCCTTCCAATCGTTTTATCTTAATCCGGACGCGGGCGGAGATTTTGCCGATTTTTGAAATATCCGCGGATTATTTTGAAAAAGCCTATTTACAAATCCGTTTTGCCGTGGTATAATCCCACTCAAAGAATCTTTAAGACAGTACTGAGATGCTGGCAAGATTAATATCGTAAAACCTCTACGGTTTATTATGCCGGGAGGGAGTGTAATCTTGCGGAGATTTCTTGCAAGGTTATTTTTTTATGTTTAACTTTTACTTGGCCGTCCGTTTTCGGGACAAAACGGCAAATTTGAAATCGGTGGTGACTGAGGATGACCTATAAATCAAGAATCATGGACGCCGAGGCGCTTAACCGCGCGGTGGTCCGAATCTCTCACGAGATCATCGAGAAAAATCACGGCACGCAGGATCTCTGCCTTATCGGCATCAGAAGGCGCGGCGTGCCGCTCGCGGGCCGCATGGCCGCGGTAATCGGGCAGACCGAGAACGTCTCCGTCCCGGTGGGCGTTCTCGATATAACCCTTTACAGGGACGATCTGACCTCCGTATCCGACTCCCCCACGGTCAACGCCACGGAAATTCCGTTCTCTGTATCCGGGAAGCGCGTGGTTTTGGTGGACGACGTGATATACACCGGCAGAACCGCCCGCGCGGCGATCGAGGCGCTTTTCTCGCTGGGAAGGCCCGCGTGTATCCAGCTCGCCGTGCTGATCGACCGTGGCCACAGGGAACTGCCCATCCGCCCGGATTTCGTCGGCAAGAACATACCCACCTCCCGCAGCGAAATGATCTGCGTCAACCTGCCAGAATTCGACGGCGAAACCGGCGTAACCCTTTACGACCTTATGTGATTAAAAGTCATTGTCTTGCGCAATAACTCTAAGCTGTTGCCCAAGACAATAACTTTATCAAAAATAAATTTCAGGAGGCGTCTTGATGGAAAAAAATCTACAGGCAATCGGATATCTGCCGGACGAAAAACCGACTTTTTGGAAGCTGATACTCTACGCGCTGCAGCAGGTGGTGGTCATGTTCCCGGCCACCGTCACGGTCGCGCTGATCACCGGCTTCCACGTCTCGACGACGATTTTCGCCAGCGGACTGGCCACGTTCTGCTTCATCCTTGTCACCGGAAGAAAAATCCCCCTTTACTACGGTTCCAGCTTTTCGTACCTGTCCGCAATATCCGGACTGCTGGCGAGCCAGGCTTTCTACGATAAGCTGAGCCCGGCGGCCCAGGCAGCGCTGGACTCGAATGCGGCCATCCTCCCCAACGAAGTTCTGTCCTATGTCCAGTTCGGCATCGTGATGTCCGGTCTGGTCTCGATCGCCGCCGGGTTCCTCGTCAAGCTCTGCGGGACAAAATCGGTCGAAAAGATCCTTCCCGCTTCGATCACCGGCCCGATCGCGATGATTATCGGTCTCACTCTCGCCGGCAACGCCCTCAGCGACGCCGCCCCGCAGGCGGCCGCCGACGTCCCCGTCTTAACCAGCGGCTGGGTATGGCTTGTCTCCCTCGCGACGCTTCTGTCCACCGTAGTGTTCTCCAAATACCTTAAGGGCTTTCTGGGCCAGCTTCCGCTCCTCCTCGGCGCCTGCGTCGGCTGCGTGTTTGCCGGTCTTCTCTACGCCTTCGGCGGCGCGGACATGAATATGTTCCGTACGCTGGCCGAGGAGACCACCTCCATCTTCGCCGTCCCGACTTTCACATTCCCGAAGGTGTCGTGGATCGCGGTCGCCGCCATCATGCCGATCGCCATTGCGACTATTCCTGAATCCACAGCGCATATATACCAGCTTGACATTTACGTAAACGACCTTGCGAAGAAAAAGAAATCAACGAAAAAATACGACATCGCCGGCCTGCTCGGCAGGAACCTGGTGGGCGACGGCCTCGGCGATATGATAACAGGATTCATCGGCGGCCCCGCCGGCACAAACTACGGGGAAAACATCAGCACGATGGCTATCACAAAGGTCTTCTCCGTGCCGGTTCTGCTGGTCGCCGCCGTCATCGCGATGGCGATATCCTTCTTCACCCCGCTGGTCAACGCGATCTACGCGATCCCGACCGCCGTCATCGGCGGACTCGAGGTCTACCTGTTCGGCGCGATCGCCGCCCAGGGCGCGGCTATCATGATCGAAAAGAAGGTCGACATGTTCGATTCCAAGAACATCGCCGTCATCGCCTCGATCATGATTATAGGCCTCGGCGGACAGTATGCGTTCAGCGGCAACATCCCGTTCTTCGGCGTAGATGTCCCCTGCATCGCCGGCGCCGCGGTCTTCGGCATACTGCTGAACCTCCTCTTAAGCATCGGCGACAAAAAGGAAAAAGAGATAGTCAAGACCGAGGAGTAATCCCCTCCATTATCAAATCCGTCCGGCTTAGCGAAAAGCCGGACGGATTTATTATGTCTGCTGTTTTATATATCCAATGCGAAAATATTCTGGTACCGCCTGCCCTGGGCGTATATCGCGCTGGTCTGCGGGATGTGGGCCACGCGCACCAGCCTCGCGCCGAGCTTTTCGCAGACGCGGACCGATGCGAGATTCGTCGGGTGGTTTGCAATCAGCACGCGCTTCATGCCGTGCCGGGCTGCGAGGGGCAGAATAAGCGCGGTCGCCGCGCCGGCGTAACCGTTGCCCCGCATCGAGTCGTCCACCGAAAAGCCGATATTCCCCTCCAGCGCGATATCCGGGCTGATCCCCGGCCTGAAATCCACCATGCCGATCTCCCCGCCGCCCACGCAAATAGCGAAGCGGTATCTCGGGACCCCGCCGGGTTCCTTTTCGGTGTCTCTGAACTCCTTTGCCTCCACCGATACAACGCCGTCCGACGCACCGTTAAACGGCAAATACCCAGTAAACGGGTCGCAGGGAAAATAGTCGGAAAGCTCCGCTGTGCAGAACCGGTCTCCCCCGCCCCTCTTTTTAAAGCCCAGGCGCTCAAACACCCTGCCGTAAGCCCCGCCGGAGACAAGGTTTACCGCGCGGCACCCGAAGTCAAAAAACAGGCAGTGCAGTATCGCCTCCGCCGCCTCGAAAACCACGGCCTCGTCAAGGCCGGAGGGCAAACCGTCGAAACGGAGCACGGAAATCTCCCCTTCCCGGGAAAGCACGGCTCCGAAAAGCCTTTCGCCGCCCGCCTTGCGCTTTACAGCCCACAAAAGCGGGCGCTCCGGCTCGAGCGTAAGATTTTTCGTCTCTACGGGGTTGCCTTCGGTCACGGCCTTCTCCTTTTAGGTTTTTATTTTTTCAGAACGGAAATAGCGTTTTCCAGCGCGGCCGCGTTGTCCTTCAGGTTCGAGGCCCTCTGCTTTTCGGACTCCACAATCGCCGCGGGCGCCTTCGACAAAAAGCCCTCATTGGAAAGCTTCGCCTCGAGCTTTGAAAGCTCGATCCTGGCCTTTGTAAGCTCCTTTTCCAGCCTCGCTATTTCCTTTTCGATGTCGACAAGCTCGCCGGTAGGGATATACAGATGGTCCGAGCCCGAGATCATGCCCGTCATCGCGCTCTCGTCAATCGCGGAGATATCGTCTATAAACTCAATGTCCGAAACGGACGCCAGCTTTTTAAACATCGGCTCGCTGCCGGTGTAGATCTCCCTGTCAGACGTGAGAATCGTGATCGAGGTCTTTTTCGACGGCGGGACATTCATTTCCGCGCGCCGGTTCCTGACCGTTCTGATCGCGCTCATCAGCTTCTCCGTCACGGCCCGCTCCTTCTCAAAGCTCATGTTCTCGTCGTACACCGGCCAGGAGGAGGTAATCAGCGCTTCGTCGTTTCCGGGCAGCGCGCCGTAGATTTCCTCCGTAACAAACGGAATGAACGGGTGCAGAAGCTTTAAAATGCCCTTGAGCACGTATAACAGCACGCCCTTCGCACTGGCGGAGCCGGCCTCGTCGGCCAGCCTCGGCTTTGAGAACTCGATATACCAGTCGCAGAAGCTGTCCCAGACAAAATCGTAGAGCTTCTGCGCGGCTACGCCCAGCTCGTATTTTTCGATGTTGTCCGTAACCTCGGAGACAAGGCTGTTGAACGAGGTGAGTATCCACTTGTCCTCCCGGGAAAGCTCGTCCGGCAGCGGATAGGCCTTGCCGTCAAGGTGCATTATCACGAAGCGCGAGGCGTTCCAAAGCTTGTTGACGAAGTTGCGGTTGGACTCCACCCGCTCCGTGGTGAAGCGCGTGTCGTTTCCGGGCGAAACGCCGGTGACCAGGGTGAATCTCAGCGCGTCCGCCCCGTATTTCTCGATTACCTCGAGGGGGTCGATCCCGTTCCCGAGGGATTTGGACATCTTGCGCCCCTGGGCGTCCCGGACGATACCGTGGATGAAGACCTTTTTAAAGGGCTCCTTTCCCATGTGCTCCATGCCGGAGAAAATCATCCGCGCGACCCAGAAAAAGATGATGTCGTAGGCGGTGACCAGCACGCTCGTCGGGTAGAAATATGACAGCTCCGGCGTCTTCTCCGGCCAGCCGAGGGTTGAAAACGGCCACAGCGCGGAGGAGAACCAGGTGTCGAGCACATCGGGGTCCTGCTCCAGATTGCTGCTGCCGCATTTCGGGCAGACCGCCGGGTCCTCCCGCGGAACGATTGTCTCGCCGCAGTCCTTGCAGTACCACGCCGGGATCTGATGCCCCCACCAGAGCTGGCGGGAGATGCACCAGTCGTGCACGTTTTCCATCCAGTTCAGATATATCTTCCCGAACCGCTCGGGCACGAACGCGATCCTCCCGTCCTTCACGACCTCGATCGCGGCCTTCGCCAGTGGCTCCATTTTTACAAACCACTGCTTCGACGCCATCGGCTCGACGGTGGTCCCGCAGCGGTAGCAGCAGCCCACATTGTGCTTAACCGGCTCTATTTTAACCAGCAGTCCCTGCTCCTCAAGGTCCCTAACTACGGCCTTTCTCGCCTCGTACCTGTCGAGGCCGTTGTACTTTCCGCCGTTAATGATTTTGCCGTCCCCGTCCAGAATCAGGATTTCCGGCAGGGCGTGCCGCTTTCCCACCTCGAAATCGTTCGGGTCGTGGCACGGGGTGATCTTGACGCAGCCCGTCCCGAAGTCGGACTCGACGTACTCGTCCGTAATCACCGGAATCTCGCGGTTCATCAGCGGGAGGATTAGCGTCTTGCCGACGATTGCCTTGTACCTCTCGTCCGCCGGGTTGACGGCCACCGCCGTGTCGCCCAGCATCGTCTCGGGGCGCGTTGTCGCCACCGTGACATAGCCGCTCCCGTCGGCAAACGGGTATTTGATATGCCAGAAATTGCCCTCTTTCTCCTCGTACTCGACTTCGGCGTCGGAGAGCGCGGTGGTGCATTTCGGGCAGTAGTTGATGATCCGGTTGCCCCGGTATATCAGGCCCTTTTCCCAGAGGGAGACGAACACCTCGCGGACGGCCTTGCTGCAGCCCTCGTCCATCGTAAAGCGCTCCCGCCGCCAGTCGCAGGAGGCGCCGAGCTTTTTCAGCTGGTTTATAATCCTGTCGCCGTACTGCTTTTTCCAGTCCCAGACAAGCCCGACGAACTTCTCGCGGCCGTAATCGTAGCGCGTCTTCCCCTCGGTCTTCCGGATATTCTCCTCAACCTTAATCTGTGTGGCGATTCCCGCGTGGTCCGTGCCCGGCACCCAGAGCGACGAATACCCCTGCATCCGCTTCACCCTGATCAGGATGTCCTGCAGCGTCTCGTCCATCGCGTGCCCCATATGCAGCTGGCCGGTGACGTTCGGGGGCGGAATAACTATGCAAAACGGCTTTTTATTTTCATCGGCGTCAGCGTTGAAGCTGCCGCTCTCGATCCATTTTTTATAAATGCTGTCCTCGACCTCAGCCGGGTTATAGACCTTGTCAAGCTCCCTGCCCATCTTCTCATTCCCCTTGAGTGAAATATTAACGTTTATTATATCATATCGCAACATAACTTACAATAATATCTCTGTAAAAAGTCTTTTGTGAATCTCTGTAAAAAGTCTTTTGTGAAAAATTGTTTTGCATTCATAATAACTAATATTGCTTTTTTATATGATTTCATATATAATTTAATATATGTGGGCAGGGCGTGGCGCAAGCGGCCGGCGCTTTTTTAGGTAACCCGTCCCACCGCGTTTTGTCTTTTTTAACATGGCTCCGCGATTTCAACGTGATTAAGCGCTTTTCCGCCAAAAGCGTCATACATAAGCATAAGCATCAATTAGGCGGAGAAATGGGGAGAAAAATGCAAATATCATTTCGCAAGATGCGCGGCGTAAACCTCGACCATATGAAGCGGACGAGATTGTCCGAAACAGTCGAAATGCCCGCGCCCGAATATGTCGTCGTGCCGATGAAACAGCATATCGGCGCGCCCTGCGAGCCCGTCGTCGCCGCCGGGGATTTTGTCTACGTCGGGCAAAAGGTCGGCGACTCGCAGGCCTTCGTCTCGTCTCCCGTGCATTCGCCGGTGTCCGGAACGGTCGTCGGAATCACGGAGATCCTGTCCTCGGGCAACGAGAAAATCAAATGCGTAAAAATCAGGTCGGACGGCAAGCAGACGCTCGACCCCTCGATCGCTCCTCCTGTCATCAATACGCGGGAGGATTTTATTAAGGCCGTCAGGGAGGCTGGCATCGTCGGCCTCGGCGGCGCGGGCTTTCCGACACATGTGAAGCTCGCCTATAAGGACATAGACAAGGTCAAAAAGCTCTATATCAACCTGGCTGAGTGCGAGCCATATATAACCGCGGACAACCGCGAGGTCTTCGAGAACGTCAACGGGATTATAAACGGGATCAAGCTCGTCCTTAAGTACACCGGCATTCCGGAGGCCGTCGTGGTAGTCGAGAACAACAAGCCGATAGGCACGCAGATTCTGGCGCTGCACCTCTCCGAGATACCGAACATCAGCCTCAAGGTTATCGGCTCGAAATACCCGAAGGGCGCGGAAAAAATACTGGTCTACGAGGCCGGCGGCCCCGTGATAGGGCGCGGCAAGCTCCCCGCTGACTGCGGTGTGATTGTGATGAACGTCTCCACCGTCGCCGCGATCGCTGGCTATGTCAAAACCGGCATGCCTCTGACCACCAGGCGCGTAACCCTCGACGGCGACATGATCACCTCGCCGAAAAACATCCGGGTCCCGATCGGCACCCCGGTCAGGGAGCTTTTGTCCTACTTCGGCATTGACGCGTCGAAGATCAAGATGCTGCTGGCCGGCGGCGCGATGATGGGCACCTGCGTAATCAACCTCGATTACCCCGTGACCAAGACGACGAACGCGCTTTTATGCTTCAACGAGTACTACGACAGGGATAAAACCCCTTGCATCCGCTGCGGCAGATGCATCCGGGTGTGCCCCCTAAAGCTCTCCCCGGCGATGATTGAAAAGGCCTACGACCGGCGCGACGTCAAGGCGCTTGAGGATCTGGACATCGAGCTGTGCATGAACTGCGGCTGCTGCTCCTACGTCTGCCCGGCAAAGCGCGACCTCTCGCATAAAAATCAGCTCGCGAAGACCTTTATCAAAAATCAAAGGGAAAAGGTCGAGAGATAAACATCTTTTAGAATATATTCCTTGAAGCTTACGGTTTTGCGCTTTCGGCCCTTCAATCCGAAATTCGGCGAAGCCGCGCAATTCCCGGAAAGAGGAAGTGTAAAAATATGTTAAAAGAAAATATGCTCGTCGTCACCTCCTCCCCGCATATCAAGTCGAAGGTAACGACGCAGAAAATAATGCGGGATGTCATAATAGCCCTTTCTCCGGCCGTCGCGGCTTCGGTCTGGCTTTTCGGACCGGTTACGCTGCTCGCGACAGCTGTCAGCGTCGCCTCCTGCGTATTCTTCGAGTGGGGCTCGCAGAAGGTCTTCAAAAGACAGTCCGCGATATACGACCTGAGCGCGGTGGTCACCGGCATACTGCTGGCGATGAACCTGCCGTCCACCGCCCCGCTCTGGGTATACCCGATAGGCGCGCTCTTCGCGATTGTCTTCGTTAAGCAGCTTTTCGGCGGCATCGGGCAGAACTTCGCAAACCCAGCGATAGTCGGCAGAATCATCCTCGTACTCTCGTTCACCGGACTCCTTTCAAACTACGCGACGCCTTTCGCCTGGTATGACAAGTCCCTCGACGCGGTCACCTCCGCCACACCCCTCGTTAAGGGTGCGGTTCTTCCGTCCCTTACCGATATGCTGCTTGGCATCCGCGCCGGCGCGATGGGCGAGACCTGCGCGCTCGCGCTGATTCTCGGCGGGCTCTACCTGGTGGTAAGGGGCGTTATCTCCCCCGTGATCCCGCTGTCGTTCATCGGCTCCGAGATGCTGCTGGCCTGGGCCTTCGGCGCGGACCCGCTCTATTCGCTTCTTTCCGGCGGTCTGCTGCTGGGCGCCATCTTCATGGCGACCGACTACTCGACGACGCCCTCGACCTTCGTCGGAAAGCTGATTTTCGGCGTTGGCTGCGGCCTGATCACGGCGGTGATCCGGAGCTTCGGATCGGCACCGGAGGGTGTCTCCTACTCGATACTGCTGATGAACATCGTCACCCCGCTGCTCGACAGGCACATAAGGCAAAAGCCGTTCGGCAGAGATTAAGCTTAAGGGAGATGATTTTGTTTTGAAAAATATCAAACCGACACTGGTTTTACTGGTAATCTGCGTGATTGTGTCCGCCGCCCTTGCGGTGACCTACCATTTCACTAAAACCGCGTCCGATATCGACCCCGATAAAATTATCGCCGAGATGACGGACGATTACAAGGAGGTCCTCCCGGGCGCGACGGCCTTTACATATATTGAGCGGACCGCGGATTACGCCAACGACACGCGGGGCGTGGCCGTCGAGTGGATTAAGAGCGACGCCGGCTACGCTATCACCGTTCACAGCTCCGGGCAATACGACTCCTCCCCGATAAGAATCCTTGTTGGCATCTCTTACGACGGCGTCGTAACGGGCGTGAAAATCCTGCGCATATCCGAAACGCCGGGCATGGGCTCGCGGGTCAACTCCTCCGGTTTTCTCTCGCGCTTCATCGGCGGCACTTATTTTTCCGTCGACGGAAGCGTCGGGACAAAGGTGGACACGATGACCAACGCGACCTACTCGTCAAAGGCCGTGATATCCGCGGTCAACATCGCCCTTGACAAATTCGCAGAGCTAAACGGCGCGAAAGGAGACTGAAATAACCGATGAATTCCAACCTGCAAATCCTTAAAAACGGCATTATTGACGAGAACCCGACCCTCCGGCTGCTCCTCGGCATGTGCCCGCCGCTGGCGATTACCACCTCCGCCTCCAACGCGTTCGGCATGGGCCTCTCCACCACGGCCGTACTGGTCTGCTCAAACGCCGTTATTTCGGCGCTCAGGCGCGTAATAAAAAAGGAAGTCCGGCTCCCGGCGTACATAGTAATCGTCGCCGGCTTTGTCACAATCGTCAGCCTTGTGCTGCAGGCCTATCTCCCCTCGCTATACTCCGCGCTGGGGATATTCCTGCCGCTGATCGTGGTCAACTGCATCATCCTCGGCCGCGCCGAGATGTTCGCCAGCAAGAACCCCGTCATCCCGTCGATTTTCGACGGCATCGGCATGGGCCTCGGCTTTACCGGCGCGCTGCTGATCATAAGCACAATCCGGGAGGTTCTCGGGTCGATGAGCTGGTTCGGGCACGGCTTCTGGGGCGAGAACTCCTCCGGAATGCTGTTCTTCATCCTGCCCGCCGGCGGCTTCTTTGTAATAGGAATCCTGACCGCGCTGATAAACTACCTCTCCGATTACAAGCTTTCAAAGGTCAAGGGCTGCGCCGGCTGCCCGTCGGCCGCGCTCTGCTCCGAAGCCTGCGAGAATAAACAGAAGGAGGCCGTTTCATAATGGAAGGCTGGAAGTCGATCGCCTCGATTCTGCTCGCCTCGATATTCATCGACAATTTCGTTCTGTCAAAGTTCCTCGGCATATGCTCGTTCCTCGGCGTGTCCAACAGGACCTCCAGCGCCCTCGGCATGAGCGGCTCCGTCGTCTTCGTAATGACGCTGTCGGCTGCGGTGGTCTGGCCGATATACCGCTACGTGCTCTACCCAAACGATCTCGGCTACCTGAAAATCGTGACCTTTATCCTGGTAATCGCTGTGCTGGTGCAGTGCGTTGAGATCGTGCTCAAGCGCTTTCTGCCGTTCCTGTACTCCGCCCTCGGCGTCTACCTGCCGCTGATAACGACAAACTGCGCCGTCCTCGGCGTCGTGCTTTTGAACGTCAATGAGGATTACAACTTCGTGCAGTCTGTCGCCAACGCGTTCGGCGCGGGGGTGGGCTACAGCCTCGCGATCCTGATGTTCTCCGGCATCCGCGAAAAAATGGATACCTGCGACATCCCGAAGGCGTTCAAGGGCATGCCCTCGGCGCTGATTGCCGCGTCGATCGTCTCCCTGTCATTCGCGGGCTTTGCGGGCATCATCGAAGGCATTTTCGGTTAAATCGGAGGTCAACCTATGAGTTTTTATCTTCCAATTATTCTGTTTGTCGCCCTCGCGGTGCTCTCCGGGGGGATACTGACGTTTTTGTCGATAAAATTCCCCGGCGAGGCCTCGGATATAGAGATCAGCGTAAGAAACGCCCTCCCGGGCCTGAACTGCGGCATGTGCGGCTTCGCCGGCTGCGACGAGTACGCCACTAAAGCGGCAAAGGATAAAATCGCGCCGAACCTGTGCGTCCCCGGCGGCGCCAAGACCGCCGCGGCCATCAGCGAGCTCACCGGCGTCCCCTTCGAATCGGTGAAGGAGGTCGTCGCCTACGTCCACTGCAACGGAAACTACTCCGCGACGACGGATAAATACAACTACCGCGGCGTTCTCTCCTGCGCGGCCTCGAGCCTTTTCTACGGCGGGAGAAGCTCCTGCCGAGACGGCTGCCTGGGCTTCGGCGACTGCGCGGAGGTCTGCCCCTCCGGCGCGCTCAGCGTCACCAACGGCTGCGCGCATGTGGACGAGGCGCTATGCTCCGGCTGCATGCTCTGCACAAAGATATGTCCGAAGCACATCATCGTGCCAAAGCCGAAATACGCGCCCGTCGCCGTCACCTGCAGCTCAAAGCTTTTAGGCAAGGATATCCGCCTCGTATGCAAAAACGGCTGCATCGCCTGCAAGCGCTGCGAAAAGAGCTGCGAATCCGGCGCGGTAAAGGTTATGGACAATTTCGCGAAAATCGACTACTCCCTGTGCACCAACTGCGGCAAATGCGCCGAGGTATGCCCCGTCGGCTGCATTAAAGACGCGCGCAAAACATTGACGGTTGAAAAAGCGGTATAACGAAGGATACAAAGGATGAAGCGTATTAAAAAAGGCGACATATGTCTGGCCGCCGCCGTGGTCCTGCTCGCGGCGGCGCTTTTTGCCGCGTCTTTTTTCGTGAACCAAAGCTCGGACGGCCGCTTCGCTGAGGTTCGCGTCAACGGCGCCGTTGTCGCCGCGCTTCCCCTCGGTATGGACACCGACTTCGACACAAACGAGGGGGTTTTGGTCCGCGTCGAGAGAGGTAAGGTTTTCGTCGCCGAAGCCGACTGCCCGGACAGGCTCTGCGTCAGGCAGGGGGCGATCGGGAGGCCCGGACAGATGATCGTCTGCCTTCCGAACAAGGTGGCCGTCAAAATCATCTCCGACAGAGACGAAAGCAAGGGGGTGGATGCGGTTGCGTAGCTTTTTCTGCGCCCGTAAAATCGCGACGCTCTCGGTGCTCACGGCCCTCGCCCTCGTGGTATCCTGGCTCGAAAAGCCGCTTATCGCGGCGCTCCCGCTGCCGCTCCCCGGCTTTAAGCTCGGGCTCTCGAATATCGTGACCCTTTTCGCGCTGTACCGGCTCGGGCCTAAGGAATCCGGGCTTGTGCTATTTCTCCGCATCGCGCTCGGCGCGCTGCTGTTCGGGACCCCCGTATCCTTCGTGCTGAGCCTTTCCGGCGGACTGGTCTCCTTTGCCGCGGCGGTTCTGCTCTACCGCCGGGAGAGCGTCTCCGCCCTCGGCGTCGGGACCGCGGCTTCGGCCTGCCATATGCTCGGCCAGATTACCGCCGCCGCCTTCATCCTCGCGACTCCCGCCCTCTTTTTGTCCTATCTCCCCTGGCTATTGCTTCTATCCGTGCCGACAGGCCTGCTGACCGGCTCCGTTGCCGGCAGCCTTGTCAAACGGGTAAGACTTTAGATTATTAAATTATAAGGGGGTGATCCGCCCGGGGTTAAATGGAATAAAAAACGGTCCCTGCGGGGAAAGCCGTTTTTTGACATGGTATTTCGGATATGCTATGATTGCGCCCGCAAAGCGTTTCTTATGCGCAATGGGACAGACAGGCCTTCGCGGCTTAAGCGTTTCGCTTTATATCCGGACCGGTCAGACCGCCGCCGCACGCGGCGTGAATTATTTTCCAATACGGTGAGCTTTCTGCTTTTCCTCACCGACAACAAAACTAAAAGGAGTAAAAAATGAAAAAAGTCCGTCTCTTATTTATCACCCGCGGGGCAATCATCGCCGCGCTCTACGTCGCGCTCACCTTCATCTCGAACGCTCTGGGCCTTGCGAGCGGGGTCATTCAGCTCCGCCTCTCCGAAGCGCTCGCCGTTCTGCCGTTTTTCACGCCGGCGGCAATCCCCGGGCTGTTTGTCGGCTGCGCCCTCTCCAATCTGCTGACCGGCTGCGCGCCCTGGGACGTGCTCTTCGGGAGCATCGCGACGCTTCTCGGCGCGGTCGGCGCGTACCTGCTCCGCGGAAATAAATGGCTTGTCCCCGTCCCGACAATCGTATCGAACACTCTGATCATCCCGTTCATCCTCTCCTATGTCTACGGCGCGGAGGGCACAATCCCGTTTTTTATGCTGACCGTCGGCTTGGGTGAGCTGATATCCTGCGGCGTGTTCGGAATGCTTCTGCTGACCGTCCTTAAACGCTATCAGAGATTTCTCTTTTAAGCCTTAAGGCAACATAATGCTTTGCGAAAACATCGGGGCTGTCGCGCAGTGCCTTAACGCATTACGCGACAGCCCCATTATGCGCCGTCAAAGCGGTTTTCGCTTTAGTCGTTTGGTATCCTGACCACGGCATGGGCCGCGACATAGACGTCCGCGAAAGCCGATACGTCAAACGCTTTCCCGACGGGAGCGTTCATTTTTCCGGGCGCGCTCTGGTACTTCACAGCACCTTTTTTGTCTATCTTGTACGGGAGGGGCTTATCCCCGATCCACAGATGGGTCTCGATAATTTCTATCCCGACGAACGGTTTATAGGTCACGGTGACATGCGCTCCCGCGTACTCCACATGCACGTGGCCTACAAGCATTCCCTTATTCGGATCGTTTTGCCCCGCGCCGGCATAGAGCGGGTAATCATAGATCCCTGGCTTTATCGGCCCGTTGCTCCACCCCCAGTTGCTGGAATTCGTATAATCGTTGTTTTCATGGTTCCCGTAAGCCCAGGCGGTTTCTTCGTGAAAACCGCAGCTGTTCCGCGTGTTCATGAAATCGTAGTCCGGCGCGCAATCGTCCTTGCCGGACGCGCCCTCGGGCAGGGTGACAATGTGCTTACCGTCCCCCGCCGGGTAAAGCTGCGTCCAGCCGGTTCTCTTTTCCTCCGATACCCGGTAGACGCCGTCGCTGAGCCCGCCAAAGCAGTATCCGCCATTTGCGTCGGTAATTGTCCTCGCGACCTCGGTCCAGGTATCCGTTCCGCTCTGCTTTTCAAGTATGATCGTAAACCCGGCCAGCGGCTTCCGTTCGGCGTCGTACTTCGTACCGCGAATCGAATAGGCTGTTATCTTCACATTCCTGAAGTCATAGCGCCCGGGCGACTCCTCGGGCAGCGTCACATAGTGCATCCCGTCGCCGCCCGGATAAACCTGGCTCCACGGGGCCTCGGCGTACTCCTTGATACGATAATCCCCCGCGGGCAGATCGCTGAAAACGTACAGCCCGTCTGTGCCGGTCAGCGTGGATTTAAACGATATCCATTCGCTCCCCTTAAGGTACTCAAGGTAGATCGGCCAGCCGTTTATCGGTTCGCCGGTGGCGCCGTTGTATTTATACCCGCGGAGCTGATAGCTTTCGCGCGGCTCCAGAGGGATATTCGTCGTAGCCGTAAAACCGGACTCCGACGTGCGGCGTTTGGCGAAGAACAGGTCAAGGCCGTATCTGCCGCCCTCCGTAAGCCCGAGGCGGTCGAGGTCGACGGAAACAGCCCGCTCCGCGTCACCGCCCAAATCTATTACCAGCCGGTTGTCTATATATACCCAGACGTCGTCGCCCCCCGCGCAGCTGAAGGTCTGGCCAGCTTTGTAGGTGAATGCCGCATGCATCTCCATTGTGAAGTTGTAGTTGTGGGAAAGCCCGTCGTTTCCCAGCAGCTGATTGTCGAGAGGGAAAAAGCCCGGGCCGTCGAAGGTGTAGCTGCCCGCGGCGCTATCGTACAGGAAGGCAATGCTGCCGGGCGCGGAGACGTTGTATGAATAGGCGTCGTTGAACCACATGCTGAAATAGACGTCGCCGTGCGTGGTCGGATTGCCGGTCTGCCCGGCGTATACCGGCTTCAAGTCCGCGCCCAGATATGAAAGGACTATTCCCGTGTCGGCAGTATCGGAATCCACGCCGAAATCGGGGTGCGCCTGATAACCGTCCGCCCCGTCCTAGTCCGCGCCGTGAAAATCCCGATAGGTCACCGGCAGTTCGACTGCCCCGGGCGATTCTGCGTAAGTCTTCGCCGCGGGATAAAGCGCAAACATCAGAATTAATGCCATGAACGCGCAGATGCTTCTTTTTAGTGCCATCATTAAACCTCCATTCAAACCTCTGCTATAACTGAAATCACCGTTCTCATCCGTTTCCGCTTGCAAAAAAAATCCGCTTCGCAGGCCGGCCGCGGTCCAAAACGCCGATTATTATTTTACCGCCGGAATAAAACCAAAGCTGTCATATGCTGTCGTACAAAAATACCTCTCATAAAAATAAAAAATGCATAAAACGCCCGTTTAGCGAATATATGGATTTCGCCCCTAGTATCCGGATAAAACCGGCACGGATTTTTCCGGAGCATTCCGCGAACTAATTGACTTTTTCATACGGCAGTCGTATGATATGCGTGAATTGAAATCTACTACAATAATAAGCGGTGATTCCATGTCGTTTTCGTTTCCTTCCGCTTCCTGTCCGCGCCCGGTCAGGCTGTCCGAGCGCACCCGCGAGTTTGCGCGCGAATCCCTTTCCGGAAAATACGGCCGCGCCCTGAAGGCTACACCCTTCGTCCCGCTGGACGATATTCCTGGCTTCGAGGCCCTTTCGCCCTATGACAAATACGACGCGGCGATCACGAGAATAGCGGAGACCGCGCCCGTCCGGATTGCTCCGGGGGAGCTTATCAGCGGCAGCGCGACGCTTATCGAAGCTGTGCACCATGTCGTCCCAGGGTTTTTCGGCGGCAAAGCCCTGTTTTCAAGCGTCAGCCATCTGACCTGCGACTTCGCGCGGGTTCTCCGCGAGGGCGCCGACGGCTTTTTAGACGAGATCAACGCCCGCCTCGCCCTCCCCGCAGACGCCGAACAACAGCGGTTTCTCAAATCGCTGCTTAACGTCTACGAAGCGCTGAAAATCTGGCATGGCCGCTATATCTCCGCCCTCGAAGCTCTCGCTGGGGACCGGAGCGGGACAGCTTACGAGACAAACCTTGAAAATCTGAGAAGCGTGCCCTTTTCCCCTCCCCGGAGCTTTGCGGAAGCGCTCCAGAGCCTTTGGTTCACCTTCGCGTTCATCCGCCTCTGCGGCAACTGGCCTGGCATAGGCCGGCTTGACGAAATGCTCGGGCCGTTCCTCGAAAAGGATCTAGCGTCCGGGAAAATTACTGAGGACATGGCCAGAGAATACCTCGCCCACTTTTTCATCAAGGGCTGCGAGTGGGTGACCCTCGACAACGTAGGCAGCGGCGACGCCCAGCATTACCAGAATATCGTCCTCGCCGGGGTCGACGGGGACGGAGAGCCGGTGACCGGAACGGTGACGCGGCTGATTTTGGAGGTTCTCGAGGAGCTGCCCATCTCCGACTTTCCTGTAGCCGTGAGGCTCTCTCCGGACTCGCCCGAATGGCTTACCGAGGCGATGGCCCGGGTTATCCGCCACGGTGGCGGCGTAGTCGCGGCCTACAACGAGCCGTTGATCATCGACAGCCTCACCGGTTTCGGCTACCCGCTGCGCGAGGCCAGGGAGTTCGCGAACGACGGCTGCTGGGAGGTGCAGATCCCGGGCATGACCTGTTTTACATACCGGCCCTTTGACGCCCACCGCCTGCTTTTGAACGACGTGCTAGGCCTTAACGAAAAAGGCCCCGAAAACCGGCGCTACGAGAGCTACGACGAGATATACAACGAATACCTGAAATGCCTCGACCGGAGCATCGACGAGTTCCACTCCTCCGCGGACGGTTTCGGCAAAGATAAAACGCCCTGCTCGGTGGTCTCGTTTTTCGAGACCGGCTGCGCGCAGAGCGCCCGATCGTACCTCGACGGCGGCCCCGTCTATACCTGCCTTTCCCCGCATCCCGGCGGGCTACCCGACGCGGTGAACAGTCTATACGCGATAAAAAAGCTGGTTTTTAACGAAAAGCGGATAACTTTGGACGAATTTCTATCCGTTTTAAAGCGCAACTGGGAGGGCAGCGAGCCCCTCCGCAGGTATGTCAGAACCGCTTACAGCTACTACGGCAATGACAACCCGGAAGTCGACGAAATCATGAACGGGATTTTGTCCCACTATATCGCCTATGCCCGGCGCGTAAAGGAGCGCGCCGGCGTCAAGCGCCCGCCCGGGATATCCACCTTCGGCAGGCAGATTGAGTGGCGAAACGACCGCACGGCCTCTCCCCACGGCTTTTTTTCCGGCGACATCCTTTCCGGGAACCTCTCGCCCACGCCGTCTACCGATAAAAACGGCCCGACCGCGGTTATCCGCTCGCACTGCTCGGCCGATTTTTCCGGCCTGACCTGCGGCACCGCGCTCGACATGAAGCTTGACCCCTCCGCGGTCCAAGGCCCGGCGGGCATAGAGGCAATCCGCTCGCTTCTGACCGGCTTTGTTACGCTGGGCGGCTTCTTCATACAGATCGACGTCGTGGACGCCGCCGTACTGGAGGACGCACAGAAACACCCCGAGAATTACCAGAATCTCGCCGTGCGTGTCTCCGGCTGGTCCGCCCGCTTTATCACCCTTGATAAAAACTGGCAGCGGATGATCATCGAGAGGGCTAAGAGCAGCCGCTAAAGCTATTAAAAAAATCCAAACAAAAGCTGCCGCAAAACGAAACGCGTTTTGCGGCAGCTCTTTTTAGTATTGCTTGAAAACCCTGTCAAGCTCGGCCTGGATCAGCGGAGCAAATGTCTCCGCCGCCTGAGCCGGCGACATCGATCCCTCGTAGACGCTCTTGTAGAAGTTTCTCCGGGTGATCTCGTACATTTCGTCGCTGCATTTGGCGATATTCAGCATGCCGTAGGGCAGCAGGTATTTCGTCAGCACCTGATAGGAATCCACGCAGTTCAGCGTTTCCTGCAGGTATTTGGCGTACTCCTCGTCGTCGTGCACCCTCCTGCCCAGCTCGTTTAATGTGCGCGCGGCTGTGTCCCACCGTTTGACCGATTTGGGCATGCAGTAGACGTCGACGTCGACAAAGTTCATTGTGTAATGCTGCGTATCCGGCCCCCTCGGGATCGGCAGCAGCCCGACCTCATCGTCCATAATCGCCGTGCCGGCGTCGACCCCGTCATAGCCGTAATTCGGCCCGTACAGACCGGCAAACGCGGCCTTCCCGCTGTAGAACAGCGCGCGGCGGGCCACCCTGCCCAGCGTAGCCTCGCCGGTCAGCGGTGGCGAGAGCTTGCCGTTCGCGTTCAGCGCCGCCATATAGGTAAGCGCGGTGATGATTTTCTGGTCGTTGCAGTTGGCCTTCCACTTCTTAACGTCGCTGTCATAGGTTATCGGTCCGGTGTCGTTAGACCATATCTCGTTTCCGTCGCAGTCCAGCGCGATGCCCCAGATGTCCGTAACGCCGTCGTTGTTTGTATCCTGCGTGGCCACCGTCGCAATCTCGATCATCTTATCGTATGTCCAGTTGTAGTTGTAGACGAGACTGAACATCGATTCCGGGCTGTAGCCCACCGACGCGAGAATTTCCTTGTTAAACGCGTAGGTATGCCCGAAAGCCATCTGTTCGTATTTGCCGGACATGTCGACGCCCCAGCAATGCGACTCACCGCCCTGGCGAAGATAAGTAAGCCTGGTATAGGGCTGGTAAAAGCAGTCCGAATCGCCGACATCAAGCCCGGCCTGCTTCATCCCGTCCGTCTCCAGCGGGTAAAGCATATTGTTGACGGCGAGCGGGATCCATGTTGACTGGCGCACCCTGACAATATCCGCGATTTTCACCCCGGAAATCACGGAGGCCGAAAGCGCGGCGTAATCTGCGTTTGCCGGGCTGAAGGATATTTTGACGCTGCACAGCTCCTCAACCTCCGACAATATTTCAGCGAGCTCTTCCGCCTCCGATGTCCCCTCGCGGTTTGCCGGGTTAAGTCTGGTCGAGCCCGCGATCACAAACTGATACCGCTCGCCTGGAAACGACGTTATCAGCATAGAGACGGTTGATGTCTCCCCCGCCGTCGTTTGGCCCGCCGGCGTTTTCTTGTTTTCCAGGCAGCCGCCGAGCATCGACGCGGTTGTTAAAACCGCGAGGAAAAGCAATAGAAGCCTTATTTTTTTCATTTCACTTCTCCCCGCCGCAGCTTCTTTTAAATAAATCTACCCCGAAGGCCGCGGTCATCCGGAATCACACCGTAACTCAGATAATAATACATTTTCTTTTCGCATTTTGCAATATGTTTATCCGTTGCCGCGAAAAAACTGTTGAATTTTCAATGCGGGATTCCCCGGCCCCGGGGCGGTGTCTATTTCGCAAACAGCTCTTCAAGCGCGCTCTGCAGTTTGGCCCCGAAGGCCTCCGCGGCGTTTTCCGGCGCGACCGTCCCGCCGAGCACTGCGCCGTATAGCTCCGAAACACATTCATTCGCCTCGCCGCCAAAGCCCGCGGTATTCAGCGCGGCGTTCGGGAGCAGGTATTCCGTCACAACCCGGTAGGAGTCTTCGCAGTCCAGCAGCACATAGGTCTTCAGGTATTTCAGATATTCATCCCCGCTCTGGAGCTTTCGGGAGATTTTATCAATCAGATAAGCCGCCTTATCCGGCTCCGCGCAGGACGCGGGCATGCAGAAGAGCCTCGCGTCCGCTCTCGTCAGCGTATATCCCTCGGCGTCCGGCCCCTTCGGGACCGGCAGGAATCCGAACGGATTTCCGCTGGAAAGTATCTGCGCCCTTTCGCGTATGCCGCCCGTTTCCGAAACGCCGAGGAAACCGGCCCTTCCTTCTAAAAACAGTTCTACCCTGTCAGCCTCCGACAGTCCGGAAAGGTCCCCGGCTTCCGAGACATTTTTTATAAAGTCAAGCGAGGTCGTAAATTTTCTGTCAGCGAGGTTTGCCTTCCATTTTCCGTCAGATGCATTATAAACCACCGGCCCGGCCCCGTTGCTCAGCGCCTCGCCCTCCGGGCAGCCCAGCGCGATTCCGAAATTGCCCCGCGCCCCGCCGCTGTCCTTTGATATTTTTACCGCGATCTCGAGCATTTTTTCATACGTCCACTGTCCGTCGTACACCAGCTTGAATACGCTCTCCGCCGGATAACCCGCCGCGGCGGTCAGAACCTTGTTGAATGCGTAGAGATAGCCCGGGTCCGGAGCGATGTACGCGCCCGACAGGTCTACGCCGTAGGTGTGCTCCTCCCCGTCGAGGGCAAAATCCGATAGGTGGGTATAGGGCTGATAAAAGCAGGCCGCGTCGTTGACGTCGAGCCCGGCTCTCCGCATTTCGTTCGTATCCAGCGGCAAAAGCGCACCCTGCGCAAGAAGCGGAATCCACTCGTTCTGCGAAAGCTGCGCAAAGCCGTTTATCGGCGTCCCCGACGAAACCGTGGCAATCACCGCTTCGGCGCCGCCCGAAAGCTCGGTGAACTTAATCTTGCAGCCGTATTCGCTCTCGATTTCCCCGTAGATTTCCGCAAGCCGGTCCGCGAACGATGTGAACCGCCATTGCTCGCCCGACGGGTTGAGCGCGTCCGCCCCGGCAAATATGAATTCGTACCCGCCCAGGTCCCTGGGAGCCGCTGTTTCCGCGGATGTCTCCGCGGCACCCGCAGGTTTGGAACAGCCCGCAAACGCCGCCAGCGCGGCCGCGAGGATAAGGCACCAGACCTTGATTTTCATACTGTTCTCCTTTCGCGTTTTTACCTTTCCGTATCACGATAATATTTTATTATTATTCTCCGATATTATCTATCGTCAATACAGCTAAATCCGCGCCACCGGATTTGTGAGATTATACAAATCCCGGCGCGCATTAATCTGCGGAATATACGATTGCTCATATTCTTGCTTTGTATCTTTTGTCCCGGTTTTGTGCTATAATCATCCGTGGGACAATCTTCCGAAAGGAGACGCATATGGGTTTTTTCAACCGCGCATTGTCCGGCCTTTGCCTCGCGGGCGAGCCAGTCAGGCTCTGCCCGGCGGAAATGAAACCGCTCAAAGGCAATCTTTATTCGAAGCCTTTGCCCGGCGCTGCGGAGCGGAGAGCTTTCTTCCGCTCGAGTTCACCCTCGCTCCCGGGGACGAAACCCATGCCGAGCCCCTTAGGCGGCTGCTCTTCGAACACCACGGGCTTCCCGTTTTTCGATCTCTCGCCGGAGGACAGGCCGTATGTCTTCGGCATCGGCTGGTCGGGCCAGCGGCAGCAGGGATGTCTCCGTGTCCGACTGTGCGGTGACGGTAAAAGCAAGCCTCTGCGACGCGGATTTCTATCTTAGGCCGGGCGAGGAGGTCGCTCTTCCGTCCGTAATCTGCCCCGAGGGCGGCGAGGTCTCCGACGCGCGCAGGCAATTCCGCGCGCTGCTGCGGGAGAGCTTCAGCCCGCGCACGCGCCTCGGCGATAAACTGGATATCCCCCTCGCCATCCAGCCCTTCGACCGGTATTTCAGGCATGTCCCGGAGTGGGCGACCGAGGCCGGGCAGCTTAAACATGTAAACGGGCTCTACCGCCTGTGGGCCACGCTGCTTGACGCTTTCCCCGGCCTTTTAATCCACAACTGCTCGAGCGGAGGCAGCGGATTCTCGCCGAGGAGCAGCGGCTTGAAAAATACTGGGACGGGGATTTCTACCCTCTGACCGAGCCGACGATCGACGAGAGCGGTTGGTGCGCCTGGCAGCTCTCGCTCGGCGATTCCGGCGCCGTTATCGCCTTCCGCCGGGAGGACTGCGTGAAAAACAGCTTCAAGGCGGCACTCTCCGCGATATCCGGCGAGAAGACGTACCGCGTCACCCTCACGGATGAGGGTCGTTCGCAGACAGTTCGGGATATATCCGGCGCGGAGCTCTCGGAGGGCATCCTCCTTGAGACCCGCGGCCCGCGCGAGAGCGCTGTTCTGGAATACCGGGCGCTGTAATCATAAAAAACTCATAGGAGAAAAATCATGGGGATAATAAAATACGGTTTTCTTGACGTGGACGGGACGAAAATCGAGTATGAGGTGAGCGGGAAACCGGACGGCGAGCCGCTGTTGCTGCTGGCTGGCAACGGCGGGGACATGCACTGCTTTGAGGACAGCCTTTTGCCCGAGCTCTCCGAGCGCTTCAAGATTCTCCGCCTTTCCACCCGGGGCACCGGCAAATCGGACCGTGGACCCGGCAGGCTCACCTTCGAGACGGAGGCAGACGACATCCGCGCGCTTCTCGACAGTCTTGGCATCGATAAAACCAATATTTTCGGCTTCAGCGACGGCGGAAACCTCGGCCTTGTCTTTACGGTCGCGTACCAGGAAAGGGTCAAAGCGCTCGCGGTAATGGGGTCAAACCTGAACACCTTAGGGACGAAGACTCGGGAACAGCTCAAGATACACAAGAAGTTCGTAGCACTCTCGCGCAAGGCCAAAAAGACAAACGACCCCGCCGTCGCGCTGGCACGCGACATCGAGGGCATGATGGTAGGCCAGCCCCGCCTGAACTTCAAAAAAATCAGCGTGATTAAGGTGCCGTTTCTGAATATCTACGGCGAACACGATATGATCAAGCGCCGCCACTCCCGCAGTATAACCAGAGCCGTCGAAAACGGCGATGAAATGATGATCCTGAACCGCGGCCACGGCTCGTCGTTTGACAAAAGCCGCCTCTTCATTATCCCCGTTCTCCTCCGTTTCTTCGGCGCGATATAGACGCTAAAGGGAAAATCCGCGACGGATTTTCCCTTTTATATTAATATTTATTTGCAGCGTAAAGAAATCCCGGCTTTTTGTGACCTATATATGGAACCTGCGAACTCGGAGAGGGAATCGCGATATGACCGAGTATTACAGATGGCTGTACGCCTATGTTTTCAACAGGCTGCACTCCTTTTCCGACACGGAGGACGTGCTGCAGGAAACCTATCTCTGCGCGCTTTTAAACCGCCTTTTTGCCCATGTTGGTACCGTTGTCCGGAAGCTCCGTCTCTGTGCCGTTTTTTTAAGAACGCGGCAATATGTTTGATATTTCCGGGGGCGCATGGTATAATGGAACCGATGAAATTAAAACAAAAAGAGCTTTCATCAAAAATAACGATAACGGAGGTATCGCATGGCACCCGCGTTTTTTGCTCTCGGTTTCGGAAATTTCATCGGAAATATCGACACCGTTTCGGCAATACTGTATATCGCCGGAATCATCCTGCTCTTTGTCGAGATGTTCATACCGGGGTTCGGCATCGCCGGCGGGATAGGCACGGCGCTTATTATCGTCGGCATTATAATGACCGCCACCAGCGTTCTAGAAGCGGTGCTGATGTTCCTCATTCTGCTCGCCCTTGTGGCGCTGGTCCTCGTACTTATTCTGCGCTCTGCTAAAAAAGGAAAGCTCTCTAAAAAGCTGATTCTCCGCAGTGCCGCGACCCGCGGCGAGGGCTTCTCCGCGTCGGAGGACACCTCGTCCCTTGTGGGGTTCGAGGGCGTAGCGGCGACAAAGCTCCGCCCCGCCGGGACAGGAGAGTTCGACGGGAAGCGCCTCGACGTGGTCTCCGACGGCGAGTTCATCGAGCCGGGCTCAAAAATCAAAATTACCTCCGCGCAGGGTAGAAAAATCGTAGTGAAATCAATTAAGTAAAATATAAAGCGAAAGGACGATGGCCATGGACCCCGTGTTGCTCTATCTGCTCGTTATAGCAGGAGTTATCTTTATCCTCTCTCTGTTTTTCAGCTTCATTCCCGTCAGGCTCTGGATATCGGCCGCCGCCGCGGGCGTAAAGGTCGGCATTTTCAACCTGATCGGCATGCGCCTGCGCCGCGTCGCGCCGTCCCGGGTCGTGAACCCGATGATCAAGGCGACGAAAGCCGGGCTTGACGTCAACATCAACAAGCTCGAGGCCCACTACCTCGCCGGCGGCAATGTCGACAGAGTCGTCAACGCCCTTGTGGCCGCGCAGAGGGCGGACATCCCGCTGCAGTTTGAGCGCGCGGCCGCGATCGACCTCGCCGGCCGGGACGTCCTCGAGGCCGTCCAGATGAGCGTCAACCCGAAGGTCATCGAGACGCCGCTTATCGCCGCGATCGCGAAGGACGGCATTGAGCTCAAGGCAAAGGCGAGAGTCACCGTCAGGGCCAATATCGACAGGCTCGTCGGCGGCGCCGGGGAGCAGACGATCATCGCCCGGGTCGGCGAGGGCATAGTAACCACCATCGGCTCGGCGCTCTCCCACAAAGACGTTTTGGAAAACCCCGACAGGATCTCGAACACGGTCCTAACCAAGGGTCTCGACGCAGGCACCGCGTTTGAGATTCTCTCAATCGATATCGCGGATGTGGACGTGGGCCGCAACATCGGCGCCCAGCTGCAGACCGACCAGGCCGAGGCCGACAAGCGCATCGCCCAGGCAAAGGCCGAGGAGCGCCGCGCGATGGCCGTGGCGACAGAGCAGGAGATGAAGGCCGCCGTCGTCGAAATGCGCGCGAAGGTCATAGAGGCCGAGGCCGAGGTCCCAAAGGCGATGGCCGAGGCGCTCCGCGAGGGCAAGCTCGGCGTTATGGATTACTACAATATGCAAAACATCATCTCCGATACCCAGATGAGAAACACCATCGCCAACACCGGCAAGCCCGACGCCGCTCCCCCGACGGTTAAATGATTGCGGATAAACGGCGAAAGGAGGCTTTCAGGCCGTGAACGGATTGAGCGGATTAAGCGGGCTTTTGGACCTGCTCGGTGAATTGGCGAACACGCAAGTCCGGCGTTTTGAGCCGGCAAACAGGATGCAGCCGCAAAATTTCCAGCCACCCCGCGTCTCTGAGGTCCCGGCAAAGACGGAAGCCGCTCCCGCGGACAGCGCGGTGGATCTGCCTCCCGAGGAAAAGCAGCAGCCGGTGCAGCGGGAGATTCTGGCAGAGACCCCTGTATTCACCAGGGAACAGCTTGTCTCCGGCCTTGTGATGGCAGAAATTCTCGGAAAACCCGTCGCTTACAGGCGGAGCCGCGGCCGTTACGGTCTCGGCTGACCTAACACCCATTATAATTTATAGTTCCGAAGGCCGCCGCGAAAAGCATTTCGCGGCGGCCTTTTTCACAAAACGCGGTATGCCTCATAGGATGTAGTGCGGAACTGGTATAACGAGGTGATTATATCTTGGACATGGTCGTACTGCAAACGCAGCGGGCTTACATAGAGGCGGAGACGAAGGATGCCGAGCTCTACAGAGAGCTTTCGAAAATCGCGCAAAACGCGGAATTCCGTCAGCTGCTGCTTCAGTTCTCGGACGACGAGCAGCTGCACGCCGATTTATTTGGCAGCATATATAAAAAAATGACCGGAAAAACCTATTCGCCGGAGATCATGAAGCCTGTCTTCACCGGGTCCTTCTTCGACATCCTGAGGGAACGGGTGATTGACGAGAGCGGGGACTACCGAAAATATGCGGAAAAATACATCGACACGCAGAAAAACGAAGCGCTGAAGGACGCTTATTACCGGGCGAGGACCGACGAAAACGTTCACGCACTGAGGCTTTTATACATGCTGAGCACCGAGGGAAAATAGCGGCTAAAATAAGCCGGTGCCAAACGCATTTGCGCGCTTGGCATCGGCAATTTCTTTTTTATTTTATCGCGGTGCCGTTCGGGATGCTGCCGTCCACGAAAACCACCTTGCAGCCGCAGGCGTTGTTCGTTCCTGCGAGGAGCATGCCCTGCGAGGTCACTCCGGTGATGCGCGCGGGCTTTAAGTTCGCAACGACGATGATTTTCTTGCCCACAAGCTCTTCCGGCTTGTAGTCGTGCTTTATCGACGAGACGATCACGCGCTCGCCGAGGCCGTCGTCAAGGGTGAGCTTATAGCAGTTCTGCGATTTTCTTATCTCCTGGCACTTGAGGATCTCACAGACGCGCAGGTCAAGCTTATCGAAATAATCTATGTCGACCTCCGGCTTGACCGGCTTCACCGGGTCCGGCTCGCGCTGCTCCGGCGCGGGTTCCTCCTCCGGGGCCTCTTCATCAGGCGCCGTTTCGGCCCTCTCCTCCTCCGCGGTCTTCGGGTAGGAAAAATCCAGAAGCGGAAGGTAGCGCTCTTTTTCTATCGCGAACAGGAACAGATAGAGCCTCGGGCCCTTTTCCTTGCCGATTAAAAGCCTGTAGACATTTTTGAAAAATATGCTCTGGAGCTCCTTGCGCGCGTTCTGGTCGTCGTTCTCGAGCCCGTAGACCTTCTGCGGGATCGCGTAGATTGCGGCGTTCAGTTCATCCAGCGTATAGCTGCCGTTGGAGAGGTAGCTGTGAAGCTCGGCAATCTCCTGTTTTTCCTCCGCGGACAGGGTCTCGTAGACCTCCCAGTTCCGGTGTTCGCGCAGGCGGTTGACATTTTCCGGACTGCACTTCTCAAGCCAGAATTTCGCGCGGCCGAGCCTGTCCGCAAACTCCGCCTCCTTGTACGGCGTCCCGATCTTCTCAAAGACCGTTTCCAGCATCGCCGGGTTAAAATCCACCACCGAGCCGAGCTGCACAAGCAGGCTCATCGGTACGGGCTTTATCTCTCTGCCCTCGATCAGGCAGTTTTCCATAATTTCGCGGACGGTCTCGTCGGCCTTCCCGCTCAGGTAATCGCCGTACATCCTGTCAAACTCGAAATACTGCTTTAGTATCCCGTCGTCAAAGCAGAAATCGAAGGCCTTGGTCGGGTCGGTCTTCGCGTAGAGCCAGAGAATGACCTCGGGCTGGTAAAGATTAAGGAGCACCTCGGGGGTCAGGTTCAGACCCGACGAGCTGGACATCTTGCCGGTCGACCCCTTGATGCCGATAAACTCGTAGCCCTGGAAAATCGGCGGCTCGTAGCCGAAGATTTTCTTCGAGATAACCTTTGAGGTCTGATAGCTTCCCATCGGCGCTGCGTGGTCCTTGCCGCCCGGCTCGAAGTCGACGCCCTCGTATGCCCAGCGCATCGCCCAGTCCACTTTCCAGGAGAGCTTGCAGTTGTGGTCGTTTTTGAAATCAAATCTGCCGGCGTGTCCGCAGGCGCATTCATATTCGGCGGCCGCGGTCTTATCGTCGAACGCAGTGATCTTCGTCGTGTCCCTGCCGCAGACGGGACAGTAGATCGAAACCGGGAAATAGCTCTCCCGCTCCCCCGGCTGTGAATCCTGCGTGCGGAACGAATCCAGTATATCGAATATCTCGCCGCGTTTTTCAAGCGCCAGCAGAATATAGTCCGTGTATTTCCCCGAGCGGTACATCTCGGCCTGATGGCGGTAATCCATTTCGATGCCGAAGCGCCTGACCGACCTCTCAAACTCCTGCTCGAAATGCTCCGCGTAGCTCTTCGCCTGCTTATCCTCCTCAAAGGGGTTCGGCACGTCGGCGTAGGGGCAGCCGATGTATTTTTCCATGCCCTCCCTGGCCTCCGCCACGTTGACGGGGATCTTCCTCAGGCGGTCGAACTCGTCCCAGCTGAACAGGAAACGGGCCTTTTTGCCGGCCTTGCGCAGCGCCTTTGCCACGAAATAGCTCGTCGCCACGTCCCTGAAATTGCCGATGTGCACGGAGCCCGACGGGCTTATGCCGGCCGCGCAGACGTACTCTTCCTTGTTCGGATTTCTACTGATGATCTCGCTCGCAATCTTTTCGGACCAATGCATACCAAAACTCCTGATAAACCGTTGTTTACGGCAAAATTCTATATATCTTTTATATTATAATACATCCCTTCGCCCAAGACAAGCGTTTTCGCCGAGAATTTTGACACCCTGCGCCTGCCGCAGGTTTTTGTCCCTATTCTGCCAATAATAATTTATGATTTTTGCGCCGGACCGGTTTTATGCGTTTCCGGCAAAAGCGCGCCTGCGCCGGGAAAGCGAAATCGTTTACCCGTTAAACGATTCTATCAAATCAGACAGCCTTTAGGCGAATTTCGTCTAGCATATTCATTGATGCTTATATTGACTCCGGGCTCCGAAACGACTATACTTTAATATAATATACATTTTTGGAAACACGCATTTTCAGTGTTAATTTACGGCAATAGGAGTCATCTATGTTAGGTATTCTTCTCTCAAGCGTAAGAGAATATAAAAAACACAGCCTGCTCACCCCGGTGTTCGTGAGCTTTGAATCCGTTCTTGAGATAATCATACCGACGCTGATGGCGTATCTCATTGACGACGGCATCAGCCGGAATGATATGTCAAAAGTAGTCCTTTACGGCGTTCTGCTGGTGGTCTCCGCGTTCTTCTCGCTTCTGACCGGCTACCTCGCGGGGCGGAGCGTGGCGATAGCCGCGTCGGGGTTTGCTAAAAATCTGAGGCACGACATCTTCTACAACGTTCAGAAATTTTCGTTTTCAAACATCGATAAATTCTCCACCGCCAGCATCATCACAAGGCTGACCACCGACGTTACCAACGTCCAGAACGCCTATCAGATGCTGATACGCCTCGCGGTGAGGGCGCCGCTGATGATAGTGTTCGCTCTGATCTTTTCCTTCCGCATCAGCACGCGCCTGTCGCTTATTTTCCTGATGACAATTCCGGTCCTCGGCTTCGGCCTGATATTTATCGCGTCCCATGTGCACCCGATATTCGTGCGGGTGTTCACCACTTACGACAGGCTCAACAACGTCGTGCAGGAAAATCTCCGGGGCATACGCGTCGTCAAATCCTACATCCGCGAGGACCACGAGGAGCAGGAATTCAACGGTATATCGCAGTTAATCTATAGGGACTTTACCAAGGCGACGAAAAGACTGGCCTTTAACATGCCGCTGATGCAGTTCTGCCTTTACGGCAGCATGCTGTTGCTCTCCTGGTTCGGCGCGAAGGAAATCGTCGCCTCCGGCAACAACGCGGCCGCCGGGCTCTCCACCGGCGAGCTGGCCAGCCTGATCACCTACGCCATGCAGATACTGATGAGTCTTATGGCGCTGTCGATGGTGTTTGTGACAATCCTGATCTCCCGCGCCTCCGCCGGACGGATTGTGGAGGTCCTTGTCGAGAAAAGCGATCTTCAAAACAATGATAACCCGGTATTCGAGGTCAAAGACGGCTCGATCACCTTCGAGCACGTCACCTTTGCCTACTCATCGACGGCGGACAAGCCCGTTT
This sequence comes from Bacillota bacterium, assembly GCA_033813635.1. Lineage (GTDB taxonomy): Bacteria > Bacillota > Clostridia > Oscillospirales > QAMX01 > JAPXRI01. The sequence goes on from JAPXRI010000009.1 coordinate 68,574, forward strand.
TGGACGACATCAATCTTAGCATCGCCTCCGGCGAAACGGTGGGCATACTCGGCGGCACCGGCTCGTCAAAGTCCAGCCTCGTGCAGCTGATTCCCCGCCTCTACGATGTCGTTAAGGGCCGAGTTACCGTAGGGGGCGTCGACGTGCGGGATTACGATCTCGAGACGCTCCGCAACCAGGTCGCGATGGTGCTGCAGAAAAACGTGCTATTCTCCGGCACGATAAAGGAAAATCTCCGCTGGGGCAACGAAAACGCCACGGACGAAGAGCTGGTCCGCGCCTGTACCCTCGCCCAGGCGGACGGCTTTATCAGCGAATTTCCCGACGGGTACGACACCTATATCGAACAGGGCGGCGCAAACGTCTCCGGCGGTCAGAAACAGCGCCTCTGCATCGCCCGCGCGCTGCTGAAAAAGCCCAAGATTCTGATTCTCGACGATTCAACGAGCGCGGTGGACACGAAAACCGACAGCCTGATTCGCCAGGCGTTCAAGAACGACATCCCGGACACGACGAAAATCATCATAGCGCAGCGGGTCTCCTCCGTTATGGATGCCGATAAGATCGTCGTGCTGGACGACGGAAAAATCAGCGCGGTCGGCACGCATGAGGAGCTCCTGGCCGCATCCTCGATCTACCGGGAAGTCTACGAATCCCAGAACAAAGGGGGCAAGCTCAATGCTTAACTCGAAAACCGAGAGCAGAAAACCTCCGATGCAGCGTTTCAAGCCCGGCACAATCAAGCGGCTTCTATCGACGATGTCCGAATACAAGCTCCGGCTAATCCTGGTGGTCTTCTTCATACTGGTGAGCTCCGCCGTCGGCGCAGTTTCCTCGCTGTTTATAAAGATTCTCATAGACAATTACATCGTCCCCCTGCTCGGCGAGTCCGACCCGGATTTTGCCGGGCTCCTCGGGGCGATAGCGCTGATGGGCTCGATCTATATTATCGGAATACTCGCCACACTCTTTTACAACCGCCTGATGGTGGTCGTTGAGCAGGGCACGCTTAAAAAAATCCGCGACCGGATGTTTGCCCATATGCAGACGCTGCCGATCAAGTATTTCGACAGCCATTCCCACGGGGACGTGATGAGCCGCTACACCAACGACACCGACACGCTGCGCCAGGCGATTTCCCAGAGCCTTCCGCAGATGTTCTCGTCTCTGGTCACGGTCACCACCGTGTTTGTCGCGATGCTCTATTTGAGCGTCGGGCTGACGGTTTTCGTCCTCGTATTCGCTTTCCTGCTTTTGAAGGTAATAAGAACGCTGGTGGGCAGGAGCGGAACCTATTTCGTCAGGCAGCAGAAAGCTCTGGGCGACGTCAACGGCTATATCGAGGAGATCATCAACGGCCAGAAGGTCGTCAAGGTCTTCTGCCATGAGGAAAAGGCCGAGGAAGAATTCGACAGGAAAAACGACGCGCTCTGCTACAGCGCCACGGAGGCTAATAAATACGGAAACGTTATGATGCCGGTCGTCGGCAACATGGGTTACATGCTCTACGTGCTGCTGGCGATAATCGGCGGCGTGGCGGGCATCGCCGGGGTCCGCAACCTCTGCCTTACCGGCATAAATACGCTGACCATAGGCACGATCATATCGTTTCTCACCCTGTCCCGGGCGTTTATCAACCCCATCGGCCAGATTTCTTCCCAGTTCAACATGGTGGTTATGGCGCTCGCAGGCGCGTCGAGGATATTCGACCTTCTGGATGAAGGAAGCGAGACCGACGGCGGCCATGTCACGCTCGTCAATGTCAGGGAGGAAAACGGTGTGCTTAAGGAGTGCGACGAGCGGACAAACTCCTGGGCGTGGAAGCACCCCCAGGGCGACGGCACGCTGACCTACACTCCGCTCCGCGGCGACATCCGCTTTAATAACGTGAGCTTCGGCTATGAGGACGGCAACCCCGTGCTCCATGACATCACGCTCTACGCAAAGCCTGGTCAGAAGGTCGCCTTCGTCGGAGCCACCGGCGCGGGCAAGACCACGATTACCAATCTGATAAACCGCTTCTACGATATCGCGGAGGGCGAAATTCTCTACGACGGCATCAGCATCGAAAAAATCAGAAAGCCGGACCTCCGCCGCTCGCTGGGCATCGTTTTGCAGGACGTCAACCTCTTTACCGGGACGGTGATGGACAATATCCGCTACGGCAAGCTGGACGCTACGGACGAAGAGTGCGTCGCCGCCGCGAAGCTCGCGAACGCCGACGGGTTCATCCGCATGCTGCCGGACGGTTATCAAACCGTTCTCAAGGGCGACGGAAGCGGCCTTTCCCAGGGCCAGCGCCAGCTGATCTCCATCGCCCGCGCCGCGGTCGCCGACCCGCCGGTTATGATCCTGGACGAGGCGACCTCGTCGATTGACACGCGCACCGAGGCGATCGTACAGAAAGGTATGGACGCGCTTATGAAGGGCAGGACGGTGTTCGTAATCGCCCACCGCCTCTCCACCGTGCAAAACGCCGACGTGATTCTGGTGCTCGAGCACGGCCGGATTATCGAGCGGGGCAGCCACGAGCAGCTTATCGCCCAGAGGGGCAAGTACTATCAGCTCTACACCGGCGCCTTCGAGCTCGAGTAAACCTTTGCATGATAAAATAGTTGCGGTTGGTTTTCCTAAGACGAGAACCAGCCGCATTCTTTTTATCCTATTTTACGCTTTTACTCGCCGCTTCGACGGCAGCGGGGGCACCTTTTCCCTTTTCAATATTGTTATAAGCCCTCTGAAAATCCGGCCGTTTACGGCCTCCGCGAGCCCTGCGGCGGCGCCGTACCCCAGTATCCCGCCGGATGCCATGCACATCGCACGGAGCGTGTTGTTCGGAGCCATTTTCACTAGAAAAAAGGCGTTTTTCAGCCTCGCGTCCCGCTCGGTGGAATCCGGCATCCGCTCGGCTTTCCGGTAATCCCTGCCGAAAAACCATATCACAAAGCGGTATAAAAGCCTGCCGGTCCGCGTCAGGTTAAAATCCAAAAGGGGCGACTCGACCGTCAGCGGTATTTTCGGAGCTTCATCCGGAAGTTTATGACCGAGAAGCGCTTCAAAGCCCGCCGGGATCGCAGATGGCGGGAGTGCGTAATCCGTTGACACCTGTTCCGGATAGCACGGCTTTATCTCTTCCCCGTCCGAGACGGCAAAGCCTGCCGTCAGCCGGATATCCGCGGCGGACGCGGCGAGGCAGAGGGTATATTCGCCGTTTTCAAGCACCCAGCCCCCGCGGGCGGCATCCCAGCATGCCAGGTCGGCTTTTTCAAACGACAGCGAGACGCGCTTTGTCTCCTCAGCTCTCAGAAATACCTTGGCAAACGCCCGGAGCTCCTTTTCCGGCCCGAATAACGCGCCGGCGCATTTTTTCACGTAGAGCTGCACCGCCTCGGCCCCGTCCCTGCCGCCTACGTTTCTGATATCGGCCTCCACGAACACCCGGCCGTCTTTCTCCCAAACGCTTAAATTTAGATATTCGAACGAGGTGTAGGACAGTCCGTACCCGAACGGGAAACGGAGCGCTGTTCCGGCCCTGTCGTAAAAGCGGTAGCCGACGTAGACGCTCTCGTAGTACTTTGATATCGGACCGCGGCCGAAATCCGCCGCGCAACAGGCGTCCTCCGCGCGCATGGGCCAGCTCTCGGCGAGCTTGCCCGAAGGATTCGCCTCACCGAAAAGCAGCGCCACAGTCGCCTCTCCTCCCGCCATGCCGGGCAGTCCCATATCCAGCAGCGCCGCGAGCCCGTCGAAAAACGGCAGCTCCACCGGAGCGCCCGCGTACAGCAGCATCACAACCTTCTTGCCCGCCTCAATCAGCGCTCTGAGGAGCGCGGTCTGGTTCCCGCCTATCCGCATATGCTGCCGGTCGAAGCCCTCGCTCTCCTCAAAATCGGTCAGACCGCCGAAGAAAAGAATTACGTCGGCGCTTTCCGCCGCGGTGAGCGCCGCTCGCTCCAGAGCATCGTCCCTCTCCGGGTAAAAGCACCTAAATCCCTTTTTATACGCGTATCTTACGCCCCGGCGGTCGAACGCGTTTTTAGGCGAAACAACCTTTATAGGGTTAATCAGCGACGACCCCGCGCCCTGAAAGCGCAGCTTTTCAAAAAACTCGCCGACCACCAGTAAACGCTCGTCCCCCTTAAGCGGGAGAACCCCGTCGTTTTTCAGCAGCACCGCGCCGTCCTCGGCGATCTCGCAGGCGAGCGCCGCGTGCGCCCGCCTGTCGAAACCGGAGGACGGCATTTTTATGGAACACTTCCGAACCAGCTCAAGCACGCGCGAAACCGCGCGGTCCAGCGCCTCCGGCGGGATTTTTCCGCTCTCCGCCGCTTCGATGACGCTTTTGCGGTTATGCCTTACCCCGCCCGGCATATCGAGGTCGCACCCGGCCAGGACGCCCTCGGGCCTGTCGCAGACTGCGCCCCAGTCCGACATCACGAGGCCGTCAAAGCCCCATTCGTCCCGCAGGATATCGGTCAGAAGCCTTTTGTTCTGCGAGGCGAAAACGCCGTTCAGACGGTTGTAGGCGCACATCACCGTATAAGGCTTCGCTTTCCTGACGATTTTTTCAAAGGCCCGCAGATAGATCTCGCGGAGCGCGCGCTCGTCGACCTCGCTGTCGCCGTAAAAACGGAAATCCTCGTTGGAGTTCGCGGCAAAATGCTTCAGGCTGCAGCCGACGCCCGCGCTCTGGACACCGCGCACGAACGCCTCGCCGAACTCTGCCGACACCTCCGGGTCCTCGGAGTAGTATTCGAAGTTCCTGCCGCACAGCGGGCTCCGCTTGATGTTCACACCCGGCGCCAGAAGCACGTCGACGCCGGCGGCGGCGCACTCCTCCGCGATTGCCCGCCCCATCCGGTACGCGTTGTCCGTGTTCCAGGAAGAGGCGACGACCGCGGACACCGGAAACGCCGTGGCCGGCTCGTTGTCCATGTCCGAAAAGCCGCCGCCCGCCTTCCTCGCTTTTCTCAGCCCGTGGGGCCCGTCCGTCATAAAGATCGAGGGTATGCCGAGCCGCGGCACAGCGTTGGTATGCCACGAATCCGCGCCCTCGAGCAGCGCCGCTTTTTCCTCTACGGTCAATTCCGAAAGAAGCTCTGAAATCTCCCGCATAACGCACCCTCCGCATCATTAACATATTTCGCCGCGCCCGCGCGGTTCTATTTTAAATCAAGCAGCCTCCGGACGTTTCCGGACATGAAAAGCGAGAGCTCCCCCTCCGTTAGCCCGGCGTTTTGCCGTATGTCCGATACGAACAGCGACATATCGGCATCATGGCAGCGGGACGGGTACAAAAGCAGCGGAAAATCGCTCCCGAACAGCAGTCTGTCAGCGCCGACCATGCCGATAACTGCCCCGATGCTTCTGATATCGTAGAGCAGCGGGTTCGCCGCCGTGTCGTAGTAGACGTTTTCAAGCTTTCTACCGATTTTCGGGTTCATCGCGAAAAACGGCATCCCCCCGCCCATATGCGCGAGGATCAGCTTAAGCTCCGGAAACCGCGCGGCGACGTCCGGGAGCGGCGCGAGGGACGTCCGATCCTTCCCCGCGTAGCTGTGCCCTACAGGCTCGCCGCAGTGGATACAGACCGGGAGGCGGTAATGCTGCGCGCACTCCAATACATTGAGAAAATCGGGGTCGTTGAAATCGTACCCGTTTCCGCCCGGCCCGAGCTCGCCGACACCCCTGAAGCCGAGCGCCGCGCAGCGCTCTATCTCTTCTATTGCGCGCTCCCCGAATTTCGGATTCACCGCCGCGAAGGCCGCCAGCCGGCCGGGGTGGTTTTTCAGCGCTTCCGCCATAGCGTCGTTGTGCAGGCGCATAAGCCCGGAATCGTTCCAGTACCAGCCCTGCATCACGAGCCCGCGAACTCCCGCCCTGTCCGCGCAGGCCAGCGCCTCGTTGACGTTGACAAAGGCCTCCCACGTGCCTTTGCCGTTTTCAGGCTTTTTCGTCAGCAGTCCGAACACCGAGTCAATCGCCGCGTATTTATCCCAGTTATGGTATATCTCTTCCGGAAACAGATGGACATGCGCGTCCCAGACTGCGTATTTTTCCATATTCCCTCCGTTTTAAACATATTAACGCTGTTATTTTACCATATAACGCGAAAGAAATCGACCCTTGCGGCGGCCTTTTCCGGGCAAATCCGCCCGTGTAATCAAAAGACAAATAAATTGTTGACAAATTCCTTATAAGAAATTACAATGGAACACGGCGGATCAGCATACCTAATCCGCCGGAAAAGGCCAGACAAGTCCCGTTTCCGTCGCCGGCGGATATTTTCCGGCAGCGGCGCGGCGCAAACCGGTCTTAAGCCCTTCTCCCGCACGCGCCCCCGCCCTGTCAAATTATTTTTTAAACGTAGGATGCGATAATGAAACGCGGCCTTCGGCCTTCCCGGCCATGCGCCGCCGGCGGTGTCACCCGGATAAGCTGTTGTTGCAAAGGGGCAAAACAGAGATGGATCTCTCAAAATCAATTGACTTTCTACTTGAGAACGCGGGCGCGTAAAGTGCTCCCCCAATATTGGACAACGTGAGATTGTTTGAAATCTCGGAGTGGGTTGGGGCGGTAGTTTCGTGGTATAATGC
>JAPXRI010000010.1:0-72939 GCA_033813635.1 Bacillota bacterium
TACAGCTTCTTTCAGATTCCGCCTCGCGACGGACACCCTTGCTGTTCGGCTATGCGCTTCCCGCCACCGGGTGCGCTCGGGTCTTTCACCCGTTAGAACCTGCCCATGCCGGGCACACTAAAAAAATCAGGCGGCCTTGATTTTTCAAGACCGCCTGATTGCTTACTGATTTGGTTTGTATTTTTCACGGCATGGCCGCTCTTTTGCTGATAGCCGTTTCATTTTTTCTCCTTTCTTTGCTGTCCTATCACCAGCCATCCGTTTTATATGGGGAATTTATAAAAGTGGCTCATACGCTATACGGAGTACTTTTGCCACTGAATTTTAATGATTTTCGATTTATCTGCGCAAAACTGCCCGCACAAGAAATTCTTCAGTTTTATTGTAGGTGGTTTCCTGTCCATCGGCAAAATCTACCGTGTATGCAATCTGGCGCTTGAAATTTTTGCCGCCTACAACATAATCAAATTCGGTGATCGTCCAGTACCGTTCCGGTTTGCCGCTTGAAAACACGGCATCCATCCTGTTGGGCGTTTGCGAGTCCACAATGGAAAGGAGTTCGCTTAGCCGTGGAAGCCTCCAGCCTTTTCTCCCGCTCAGCCACAGCTTTTTACAGTAGGATATTGCGGTTTTATAATCCCTTGCCTGTCCGTCGTCATCCCGCTGCCAGATTAAACCGGTCAAGGTATCCGTGACCGTGCCGTCTTGATTGTCCGTAAACCGAGCCATAGCGCCTACTCCTTTTCAATTTGACGGGTAAAATGAACTGGCAGACTCATTTTTTCAACGTCCTCTTCCGTGACGTGGAAGCCTGCGGCCTGAAGCATTGCCCTTAAGGAATCCGGGCGCGTGCCACTGTAGCCTACCGCGAAGCCGCCGAGAAGAGCCTGAAAACCATCCTTAAAAAACAGCCTGGCATCCGCAAATCCTCCGATACTCTCCAAAGAAACTTTTTCGGGTTTACCGTGCTGCCATATCAACTGCCGGGCTATCTCAAGGGATTTGTTAGGATAGGTAGTATAATAAGCCAGGCTAACCTCAACTCGCCCGGTCCCGGAGCATCGGCTGCATATGCGGTACTTGACTTCCCCTGTGGTCATCGACATGGATGTACCAACCCGGCCGCTACCGCCGCAATCCAGGCACAAAGTCTGACCGTCGTCGATTCGGAGTGCAGAAAAGTCGTTTCTTTCTCTTTCGATGGCACGGTTGCCCTCTATATTACTTTGGCGGGCAGGTTCCTCCCGTTTTTTTCCGATTCTTTTAAAAAAGTTCATAAAGTAGTCACTTCTTTCTTGGTGTTCGATCAAAAGTCCACTGTTTCCATAAACCGTTGCACCGTTATTACAAAGCCGCCAGCGCTTCCAGTCGTTTTAAAAAACCCGTCCGGCAGGCTGTCGGTCGCACCTTTGCTTCCCGTTGTCATTTGAAACCCCTCCGATACACAAGCCCACGAATTCCGTCGTATCCCTTTGCCCAAGCAGGAACATAATGCAATCGCAAAGAAGCAGTTGGGCGATATCAAAGAACTTCTCCAGCGGTGTGGCGCCGTCTATTGCTTCCTGTATTCGCGCAAGAGGAAGCGTCAGTACCGCTCCGATCTCCTCGCGCAGCGCTTCCAATCCTTCTTTCGCAAGTCCGTTTCGGCGCGCTTCTTCCCACCCGGCAGGCAGGTTCATGACCGCTGCCACCGGCGCGCCGGTTTCGACGGCAAGACGGGCTATGACTGGGGAGGCCCCCACGCCGGTGCCGCCGCCCATTCCTGCAACGATCACCACAAGATCGGGGCTGCCGATCGCTTGCCGCACTTCATCCGAGCATGCCTCCGCGCATCGTTGCGCCCATCTCGGATTGCCGCCCGTACTCATCCCGATTACGGAAACACCGCGTAGCTCGATCTTGCGGTGCGCATCGGCAAGCCGGATGGATGCCCAATCGGTGTCCGCGGCGACAAGATGGATGCCCGGCAGAGCTGCTTTAGCTAACGTGCTTACCACGCGGCATCCGGCCCCGCCAACGCCGATGACAGCCGTTTTTTTGCCGGTTTCCGGCGAATAAGAAGCGCTTATCGTCGTATCCTCAGATTTGTTATTCTCGCCAAAGAGTGCATTGCTTGAACGCGTACAGGGAGAACGCTGTCGCCGGTCATCGCAGACAGCGTCTTTATGGCGGTGGAATTAGCGCAAGAACCCAAAGCCTTGGCGACGGACGCTCTTATATCCGAGTCTTCATGGCCTGATAATGCGGAGAGCGCCTGCGCGGCTTCTTCACTGCCGATCTTCGCCAGCGCCAGGCAGGAGGCATATATGATTTCCGTGTTTGAGTCTTTTAGCCCTGAATTGATTATTTGCATTGTCGACGTGTCAAGGTAGCGGCTCAGCGCCAGGACACCGATTCCACGGGCCGAAACCAATCCGCTCTTCGTTGCTGCGACAAGTGATTCGGGCGGATTCTCAAAGATCCGCCTGAACATAACCGTCCACAGATGGTATGAGTGTTCTTCGTCAGGAAAGTATGTGATTTGATCCATTCTTAAATTCTGAACCTTGGGCGGTATGGGGATGCGATACAGGACATCCTTTGCGCCGACATCTCCCGTTTGTGCCAGGATTATCACCAGCGCTCTCAAAGCCCAAATGCGTGTATAACGAGATTCATTTTTTGGACCCGCCAGAACAATTTTCGCCAGCTGGCCGAGCGCAGCTGTGCCAAGCGTGGATAAGGCTCTTGATGCGCTTGCCTGAAGTTGTCCGCTACCTCTCAGGAGGTTTATCAAATATTTGCTGGCCGCATCTATCCCAGCCGTTTTATTTTCCAGCGCGAAAAGGGCATAGCCTGCGTTGTCCCCGGTCAGTTTCGTCAGCGACTGGACCGCAAAAGGTGTATCAATATAGGAGAGCGTGATGGCGACCGCCCATTTGACCACGGCATCGACTTTAGGATCGGTCAATCGCTTTATAAGCGGCTCCACCAGATAATCTCCCTGCGCAGCCATACCGGCCCAGTTATCCTTGGCCGTCAGAAAACAAAGCATTTCCTCGCTGTTATGAGGTTTCCAGCCCTTTTCCTCCAGTAGCGCGGCTGCTTTTTTTGCAAGTACGGCGTTCTTATCGGATAATATGAGGATAAGCGATTGGCATATCCGGTCGTTCCACATCCCGCCCAAAGCGCCCAGCACTTCGCCGCGCACTTCGTCGCTTCTATCGTTGAGCGCCTCAAGCAGAGGATCTATCGACCTTGCGCCTTTTAGCCTGCCGAGAGCTTCGGCCGCTTGTCGGCGTACCTGTTCCTTGTGATGCTTTAGAGCCTTGATTAGTCCGTCTATGTCTCCGCTGTCCTGCATTTGTCTTACATCGGGTTCTTTGCCAAACAGTCCCATAGTCATTTCCTCCTAATCTTATATGATGATCTCTGGATACTACTCGTTTGTTTCGTCCTGGGCGAAGGAAACTGCTTCAATGGAGGCGGTCAGCCGGATATCGCTTGCGCTTTTGGGTATATTCAAGCTGCCTCCTATGACATACAGCACATTATCTGCCGCCGTGACCGCATGGGACATGCGCGGGGCGGACAACTCGGCCGCCTCTGTCCATGCGTCGGCATCCAGGTCGTAGCAATCCACGCTGCTGAACAGCTCCCCGCCCGAATTACCTCCCGCGACATAGATTTTGCCGTCAATGGTGGCGCCCTTCATGCCGACCCTGGGAGACGGCAAGGGAGCGAGCTCACCCCATTGCATGGTCTCCAGATCAAGAAAGCTCACAAGGTCCACCGCCGGAGCGCTGGAGCCCGTCTGCTCCTTTCCGCCGATCAGATAAATCCGTCCGTTAAGTACAGCGGACGCGGCGTCATGCCTCGGGGCAGGCAGGGAAGGCCCTTGCTCCCAGCTTTGATCCACGGGGTCAAATATGTAAGCATCGCTCAACGCCCGCCGCTCGTTTCCGGTCCCGCTGATACCGCCCAGCACATAGATTTTCCCGTCATAGATTTCCGCCGACAGGTTCCATGCCTCATAAGGCATGTTGCCCGCGCTTTCCCAATGGCCGGACGCAATGTCGAATACGTCCACCTGGCTGACGAGGCCCGCATTGCCGCGCCCGCCGAACACGTAGATCCTGCCGCCGTGATGTGCGACCGCGGCTCCCGCCCGTTCGACCGGCATTGGATCGAGGTGCGTCCATTCGTTATTCGCCAAATCATACACTGCGAAATCGGCGACGATCTCTCCGCTCTCTGTAATACCGCCCAGTACATAAAGATTGTTGTCTACGGCAATGGCTGATAGGCTCATCTTTTCTTCCGCCATGGAAATGCCGGAGGCCACGTCAGATGTGGAATCCGAACATGCGCAAAGAAGCTGCGCCGTAAGCAGCGCAATCACCAGAAACAATGCAAACCGCCTTTTCATAGTTCTCCTCCTCATAGATTAAGGTTTGAATAAGCTCTATTTTTTTCGCCGGTTAATCACGTCTGGTTCTCACCTTCATGGCTCTTTCTCCGTCATAGCACGTTAAAGCGGAACCTGAGGGGCTTGCCCGCATATAAGATCATAATCAGCAGATAGAGCCAAGCAACGGCGGGGAAAGTAAGTATTTCGAAAATCATCACGGAGCGAACGGAGGACCCCGAGATTTTATTCTCCTGCATAAGCGAGCTTAACGCGGGGACATAAAACGTGGGATGAAGTGTTACAAAGATAACGCCATGTAATTCGCAATATCTGTGCAGGGCTTTACCATTAGCATCGCGCGTCTCATAATAAGGAAATTCGGTTGCAAATGCCGGCCTGAATGAATAATGGATTTTGCCGCCGACGTCGCAGTACTCGGTCCCTTTGCCGTTGCCTGTGGCGTTTTCCAGCCAGCCCGCGAATACGACCTGCATAGCAAAAATGATAAGTACAGCAACGGCGGCCCTGGCCCATCGGTATCCGACCTTTTTCGTGGGAAGGGCTTGCCTTTCCTTGGGTAAATGTCCGAACACTATGGCTTTCAGGCCGTCGAACATCCCGCTTTCCTTCTCCCACGGGATCAGAGGCATCTGCATTTTCCCGGCCTTCAGGACGATCTGTTTTTTCTTTCCATTTATCGCGTAAAGGGACAGCGATTCCCAGGGATAAAGGCAGTAAAACCTGTTTTTGGTCAAAATGTTACGGTAACAAAGCTTGTATATCCCTTCGGGGCAAGGGACAAAGCCCCGTTTGCGGCCGGGCATCAAAGCCGCAACAGCCCTTTGGGAGACTCGTTGCCTTTTTAGGAGCCTGAGCGAAAGCCCGAAGATAACTGCCATAATCATCAGTGCGATGCCGGCGGCCATAGCATACGCCGAGAGCAAGGCATCCGTCTGTGGCCCGGCGGTGTTTCGCAGCGCGCTGTTGCCGAAGTCAAAGGAGGCGATCAGCTTGAAAAATGCCGCAATATCGTCCGGCTGTGCCTTGCCGAACGTACTTGCCATGAACACGACCATGACAGCGAAAAACAATAGAACGATACATAGAGAGAAGAAAGTGGCAAACAGCAAATATAGGCTAACGAAAGACGCTCCTTTGCCTGTTGCGACGTTTAGGATAACTTGCTCATGAAACTCAGCAGCCGGGGCTTCGGCAGCAATGTCTGTTATTTCATGATCCGACGCATCTGCCATAGGCTCCTGCTTCTTCACGTCGGAAATATCCGTAGCGACGCTTGAGTGGAGACTGTCGCTGCTTGTTTTAAGGACGCCCATGATAATCCCGACCAGGCCGCATAGGATTCCCATAACCTTAGAACTTCCATAAAGATAAACCCCGAGCACGGCAAGGACGATTCCTATGTAAAACAGTGCAGACATTAAAAAGCCTTTTTTCAGCGGAGGCTTGGCGATGATATGGAGCTTTTCGAGCAGGAAGCTGAGAAGAAAGACAATCGCAAAATACAGGATGCTTGCGGCAGCCGCGGCTTGTGCCATTTCAACACCTCCTCCTTGGGTAAATCCTAAATCAATACCTTGCCGATAATTTTGTCATAAGAAACACATCCGAAATTCCTGCTGTCTCTGCCGTTTGCACGATTGTCGCTTAAAACGAATACGCTGCTTTCAGGCACCTGCCACACAGAATTATCGGCGGGAGCCTCGGTGCTGTCAGATTCGTTCAGATAGCCTTCCTCCAGCTCGATTCCATCAATGAACAATTTACTATCTTTGATTTCCACTTCTTCACCCGGCAGGGCCACGACCCTTTTGATGATGACTGAGCCGTTATCATCCTTAAACACTATAATGTCGCCTCTTTGCGGAACGGCCGACAAGTAGGCGTTTAGGTCTATCTCAATCTTGGTTCCGTCTTTGATTGTGGGTTCCATTGACTTGCCGCCGAGAGTCATCGTTTTGATTTTTGCTGTTATTCCTCCTTGGGTAAATGAATTTGCGGAGCTATCGCAGCCAACGACCAATGGCATATAAACAAGAATCATCAACAGAAATATCGATATACCCTTTTTCACGATATGGACCTGCCTTTCTCTGCAGACTTCCTATGCGAATATGGAAATTGTAAGCCTCTGTCCGCCTTATGCACCGGATGATACTATTTTAAGCCATCAAAAATGGTATTTGGTGAGCCGTCAGCACACTTTTCAGAGATATAGCGTTTACAGCGATTTCATTTATGTGGTATAATTAAACATCATATCTTTGCCTATTGAAGGGGATTCGAGGGGATTTATATGGATACCGTCGAACAATTTGAAGCCTTTTACGGCATAGAACTCAGGCAGGCCGTCAGCCTGCCCGAGCGGATTGCCTCGCGCTATTCTCTAAACGCCTGCCTCGCTTCTTCCGACCGTAAAGAGATATACCTGCTAACTGAGAACGGGACGAATGAACGGGTTATTCTAAGACGGCTACCGCCAGGCCAGGGCGAAACAAATCAGGCGGAATACAATCTTCTTATAAATCTTAATCATCCTCATATCCCCAAAGCTATTGAATTGTTTGAGGAAAAAGGTTGCTCCTATCTCCTCCGTTCTTACATACATGGCGATTCCCTTCATCAATGGATCGCAGCGCGCGGCGCAGCTTCGGAACGCGAAGCCGTCCGTATCATGGCCCAGCTTTGCGATCTGCTGACCTATCTTCATATGCACCAACCGCCCGTCATTCACAGGGACATCAAACCTCAGAATGTTATAATCACTTCTGATGGGACTATATTTCTGATCGACTTTGATATTGCGCGAAAATTCGATCCCATGGCGGTCAAGGACACCATGTTCATGGGTACATCCGCAACCGCGCCGCCGGAACAGTACGGATATGGGCAGACCGACGCGCGCTCCGACATCTATTCGCTGGGCATTTTGCTTATTTTCTTGTGTACGGGACGCTTTGAGCGTACGGCGCTTTCTGAAATTCCGCCCCGGCTTCGCAAAATAGCTCAGACCTGTACGCAGTTTGCGCCCAAGGACCGGTATGCTTCAGCGGCGCGGTTGAAAAGAGCGCTTCTTGCGCCCAAACATGTCTTGCTGCTGCGCCTTGCCGCCGTCCTTGCTGTTCTCTGTGCTATTGCGTTCTCGTTTTATGCCGGCCGGCTGTTTGAGGGAGGCGGTACACCCGCCGCTTTGTACGCATCGGTCGGGGAAACTGAACGCCGAACCGTCGTAGCGGAGGACGGTTCGGTTTCTTTTGCAGACGACGTTATAGAGGAATTGGTCAGAGAGAAGCTGGGTAAGGTGGCGGGAGAATCGGTCACATTAAGCGAACTGCAAGCCATTACGGATTTAAGCGTCGTTGGCGTTCCCTCCGAAAACCGTTCGTTGCCCATTGATTTTTATCAGGATCAGGCTTACCAGAATGGAGAGCCGATTGCGCGTGGTGATATTCAAACGCTTTCAGATTTATCTCTGATGAAGGGCCTCGATCACCTAATGCTTGCGTACCAGCGCATCGACGATATTTCTTCCCTCAAAGAACTGCACCTTCTGACACTTACGATCACTGGAAATTATGTGAGCGACCTGACCCCGCTTACTGATATGACTACATTACGGCATCTGAATATCAGTAACAATCCCGTTCTTGATATTTCACCCCTGAGAGCGCTTTCGATGCTGGAATCGCTGCTTATCCATCAATGTAATGTGATGGATATCTCCGTTCTCAAACAAATTCCCAACCTAACGTATGTTGATGTAACCGACATCCCGTGTTCTGATTATTCACCCCTTCTTTCGCTGTCCCAACTGAGCTATATCGAGATATCGGAAAATAGCGTGCAGGATGCTGCCGTAGTTTCCGGTAATTCCAGCGTCAGAGAATTGCTCGCAATCCATTGCGGAATAGTAAGCCTTGACAGCCTCAAACCCATGCCCAATTTGGAAAGGTTGGACCTTAGCCACAACGACATTTTAGATTTATCGGGCATTGAACTGCAGCTGAAGCTTAAGAGCCTAGCTCTGCGCTACACCAAAATCGGCGACCTAACGCCACTCATTGGGCTTCCGGCTTTGGAGGAACTTGATCTGCGTGGGGTTGATGCGGACTTGGATTTATCCCCGCTTTTACAAATTTCTACGCTTCAAAAAATCATTTGCTCACCCAATATGCAGCCTCAAATTGATCAGATTAAGGACAAAGTGACATTTGAAATCAAGGTCTTGGAATCGTAATCAGTCATAGGCAAGGAAAAGCCTTGCCTCATATCCCATTTGAAAGGGGGAAGCGCAATGGCGCATTCTGATAAAAGCGCACAAAAAAATGGTACGGAACAGCCATCTAAAAACAGTGAACCGCTTTCTACCGAGATGATGCTCAGCAAGCTCAAAGCAACACGGGAAATCAGCAGTTTTGTTGAGGAAAACGAAAAGGCGTTTTATAACAGCACGATCCGGGAACATTTCAACATGCTGTTTAAAAAATATGGTATCAGTAAGGCGGAGGCCATTGAGCGTTCCAATATTGAACGGGGTTACGCCTATCAAATCCTGCGCGGCGTGAAGAACGCAAAACGGGATAAATACATCCGCCTTGCAATCGGAATCGGTCTTGATCTTGAGGACACGCAGCGATTGCTGACCGTCGCACGGCACGGGATTTTATATTCTAAAATTCTGCGCGATGCTGTTATCATCTTCGGCATTAACAGCCGGTTTGATATTATAAAGCTGGAATGGCTGCTGGAAGAACAGCACGTTGATCCGCTGGAATGAGTGGCGAGCTACCCAACTATGCGCCGCCGCTCGATCTCATATTGTACATTTTTTTGATAATGCGTGCTCGCGGCACACCCTATTTTCATAATGACCGCCTATAATAGAAACAGCTTTGGGCGAAATCGAGCAAAGATTCCTTGGGAGAATTCATTGACAACAGCAGAAGGAGCAAATAGTGATGTTTAGATCAAAAAAAGTACCAGTCGTTGCCATTTCAGCTGGAGAATCTCATTAAGAGCTGACCAGTTTCTGTACCACGATTTGAGGATATTCGGATACTTTTTATTCCACGTTTCGCGGAATTCTTCCTTCGCGTATTCCGCATCATCGAGATTTACAACACCGTAAATCTTATTCAGATCAGCACATACCTTTTTCCTATCCTTGTACGGTACAAATTTACAGCTGTTCCGAATTAGGGATTGCCGAAACCGCATGGTTTGTGTTATCTTATTCATAGCGAATAGGTGCCTCCTTGCTGTGTTGGTGTGTGGTAACTCAACTTTAGCATAGGTTCTTCCTATTCGCTACCTTTTTTATTCGCCTGTGTAACACATCTATTGTAATCCTACACCCGCCGTCCGATAAATTTGAATTTCGGTGTTGCATTTTTTGTCTCATCGTGCTATAATACTGGGGTCGTTGAGATTTGCGCCTGTAGCTCAGCTGGATAGAGTGACTGGCTACGAACCAGTAGGTCGGGGGTTCGAATCCCTTCAGGCGTACCATAAAAAAGAGTCGATTTCGTATGAAATCGGCTCTTTTTTTATTTTACCCGGCTTTCGAGAAATCGATCCATCGGATTTTACGCGAAAATCGGGAGTTTGCCCATCTTCAGTATAGGCATTTTGACAATTATTCGAAGTCAGCATTTTTCTTATTATCGGCGAATACTGACGAAATTTCCCGAATTTATATTAAAAAACGCAAAGCCCTTTTGATTCTACACCTTGACGGCCGAGCATATGCTTTAGACTAAAGAGGTGATAAATTTGAAAGGCGGATTTTTTTTACTGCTTACCGTCATGCTGTCATTGACCGGCTGCGCCAAAAGCCATTACCCGTCCGTCGTTACCGGCGAAAGCGCCACCGTCAGCACAAAAACAACTGAGCTGACAAGCGCGTTTGTAAGGGATCGCGCGATTATCGCGGACCACCGCAGCATTGACCTGGAGAATATTCCGACCGAACTGATTAAAAGGGCAAAAAATGAGCTCCGCATCGTCTACTGGCACACTTCGCACGGCAGCCAGATTGTTGACGGCCTTTCGGGACTCGCCGGCTTCGACCCGCGTTTTTCAGGCCTTAATATAAAGGATAACCCTTCCGGGAAGGCAAAGGACCTCGGGAATCCAAACAACAAGGCCTGGGCGGATCAGACGAGAAAATACCTTAAGAAAAATAAGGATATCAACGTCGTTCTTTGGTCGTGGTGCGGTCAGCTCTCAGACGCGGATGCGTCCTACGTCCAGAATTATCTCGACCTGATGCAATCTCTTGAAAACGAGTTTCCCGGCATAGCTTTCGTCTACATGACGGGACATCTAGACGGAACCGGTGAGAACGGCAACCTCGCCGTAAACAACGCGCGAATAAGAGCCTTCTGCGAGGAAAACAACAAGATACTGTTCGATTTCGCGGATATCGAAAGCTACAATCCCGACGGTGAGTATTTCGGAGACAGATACGCAAACGACGCCTGTGACTATGACCGCGACGGCGATAAAATACCGGAAAGCAACTGGGCTATAGAGTGGCAGCAGAGCCATACGGAGGGCGTCGACTGGTATTCCTGCGGCTCTGCGCACAGCCAGCCGGTCAACGCGAACATGAAGGCTTACGCGATGTGGAATCTAATGGCGCAGATCGCGTCGCTTTATCCCGGCTGACGCATACGGAAAACAGCCGTCATAACCAAACAGGACAGACATAGAATTAGAAATGTAAACGGCATTCATGCAATAACTTCTATATACCGGAGGATGGAGAATGGAAACTGAAGCAATGAAAAGCGCACTGATGACCTTTTTCCGCCGCAATTACAGCTATTTTGCAGACGAAATCAAAGAGGACGAGTCTTTGATCGCGAGCGGCTACATTGATTCTCTCGGCATCATAGAGCTGATAAATTATCTGGAAAACACTTTTAACATCAGGATTTACGACAGCGAAGTGATTCCCGAGAATTTCGATACGATAAGGTGTATTTCGGAGTATATACAAAGAAAAGTTGCCGTGTCTTCCGGAAACGGCAGGTGAGCCCATGAAGGTCTGCAGCAATTGTCTGTTAAATGATAATATGCCTTCCGTCTTCATCGGCAAGAGCGGACTCTGCAATTACTGCGAAAGGCTCATGCCGGCGCGCAGAGTGGAGAACGCAGACGACGAATTTGCGGCCCTTCTAAGCGGGTTAAGAGACAGGCCTTACCAGGTGGTCATGGCTTACAGCGGAGGAAAGGACAGCACATATGCTCTGAAGCTGCTGACCGAAAAATACGGCGCGTCCGTGCTCGCCGTGACCTTTGACAACGGCTTTCTCAGCGGCGACAGTTTGAAAAATATCTATACAGTCACCGACTGCCTCGGTGTGGATTGTCTGATTGTAAAATACCCGGCGGATTCGCTGATCCGGGCCTTTAAATACGCAAATGAGAACCGCATTTTCTCCGCCGCCGCGCTTGAGCGCGCAAGCTCTATATGCAATCTCTGCATCACCCTTGTAAAAAACCTGATTTTCAGAGAAGCGATCTTCCGGAAAATACCGGTCATCTGTTTCGCGTGGACTCCAGGCCAGATCGACTCTCAAAAGCCGCTGATCAAGCTCGACCACCGGATGCTCACTATGATGTTCGCCGGCGTCAGGAATGAGGTTTTAAAGGGGGAAGGCCGGGAATACGCAAAATATTTTCTTGACTCGGAATTTCTTGAACAGCACCGGAGTGATATGCCGTACCTGTTCTACCCTTTCGTCGGCAATGCCTACAGCGAGGAAAAAATCCTGGAAAGCATCGGAGAAATCGGCTGGGTAAGCCCAAATAACACCGACGGCAACAGCTCAAACTGCCTCTTGAACTCCTATGCCAATCAAAGCCATATAGAACGTTACGGCTTTCACCCCTACGCCTTTGAAATAAGCGCAATGGTCAGAAACGGCATGATGACCAGAGACGAGGGCGAACGGAAGCTCGGAAACGTTAAAAATGACGCCTCTTTCGAGCGGGTGAAAAAGATATTTGAGAGCGCGGACCGCAAAGGGGGGCTCGGCGTATGAAGGGCCTTTACGGTCTTTTTCAGGCGAGCTTGGAAAAGCACCTGAAAAAGACCTTCGTTACATATGCCGGTCATTCCCGGACCTATGCAGATATCGGCGAAATGATCGATACTCTTTCCGAGAGTTTGCTGAAAAAAGGCTTATCCCCGGGCGACAGGGTGATGATCTTCTGCGGAAACTCGGTCGAGTACATCGCGGCTTATTTCGCCGCGCTTAAAACCGGCGCCATCGCGGTCCCGGTAAATCCGCAAAAAACCTCGGAGAGCATTTCCTACATCGCCGGCAAATGCGTGCCGGGTTTTATTGTGACCAAAGCGCCGGAAATAGATGTCCTTTCAAAGCTTGACCTTCCGCGCAGCGCTTCCGTTGTTGATATCGGCGGACTTGGTTCTGAAAGCATAACGGACTTTCGCGGAAATATAGCAGTCGAGCCCGATGAGGACGACAACGCCGTTATTTTATTCACCTCCGGCACGACGGCGCACCCCAAGGGCGTCACGCTCTCGCACATAAATTTGCTCGAAAACACCCGGGCGATTCTCGAATATCTGAAAATATCGCCGGATGATTCCGTGCTGATGACGCTCCCCTTTTCATATTCGTACGGAAACTCCGTTCTTCTGACCCACGCCGCGGCCGGAGCCTCGCTCGTTATCGATTTTTCTTCCGCGTACCCGTACCAGATTCTCGAAGACATAAAAAGCAACGGGGTGACCGGATTTTCAACTATCGGCTCCTATCTTAATCTACTGCTGAAAGCCCACAAATCGGCCGGAAACGGCGGTTTTTTCAGATCGCTCCGCTATATAACCCTCGCCGGTGAAGCCGTCAGCCGCGGCGACATCGACTATCTCCGCGACCTTTATCCCGAGCTTGAAGTTTTCGTGATGTACGGCCAGACAGAAGCCGGAGCGAGGCTCAGTTATCTCGCGCCGGAGCTTCTTTCCGCCAAGCCCGGCTCCATCGGCAAAGGGCTCTGCAACATGGAGCTCCGCGTGGTCAACGAAGCCGGCGGCAATGTCAGGCCGGGTGAAATCGGCGAAATCATCGCCCGCGGACCGAGCGTGATGAAGGGCTATTGGGAGGATCCCGAGGCGACGCGCAGAGTTCTTAAAAACGGATGGCTCCATACCGGCGACTGCGCGACGGTTGACGAGGACGGTTTTATCTATATCAGCGGGAGAAAAACCGACATTATTAAGATTATGGGCCACAGGATAAGCCCGGGTGAGATTGAAGCCGTCCTCAACGGCATCTCCTGCGTAAGAGAATCCGCCGTCGTCGAATGCATACTCGGAGATCTCCCGGCAATCAAGGCCTTTATCGTCCCCGGCGACGAATGCTCGATTGAGCGCATAAAAAACGCGGCCGCGTCAAAGCTCCCGTATTTCATGCGCCCGCATATCTACGAGCTGATACCCGAATTGCCGAAAACTGACACCGGCAAGCTCAGGCGCAGCGCGCTGAGGCAGATTCCATGTGCGGAATAGCGGGGTTTTCAGGCGGCAGCCATACGGTGGATGAGCTTTACAGAATGGGCGCAAGGCTCACCCACCGCGGCCCGGACGAAACGGGCGCGTATTACGCGGACGGCGTGGGGCTGATCTCCAAAAGGCTTTCCATCGTCGATCCGAGAGACGGTAAACAGCCGGCGTACAGCGAGGACGGGCGTATCGTCGTTGTGCTCAACGGCGAAATATTCAACTTCACCTCGCTGCGAAACGAGCTTTTTGCCAGGGGCCATAGAATAGCCAACGCCTCAGATACGGCCGTGCTGCCGCATATGTACGAGGAATACGGCGCATCGATGTTTAGTATGCTGTCCGGGCAGTTCGCGATCGCTATATGGGATAAAAACCGCGGCAGGCTGCTTCTGGCGCGGGACAGGATGGGGATTATCCCGCTCTTCTTCCGGTTCGACGGAAAGGAGCTTCTTTTCGGCTCCGAGATAAAGGCGCTGCTCGCCTGCAAAACGGTAAAGAGGGAGTTTAATTTCGAGGCGCTTCGTGATGTGTTCATGTTCTGGTCGCCCCAATATGACCGCACGGTTTTCAGCGGCATATTCAGTCTGCTTCCCGGCGAATACCTCGAATATGAAAACAACGCTGTCAGTCGAAACAGGTACTACTCGTTTCGGTTCAAGCCCGAGCAGAAATGCACGGATTTAGACGGCGCGAAGGAAAAAGTAGAGGCTCTCCTCTGCGACGCCGTACAAAAGCGGCTGATGGGCGACGTCAAGATCTGCACGTACTTAAGCGGCGGGCTTGACTCGAGTCTGATAACCGCGATCATGGCTGAAAGGTTTGACCGTTCCGTCGAGGCATTCTCGATCGGTTTCGAGGAGGAACGCCTTGACGAAAGCGGATATCAGACGCTCCTCTGCGACAGGCTCGGCATTAAGCGAAATAAAATCATTTTCAAAAAAGGCGACATGCCCGGCTTAATACGTGAGATGGTTTTTTTCGCCGAGACTCCGCTGCTCCGCGCTGGTCCGATCCCCCTTTTTAAGCTCTCCGAGCTTGTCAATCAAAATAACGTCAAGGTTGTTTTATCCGGGGAAGGCGCCGACGAGTTTTTCGGAGGCTACGACATTTTCAGGGAGGTCAAGCTCAGAAATTACCTGAAAAAACACCCGGATTCGGAGATGCGCAGGCAGCTTCTCCGTACAATCAATCAGTTTTCCGACAGAAGGCTTGTCTCCGCTACGACGGGAGCTTTGAGCTATTTTTACTCGTACGGCGGAGAAGACGAATTTTTAGGCCCGCATCTCGCCAGGTGGAGGCAGTTTGGCTTTTTCGAACGCTTTTTCTCCGTAGATACGAGGGCCGCGCTGCAAAGCATAAAAACCTCCGACTACCGCGAGGCTCTGAGCATCAACCCAAACGGGGATATGAAAAACTGGTCAGACATGCAAAAAAGCCAGTATCTCGAAATCATAACCTTTCTTTCGCAGTACCTTTTATCCTCCCAGGGCGACAGGATTTCAATGTCGAACTCCGTGGAGGTCAGGTTCCCGTTTCTAGACGACGAGCTTATCGATTACTGCGCGTCGTTAAACGATTCGCTTAAAATCAAGGGGCTAAACGAAAAATACATTTTAAAAAAGGTCGCCGCGAAATATCTCCCTAAAGAACTTATCATCAGAAAGAAATTCCCCTACCGCTATCTGCCGGACGCCCGTTCGATACTCAGCGATTCCTATAACAGCTACATGCTGTCGGAAGAAAACGTCCGCCGTTTGGGGATATTTGACCCCGCGAAGATAAACGGATTTACCGGCGCGGTTTCGGCTAAAGATGAGCTTAGCGAAAGGGAGTGCATGCTTCTGATGGGCGTGCTGACGACCCAGATTCTCTGCGACATATTCGATATCCGCCCGGCATAAGCGGTAAATCCGGGACGCCGTAAAAGAGGATATGACAGCTATGAAAACATATGACCTGAACGCCCTGTTTCGCCTGTTTCTGAGAAAACTCTGGCTTATCGCGGCAACCGCTCTTTTATTCTCGTGCTCGGCGTTTTTGGCCTGCAAATATCTGATAAATCCGTCGTACCGGTCGGATACGACTCTGTACATCGGGAAGGATCTCAGCTCCGACACAAGCCTAGAGTACAACGACCTGCTTATCGGAAGCCAGCTTGTGGAGGATTACCGCGAGCTGATAAAAAGCAGGCTCGTCGTTAACGAGGTGATGAGCGAGCTGAACATCAGCGGCGTTTCGGCAGAGGCTTTTTCCTCGAAAATCAACGTCTCGCTAAAAAACAACACGCGCATCATCCAGATCTCCGCTTTCAACTCCTCCCCGGAGACGGCGAGAACAATCGCCGACAAGGTGACCGACGTGTTTGTGGAAAAGGTCGACGAGATAATGCAGGTTGATTTTGTCAAGGTGATCGACCGCGCAGAAACCCCTCAGGCTCCGGTAGCGCCGAACAAAGCGCTTTATACGGCCGGCGGCTTTATCCTGGGCGCGGCGCTCTGCTTTTGCATCATTTTTCTCGCCGATTTCTTTGACAACTCCGTGAAAACGGCCGAGGATGTCGACGAACTCCTGAAGCTGCCGGTCATCGGCGCGATACCGGCGTTCACGAAAAAATGAAAGGCGGAATTTTCATTGTTGGAATACATTATTACCCATGATAACCCGAAATCTCCGACCTCCGAAGCCTATAGGGTGCTCCGGACAAACATTTTATTTTCAAACGTCGACCGCCCGCCTAAAACCATCGTAGTGACAAGCTTCGGCAACGGCGAAGGCAAGACAACCACCGTGGTCAACCTCGCCGTCACCTTTCTGCAGCAGGGAAGCCGCGTCCTGCTGATAGACGGCGACCTGAGAAAGCCGAAAATTCACAGTTTTTTCCGCTTAAAAAATGAAGATGGCCTGACGAATCTGCTCTATTCGCATGAGAACTACAGAAAATACGTCAAGCAGGACCCGGTCAGAAATCTCGATGTGATCGTCTGCGGATACATTCCGCAAAATCCCTCCGAACTCCTGATGTCCGCCTCGATGAAACGTTTTTTGGCGCAGGTATCGGAGGATTACGACGCCGTTTTCATCGATTCCCCTCCTATCGGCATGGTCACCGACGCCGCCGTTCTCTCGTCGATGGCCGACGGAACCATTCTCGTCGCAGCTTCCGGCCACGTGTCCGCCGCGGCCCTGTTAAGCGCGAAGGACGCGCTTGACAGGGTCAACGCCAATATTCTCGGCGTTGTACTGACAAAAATAAAAAAAAGCGCCGGAGATTATCGTCAATACCGTTATTATGAGGAAAGTCGCCGTATAAAAAAATAAGTGTCTAAATCGGATAAAGGCGGGATACCGGTGCTCAAATATGCTCACAGGCTTTTTTATGCTCTCGTCGACGCCGCGCTGTTCGCGGTTTCTATCTACCTCGCGCTGCTGATTAGATTCGAGGGAGCGATTTCGGAGAAATATCTCGGTGTATATTATATATCCGTTTTCCCGATTGTCGCGGGCAACATTTTGATACTGATACTGTTTGGCGTTTACAGAAGCATGTGGCGGTACGCGAGCGCTAGGGAGATTCCGAAGCTGATCGCTTCGATATTTTGCTGTACGGCCGCTATGTACGCCTACCGGTTTGTTTTGGAAATCGTTTATCCGAGATCGTTTTACGTGATCTTTCTGTTCCTCTCCGCCCCGTTTATCGGCGGAAGCAGGCTACTGCCGAAGCTCGGCTCTTCAAGGCTCCGCCTCCGGGGACAGAACGCCGTTTACAAAAGCAACGTGATGATTGTCGGCGCGGGAATAGCCGGCGCGATGCTGATAAAGGAACTGCGGAGACATCCCGAGCTCCGTTTGCTGCCGACAGTTTTGATTGACGACGACAAACGCAAACGGAGAATGGCGATAGACGGCGTTCCTGTCGTGGGAAACAGATACGACATTCAGTCGGCGGTGGAAAAATACAGCATCTCAGAAATCATCATCGCGATCCCCTCAGCCTCCAAAAACAATTACGCCGATATACTCAGGCTTTGCAGGGGAACGCGGTGCAAGCTCAGAACGCTGCCCGGGGTATATGAGATAATCGACGGCCGCGTGACTGTAAACCACATCAGGGACGTCGGCATTGAAGATTTGCTCAGCCGCGAGGAGATAAAGCTCGATATCGAAAAAATTGCCGGGTATCTGAGAGACGATGTGGTGCTAGTCACCGGCGGCGGGGGCTCGATAGGCTCGGAGCTCTGCAGACAGATTATGAGGTTCGATCCGAGAAAGCTGATTATCTTCGACATCTATGAGAACAACGCCTACGAGCTGCAAAACGAGCTGTTTCACACCTACGGGCGCGACATCGGGCTTGAGGTGCTGATCGGCTCGGTCAGGGACAGGGACAGACTTAATCAAATCTTCTCACGCTATAAACCCGGCGTTGTTTTCCACGCCGCCGCTCACAAGCATGTGCCCCTTATGGAGAGCAACCCCGCCGAGGCCGTTAAAAACAATGTGTTAGGAACGCTGAACGTCGCCGAGTGCGCGGACGAATTTCATGTTAAAAAATTCGTACTGATTTCGACGGACAAAGCCGTCAACCCCACAAACGTGATGGGCGCGACCAAGCGCCTGGCGGAGATGATTGTCGAATCCATCGATAAGATAAGCGAGACTGAGTTCTCCGCGGTCCGTTTCGGAAATGTTCTCGGCAGCAACGGGAGCGTTATACCCCTGTTTAAAAAGCAGATCGCTCAGGGCGGTCCCGTCACGGTGACCCACCCGGACATCATCCGTTATTTCATGACAATCCCGGAGGCCGCTCAGCTCGTTATACAGGCAGGGGCGATGGCGCGCGGGGGCGAGATATTCGTCCTCGACATGGGCGAGCCCGTAAAAATCGTGGATCTGGCAAACGACCTGATCAGGCTCTCCGGTCTTTCGCCTGGCAAGGACATTAAGCTCGAATTCACTGGGTTAAGGCCCGGCGAGAAGCTTTACGAGGAATTGCTCACCGACGAGGAAGGGATAACCCAAACGTCATGCGATAAGATTTTCGTTGTCAAACCCCTTGAGATAAGCTACAGCGCGGTAATGCTCCATGTCAGGCTGTTGGAAAAATATCTCTCGGACCCGGAAGCGCTTCGAAAATATCTGGTAAGCGCCGTCCCCACATACCGCTGCGAATACGGCAATACAGCCCAAACCGAGATAAGAGCGTTTGATCATCTAAATGTGAGATAACTGTGGCGATATCCACGTGTATCGGATTTCGAAAGGGAAATCGTAGAAGATGAAGAAAATACTGATTACGGGCGCTTTCAGCTATATCGGCCAAAGCCTTGAGGCTTGGCTTTCAAAACGGCCGGGATATTCCGTCGATACCATAGACATGAGAGATCCGTGCTGGAAAAACAAAAGCTTTTCCGGGTATGACGCCGTGTTCCACGTCGCGGGAATCGTACATATAAAGGATAATTGTCAAAACGCTGCTCTGTATACCGAGATCAACCGCGATCTCGCATATAAGACCGCTGCAAAAGCAAAAAGGGACGGTGCAAGTCAGTTTATCTTTATGAGCTCAATGAGCGTCTACGGGCTCGACACCGGTGTGATCGGCAAGGACACCGTTCCCGCGCCGAAAAGCGCTTACGGAACATCCAAGCTGGAGGCCGAGGAGCTTATAGGAACGCTTTCCTCCCCCGGGTTCGTCACAAGTATTGTGAGAGCGCCGATGGTTTACGGTAAAGGCTGCCGCGGAAATTACGCAAGGCTTGAAAGACTCGCGCTGAAAACACCTGCCTTCCCCGACGTTAAGAATCAAAGAAGCATGATTTATATCTCCAACCTCTGCGAATTTATACGGCTCCTGATCGATAATCCCCGCGGGGGCGTGTTCTTCCCACAAAACGCGTATTATGTCTGTACGTCGGAGCTGGCAGCGCTTATCGCGAAGGTAAACGGCAAAAAGCTTTTTCTATTCGGCGCAGCAAAACCGCTGATTAGGCGGTTAAAGAAAGGAACTGTGGCAAAAATGTTCGGCGATCTCGTCTATGAAAAAAGCCTGTCTGCATTCGATATTGATTACCGGCCGTACGATCTTGAAGCGTCAATCTTGGATATGTATCGGAGATGAGCCATGAACGAACCGCTTGTCAGCGTCGTGATGCCCGCATACAACTCGGAAAAATACATAAAGGCTGCTATCGCTTCCGTCGTCGCACAGACGCATCAAAACTGGGATCTGATCGCGATTGACGACGGCTCCCGCGACGATACAGGGAAAATCATAGCCGAATTCGCCGCTGCCGATAACCGGATCAGGTTTTTTAAAAACGAACGAAACCTGGGTGTGTCCGCGACGAGAAACAAAGCCATAGCCCTTGCTATTGGCGAGTGGGTCGCGTTTCTTGACAGCGACGATATGTGGAATGAGGAAAAACTTGAAAAACAGCTCGTGCTCGCCCGAAACAGCGGTTCGGATTTTGTTTTTACCGGCTCGGCCTTTGTCGACGAAAACGGCAATTTTTACAGAGGGACTTTTTCGGTGCCGGACACGTTGGATTTCAGGCACTTAAGACTGCATAACGTGATCCCCTGCTCTTCCGTTATGATAAGGAAAAACCTTCTTAAAAGCGTCAGAATGGAGAGAGACGATATCCATGAGGATTTCGCAGCGTGGCTTTCGATATTGAAATCTGGGGTAATCGCGTACGGAATTAACGAACCGCTTTTAATTTATAGGATCTCTGCCGGTTCTAGATCCCGAAACAAGCTCAGATCGGCTAAAATGACCTACCGGGTTTTCAGAACCACCGGCTGCGGGAGGGTCGGCTCAGCCTACTTTCTATGCAGGCATCTCGCGGCGTCGATTTATAAGTACGCCCGTATCGGAAAGCTAAAAAAGGCATATGGTGAGGCGGTATGAAGCTTGAGGTTTTAATCTCCACGATGCATCAGACCGATATGAGCATTTTCAAGCGGATGAATATCCGCTCGGACGCACTCGCAATCAACCAGTGCGACAGGGAATACAGAGAGGATACGATAAAATCCGGTGAAAATACTCTAAAGATGATATCAATTCGCGACAGGGGCCTTTCCAAAAGCAGAAATCTGGCGATTGAAAACTCGAACGCGGATATCTGCGTGCTCGCCGACGACGACCTTGTCTACGCCGACAATTATCCCGACATTATAAAAAGCTCGTACTTCATCTATCCCGACGCCGACATCATCGCGTTTCGCGTGCCGAGCCTGAACAGGGACAGGCCGACGTCGGTTCTTGAAAGCAGCAGCGTCGGCTTTCTGAAGTCGATGAGGCTCTGCTCGTTTCAGCTTACGTTCAGGAGAAAAAGCATTGTTGAAAACAATATCAGATTCAATACGCTGTTCGGGGCCGGCGCGCGCTACTCCTGCGGCGAGGAGAATATCTGGCTCTCCGACTGCCTTAAAAGCGGCCTTGAAATCAGGTTTGAATCGGAACAGATCGCGACTGTGTGCCACCGGGATTCAACCTGGTTTCACGGTTTTGACGACGCTCTTTTCAACGCAAAAGGCGCGATGTTCTACGCGATGAAAAAGGAGCTCTGGCTTCCCCTGATTCTGCAGTACGCGGTGAGAAAGCGGCGGCTCTATAAAAACAATCTTTCTTTTTTCCGCGCGCTCGGGGCGATGTTCAACGGCAGGTCTGACTATCTTTCGCTTTTAAGGGAGGAAAAAGGTGAACTCAGCTCGGATTCCAAAAACGCTACATTATTTCTGGTTCGGAAGGGGCCCTAAAAGCGATCTGATTCAAAACTGCATCGGCAGCTGGAAAAAACTCCTGCCAGATTACCGGATTATCGAATGGAGCGAGGACAACTTCGACGTTTCCTGCTGCGAATATGCAAAGCAGGCGTATGAACGAAAAAAGTATGCCTTTGTCTCGGACTACGCGCGGCTTAAGGTCCTGTACCGGTACGGCGGGATCTATCTTGACACCGACGTGGAGCTTATAAGAAACCTTGATCCGCTGCTTTATCACGACGTTTTCATGGGCTTTGAGTCGGACACTCTCGTCGCGCCCGGGCTGATTATCGGCGCGCGGAAGCGAAACGATTTTTTACATGAGATGCTCGGGGTTTACGAAAGCGTCAGCTTTGCGTATAAAAACCGCATAAATCTTACGACGATTGGAGAGTATGCGACAGCGCGCCTTCTGAAAAAAGGCCTGAAGCTCAACGGCCGCTATCAGACGCCCGGCGGTGTCACGATCTATCCGGCGGAGTTTTTTTGCCCCTATGACATAAACAGCGGCGTTCTTCATATTACGGAAAACACTTACAGCATACATAGGTACGACGCTTCATGGAAACTGGACGGACCGGGTACGAGTTCCCGGGCGATAAAGCTCAGGCTGCTTTTTAAGCTTCGCCTGATGTCGCTCGCCGGCGAGAAAACCTTTTTCGGATTATTGTACGGAAAGAAACGGCTTCGTGAGGGGGACCATAATGGAAATGGAACTGACAATATTCACCCCGACCTATAACCGCGAAAAGCACCTGAAAACGCTCTACCTAAGCCTTTTGAATCAAAGCGACAAGCGCTTCGTATGGCTGATCGTCGACGACGGCTCGGTTGACGACACCGCCGCTCTTGTGGACGGCTGGAAACGTGAAAACGCGATACCGATTTTTTATGTCTACCAGGAAAATCACGGAAAGCATGTGGCGCACAATACGGGCGTCTTCCATACGGCCACGGCATATTTTTTCTGCGTCGACTCGGACGACGAGCTCCCGCGGGACGCGGTCTGCGAGCTGTACGACGCGCTTCGCGGTATCGCGGAGAGACCCGATATCGCCGGAATAATCGCGAAAAAGCGGTGCAGGAACGGGCCCGAGATGTGCTCCGCCTTTCCGGCTGAGGTTAAGGAGGCAAGCGTCGGCGAGCTGTACCGCGTTTACAGGCTCAAAGGAGAGCTTGCGCTCATTTTTAAAACCGAGGTGCTGCGGGAATTCCCGTTTCCCGTTTTCGGGGATGAGAAATTTGTAACCGAGAGCGTGGTTCTCGACCGGCTTAGCTTGAAATACAAGATGAAGCTTTTAGACAAGGTGGTCTATCTCGCCGACTACATGCCGGACGGCTATACAAGCAACCTGACCCGAATCCACAGGAGCAATCCAGTAGGATATCACTTCTCTCTTTTGCAGGGTATAGCCCTCTCCCGGACGTCCGGCGAGATCGCTCGCGCCCGCGCCGCATATATATGCGGCTGCTGGAAGATACGGCATAAAATCGAGCTGCCGCGGAGCGTTTATCTAAAAAACGCGCCGCGCGCGTTCTGGATGTACGCCAAGCTTATTTTGAGGGATGCGCTGTCAAAATCCGTCATATTTCATTTTGTTTACAGGCGCGTGACCGGAAACAATCTTTTTATATGAGGAACGGACTACATGGGGCGAACATCCCGAGACGCAAAGCTAAATCCCTTACCTCCTCCCCTATTCTTTACGCGCTGCTTTTTTTCGCGGTCACCGACAACCGGTATCTCTCGTACACGGCGGTGCTTGCGGGAGTTTACGCGCTGAGATTCCTGTTTGCGGTCTGCGGCTATTTTATTATTTTCAGGAGCCTGAAGCGATATGGTAAAACCGAATATCCCGCCGTTCTTATTTTTCAGCTGATCTACTTTGCCGTAATCGTTATCTCCGGAGCGGTCAACGGAAACTTATCCTTAGGTATTCTCTATTCTGCGTTCGTCTGGCTCGGGATAACAAACTATATCGTGGTTTTGGCCAAGAAGGATTTAAGGCTGTTTAAGTCGTTTGACCTTTTTTTTCAGCTTCTTATCCTGGCTACGCTGTTTCTTGCGTTGTTTTTCCCGGACGCCGTTACCACCTACAGCTACGACGGCTCGCGCATTATCGAGGGGTTTTTCGGCGGAAAAAACGCGCTGCCGATGTATTTATTAGCAGGTATCTGCTTAAGCCTCGTTGTCTTTGAAATCGAAGGCAAACACAGGTGCTGGCGGACGCTTTTTTATCCGTTTATCTGCATGTTCCTTTTGTATTTCTCGGGCTGCGGAACCGGCCTGGTAACGGCGGCAGTGTTTCTTTTTTTATACTACACCGGGATTTTCAGGCTGATAAACGCCGTTAACCTGTCGATAGCCGTTGTTTTAGTTAACATCTCCGTCGTCTTTTTGCGGGTTCAGGAAAGATTCCTTTACTCGTTTATCGTTTATACGCTGCGCAGGGACATTACGCTTACGTACCGCACAGATATCTGGAAAATCGCCGTTGATTTTTTTTACCGCGGCTGGTTTTTGGGGTACGGCCTCGGAAACAGCGTGATCCAGGAGCAGCTCAGGCTTCCGATCTGGTTTCGGGATACGATCAACGAGGCGCATAACGGATTTTTGGACATCGCGCTGGGCCTCGGCATAGCCGGCCTTATCCCGCTTCTGACTCTGATCTTCATTGTCGTCAGAAAATACGACCGCGCCGGAGGTGGAGTTACCCGTGTTCTAAAGCTGTATTTTGCCGGATACCTTGTGATTGCCGTCACCGAAAACGCCTTTACCTTAAGCCGCCTGACCTTTTGGTTTATGCTTTTTTCGGGTCTCGCTTTGTTTACAAACAGCAAATACGATACAGAAAGAAAAGAAAAACCGGCGGCGTTTCGCCTTGCGTTGAAACGCCGTCTCGGCGCGAAGGGCGGGCTCGGATGAACAAGCTAAGGCGTTTTTTTGCGACTTCAGGTATCTATTTTGCCGGAAGCGTCTTTTCAAAGCTGATAAGCTTTTTTCTGCTGCCGCTCTACACCCGCAGGATCCCCCCAGACGAGTTCGGAACCTTTGACGTCGCCGCAACTGTTGTCAGTCTCACGGTACCCGTTATGTTCCTCCAGATTTGGGACGGTATGTTCCGCTTTGCTTTCGAAAAAGACGCGCGCGGGGATAAATACGGCGTTATCTCCGACTCGTTTGCGACGTGGTCGATAGGCGCCATGCTTTATACCGTAATTTTTTTCGCCATATGCGCTTTCACGGCCTTTCCCTGCCGCCTGCTGACATATATATACGGCATTGTAACGGCGGTCCAATACCAGTACGCCTATATCGCGAGAGCATTCCGGGACAACAGACTGTTTGTTGTCTCCGGGCTTATAAACAGCGCGCTCAACGCTCTTGTCAACATCGTTTTGATTCTCTGCTTTAACGTGGGGATCGAATCGCTCTACATCGCCCCGGTCGTCGGGTGCGCGGCTCAGGTCATTATAACCGAGATCGCGCTGCGTCCGCTCTCGCATATCAGGCTGACGTCGATAAAAGTAAAGTCGCTCAGGCAAATGCTAGCTTTCTCGGTCCCGCTTTGTATTTCCACAATCCTGTACTGGTTTTTCAGCGGTCTTACGAAGCTTTACATCTCGGAAAAGCTCGGCGCATACTCAAACGGCCTCTACGCGGTCGCCTGCAGATTCACCTCTCTGCTTACGTTCCTGACGACGGCGTTTCAATACGCCTGGAACGAGACGGCCTATCTCCTCGCGAAAGACGGCGACAGATTCGAAAAATATCGGATAAGCGTAACCGCCGTTTTCAGGCTGGTAATGTCCGGCTGCGCGGCGTTCATACTGCTTTCGAAGCTGGCATTTCCGTATCTTGTCGGCAAGGCTTACGGCGAAGCGATTTTGATTATTCCTCTCGCGCTGGCCGGCGTGGCGGTCAATTCCTTTTCGGCCTTTGTGGATACGATTTTCATGGCCGAAAAGAAAACGCGAAAGCTGCTCGCCGCAACGGCGGCCGGAGCCTTCGTCAACCTCATATCAACGCCTTTTTTCACGTCGTTTTGGAAGCTACCCGGCGCGGTAGGCGCGCTTGCCCTGGCCTACGCCGCCCTCGCGGTTTTCCGCGTCTGTTCGCTCCGCAGGCTTTTTTCCTTCCGGCTGAAAGCCGCCGACACTCTATATCTTTTGCTCCCCGCGGCAGCGTTTTTTATTTATTTTGACTGCGGAACGATTGTGACCGTTCTCTCGATTGTTTCGTTAGTCTTTGCATCGCTGTGGGGCCTGCGGGAATTTCTTATCCCGCTGTTCCGTAGGGCCGCGAAAGCCACAGGCCGCAAAATCAAATATGAAACGGAATGATATAATGCTTGGAAAAATTAATTGTCTATGTAAAATTCTCATTTTAAAGCTTAGATACGGGAAAAAACTCGATATCAGGCCGAAAGGCCAGATAATCAGGGCCGATACAAAAATAAAAATCGGAAAATGCGCCCGTATCTCCGTCGGTACGCTCAGCGTTAACACCAACACCCATATCGAGTGCGAGCGAGGCGAGCTTAAAATAGGCCACGGCGTCATTTTCAACAGAAACTGCATCGTCGCATGCAGGGAAAAAATCACGATCGGCGACAATTGCCTCTTCGGCCCGAATGTCTGCCTTTTCGACCACGACCATTTATACGGACCCGAGGGCGTGTCACCGGACAAATTCATCTGCTCAGAAATAAAAATCGGCGATTCCTGCTGGATCGGGGCAAACACCGTTATTCTCCGCGGCACCCATATCGGGAAAAACACCGTCGTCTGCGCGGGCTCGGTCGTCAAGGGCGAGATTCCAGCCGGCTCTCTCGTGCTGCCCGCTGCTCAGACCAGAAATATCCCGCTGAGCTTTTTTTCCGAAAGGCGCCGTTCCGCCCAAAGTTGACAGAGTATGGTATACTTGTATTATTAAATTAACTAATACCCGGCTTTCACTTCATTCGCCGGAGAAAGCCGGTTTAAAACAGGGTTCCGGCAGTATCCGGGAAATCCCGGAGCTTTTTACGGACAAGCCGCGCCGAGAAACCGCTCATCGTCACCGTCCGAAGGAAGCAAACCCCTTATATCCCGTCCCAGTAATCTATGATATGGACCGCTTTCGCCGCATAATGAAAAGATGAAGACAACAAGGGTGAATTTTATGAGCTACACCGATATAAACTCCGATACTATAGACAGGTGGGTAAGCGCGGGCTGGGAATGGGGCGTTCCGATCTCCCACGAGACGTTTCTCAAAGCAAAATCCGGGGAATGGGACGTGGTTTTAACGCCGACCCGTCCCGTGCCCAAAGAGTGGTTTCCTCCACTCTCCGGGTGCAGAGTCCTCGGTCTTGCCTGCGGCGGCGGTCAGCAAATGCCGGTTTTCGCCGCCCGGGGTGCCATATGCATAGTGCTCGATTACTCGCAAAAGCAGATCGACAGCGAAATCGCAGTGGCCGCGAGGGAAGGATATTCGATCGAGACCGTTCGCGCGGACATGACAAAGCCGCTCCCGTTTGCCGACGGCACCTTCGACATGATCTTTCACCCGGTCTCCAACTGCTACATCGAGGATGTTATCCCGGTCTGGCGGGAGTGCTATCGCATACTGAAAAAAGGCGGGAGATTGCTGTCCGGCCTTGACAACGGGTTCAATTTCACCGTCGACGAAAGCGAGGAAAAAATCGTCAACGCTCTACCTTACAATCCGCTCAAAGAGCCCTCGCTGATGGAAGAGCTGTTAAGAACCGACAGCGGCGTCCAGTTTTCACACACTCTCGATGAACAAATCAGAGGGCAGATTCAGTCCGGCTTCACAATAAGGGACCTTTACGAGGATACAAACGGAAGCGGTTTTCTGCATGAACACCGCATCCCCACATTCTGGGCGACGCTCGCCGTTAAGGAATGAGCTCATATTTTCGGACTTGACATATCCGGCTGTTCAAGCAATGCTTGATCGGCTATTTTTTTGCTATTCAATGAATGCTTTATAGACATTATCGCTTTTATTTGTTATAATCACCGCAGAATACCGAACCGCCGCCGAAATAAATTGATAAGAAAGAGGAGAATTTTATGGACAAAAGCGAAAACAGAATGTTTGATAAAACGGTTATCGGCAGAAGAATATCCGAGCTCCGCCGCGCTCTGGGGCTAACCCAGGCCGAACTTGCCGACAAACTCCGCGTCAGCCATCAGGCCGTAAGCCAGTGGGAAAGAAGCGAGACCTTCCCGGATATCACCCTTCTGCCCGACATCGCCTTTATACTCGGCGTAAGCTTAAACGACCTGTTCTCCGAAAAATCTTCCGAAGCCGCCTTCCCCGCCGCTGAGCCAGCGCCGCAGCCGGAACATGAACCCGCGCCTAAAAGCGCTTTCGTATCCGATTCGAAAGCGCCCCCGAAAACGATCAGAGCAAACGGGGATTTCATTTTCCGGGGCGACCTCAACGGGGACGCCGAAATCGACGGTGAATGTGAAATCCAGGGCAATCTGAACGGACACGCCGAAGTGAACGGCGATCTCAGCGTCAAAGGCAGCATCGCGGATTACGCCGAGGTTGACGGCGATCTAACCGTCGGCGGACGGATCGGCGGTTATGCCGAAGTAAACGGGGACGCTACGGTCGGCTCAAGCATCGGCGGCCACGCCGAGATACAGGGTGATGCGAACATCGGCGGCGGCATAGGCGGATATGCCGAGATCAGCGGAGACGCCTGCGTCGGCGGCGCCATCGGCGGCTACGCCGAGATTGAAGGCGACGCGAACATCGGCGGACGGATCGGCGGCTACGCCGAAATCCACGGCGACGCGAACATCGGCGGCGGCGTCGACAGCTACGCGGAGATCGACGGCGACGCGAACATCGGCGGCGGCATCGGAAGCTACGCCGAAATTCACGGCGACGCAAATATCGGCGGCGGCGTCGGAGGCGATCTGAGCGTTGACGGCGACGCAAACGTAAACGGAAATGTAAAGGGCAGTATAAAGTGCAGCGGCGACCTCTGCGTTACGGGCAACGTAGACGGCGACATTAACGCGGACGGCAACGTCACCGTGAAGCCCGCCGAGGCGAACGGCAGGAGCTATGTCAGGGGCAGCATCCGTTCCGAGGGCCGAGTCAACGTCCAGGGCGACGTCGGAGGTGACATTTACGCGGAGGACGAGATCTTTGTCTCGGGTAAGGTCGGCGGGAAAATCCACAGAAGCTAGCCGGCAAGAAAGCCGCAGGGGTGACCAGATATCAAACATTACGGAATATTTAGCTGTATATATCAAAAGATCCGCGAGTCTTTCGCGGATCTTCTTTACTGTACTTTCTTTTTTATCTCGTCCCAGTACTTTTTCGATGCCTGCTCGAGCTTATTTTTTCCGTACTCGTAGTAGACGCGGTCTTTGAGCTCCTCCGGCAGATAGGTTTGTTCCACCCAGTTGTTCTCATAAGAGTGGGGATATTTATAATCCTCTCCCCTGCCGAGCTTCGCCGCGCCGGAGTAATGTGCGTCCTTGATATGCGCGGGAATATCGTAGACTTTTCCGTCTGCGATATCGGACATGGCCGACCAGATGCCCGCGGCCGAACTGTTCGATTTCGGCGCGGTGGCCAGCAATACGGCCGCTTCCGCGAGGGGGAGCTGAGCCTCCGGCAAGCCGAGTTGAAGCGCCGCGTCTACGCAGGCCTTGACAACGACAATCGCCTGGGGGTATGCAAGCCCCACATCCTCGCTCGCCATCACGAGCAGCCTTCTGCAGGCGGATGGCAGATCACCCGCGGTCAGTAGCCTTGCGAGGTAGTAGAGCGCCGCGTCGGGGTCGCTGCCCCGGACGGATTTCTGCAGAGCCGAGAGAATATCGTAGTGGGAATCGCCGTCCCTGTCGTAGCGCATCGACGACCGCTGCGCCACAGCCGCAATGTCTTCCGCAGTTATATCATACTCCTTCGCGTCGGAGGGCACGGCGTTTAAAAGCATTTCCACCGCGTTTATCCCTTTCCGGACGTCTCCGCCGCAGGATTCCGCGATAGACATCAGCGTCTTTTGATCCGCCTTCAGCGAGACGCCGCGCTCGGTTTTGATATATGCGAGCGCCCGTTTCAGGACCGAAACGATATCGGACGCCGCTACGGGCTTGAACTCAAAAACCGTCGAGCGGCTCAGAATTGCGCCGTAGACATAGAAGAAGGGGTTCTCGGTGGTCGACGCTATCAGCACGATGCTGCCGTTTTCGATAAACTCGAGCAGGGACTGCTGCTGTTTCTTATTGAAATACTGTATCTCATCCAGATAAATCAATATGCCCTTCGGCGACGTAAACGCTCCGACCTCGTCGCATATAGCCTTGATGTCAGCTATCGACGCGGTGGTCGCGTTCAGCTTGTACAGCGTTCTGTCGGTTTTCTGCGCGATGATCCCGGCGACCGTGGTTTTGCCGATACCTGATGGACCGTAAAAAATCATGTTTGAGATTTTCCCGTTCTCAATCATACGGCGGAGTATCGCGCCTTTTCCAAGCAAATGCGCCTGACCGGCGACCTCGTCAATGGTCGTCGGCCTCAGTTTATCCGCCAGCGGCTGATCCATTTGCTCGCCTCACTTTTATTATTCGTAGAGCGGGTATTTCTCGCAGATCTTTTCAACCTCTGAAATAATATCGTTCTTTTTCGCATCGAAATCCGTCGCCGCAAGCCAGATGAGCCTTGCGAGCACTTCGCAGTCCGCTTCCTTCAGGCCGCGGGACGTGATCGCGGGGGTGCCCAGGCGGAGACCGCTTGTGACAAACGGGCTCTGGGGATCATTGGGGATTGTGTTTTTATTTGCGGTGATGTGTACCTCGTCCAGCCTGAACTGGAGCTCTTTGCCGGTTATGCCTACATTTCTTAAATCGAGCAGCATCAGATGATTGTCGGTTCCTCCGGAGACAAGGTCGAAGCCTTCTTTGACAAGAGCGCTTGCGAGGGTCGCGGCGTTCTTGACAATCTGCTTCTGGTAATCCTTGAACTCCGGCTTAAGCGCCTCGCCGAAGCATACAGCTTTCGCGGCGATAATGTGCATAAGCGGACCGCCCTGCGTTCCGGGAAAAATTGCCTTGTCAATAGCCTTGGCGTACTCCTCCTTGCAGAGGATCATGCCGCCCCGCGGCCCGCGAAGGGTTTTATGCGTCGTGGTGGTCACAATGTCGGCGTATGGTACAGGGGACGGGTGCAGCCCCGCGGCCACAAGACCGGCGATATGCGCCATGTCCACCATCAGGTAGGCCCCGACGGATTTCGCGATCTCGGAGAACCGTTCAAAATCGATGACGCGCGGGTAAGCGCTCGCGCCGGCGACAATCATTTTCGGCTTGTGCTCTTTTGCCAGCCGTTCGAGCTTATCGTAATTTATCATGTGGGTGACGTCATCCACGCCGTAGGGGACAAAGTTATAATAGCTGCCGGAGATGTTGACGGGGCTTCCGTGGGTCAGGTGTCCGCCGTTTTGCAGATTCATCCCGAGCACTGTGTCGCCCGGTTTTAAAAGCGCAAAATAAACCGCCTGATTCGCGCTGGCACCGCTGTGCGGCTGCACATTCGCGTGCTCCGCTCCGAAAAGCTCGCAGGCTCTCTTTCTCGCGATATCCTCGACCACGTCGACACAGTCGCAGCCGCCGTAATATCTCTTTCCCGGGTAACCTTCCGCGTACTTGTTTGTCAGCACGGTGGCCGCCGCGGCGAGGACCGCCGGGCTTACGAAGTTTTCGGACGCGATAAGCTCAATGTTCCGCCTCTGCCGCTTAAGCTCGGCCTCTATCGCGCCACCTACGTCCGGGTCCTGTTTTCTAATCAGCTCTATGCAGGAATCAACATCAAACATTTTCTACTCCCCAAACAGATTATTTCAGCTTTTTCTTAATTATACTACAAGCCAAGCTCCGATAACAAGCCCAACCGAAATCTTCTATTTATTCAACAAGCAAGGCTTGAAATATCGAAGGATTATTTATATAATGATGTATGTAAACTGTTTCCCGGAAGGACACCATATGGAAAAAGCTGAGAAAGCCCTTAAAATCGTCGAAATACTGAAAAAACTCTACCCGGACGTATCCTGTTCCCTTGAATTCGGCGAGCCCTGGCAGCTTTTGTTTTCCGCGCGCCTCGCCGCGCAGTGCACGGATAAAAGGGTAAACGAGGTTGCCAAGGTTCTGTATGTAAAATATCCCACCCTTGAAGCAATGGCGAACGCCGACATGGACGAGCTCGAGTCCGTGGTAAAGCCAACCGGTTTTTACCACGCCAAGGCACGCGACCTGAAAAACGGCGCGATCACGCTGTTGTCCGAATTCGGCGGAGAAGTCCCAGACACGATGGACAAGCTTCTGTCGCTTCCGGGCGTCGGCAGAAAAATCGCGAACCTGATCCTCGGCGACGTTTACGGCAAGTCCGCGATCGTCGCGGATACTCACTGCATACGGCTGTCAAACCGCTTCGGGCTCT
Organism: Bacillota bacterium; assembly: GCA_033813635.1. Taxonomy (GTDB): domain Bacteria; phylum Bacillota; class Clostridia; order Oscillospirales; family QAMX01; genus JAPXRI01. Next base: position 32,191 of record JAPXRI010000010.1, read on the forward strand.
GCGACTCGAAGGACCCGAAGAAGGTGGAGTTCCGCTTAAGAGAGCTGATCCCGGAGAAAGAGCAAAACGATTTCTGCCACAGGCTTGTCTTCCACGGCCGGGCGGTGTGCACCGCCAGAGCCCCGAAATGCTCCGCCTGCACGCTTAACGATATCTGCGAAAAAAGAGGCCTTTAGACACCTTCCCCGCCCGTTAATTTCAAAAAAAGCGTTGCCAAATACAATAAATCGCATTTGGCAACGCTTTTTGCTTAAGTATTTACCTCTGAGGCCTGATTCCGAAAATTAGTTTTAAAAATCCCCTTAAGATTTTCGGCGCCTGGACAATTACGATCTGCATAAAACCTCCGTTCCGCCGTTTACTGGCGCTTTACTGCAGCGCGGGACGCTTTCCCGCCTTAAGTCCTGGACATCAGTTGTTTTTACCGCATACCCGGAGGCCGAACGCGATCATCGCAAGAGCCGCGACGGCAAGCAGCAGTTTGAACGGCACAAAGATTAAAATAAGTATCAGGGCTCCCGCGCATATCCAAAATATTCCGTTGTTCAAAAGCCCGCTTGCCCTCAGCTTTTGTCGCATAGGCATTCTCCTTTCAATATACGGGTTCCAACGGTTCATCATATGCCGGATGTGCTCATTTGTTACTCTCCTCGCGCAGCGGAACGATTCCTCCGGCGTCGAATACTGGCAGATCCGTTAGAAATATCGGGAATATTTGCTTTTTTATGAGAAAGTTAAGGATTTTTTCTCTGTCCGGATGTCCGTCAAGCTTTCCCGTAAACACCAGGGTGTTTTTTGACAGCTTTCCGCAGGCTCCGCCGATAAAACCGTAATCGTACCCCTCGAGCGCAATGTATCCCGGCGTTATCAATAAGACGTCTATACCCTCGGAGAGAAGCGCTTTCGCAATCCCCGAGTCGGAGGTAATCGCCGAGTAATCGTCGACAACGGCTGTACTGCACGCGGAATACCCCTGCTTTACCGGCAGCAGCCGATATCCGTTTTTTGTCAGCTCCGCTTTCAGAGCGGGCGACATGACACCCGGGCTATATACCGCGATGTTCCCTATGATCGCCGCGTTCAGCGCGGCGTCGCAGGGGTATGCGGCGCTCTGCGGACCGGGGACGCTTTTAATCACAAAGCCGCCGCGTTCAAGCGTATATCTCGGAATAATCGCGTTTGAAAAAGTAAGCAGCGTCCCGCCGGCTTGCCCGGAGCGGGTTGCCACATGTCTCAGGCAGATGTCTGGGTGATCCCTTATCCCGCCCGGCAGCAGCGCCGGCCCTTTAACGATCAACGGCTTTAAACCGTAGCTGTAAAACCCGCCGGCAAGCATTTTGAAAAACGCCTCGCCCACCAGCACCTCGGTCACCCTGCCCTCCGGCAGGTTTGGCCGGCATATTCTCGTCATACGGGCTACTCCTTTCTTATCGCCGCGACAGGCAGCATTCTCGAGGCTTTTACCGCCGGCAGCAGGCCGGACAAAAGCCCTGTCATAATCGTGACTGCACCGGGCAGAAGGACGCCCGAAAATGATAACTCGGGCGTGATCCCGGTAATCCCCTTGGACGTCAGGACAACGGCGAGCCCCACGCCTGCGCCCGTCAGGCCACCGATTACAGACAAAATTACGGCCTCACAGAGGAAAATAAGCGCTATCTGCCCCCTTGTGGCACCGATCGCCTTACAGATGCCTATTTCCGCGCGCCTGTCGTTTACGGTTGCGAGCATTGAGTTCATAATCCCGATCCCGGCGACAATAAGCGAGATTGCAGCGGTAAATGACAATACAAGGGTAACCACGTCCAGAATACCGTCCAGTTGGCCGCGGTATTCCGATATGTTTTCAACCTGAAAATACTTCCCTCTGATGTTTGACTTCTTCAGCACGGAGATAACCTTGGATTTTACCTCCGCGGCGTCCTTCTCGTTTTTTACCTTTATCGCCAGCTGACCGATGCTCGCGTCCTCGCCGTAGCCCAGCGACTCGTAGGGCACGTAGATAAACTGCGGGATCTTGACCCCGATTAGTCCGGTGATGTCGCTCACGGAGGATTTAACCACTCCGACGATCGTATAATTGTCTCCGGAGCTGCCGTCGGAGAGGAAAACCGTCTTCCCGACAATATTTGTCCTCTGAAATTCGCTCATCGCAAAAGACTCCTCGACAACGCAGACCTTTTCACCCGATTCGCATTCGAATTTGTTAAAAAGACTGCCCGAGAGGATTTCCATATTCATAAACGACGATATGTTTTCATCTACGCCGAAGATTACCGCCGTCTTCGAGCCTGAGCCGTGCACCTTATAATATCCGATGAACGTATCAAATGGCATCGTCAGAGAGACCTCGGACACCCTTTTTTCTATCCTTTCACCGTCGGCGAGGGTCAAGCCTTCAAAGTCGCCGGAAAAAACCATTATCCCGTTCAGCCCGAGCTGCTCCAGCTTGTCGTTGATCAGCTTTTTGCCAGACTGGCCGATGACAGTGAGCAGGATAACTGAAGCGATGCCTATCGATATGGCGAGGACCGTCAGAAAAGTGCGAAGCTTTCCCCTCGCGATGTTCTTAAGCGAAATGACAAGAAGGTCCGATATTTTCATTCGCTCTGCCCCGTCATCTCGGCCATTACCGCCATCCCGTCAGCGAGATCCTCGGACGGGTGTTCGACGATAAGGTCGTTTTCAGTAAAACCGCTCTCAACCACCACGCCGTCGTCGTTTTCATAGACTGAATTCAAGTATTCTTTTTTTACATAGCCGTTTTCATATCTGTAGACATACTCCGCGCCGTTTTCGTCCTGTTCGATCGCGGAGTACGGGATGACAATCGCATTTTCATACACGCCGCAGTTAATCCGCGCCTTTACAGCGAGCCCGGGAATCAGCGAATCGCAGTTGTCGATCTCAATCCTGCAGCCGATGACGGTCTCTGCGTTAGATATCAGACCGCCTACGGTCTTCGCGCTTGTATCGATTTCCCTGAGTCTGCCCGAGAAGTATACGCCGCTCCGGGCGCCGGAGTAGAGCGAGACGTCCTGGCCTACCCTGATTCTCGAGAGGTATTGCTCCGGGATATTGACTTCCGCCTCAAGCTCTTCGTCGGCTATCACCGCGCTTGTAAAAACACCGCTCACGATATCGCCCACGGTGCAGTTTATCTTTGTCACGGTGCCGCTTATCGACGCGTAGAGATTTCCATCGTGCGCGCTAATTTTTGAGTCTGTCAGATAAAAATCCTTGAAATAGTCCGGAATTCTCCCCGTCTGCGCGTATACTTTCGCCGCGGTAAGTATCTGCTCCTCGTCAAAATCCGAATACATGTTTCCGATATTGGAAAAAATCTCGGAATAAATGATTCCGGCCAGCGCTTCCGACGAAATGCTGTTCTGAAGGGGTTTATATCTTAAGATAAGCTCTCCGGCTTCGATCGTGTCCCCCTCTCCGTGGTAGACGGCGACGATCTGAGCCGGCACGCCGATCTTCATCCTATCTACGTTCTTGGAGACCGTATTTCCCGTGCAAGAGATCGTCTCGTACACGGTCTGCCTTTTCGGCGATATCAGCGTCGCTTTAACGGCTTCTTTCTGCAGCATTGGGGGTATCAGCATCCAGATCAGTATCATGATTGCCACGGTGATAATGAGCGTCGTCAGGATCCTTTTCATGAATAAAAATGCCCCCATTGATAAACATTATCTCTTGATACTTATTGTTTATTTCTGAGGGCATAATTATTACGTTTTTTATACGGGAAAAATTATTTTACAAATCAGTTCTTCCGGAGGTTTCATCGACCATGATTCCGTGCACAAGCGACTGCATCTATCAAAAGCACGGTGAGTGCTCGCTCGACAGAGCCGTGTCGGCCGGGCAGCTCAACGCCGACAATAAAAACAAGTCCTGCGCTTATTATGTAAAAAAATCAAAGCGGGAAAAAAATCAGTAGCGTTTTTCAAGGTACGAAATCAGCGCCGCCATCGTATCGTGGTCGTTGTCGGGAAGAATCACGTCCACACTTTCTTTGACCGCGGGAACCGCGTTTTCCGGCGCGAAGGAAACCGCGGCGGCCGAAAGAAGATCAATGTCGTTTTCCTGGTCCCCAGCGGCGTAGATATGCTCGTATGAAACGCCCAGCATATCGGCAAGCTTCTTCGCGCCCCTGCCCTTATCTATGTTTCCGCTGAATACCTCGAGGAAGTATTTAGACGAAAACCTCACGTTCAGCCGACGGTTTTTTAACGCTATAAAGGCCGATATCTCGTTTAAAACGTCAGGCTCGTTTGTGAAGAGGACTTTTATCCACGGTTTTTCTATTTCGGAAAACGACGCCCGTTCCGTCCGGGGTATCAGGAAATCCTCCATATGCTTTTTTGTGATAGCGTTTTCCCGCACGGTGTCGCACCGGTTATGCCGGTAAACCTCCGCCGCGGTGCCGGGAAATTTCTCCAAAACCTCTTCGCAGAGCCGCTCCACGTCCTCTTCAATCGCGTGTTCCCAGAGCAGCTTCTCCTGCGTTAAATCGTAGATCTGCGCGCCGTTCGCAAACAGGATCGGCGCGTTTTGCGTTACCTTGCCGATGATGTTCTGAAATGACAGGCGGAGTCTGCCGGTGGCAAACGTAAAGTACCCGCCCTCGTCGATGAAACGGGATATCGACCTTCGGCTTGCCTCGCCCACATCCTTTTTTGAGTTTAACAGCGTACCGTCGAGATCGGTTACAATCAGAACACCGGAAAATCTACCCATACCCAATTCCCTTTATTTTTTATATTTAAGACTTAATATATTTCTGCGGGAGATACTTTGAAAGGACATACGCTGCAGCGAAAGTAATGATGAATTCGGGCACCATATAGGTCGCGTTATAGGCAAACGAGTACGGAGCCACGGGCCAGTTTTCCCAGGCGTAGCTCCCCCACAGTATAACGCCCGACAGGACGTGGGACAGATATCTGATCCCAAGGCAGATCGGGACGGAGATCAGAAGCCCGTTTTTTCTGCTCCTGAACAGGCCGGAGAGACCAAGGGAGCCGAAGGCCACCAGATAGTCCAGCAGCATCATCAGCAGATAGGTGCCGACACCGGAGGCCGGAGGTACGAGCGAGCCGTTCTGGAGCGCCTGCAAAAGCGCGTAGACGACGGCACCACCGATGCCCCAGGGCAGGCCGCGTCTTATGCCTATCAGCAGAATCGGAAGCATCGAGGCCGCCGTGATGGCTCCGCCGTACGGGACGACCTTAAACTGCACATAGCTCAGCGCGAAGCCGAGGGCGACGAGTACCGCCGTCTCGACAAGCGCGAGTGTTTTTAAATTTCTTGTCTTTTCAGTCATGGTATTTTCCTCCGTATTCTCTGAAAATACCCGACCCGGATAAATCGTCGCTTTTACAAAACAAATTCCACACAATGTATTTGTGCGGAACAAAACATTATGTTTCCTACGCCGGCATTATCCGGATCAGGTTCCCGGGTTCCGGATTTCTCCGATCTCAGCCGATATCTGTTATCAGCACCCCGTACCGCTAAAAAGGCAACGCCCTTCGCGGTCATATTCAGTTTACAATATTCTATCCCAATGCTCTAGCGTTGTCAATACCTCTTCGAAATATTCGGGATATGGCGCGTTAAATTCAAGGTATTCGCCGGTGACGGGGTGCCTAAAGCCTATGCAGGCCGCGTGCAGGCATTGCCCTTCAAGCCCGGGAAAGTATTTCTTATCCCTGTCCGCTTTTCCGTACACGCCGTCTCCTGCTATCGGGTGCCCAGCGGACGCGCAGTGTACTCGGATCTGGTGGGTACGCCCCGTTTTCAGCTCAAAGCGCATGTGGGAGTAGGTCGCGTTTTTACCGGAGTATACCCCTATCGTCCTGTAATCGGTGACGGCGCGCTTGCCGGTGTCGGTGATCGCCATCTTTTTTCTGTCCCTGGCGCTCCGTTCGACGGGCCTGTCAATCTCTCCGCTCTGTTCCGAAAAAGCGCCCCATACGACGCCCTCATACTCCCTTTTGAAAGAATGCACGGCGATTTGCGCCGCGAGCCCCGTATGCGCCTCGTCGGTTTTAGCCACGATTAAAAGCCCGGAGGTATCCTTATCTATCCTGTGGACGATTCCCGGCCGCTTTACGCCGTTGATCCCCGAAAGCCCGCCCGCGCAATGGGACAAAAGCGCGTTGACAAGCGTCCCCTCCTCGTTTCCCGGCGCGGGATGGACCACCATCCCCTTAGGCTTATTGACGACCAGCAGATATTCGTCCTCGTAAACCACGTCCAGAGCGATCGCCTCGGGCTTGGCTTCCGGGTCCTTCGGTTCGGGCAGCACCGCGGCGACGACGTCGCCCGAAGTCAGTATGTCGCTCTTTTTGCATTTCTTGCCGTTGATTAGTACGGCGCCCTCCGCCACCAGAGCCGCCGCGGCGCTCCTGCTCGCGGCGACTTTATTCTCAAACAAAAAGACATCGACCCGTTTTCCGTTATCGACGTCTTTGCATATAAGCTCTATGGTTTTCATAAAACACCATTTCCTGCCGGTACGGCAAGCTTCTTATACAAAATCAGACTCGCCGTTTTTTGTCTCTCTGTATTGCTTTATCCGGAAGCCCAGCTTCCCGTCCCGCAGGTCCAGCTCGGTCAGCTCCGTCCCCGAAACGCTGATATACTTATAGTCCGCCGTCCTAATATCGATCGGCGAGTCGTCTCTTTCCCTGTTTCTCTCGTGGAAAAACAGAAAGTAGAGGGCGAAGGCGATTCCGCCCACATTCAGCAATATATCCGCCACATTGAATATCGCGAAATCAATGAAAATCGGCTCGAACATGTCCACGACATAGCCCCGGGACACTCTGTCGATAAAGTTGCCTATCGCGCCTGATATGCAGAGCGACAGCGACACGATGCCGAACAGCCCGTGGATATGTCCTCTCAGGAGGAAATAGAACGCTGCCACAAGCACGATTATCGTCACGACGATGAAGAATTCGCGGCGGCCGGAGAGCATGCTGAACGCCGCTCCGTCGTTTTCCGCGTAGGTCAGCCTTAAAATTCCGGGGATCAGCTCGAAGGTGTCACCTTTTATCCAGAGCTTTTCCGCGAGCAGCTTCACCGCTCTGTCCGCGACAAGACCGAGTATGATAATCGGCAGAGAGACGAAGAAAAATTGAAACGGGGATATTGATATAAGCGAATCAGTTTTTCTTTTTAACATCGTAGTCCTTCCCGAACTGAAGCGGCTGCTCCGAAGCCTTTATCTCATCGAAAATCGACGGATCAAGGCTGTCGTCATCGTCGTCCTCATCGTCTTCATCCTCGAGAATCGCGTTGATTCCCTGCTTGATCAGTGAGACCAGACCGGGCTTTTTCTCTTTCTTTTGCTTCTTTTCCGCGGCTCCGGCTTCGTCCTTCTTTGCGCTCTTTCCGGGCTTTATCTGCTCCACCGAAGCCATATTGGTCTTGAATTCCTTGGTCTTCTCATTATCGTCCGAAGCGGTCTGAAATCCGGTAGACCGGTATTTAATTCCGTTTTTGCTGAGAACCAGCGCGAGCGCCTCTTCATATGTAAGATTTGACGTATCGATACCGTCCGAATCAAGCGTGACCGACTCGCCCGGCGCGACATTTTCCGCGGCGCTCTCCACGGGCTTGGGCTCCGGCTCGCTTTTAACCTCCGCAATTGTCTCTTTTTCGGGCTCCGGCTCTTTTTCCGCCGTATCGCCGCTGTTCTCCTCCGCGTCATCGACCCTGGTCACGTAAAATACCTGATCACTGCCGGCAGACTCCGGTTGCCCGGCCTGAGCCGTTTCTTCTTTCGAATCCCACGCATCTTTATCCTCAGCCGCATCGTCCTTGACACCGTCGAACACCGAAGCGACGACGTCCTCACCGCCCGGCTCATCTTTAGAAACCTGCTCCGGCGCCGGTTCCGCTTTTACGGAGGGAGGCGTTTGATCCGCGGACGTACCTAGGCTCTCCCGTCTGGCTTCCGCCGAGGTTAGGATGCTTCCGATCACGTCGCAGGCTTTGCCAGCGGTCTCCAGCATTTTTTCCATTTTTTCAAGGCCGTTGCGAAGCGCCTCGGATTGCGCCTGGTACTGCTCCATCAGCCTTTTCGAGAGCTCGGCATTGAGTGAAATCAGACTTTCGACGCTTTTTTCGGCGGCGGTATCCTGGGCTTTGACGGGTTCCGCTTCGACAACAGTCTCCTTCTCAGGGTTCGGTTCCGCCTGCCGCAGCTCTTCGATTTTTACCGGCTTTTCGCTGTTTGCCGACCTTCCGGCGTTTATTTCGTCCGCCAGAATTTTCAGCTTTTGCGTCAGCAAGGCGTTATCCTTTTTGTATTGCGCGATAATTTTCTTAGCCTCGATGACGAACTCGTCAACCTGCACCGTGTCGTATCCGCCGAATACGACTTTATCAAAGAAAGCCTCAGGCTTTTTTGTCTCGCTCATTTATATCAAACCCTTCTTACGTCAAGGTATAATCCCGCATCGTACTCTAATTATAAGACCGCCGCTATGATCTGCAGCGTAATCATCGTCGCAAGAAACGACAAATCAACCGGAAAGCCCCTGCCTATTGCGAGCCGGTTGAATAATGTCCGATACGGGAGCAGGACCGGCTCGGTAATCATATAAATGATCTCCAAAACCCGCCCGCCTCTGACCGTAGGGAACCATGAAAAAACCGCCCTGATCAGCAGAAGTATTGAAATCAGCTCAATCAGCGAAATAACCGTTTGTCTGAACAACTGGTATGCCAAATCGAATCATCCTTAAATTTCGCTTAGAAATACAGGCCGTTGCTCTCGAGCTCGTCGATAATATCGCCCATGATTCCGACATTATACGGCGTAATAAGGAATGTGCTGTTAGCGACCTTCTGTATCTTTCCCTGGAACGCGTAGGCGACCCCGCTCAGAAAATCAAGCAGACGGCGTGCGATTTCCTTGTTTGTCTGCTCTAGATTAATAACGACGGTTCTTTTATCCTTCAAATGGTCGGCGATTTCGGTAGCGTTCTCAAACTTGTCCGGCTTGACGAGCACCACCTGAAGCTGCGCCGTCGCGTTGATGTTCACGACCTTATTTCCGCGGCTGTAGGGAATCGTCTGCGGCTGGTCGTATGTAGTAGACACGCGCGAAACGGGCTGCTGTTCCTGATGTGGCTGCTGGGGAACATAATCGTCGTAGCTCTCTTCCTCATAATCGTCCACATCTGTCCATTTCTTTATTTTATCTATAAATCCCATAATAAGTTCCTCCCCAAATATTTTTGTATCGGCGAAGCGATAACGCCTCGATTATATACATAACTATATTATCTTAAAAATAAACCCGCTTGTCAACTGATTAAGCAATATTTTCCGGCAATCCTCGAAAATCAACCGACTACCTTGCCGTCGTAGAGGTTCTTGCTGTTAATAATGACCTTGTCGTAGAGGAAGAGCGCGTCCTTGTCCTCCGTATTTGCCTTAACCACGTAGAAGTTCGCGCTTTTATAGAGAATCTCGGCCGGCTTAAATTTGGCTTCGGCGCCCTCCAGCACGAATACCCCCGCCTGTCCGTCCACGACTCTGAGGGCCTCTATCGGTATTTTAAAGCCCTCATAGGTGCTTAAGATGAGCTTGCAGGACTGACGTCTCGACGCTGTCATATCTGACAGCGCGACGTTGCTTTTCAAAATGATCAGGGCCTTAGTCCCGTCCGACGATTTGTTTACCGCTTCGACGCTTGCGACAACACTCTCTCCAGAGATCTGAACGGTGTATGAATCGCCGTTTGCAACGTTCCCCGCCTCTTCGCTCTTTACGGGCATCGCGATATACCAGTCGTACCCGTATATCATTTTCCCCAGTGCAACATTTTCCAGTGGCTGGGGAGTTTTGCCTATTGCTTCCTCAAATTGCTCCGGCGTCATATCCGCGAGAGTGTCGATTTGGAAATAATTCTCCATGCCGTCCGGCACAAGGGAAATATACCCCGCCTTATCGGTTTTCAGGTATTTCACGGCGGCTTCAATCGAAGCCGAATAACCCTCCACCTCCGTTTTTAAGGCGGCGATGTCGCTGTCTATGCCGTCATAGTTCCCGAGAAGATATTCCCTGCTGACAACGGCTTTTTCTAGATCCCCGCTTAAATCCGAAAGCATGTTTCCGACCTCGCGGTCGCTCCCGCAGCCGGAAATCTCCCTGATAAGCCTGTATATCTCTTTATTGTAGTCCGCTATGTTGGTATCCGAGCCTGCGTTGTTTTTCGCGCTCTGCAGCAGCTCGATTTTCGCTTCCGCGTCGTTTTTCTTAAGGTAAGCGTCCCTGTCGTTTTCCGACGAGAAGCACGCGGCTATCGCTTTGCCCGCGGATACCCGGTCTCCCGTATTTGCCAAAGGTATGTAACAATAACCGCTCTCCATATTGATGAGCTTCTCGTCCCTTACGATTAAGCCCTGGGCTGTGATACCCACGTTTACACTCGTCATTTCAACCGTCGCCGTAATCAGCGACGAGCTGTTCTCCTTGACTAGCATGTATATCGAATATCCGACGACGAGCGCGAACAGAAGAGAGACAAAACCGTAAATCAACCTTTTTATCAATCGCGACATAGGAATCATTCCCCGGCCGGCTTAAAAGCCGGCTTTTTGTTATTTGCTGCCACTTATTCAGCCTGTTCTCCGGTATAGAGTTCAATGGTCTTATCCGGAACTATCGTCGAGATCGCGTGCTTGTACACCAGGCGCTGCCTTCCGTCTACGTCGAGTACGACCGTGAAATTATCGAAGCTCTTCACCATCCCCTTGAACTGGAACCCGTTTACCAAAAAAATCGTGAGCATGATATGATCTTTCCGTGCCTGGTTTAAAAAAGTATCCTGAATATTGAGCTGTTTTTGCATTTTTATTCCTCCTGTAGTTTATCTTTAATATATTTTTTTATTATTTCAATCGTTTTTTCGAAATCGTTCCCGCCCGTGTGTTCAAACCATACGGTGCCCGCGTCTCTTTTAAACCATGTCAGCTGCCGCTTTGCGTAGTTTCTGCTCCGCTGCTTGATCAGCGCGACCGCCGTGCCGATATCGGTTTCACCCCTGATGGCCGGAACAAGCTCCTTGTAGCCGATGGCCTGCATCGCAGTGCCGTTTTCTCTTACGCCGTTTTCGAGCAGAGCTCTCACCTCGTTTAAAAGCCCGCGCGCCATCATATCGTCCACCCGGAGGTTGATTCTCTCGTACAGGCGCTCTCTCGGCACGACGTTAAGCCCGATCATGATAGTATTGCGCCTTTTTTCCGAGGGTCTGGACGATAAGAATTCCGCCCGTGTCATCCCGCAGGTGCGGTAAATCTCGATTGCGCGTATCACTCGCTTTAAATTGTTTTTATCGATTTTCTCCGCGCTTTCGGGATCTTCCCTCTTTAATATCTCAAAGACCGCGTCAACACCCTTTGCGTCGGCAAGTTTTTGCAGCTCTTTTCTGATTTCATCGTTTTCCGGTCTCGGCGCAAACCCGTCCGGGTTTAATACGGCTCCGATATAAAATCCCGTTCCGCCCGCGATTACGGGGAGCTTTCCCCTCTCGAGAACATCGTCTATAACCGTCCCGGCCTCGTCTCCGAACCTCGCCGCGGAGTAATCCTCGTTCGGGTCCGCCACGTCTATCATATGGTGAGGAACTCCCCGCATTTCTTCGGGCGACGGCTTCGCGGTCCCTATGTCCATTCCCCTGTAAATCTGCATCGAGTCGGCGGAAACCACTTCCCCGCCGAAAGCCAAAGCGATATCGACGGCGAGCTTTGTTTTCCCAGCGGCCGTCGGTCCGACTACGCAGACCAACTTATTCCGGTTGTTTTGAGCGCACATCTTTATACGATCCGTTTGAAGTATTTTTCAAGTTCAGTCTTGCCGAGGCTTACGTAGATCGGCCTGCCGTGAGGACAGTTTCTCAGCTCATTGTTTCGCAGAACCGAGTCCGCAAGACGTTCAAGCTCGCGCCTGTCCGATCTGTCACCGCTTTTAATCGCGGATTTGCAGGCCATCATCTGCAAAAGCTCGTCCCTTTTTTGTGTGATTAGCCCGCGCCCGCTTTTCAGCTTCTGCGCAAGCTCGTTAAGCGCGTCTTCGGCTTCCTCCGCGCTGTCTTTCGCGTAGATATCCGGCACAGCTCTGACGATAACGCTTCCGCCGCCGAAATCGTCGATTTCGAAACCGATTCCGTAAAGAAGTTCTTTGTTTTCAATAATAACGGCCTTGTCCTCGGCCCGGAGGGTGACCACGGGCGGGTCAAGCAGCGTCTGAGGGGCGCACGCGCCGGCGTCCTGTTTCAACTCCTCGTACTTTATCCGCTCGTGCGCCGCGTGCTTGTCCATAATCAGCAGCTCATCGCCGCATGAAATCAATATGTAAACGCCGAATATCTCGCCGAGAACAGAATAGGAGATTTCTTTTTCTTCCGTCTCTTTTTCCTCGGCCTTCTCCTCGCATTGCGAAACCTCTGAAGCCTTGTCAGGCAGTGTTGACAACGGGCTGATTATCTCCGACGTCGTTTTCTTTGCCGGAATTTCCTTCGCTTCGGCGGCGTTTTCGGTGGTAGCATTGCCTATTATACCATAATTTTTTGTTGAATATTTGTGTTTTTTGTAAATTTCTTCATCCGCAAGCTCTTTTGTAAAAATATCGTTCGACCTCAGCGGAAGAACGTTTTCCTTCTCCTCCGGAAGCGGCATGGCAACGGCTGTTTTAGGTTTTTCGGGCTCCGGCCGTTCGTACGAGTACTTTTTATCCGAAAGGACGATCCTGGCGGCCGGATTCTCCGCGTCAAGCGCGTTTTTCACGCCGTAGTAGACGGTGTCGAACACCGCGCGTTCAAAAGCAAATTTCACTTCCGTTTTCGCCGGGTGTACGTTGACGTCGATGCTCTCCTCCGGCACGGTTACGCTTAAAAAGCAGGCCGGATATTTTCCGGTAACGATTTTGCCCCGGAACGCTTCCTCGGCCGCGCTCTGCAGAAGCAGGCTTTTCACCGGTCTCCCGTTGACGAGGAAATGCTGCATCGTCCGGCTCTGGCGCGCCGCGTAGGGTTTTGACACATAGCCGTATGCCCTGCAGTTTTCGTAGGCGTAATCAACTTCGGCAAGACCGGAGGTCACGGCCTTTCCGAAAATACAGTAGAGAACGGAAAAAAAGCTCCCGTCCCCCGGAGTGTGGACGATCGTATCACCGTCCCTGATCAGCTTGAACGATATATCCGGCCTGCACATGGCGGCGCGCTGGCAGACGCTCTGGATGTACCCGGCCTCGGAGCTGTCCTTTTTCAAAAACTTATGCCTTGCCGGGGTGTTGTAGAAAAGGTCGGCCACGATAATCGTCGTCCCATCCGGGCAGCCGGCTTCGGACTTTTCCGTAACCACGCCCCCTTCGAGGGTGATCTTCGCGCCGATATCGCTCTCCCGCGTCTTTGTCAGCATTGTGACCTTTGAGACCGCGGCGATCGCCGCAAGGGCCTCTCCACGAAAGCCCATCGTACGGATATGCGAAAGATCCTCCTCCTCGGAGATTTTGCTCGTCGCGTACCTTAAAAACGCTGTTTCAAGCTCGTCCGCGGGTATTCCGGAGCCGTTGTCCGTGACCCTGATTAACGTGACGCCGCCGTTTTTTATCTCCACGGTGATTATGTCAGCGCCCGCGTCCATCGAGTTTTCGATAAGCTCCTTGACGGCGGAGGCCGGTCTCTCGACCACCTCGCCGGCGGCGATCAGGTTTGTCATCTGCTTTGAAAGGCGTTTTATTTTCTGCATTTTGTATCTCCTTGCTGCGCTTAAATCAGCTCGGCCGCTTCCCTAGACAGCCTGTAGAGAACGTTGAGCGCCTCGAGCGGCGTCATAGTGTCGACCTTCAGCGAAGCGAGCTCTTTTAAAAGCTCCTCCCGCTGACCGCCGGAAAGATCCTGCTGGCCTTCGTTGCTGCTGACCGTGACTGTCCTGACAGTCTCCCGTTTGCCGCTCTCAAGCTCCTCAAGAATCGTCTTCGCCTTGGCAATTACCTGCTTCGGAAGCCCGGCCAGCTTGCCGACCTCTATGCCGTAGCTGTCGTCCGCGCCGCCCCTGACGATTTTACGCAGGAATATCAGCTCGTCTCCGCGCTTTTTTGCGGTGATATTGTAGTTTTTAACGCCGTCTATCTTGCTTTCAAGCGAGGTGAGCTCGTGGTAATGGGTGGCAAACATTGTTTTCGCGCCGAGGGTCTTTTTTGACGCGACATACTCGAGAACCGCCCGGGCTATCGACATGCCGTCGAACGTGGACGTGCCCCTTCCGATTTCGTCGAATATGATCAGGCTGTCCGGCGTAGCCGACGCGAGAATCAAGGCCGTCTCGCTCATCTCCACCATAAAAGTCGACTTGCCTGCCGCGAGCTCGTCTCCCGCGCCTATCCTTGTGAAAATCTTATCCACGATCCCTATCTTCGCGGAGGCGGCGGGGACAAAGCTCCCGATCTGGGCCAATATCACAATCAGCGCCACCTGGCGCATATATGTGGATTTTCCGGCCATGTTCGGTCCGGTGATAATAGCGAGGCGGTTTTCATTTTTATCCAGCACCGTATCGTTTGGGACGAATACCGTCTCCAGTCCCATCGCCTCGACGACGGGGTGTCTGCCGTCCCTGATGACAATCTCGCCGGACATATCGACCTCCGGCCGGGTATAACCCCGGAGGACGGCGACTTCCGCGAGGGATGCGAGGGTGTCCAGCCGGGCGATCGCCGACGCCGTTCTCATAATGCGCACGCTCTCGGATTTGACCCTGTCTCTGACATCGCAGAAGAGCTCGTACTCGAGGGTGCAGATCCTATCGTCGGCCTGCAGGATCGTCGTCTCAAGCTCCTTCAGTTCGGCAGTCACATATCTTTCGCAGTTTGAAATAGTCTGCTTGCGGACATAGTCCTCCGGGATAGCACCTGTAAACGCCTTTGAAATCTCTATGTAGTAGCCGAACACCCGGTTGAAGCCGACCTTCAGGTTTTTGAACCCGGTCTTTTCACGCTCTCGCGCCTCAAGCTCGGAAATCAGCTGCTTTCCGTTTTCTGAAACGTAGATAAGATTGTCAAGCTCCGCGTTGTAACCGCGCTTTATCATCTTGCCTTCACGGATCACAAACGGAGGATCATCCGTTATCGCTTCGTCGATCAGCGAGCACAGGTCCGCCAGATCGTCAAGCTCCGCGTAAATGGAGTTGAGCTCTTCGGAACGCCTGTGTTCGAGCTGCTTTCTGACATCCGGCAGCCGCTTCGCGGTCGACGCGAGAGCGACAAGGGTTTTCGCGTTCGCGCTGCCGTAGATGATTTGGCTCATCAGCCGCTCGAGGTCGTATACGCCGCTAAGAAGCTCTCTTATTTCCGACCTGGCCACGGTATCCGCCGACAGCTCCGCGACGGCGTTCTGCCGCCTTAAAAGCTCTGGCAGCATGCAGAGAGGTCTTTCAAGCCAGCTGCGCAGCATCCTGCCGCCCATCGCCGTTTTTGTCAGGTCGATAACTCCAAGCAGACTCCCCTTCCGCGATCTTGACGCCATCGTCTCCGTAAGCTCAAGGCAGTGACGCGTCTGTTTCGGAAGATCCATATAGCGCGTTTTAATATAAAACTCAAGCCGGGTCATATGCGACAGATCGCACATGACCGTCTCGATCAGATAGGAAAGCAGGATCCCGGCGGACATTACGGTTTCGGTTTTTCCGCTCTTATCCAGCTGTAGCGGCAGCGCGCCGTTTGCCTGCGCCGACAAAAGCTGTTGATATTCGTCCGCAGTTTTCTCGTTTTTTTCCGTATGAAAAAAAACATTGCTTTCCCGCAAATACGAAGTAAGCGCGCCGAGATTCTCGGCTTCGCCGCCGAGAACGGCTTCTTTCGGATTATTCGCCGCCAGCTCGTCTATAATCTGTTCCGCGAGATTATCCGATTCGAGAAAGGTCGACTTGAACTCGCCCGACGACACGTCCGCAAACGCTATGCCGGCTTTCGTCCCGTCGGTGTAGACGGAGACGATGAAATTGTTTTCCTTCTCCTCGAGAGCCTCCGAGTCGATCACGGTTCCTGGGGTGACCTTTCTGACGATTTCTCTCTTTACAAGGCCCTTGGCAAGCGCCGGGTCTTCTGTCTGCTCGCAGACGGCAACCTTGTAGCCCAGCGATATCAGCTTGTTGATATATCCTTCCGCGCTGTGATAAGGGATGCCGCACATCGGCGCGCGCTCGGGCAGGCCGCAGTCCTTCCCTGTTAAAACAAGGTCGAGAAGCTTCGACGCTTTCTTCGCGTCGTCAAAGAACATCTCATAAAAATCACCCAAGCGGTAGAATAAAAAAGCGTCCTCGTTCTGCTTTTTTATCTCAAGATACTGCCGCATCATCGGCGTCAGATGATCTTCTATTTTATATACCTCTTCCATATGCCGTCTTTATCCCACTGCCTTACCGGAAAGCGACCAGGTTGTGCTCCCCTCTATTTTAACGTCTATAAAACTGCCGATATGCTTGTCCTCTCCCCGGAAAACAACCAGCCTTCCGCCCGCCGTCCTCGCGGAAAGAAAGCCCTCCGGCTTGTTCTCCGCTTTACCGTCGACCAGCACCCTCACGGTCCTGCCGATGTAGGCCGCGTGCTTTTCGGCGGAAATGCCGTTTTGCAGCTCAAGCAGCCTGTCGAAACGCCTGTTTTTCTCTTCTTTCGGCGTATTGTCTTCGTATTCTGCGGCTTTCGTGCCCTTTCTCGGAGAGAAAATAAACGTAAATAGCGCGTCGAACCGAACCCTTTCGATCAGTTCAATGGTCTTTTCGAAATCTTCCTCCGTCTCGCCGGGAAAGCCCACGATAACGTCGCTGGTCAGTACCAGCCCGGGGATTTTCTCCCTCGCGGATTCGACCAGTTCCAGGTAATGTTCGGCCGTATAGCCCCTGTTCATCAGCTTCAGTATTCGACTGCTTCCGGACTGAAACGGCAGGTGCAGATGCGGCGCTACCTTCCCGCAGTCCCTCATCGCGCTAAACAGCTTGTCGTTTGCGTCCTTCGGATGACTTGTCATGAAACGAATCAGAAATTCTCCGGGCAGCGCGTTGATTGCCCGCAGCAGGTCCGGAAAATCCATTGCCCCAGGTTCGCTCTTTCCTTTGCCGTAGGAGTTTACGTTCTGACCCAGCAGCGTGATATCCTTGCAGCCTTCGGATATCAGTTTTTCGGCCGAGCTCAGGACATCCTCCGGCCGCCGGCTGCGCTCCCGCCCTCTGACATACGGTACAATGCAGTAGCTGCAGAAATTATCGCACCCGTACATAATCGGCAGCCAGCCGCGGACTCCTCCGTCCCTCCTCTTCGGAAGCCCTTCGGCGATTACACCGTCCGATTTCTCGACGGCAAAGGTCCTTTTACCGTTAACCAGCACATTAAAAAGGTGCTCCGGGAACCGCCAGAGCTCATGGGTGTTTACAACCATGGAGACATAGGGAAAACTCTTCTCAATCCTCTTCGCCACATGCTCCTCGCCCGCCATGCAGCCGCACAGGGCGATCACAAGTCCAGGCTTTTTCTGTTTAAACTTATAAAGCGCCCCGATATTGCCGTATACGCGCTGCTCCGCGTGTTCCCTGATCGCGCAGGTGTTGAACACGATAAGGTCCGCCTCTTCCGGGTCGGAGCAGATGCCGTATCCCATGTCACAGGCCATGCCGCGGATAATCTCGCTGTCCGCCTCGTTCTGCTGGCAGCCGTAGGTCTCCACGTAACACAGCTTCGCGCCGCCCCGGCCCGTGTCGTTAAATTCTCTTACCCGCGCCATGTATTGGTATTGCGATTCTATTTTTTCGGAATCGATTTCAAATCTGCCGGAATTTTCCAAGTTAAACCATGTCTCCCAGATGCGTGTATTCTTCCTGATAAATTATATCATATTCATGTCAAATTGACTATAATAAATTTTTGTGTTATGATTATATGTGACTTTTAATGTCCCGTCATAA
Organism: Bacillota bacterium; assembly: GCA_033813635.1. Taxonomy (GTDB): domain Bacteria; phylum Bacillota; class Clostridia; order Oscillospirales; family QAMX01; genus JAPXRI01. The sequence goes on from JAPXRI010000010.1 coordinate 50,178, forward strand.
ACGGAGGGCGATGCAGGTGCCTTACACAAAAGAACAGCTCTACATAAAACGCGTTCTCCGCGAGATACAAAGGCATGAGGACGACGCCTATATCGATACAAAAATAAAAAACGAAATCACCGCGAAAATAAAGGCTCTTACCGGGGGCGATACCTCGGAGAAGGCCGTTGAGCTCGCGCTGAAACAACTCGGCCCGGCTTCAAAGCTCGGCAAGGAGTATAAAAAAGAATACCGCTTTTCGGCCGAAAGAATTAACGGGTTCCTGTTTTTCAACCGTTTCTTTGTCAACATGAGCGCTCCGGCGCTTATTCTGATCGCCGCGTTAGCCGTTTTCAGGATGTTTCCGCTGTCGGAATACCTGGCCTACGCCGTCTGCGCCGCCGCGGGTGTAATCGCCGGAATCATCGCCTACACCGCGTTTTATAAAGCCGTCTACGCCGTCCTCACCGCGGCGCTGCCGTCCTTTCTGCTGATTTTTTACCCATTAAAGGACGCGCTGAGCGCTCGTTTGGATTACGGCGTGCCATTTTTCAGGGAGCTGTTTGGCTATTCCAACCATACGGTGTTATTTATAATTCTTTTTTCCGTACTCGCCTACGCCGTCACAGTGTCGTGGCTGCACGCAAAATTCTATTTTCGAAAGTTCAATTACCGATATATCCACGCCGAGCTTGTCTTTTTCGTGCTCGCCGTCCTCGCCGGCTTTACCGTCTTCGCCGTCGATCTTAAAAAGTCGAACGATGCAGAGGCCTCTATCCTTCTCGATAAGCTTGGCGAGCAGTACGAGATCTATCTCGAATCCGGCAACATGCCGGACACCCTTCCCGCTCTCGGCGACGAGGCCTCAAGGCTGTCCGAGCTTTACGGCGGAATATATCTTTCCCCCCCAAAGCTGACTTCTAACGCGATCCCGGCTGTTTTTAAAATTTTCTCTCTCTATGACTCGGGCTACGAAAATCTTATAACATATTACCACAGCATGTACGACCCGACAAAGGGCATCCCGTTCGATACGAAGACGCTTGACGCGATGCTGTCCGACGCCAAGCAAAAGGCCGGAGTCATACTCAGCGGAAAAGGCGGCGGTGATTTTAAAACGCTTCTGAACGTTTTATCGAGGTTCGAAACGCTTCGCTCCGAAATCGAATCCTCCGTTGACGTCTGCTATGAAAAATGGGCATATTCCGCGGGCTGATCTGGTCCGTCTCCCGATATTTTTGCGTTTCAATACCGGGTTAAAAATTTTTCTTGCGTTTTTACAGATAATATGATATGATAATCGTCGGTACTTTTTCATGTCTTTCTTACATTATCGGACACATCCGTTAAATACCAAAATCGGATTGGAGAATTATTATGCTGAAAGCCGTCATCACCATCCTTCAAATGCTTTGCTGCGTCGTATTGATTATCGTTATTCTTCTTCAGAAGGGAACCAGGGATTCCCTCGGCACAATCACCGGGTCCTCCGACTCCTATGTGTCAAAAACCAAATCCAGAAGCATAGACGATAAGCTTAGGAAGATTACCATTGCGATGACTGTGTTGTTTATCATAACCACGGTCGGACTCAATATTCTGGCCCTCGCCAACGGTTAAACCTGCTTATTTTATACTGCCGGTTAAACCTGCTTATTTTATACTGCCGGTTAAACCTGCTTATTTTATACTGCGGTTTCGGAAAATCCGAAACCGCAGTGTTTTTATTGCCCTATAACCGGCGCGCCGTATTTTCGCGCCGTCTTTTCCGCGCCGTTGCCTACTGCAAAAGCCCGTCCGTTGTAGATCTTAAGCGTTTTTTCCAAAAGAGCATCGTTTTCCGCGGCAAACGCCACCGGAGTTTGGAGAAGATATTGATTTTCCGCGAAAATCTCCACATCCTGTTCCGAGCCGATTTTGATTACCGGAATCCGTTTTTCGTCGGGCTCAGCGTCCGTTATATCGTCCGCGAAGCTCTCGCCGATTTCGAAGACTTCGCCGGTCTCCGGGAGCGTATCGTAGATAAAAGCTTTCTTTTCATTCGCCGCGAGGATTTTTTCCTCCCGCGGGTATTCGATGCTCAGTATTTCGTTCGGGAGTTTTTGCAGCTCTTCCTTCAATCTCGCGATATGCTTTTCTTCCGTCCCGCAGCAGCCGCCGAACAGCCTTACCCCTGCCCGGGCGAATCCCTCTGTATGCGCCGCGAAACAGGCGTCCGTCATCGTATAGCGGGCGTTGCCGTGGGAATCCGTCTCCGGAATGCCTGCATTGGGCTTGGAGAGCAGAGGAACTCTGGTGTGAGCCGCGAGAGGACGCGTCAGTTTCAACATGTCCTCCGGGCCGGTTGAGCAGTTTATTCCGAAGGCGTCCGCCCCCATCGACTGCACAACCGAGAGCGCCGCGAGCGGCTCGGTGCCGTTCAGAGTTCTCCCGTTTTTCTCAAACGTAAAGCTGCAGACAAACGGCTTTTTTGAAACGCTCCTGACGGCGAGCAGCGCCGCCCTCGCCTCGGCCAGCGTCATCAACGTCTCCGCGATAAAAAAGTCGACGCCGGCTTTTTCGAGCGCTTCCGCCTGCTCCGCGTAGATATCTAAAAGCATGTCGAAGGTGAAGTCGCCGAACGGGCGCAGAAACACCCCAAGCGAGGACATATCTCCGCCCACCGACGCGCTGTCTCCAACCGCCTCGCGGGTAAGCTTCACCAGCTCTATGTTCATTTCCTGGAGCGATTTTTCCAGGCCGTATTTTTTCAGCTTTACCCGGTTCGCTCCGAAGGTCGGGGCGTAGAGCGCCTCCGACCCCGCGGTTATAAAGCGCCTCTGCAGCACAAGAAGCGCGGAAGGGTTATCCAAAATCCATTTCTCCGGGCATACGCCCGATGGCATTCCGGCTTTCTGGAGATTGATTCCCGTCGAGCCGTCGAGAACGATGTACCGGTCAAAGCCCGGCTTAAATTTCATAGTCCGACCTCTCCCTTACATCTGCTCCGGAGCGGAGATCTTCAGCATTGAGAGCACGTTCGATAGGACGCTCCGCGTCACGTCGCAGAGCATCAGGCGCGCGCGCGCGGTCTTTTCCTCTGCGTCCTTTATCCTGACTTCGGTATAGAAGCTGTGGAACGCCGTGGCAAGCTCCACGAGGTATCTTGTAAGCCTGAACGGCTCGTAGTCCCTCGCGGCAAGCCTGATCTCCTCCGGCAGCATGGCTATCTGCTTTATCAGCGCTTTTTCGGCCTGCTCGGACAGAAGGCCGATATCCGTCTCTTCTGCCTTCGACGGGAAAAGCCCGGCTTCAGCCAGCTTCTTCAGCATTGTGCAGATTCTCGCGTGGGCGTATTGGACATAATAGACCGGATTGTCGCTGTCCTCCTTCACCGCGAGGTCAAGGTCGAATTCAAGGTGGGACTCGTTCTGGCGGGAGTTGAAGAAAAACCGCACCGCGTCGACGCTTATCTCATCCAGCAGATTTGACAGCGTGATGACCTTTCCCGTGCGCTTCGACATGCGCACCGACTCCCCGTTCCGCTGCAGGTCCACAAGCTGATATAACACAAAATCCAGCTTTGACGGGTCTATTCCCAGCGCCTGCATGCCGGCTTTAAACCTGATGACGTGGCCGTGGTGGTCCGCGCCGAAAACGTCGACAACCTTGTCAAAGCCCCTCTTGAGGAACTTGTTGCGGTGGTAGGCTATATCCACCGCGTAATATGTGTAAAAACCGTTTGACTTGACGATGACCTCGTCTTTTTCCATTCCGAACAGCGTCCCTTTAAACCACAAAGCGCCGTCTTTTTCATAGAGCATGCCGTTTTTCTTTAGGATATCGACGGTTTCCTTTACTTCGCCGTTTTCGTGCAGCGACGACTCGTAAAACCAGGTGTCGTATTCCACCTTATAACGCGCAAGGTCTGCGCGCATGAGTTCGATGTTCTTTTTTATGCCGTATTCGCGCATCAGCTTCTGACGTTTCTCGGCGTCCATATTCAGATATTCGTCGCCGTGCTCGGCAATCAGTTCGGCGGCGCGCTCCTTAATGTCGTCGCCGTGATAGCCGTTTTCGGGGAACGGAAAGCTGTCCTCGCCCTTAAGCTGCTGAATATACCTCGCCTCAACCGATTTACCGTAAAGATCGACCTGATTACCGGCGTCGTTTACATAGAACTCCCTGCTTACCCTGTAGCCGGCGCGCTCAAGCACGGAGGAAAGGGAGTCGCCGAGCACACCCCCCCGGGCGTTGCCGAGATGCATCGGCCCGGTCGGATTCGCGGAGACAAACTCGACCATCACCTTCTGCCCCTTGCCGATGTCATCGTAGCCATACCTATCCGACATTGCGGAGGCGGTTTCCAGCACCGACGCGTACCACTCCGGACCTAAAAACGCGTTTATAAAGCCCGGTCCGTCGACGGAGTAGGATGAGAACAGGGCGTTTCGCTTCATATTCGATACGATTATTTCCGCGATCTTTCTCGGGGCCATGCGGAGCGGCTTCGCCATCGACAGCGCGAAATTTGACGACAGATCACCGAAGCGCGAATCTTTGGGTACTTCCACCGCGGGCTCGGCTATCTCGGTTTTGCTCAACTCCCCTTTTTCAGCCGCCGACAAATAACCTTCCGCTACCAGCCGCGACAGCGTTTGCTTTGCTTCCGAATACATGTTGTTTTTTATCATTGGTCCATCCCCACGCTGCTATTGCTTGATTGTTTTAGCCGTCTCATCTTCAGACCGCTTTATGTCTATCGAAAAGTAGTTGTACCCCGCGACGGCGTTGTCTATCTCTATCGAATAATCCACCTTAAGGCTTCCGCCGTTTTCGTCGAACGACGAGTCGATTTCGAAGGCGTTTACGCCCACCGTGAAGGCTCCCATCGGCGTCTCGTAGAGCGACAGGTGCTTCTGGCCCTTTTCAAAGGTCATCTGGGAGCTGATATACCCGCTCCGCTCGACGGTGACCTTCGACCCCTCTACGGAGACGTGGGTTTTCGTACCCTCCATGCCGGTCAGGCTGCTCTCGTTGTATTTAATATGGTAGATCCCGTTCTTTATGCCGTAGCTCCCGCGCGTGACAAACTCGATCTCCTCGCTCTCGCTGCCTGCCGGCTGCTGTTCGCTTTTAATCGAGATTATCGCTGGCATATTCATACCGGTTTTTTCTGATTTCATTTTAAACTCCATATCAGATATATTTTTCATGATCGCCTTCTAAGGAGGCATCCCCGGTGAGTCCCCGCGCTGCCCGCGCGGTTAACCGTACCGGCCTATCTGACACCCTCTTCGAAGGCGTAGTCGATCAGTCTCGAGATCAGCTCCCTGTACGGAACTCCCGCTCTTTCAAACAGCTTAGGGAACATGCTGATGCTTGTAAATCCGGGGATTGTGTTGATCTCGTTGAATATCACTTCGCCGTCGCTCTTCCTTAGGAAGAAATCGACCCTCGAAAGCCCGCGGCAGTCGAGAAGCTTATAAACCTTGAGCGCGGTCGCTCTGAGCTTCTCCTTCGCCTCCGCCGGAATGTCCGGGTCAAATACCAGACCGCTGGTGCCATCGATATATTTTGCCTCATAGGAGTAGAATTCTCTCGACGGAAGAATCTGGCCGACGCCGGATACAATCGGATTTCTGTTTCCCATAACGGCGGTCTCAAGCTCGAGGCCGTCGATAAACTCCTCGACTAAAATCTTTTCGTCGTACTTCCCAGCGAGTGCCAGGGCTTTTTTCAAATCCTCCGCGTTTTTCGCTTTCGATACGCCCACCGAAGAGCCGGTGTTTGCGGGCTTGACGAACACGGGGTATGAGAGCTTACTCTGAACACGTAAAACAACTCCGTCTACGTTGCTCTCAAGCTCCGATGCCGTGGCAAACACGCATTCGGCCTGCGAAATTCCCTCCAGAGCGCAAAGCCTTTTGGTCAGCGCTTTATCCATGCACACCGCGGCCGAGGTCGTGCCGCAGCCGACAAACGGAATTCCGGCGAGGGTGAAAAGACCCTGTATTCTTCCGTCCTCTCCGTTCTCGCCGTGGAGAACCGGGAAAACGCAATCCGGCTTTATTACACCGTTTTCCGTATGTATGCCCGCGTACCTGCCCCTCGACGGCGAGAAGAAGCACTCGGTATTCTTTTTTTCGTTAAGCCATTCGCCTTTTTCTATTTTATCGGGGGCCGCGGAGGTCAGAATCCAGCGGCCGTCCTTCGTTATGCCGATCTCAATAATATCGTATTTATCCCTGTCGATATTCGCGATTACGGAGGCCGCCGAAGCGCAGGAGACCTCGTGTTCCGGCGACATGCCGCCGAAAAGGATCAAAACAGTTTTCTTATCCATTAACCGGAAAATCCTTCTCCCTTTTTATCGATATACTGATCTGATTATTTAGATATAATAGCATAGATTGATGAAAATTGCAATTACTTTATCGGCAGTTCCCTGACTGCTCTTGTAGGCAGTTCCCTGACTGCTCTTCTGAACGCCTCTCCCCGTTCCTCAAAGTTTTTAAACGCATCGAAGGACGCGCAGGCAGGCGACAAAATCACGATGTCTCCCGGGACCGCGGTCGCGTAAGCCGTCATCACGGCGTTTTCAAGGGTTTTTTCCTCTATGATTTCGGGGTTTCCCTGGCAGTAATCCGCACTGTTTCTTATTGCCGAGGCGATTTTGCCCGCGGTATGCCCCGATAGAATCACGCGCTTTGTCTTTTTGACAAGCGCATCCCCGAGCTCGTCAAACGAGATATTTTTATCGCTGCCCCCGGCGATCAGAACGATTTTCTTGTCAAACACGGAGAGCGCTGCCATCGTCCTTGTCGGGGAGGAGTCGATCGACGAGTTGTAGTATTTGACGCCGTTGAGTTCCCTGACGAATTCAAGCCGGTTCGGCACGCCGCCGAAGTTCCTCGCGACCGCGCGGATATCCTCCGTTGAGACATACTCCCGGACCGCGCCGATCGCCGCCATGTAGTTCTCCACATTGTGCATGCCGGGCAGCCTTATTTCACGAATGTCCAAAAGGCTTTCAGTTTTTCCGCCGATAGCGCAGACGATCTCGTTTCCGTTTAGGAATACGCCGTTTTCCGGCGCGCATCTGCGAGAGAACGGAACGCTAACCGCCTTTGTCTCATCGAGAAAGGCCCTTGTAATCTCGTTGTCGAAATTCCCCACGGTTTTGTCTTTTTCGCTCTGGTGCGCGAAGATGTTTCCCTTCGCGGCGATATATTCCGCCATATCGGTGTGCTTGTCGAGGTGGTTTGGCGAGACGTTCGTAATCACCGCGATGTGGGGCGAACGCTTCATGTCCATTAGCTGGAAGGACGACAGCTCGACCACCGAGAAAGCGTCTTTATCCATTTCCGGTATTTCGGACAAAAGCGGCTTTCCGATATTTCCTCCGAGGTATACCCTATAACCGGCTTGTTTCAGGATTTCCGATATAAGCGTCGAGGTCGTTGTTTTGCCGTCGCTGCCCGTGATCCCGATGATTTTTGTCGGACAGAGCTCAAAGAACAGCTCCATTTCCGACGTAACCTGCGCACCGTTTTCCAACGCGAGGCGAAGTCCGCGGGCGGTGGGCAGAACGCCCGGCGTCCTGAAAATCAGACTCTCTCCGATGTCGTCGAGATAATGCTCACCGCTGACGAACTTAACGCCCTTATCTCTGAGCTCGGCCGCTTCGCCGCCGAGCTCTTCCACGCTTTTTTTATCGTAAACCGTGATTTTCGCACCGTGAGTATAGAGAAGTCTGATCAGCGGCAGATTGCTCACGCCGAGCCCGATAACCCCGACCTTTTTCCCTCGTATGGCCTCGAAACAATTCTCAAATTCCGTCAAGCTATAACCTCCCGCGCCGGATTTTGGTAAGCCGAGTATTATTATATGCCACGGCACATGTTTTTTCAACTTAAATATACCCCCTTTATCTTAAATGTTTGCGTGTTTTCTTGTTGAATAAGGTCATCGCTTGATATATAATAGTACGGACATTATGAAAAGTGTGGAGGCAACTACATGAAGGACAGCAGTATCAATATGGCGGTTATCGGCCTCGGCGGCAGGGGCTTCGGTATGATGTGCAATCTTCTCGAAATGAAAGACGTCAATATCATCGGCGTCTGCGATCTGCTCGAAGAGCGCAAGCAGCGCGCTTTCGATAAGGTCAAGGAAGCGAGAGGCATCGGACCCGCTGCTGAAACCGATTACAGAAAAATCCTCGAGCTTAAGGAGCTTGACGCGGTTCTTATAACCACCAGCTGGCAGACCCATCTCCGCATCGCGATTGACGCGATGAACGCCGGAAAGTATGTGGCGAGCGAGGTCGGCGGCGCCTGCTCGGTGGACGAGTGCTGGGAGCTTGTAAGGACCTATCAGAGGACGGGCGTCCCCTGCATGATGATTGAAAACTGCTGTTACGGCCGCGAGGAACTCGCGCTTTTAAATATGGTAAAGCAGAATCTGTTCGGCGAAATCATCCACTGCCGCTGCGGATATGAGCACGACCTGCGGGATGAAGTAGCCAAAGGGCATATCAATCACCATTACCGCCTTGACAACTACCACCACAGAAACGGCGACGTTTACCCGACGCACGGCGCCGGCCCGATGGCGAAAATACTGAACATCAACAGGGGCAACCGCTTCGTCAGCCTGACGTCGATGGCCTCAAAGGCGAGAGGCCTTAAGGAGTGGGTCAAAAACAACATGCCCGCCGACAACGAGGTCAACTTCTTCGACATCACCCAGGGGGACGTCGTAACCACTATGATTAAATGCGCCCACGGCGAAACCCTCGTGATCACCCACGACACAACGCTCCCCCGCCCCTATTCCCGCGGCGGGTATGTCCAGGGCACCAAGGGGCTCTGGATGGAGGAGAATTACTCGATCTACCTCGAGGGCATAAGCGAGCCGCATAAATGGGAGTCGTTCAAGCCCTATATCGAGAAATACGAGCATCCGCTCTGGAAATGGTACCGGGAAGAAGGCATCCGCGGCGGACACGGGGGCATGGACTACCTTGTTCTCCGCGCGTTTATAGAAAGCGTCGAGGCCCGGGAGGATACCCCGATTGACGCCTACGATTTCGCGACCTGGGCCGCGATTACGCCGCTGAGTGAGCAGTCCGTCGCCACGGGCAGCATGCCCCAGCCGTTCCCCGATTTCACCGACGGGCGCTACCTCGTCCGCGAGCCCGAAAGGTGTTGGAAATACTCGCTGACCGAGATACAGAGGTAACAGATTTTTTGAAAGCTGCCGTCTAAAAAACGGCGGCTTGTTTTTTTGCATAGAAGCCATCGTTTTTCAAACAATAACCTAGGAATCCATTTGTAAAAAGGAAGTGTCGCTTATTTACACCAAGAGAACCGACCTCGCCGTGGAGGCGAGAGATCTTTACAACGAGGCTTCGAAATCCGCCGGCGATCCGGACGGGGTAATTTCTACCGAATTCGAATCCGAGGGGCTTAAAGTTCACGCCGTGGATATCACTACCGAGAACGGCGCCCAAAAGCTCGGCAAACCTGCCGGCAGATATGTCACGATAGACATAGACCCGTTGATCGCCCACGAGGAAAACGCGTTCGCGAGGGCCGTCAACGCGATCGCCGGCGAGCTGAAAAAGCTTTTGCAGCCCGACCCGAACAAGCCCGTTATGGTCGTCGGCCTCGGAAACAAGGAGATTACGCCGGATTCGATAGGCCCGAGAGCCGCCGAGAAAATTCTCGCTACGCGCCATCTGTTATCCAGCATGCCCAACCAGTTCGGCATGCTGAAGCCCGTTACGGTGCTCTCGCCTGGTGTTCTCGGAATGACCGGCATCGAATCCGGCGAGATTATCTCCGGCGTTGCCGCCAAGGTCCCCCCGAGCGTGCTGATTATTATCGACGCGCTGGCGTCAAGGGAGGCCGGACGCCTCTGCAGGAGCGTGCAGCTGTCGAACACGGGCGTTACCCCCGGCTCGGGGGTCAACAACAACCGCTTCGCGATTAACCGCCAGAGCATGGGAATCCCCTGCATATCGATAGGCGTCCCGACAGTCGTCGACGCGGCGACGCTTACGGCGGATATAATGGACGATCAGGGGCTGAAATACGATATAAACGCGCTTCACGACAAGTACGGGAGCACATTTGTCACGCTTAAAGAAATTGACGTTCAGGCGAGCGACTGCGCAAAGGTAATCGCTTACGGAGTCAACGCATCAATCCAGACCGAGCTTTCGATTGAGGACATCGACATGTTTCTGTCCTGACCCCGTTTCCTCCTCCCGGCATATGCGCCGCCGGCGGCGCATATGCTTTACCGATGGAGTATTCTACGGCGGGAGGTTTACTTATGGAATGTGAAAATGACAGAGCCGCCCCGAATGAGCTTGAGCTTTTATGCGTCCGCCCCGGGGCCGCTTCCGATGATTACCCGCGGGACAAGCCGGATATTTCGGTTGAAGAGGCCCTGACGGACATCGAGACGACGAAGCCCGGCAGCGACGGCGGCTTTGATTTTGCGCCGGAGCCCGTTCCCTTTGCCCGATCTGCGGCGGCCTGCGCGGAACCCTATGTCGAGCGGCAGCCGAAGCTTTTCAAAAGGATGATCGTCACCGTAATATGTGCATTTATGATGATCTCCGCGCCGTCAAGCTTCGGGGATTTCGTTCAGACCGCCGCCGAGAACTCCGGTATTTCAAGCTTTATCGTCTCGCTCGAGACCGGTGCGCACGGCGACAGCCAATTCCTCCCCTCGGATTTCCTGGCGAGCCTGACCGCGAAACGCCTATTGTCCGCGATAATTCCGGATTTTGATTTGGGTAAAAGCAGCAACGGTACCGGCGACAGCACAACGCCTCCCGGCGGAGAAAACGACGACTACTCGCTCGACGTGCCGGTAAATCAGGGGTATGTGAAAAGCTCCGTCCCAAGGATCGACACGGACGCTCTCGGCTCCGGCAGCGTAAAAACTCTGACAATCAACCCGACCTCTCCGGCAGGATACGATTTTTACAACGGAATATTCATCTTGAACGGCACTAGCAACAAGCTGGATATCGCCGCCCTTTTAAGCTCCGATATTGCCATCGGCAAAAAGACGGTCGAACCTTCGGTGCTGATAGTACATACCCATACCAGCGAGGCCTACACGCCGACGGCGCTTGACAGTTACGTGACCACGGCAAACGACAGGTGCGGCGATATAAACTACAACGTTGTGCGGGTCGGCACGGAAATAGCCAATTTTCTCGAGTCAAAGGGGATCGGCGTGATTCACCTCAAGGATTTCTACGATACGTCGTACGACGGCGCGTATGACAGGTCCCTCGCGGCGGTACAGAAATGCCTAGACGAAAACCCGTCTATTAAGGTTGTTCTGGATATTCACCGCGACGCCCTGAACAGCGCCGATTCTCCGAAATACAAGCTGGTAACCGAGATAAACGGCAAAACCTCCGCACAGCTGATGCTCCTCGTCGGCAGCAACAGGGACGGTGACAATCCCGGCTGGCAGGAAAATCTGAAGCTCGCCGTTCAGGTTCAGGACAGGATGGTCAGAAAGTACCCGCTGCTCGCCAGGCCGATTAAGCTCACAAACGGCAGCTACAACCAATTCGTCGCGGACTGCGCGCTGCTGATCGAGGTGGGCACAAACGGCAATTCCCTCGACGAAGCCATCTACGCCGGAAAGCTGTTCGCCTCCTGCCTTTCCGAGGTACTGTTATCAATTTTTGCGTAATTTTGATGCATCCGCTTGTTACTTGGCAAATATTGTGATATACTTTACACAAAGATAATTATAGGAGGCAATGATTGTGTCTTCAAATGATAAGAAAGTTTTTTTCAGGAAAAACTTGCTTGGCGGTTTCAACAAGGCCGACGTTATCGATTACCTCGCGGCGCAGTCCAGGGAACAGCTTTCCGAAAAAGAGGGTTTAAAACGCGAGATCAACGAGAAAGAGAAGAAAATCAGAGAACTGTCCGAGAGGCTCGCCAATTATGAAAACGAATTCGTCAGATTGAATAAACAGATCGCGGATAAAGAGAGCGTCTGCGCCGCCGCCGCGGAGGAAACCGAGGCGCTGAAGAAAAAGCTCGCCGATAAGACCGCTGAAGCCGAGATGCTCGCCGAAAATCTCTCGCTGGCCAATCAGATGCGCGGCGCGGTTGAGCAAAAGCTTGAGAAAATATATACCGAGCTGCGCGCCGTCGCGGGAAGCAACCTCTCCGAAAACGAGGATATCCAGATAAAGGACGAACAGATCGCCCGCCTCAAGACACAAATCTCAGCCCTCGCCGACGAAAACACAAAGCTCACCGAAAAGATCAACAAGCTCACCGAGTACAACAATAAGATCGCCGAGCTGCTCGGGCAGATGTCCGCTCCCGACGCCTCTTCGGAACATAACTAAAAAAGCGTGCAACACGAGAAAACAGTATGTCAGATAATAAACCGATTGAAATCGAGCTTTCGCGCCTTGACGAGTATGCGTGTTCGCTTTCCGCCGGCGACGCGGTCCTGCTTACAGGCAGGGTTTACACCGCGAGAGACGCCGCGCACAAGAAAATCTCTGAGCTTTTGGATAAAAACCTCCCCCTCCCGTTTCCTCTGAAGGGCGCGGTTATTTATTACGCCGGCCCCACTCCCGCAAAACCCGGCAGGATTATCGGCTCCTGCGGGCCGACCACCTCCTCCCGCATGGACAGCTTTACGCCCAGGCTTTTATCCCTTGGCCTTAAGGGGATGATCGGAAAGGGCGACCGCAGCAAGGAAGTGGCGGATGCTATAAGTAGGTATTCCGCCATATATTTCTGCGCCGTGGGCGGCGCCGGCGCGCTGATATCAAAATCAGTGTTGTCGCTGAAGGAAATCGCCTTTCCCGAGCTTGGCTGCGAATCCGTCAAGGAACTGACTGTTGAGCGTCTCCCCGCCTTCGTCGGGATCGACGCCGGAGGAAACACCGTTTTTTCAAGGTAAACGCGCTTCTTCAACATATAAAAGCGAGGTGTTCCGATGAAAAACAAGCTAATCGCATCTCTCACGATTATTATGCTGCTTTTTTCGTTCGCGCTCTGCGGGTGCTCCAAGAACGCTGCGAAAACCGAAGGCGCCTCCGCCGGGGACAAAAACAGCGCATCAGAAACCCCCTCTTCCGAAGATTCCGGCTACAGCGGCGGAGATTCCGGCCTCAAGGTCATTTCTTCCGATCCCAACAGAAAACTGATTTACGACGTGACCTACGACATCGAAACCACCGGCTTCGACGCTTCCGTGTCCGCGCTGACGGAGCTGACTACCGCGCTTAACGGCTATGTTGAGTCCTCCGACATCAATTCCCGCCAGACATCCTCCGGCTACGCGCAGCGAAGGGTGGCGAATTTTGTTCTGCGCATCCCTGCCGGTAAGCTAAACGACTTTTTCGACGGCATCGGCTCAGTCGGCAGCATCCTGGGCGAAAAGCTCACAAGCAGCGACGTAACGCTGGAATATGTTGACACGGCCGCGCGCATAGACTCGCTGAAAGCGCAGGAAAAAAGCGTTCTCGCGCTGCTTGAAAAGGCCGACGGCCTGCAATACGTTCTGGAGATTCAGCAGGAGCTTGCGGACATCCGTTATCAGATCGAGACCTACACTTCCCAGCTAAACAAGCTTGACTCGCTTATATCCTACAGCAGGGTCACCGTAAAGCTGACCGAGGTCTTCTCGGAGACGCAGGTCAGGGAGACCCCCGTCACCTTCGGCGAAAGACTCTCAGACACGTTCAACAAAAGCGTCAGCCGCGTCTGGAACGGACTGCAGGACTTCGCTATCTGGCTGCTCGGAAACATCGTCGAAATACTGCTTTATCTTATCATTTTAGCGGGAATCGTATTTCTTATTGTGTTTTTCGCAAAAAAATCCGCAAAAAAACGCGCGCAGAAGCTCGCCGGTGTCTTTTCCCAGCAGAATACCAGGCAGCCCACCTCCGACGGCGGCAGCAATACGACAAACGGATAAAGCTTAAAGGCTTTGGGGATATCAAATGCCCAAAGCCTGTTTAAATACTGCGGTTCCGGCGGACAGGATCTGCCGGAACTCTTTATATATATTTATTCCGACCCGCTTAAAATGTTGGACAGCGCTTTTTATCCTTAGGCTTCCTTACCGTTCTTCTGACATAATCCTCCGCGGCCATACGGGCCTCGGCCATGATTTCGCTCTCGGTTTTTCCCGATTTTCTGAAGATATCTCCCTTTACGATAAAAATAGCCTGCTCAAAGTTCTTTTTATCCGGGTTTTTAACGACGACAACATGCTTTAACGTCCCTTTTACCATTTATGCTCCTTACCTTTCCGCTTAAGCCGACGGCCAAGAATCGCGCATATCAGACTCTTCGGAGCTATATGCTTAAGACCCGCCGAATATTCAAATGTTTATATTGGTATTTTTGCCTGTTTTTATTTGATTATACTTCCTCCAATACTTTTTCATATAAAATCGCGATCGCCGTCCTGTCGTCCGAAACGCTGGCGTTTTTCACCGTTTTCAGCAGGATATCGCAGAGCTCTCTCGGATCGTCGCTGTTCACCTTAGCCAGCATGTTCTTTACCCTGTCGTCTCCGCCCATGTCGATGCCGTCGCTTACCATTACCACCATGTCGCCTTCATACAGCCTGACCGTTTTGACGAAGGCTTCCCCCTGCCCGGCATAGCCGGCGCCGTTGTTCGCCTCGATGGGCAGTACGGAGAAGTCTCCAGCGGCGCATTTTCGCCTGATATATGTGGGCGCGGCCCCGCATTTGATCAGCAGAGCCTCGCTTTTCATCGGATTGATCACGGTGATGTCAATCGTCGCGAACTTGCTCCCGTCCGATTTTATCTCAAGCGCGGATTTGACTATATTCGCGGCATATCTCGGGTCGATTCCCGCCTTCAGAAAGCTTTCCAGCAGCTGCAGGGCGTTTTTCGCGTCTTTATGCGCCTGTTTTCCGCTCCCCATTCCGTCGCACAATATCACATAGGTGCAGCCGTCTTTGCCGATAAAATACGTTCCACAGTCGCCGCTGATGTTTTCGTTTTTCTTTTTCTCGGCGCACGCGCCGATCGCGCAGGTATATTTCGGATCCTGCGTAAACGAAAAACAGCTTATCCCGTTTCCGCTGATCTGTTCCGGCTTTGACAGCCTGCAGCCCACAAGCTCTGAAAGCTCGTCCGTCATCCCCTCTATGTTGCAGCCGAATTCCGATAAATCCTCGCCGCATACCTCAAGGTGGAGCATATCGTTTTTATCCCTGTAGACAATCGCCTCGCAGAAGATGTTCTTCTCGGCCAGCGCCCTTTTAACCTTCACCTCGGTCTCCTTTTCAAACAGCATGTTCTCGTTGAGCTCTTCCGCCGAAATGTCGAGAATCTCCGACAGCTGCTCATACTGTTTTGACAGCAGTTTCTTATTCTCGTTTTCCTCGGCGATACGCCTTTTGGCGTCGCGGTATTTTCTGATGCTGTTCGTAACATACGCGCAGAAAAGCTGTATATTTTTACATTTTATTACGAACTCCGTTCCGAAATCACCGGGATCCGCCCTGCCCCTCGCGAGCGCCGGGAGCTGGGCTCTGCTCAGCGCCGCCTCCGTCAGGTCAAGGTTGTCCTTCCAGCATTTCAAACGGCAGTCGCAGTCGCTGCAGAGATACCGGCATACATCGTAATACGGGTTGAACTTGTCCTCTTTTTTCTGCACAACCGTCTCGGAGACATTCCTGGCAAGCTCCGAGTAGGCGGTCGCCATACCGGTCAGCTTGGCCGACAGCTGCTTTTTTATCCGATCGCCGTAGCGGTCCCCCGCAGCCTCGTCTATCTCACAGAACTTCACGCCAAACTTCTTCGGCGCGGCCACAAATACCGCTCCGGCCGCGGCGGCTTCGAGAATATTCCCGACGGGCAGCTCTCCTCCGGAGATGAACAGTATGACGACGAGTACGGCGGCGGTGAACACAACCGCCCCGACAGCCTTGTTCTTGTTTTTGAAAAACCCGCAGATCAGCCCCGCCGATGCGTACGCCGCCGTGTAAACCGGCGCCTCTACTCCCGATATGTCCATTGTCAGCCCGATGATTATACCCGTCAACACCCCGCCGTATACGCCCGAATGGTTCGACGCGATCATAATAAGCAGCATGCCGGCCGCCCTTCCGATTGAAATCGCCATATTCCCCGGCGTGATTTCCGGCAGTGACGCAAAAATAATCGAGAGCAGCGTGAATATGCAGACCATTCTTTTTTCCCCGTACTCCGCGAGGTTGTTGATCTTTCGGTCCACGATGATCGCCCGGAACATCGCGCAGGCAAACGCGCCCAGCGTCAGTTCTGCGATAAATGAGATAGCCTTCAATGCCCCCGAAGCGTCGGAAATTAAAAATATCAGCCCTGAAATGCCGAGAGAAAAGATGTACGACGTCACCGCGTACGGCAATTTGTCTATATAAACATACCTTTTCACAAGTTCGCTCACAATAAAAAGCATCGTCGCCGCCGCTATGTATTTTACGGAATCTATTTTCTGCGTGAACACCAGATAACCCAGCATCGCCCCGATAAACGCCGGGAGCATTTTTCTTCTTCCGGAAAATGCGGAGGTTATCGAAATGCTGAACGGCGCGAATTCTCCGAAGATTACGGTCCTGGACAGCAAAAACGACGCCGCGCATACGGCCAAAGACGCGACGAGGTTCTTTTCGTCGTCGGCGATACGGTTCAATAGGCCTGTCCTTATTGACGACTTAACTTTTAATTGTGAATGAGTTCTCATTCCGCGGTCCCCTTTCAAGTCGGAATACTAAAAGTATAGCGTCCGCTGAAGGGGTCTTTTTGTCGCATTGTATTTGCAAAATATTTTTTCAGACGCCAAGATACGTTTGCATGCAACAAAAAACACCGCTTGTTTTCCGTGCAAACAGCGGTGTGTTCGGTCTTTATGCGTTTATTTATGGTATTTGGCGTTGGCTGAAATCGACAAAGCTCTGTAAAACTGCTCCAGCGCCATCACCCTTGCCAGGTTGTGGGGAAATGTCATATCGGACATGGATAAAAGCAGGTCTGACCTCTCCTTGATTTGATTGTCAAGTCCGTTTGAGCCGCCGATAACGACGCACAGCTTCGCCGCGCCTCCCGAGGCCAGTTTTTCAAGCGTTTCCGACAGCGCTTCGCTCGAAAGCTTTCTGCCCTCAACGCACAGGGAAATTACATACGAGCCCTTCGGTATCTTCGCGCTAATCTCCTGTGCCTCGCGGGCCAGCGCGCTTTTGACTTCCGCCGCGGAATCCGCGGGGTACTCCTTTAATTCGGTCACAGAGGCCTCGGTGTATGAGCCGAGCCGTTTCAAGTACTCGTCGCAGGCTTCGCGGTAGTATTTTTCCTTAAGCTTGCCGACGCAGATAAAGCCTATCGCCGAGATCACTCTGCGCTCTCCCCCAAACCGTCGCGCATCTTCCGGTCGGCTCTGACATATTCCGTGAAAATAGCCACAGTCATTTCGAAATACGGGTAAAAATACAATCCGGCGATAAACATCGTCATTGTAGTCAGAAGATACCAGCCCGCAAAGCTGATAAACAGCACAATATATTCCACCGTATGTCCGCGCATGATTTTCCATGACATCCCGGCGGCCTTAAAGGAGTTCAGTTTCAGATCGTCGGCCATGAGGTACGGGATCAGGATGAATCTGACCGATAATATCAGGAAAAGAATCGATATTCCGGCGGAAACCAGTATCCCACGGTAGTCTAAAAGCGACAGATTAAAGGCGATGTGCTCCGCGCCGGAGACAAGCTGCTCACTTGCGTCGCTAATAACTTCCTGGATTTGGTTAACAATATAGAATGAGGTCACCGACTGCATTAAAAACGAGAATATGGAATATATCAGCATCCAGCCGAAATAGGAGAGCGACGCTTTAATCCTGTCACTGTCCGCGTACCAGAGGAAAATATCCGTCACTTTCGCTTTTTTTAGCCTCGCGGCTGCCAAAAGGTACTCCTTAGATCCGAGTATCAGCGGCATGGAAAACACGCTTCCGATAATGCCGAAAACCGCTTCCATATACGGGATCTCATATTTCCATACAGTGAAAACCGCATTAGGAAACAAGCGGTCGGCGAGCTCGGCCGTCACCGCGGAGAGGATTATCTCGGTCACCAAAACAAGCGCGAGAACGAATATGACTCTAAAGAAGATCGGCCTCAACGTTGTTTTCGCGAGAAGTTTTGTTTTTAATCTGATTTCCGATTTACTCATAGCCATACCTATATCCGCCCCGCAATTACGGTGTGGCAGTCGACGGCGGTACGGTAGTCTCGGCCGGCGGCGGAACCTCGGGCGCTGTCGTCTCGGCTTCGGTCACGGTACCTGTGGGCGTGCCCGGTCCGACGAGATACAGGTCGTTGATCGGACTGTAATTGCTCAGCGACACCTTTTCCTTCGGCCCGGTTACGCCGTCAATCGTTACGGTTTTATAGGTCTGAACCTTATAGCCGGGTCTTCCCTTTGTCTTTTGCCTGGTCTCTCCGAAATGCAGCGTATCGTCTTCCTTGTACTCAACCGTCGGCTGATAGGTCTCCAGAACTTCATACTCCAGCTTGACCGAGATATTGTGTTCCTTCGTCCCGAGAATCTTTATAGTCAGCGCTCCGTCCTTACAGACCGCGCTTATTTTTATCGGGTAGTTCGTGTTGTTTATAAAGACATAGTCCAGCGATCCCCAATAGACGGTTGCATCAAAACCGAGGTCGACATAGGACACGGTGAACGCGTGGTAATATCTTGAAAACTGCTTAAGATTCGCATATAGCGTGGCGTTGTAAAGCGTGGACGAGACCTGACAGATGCCTCCGCCGAGGCCCGGCTCAACGCCGTTCGCCACATAGATCGTCGCGTTTTGGTAGCCCCTCTCCTCTGTACGCTCGCCCACCACTTTATTGAACGAAAACTTGTCCCCGGGCAACACAACATAGCCGTTGATCGAATTCGTCGCGAGCTTAACGTTGACCGTCCTGGATTTTTCGTACTCGCTGTAATAGGATGTTTTGGAGCCCAGAACGTCTTTAAAATAGTTGTCGTTGATATTTTCGGTGGTGATTGCGGGCTTTATCTCGGTTGTATAATAGGTCTTTGAGACCCAGGTTCCCGAATTGTATTCTTTTTTCATCGTATCGATGTCGATGCCGACGCCCGAAACCTCGCTCACAAGCCGCGTAAGTCCGTTTTCGTCAAGCTGGTATTTCGCATCCTGAGGCGCAACATATACCTCCTGATAAAGGGCGTCCCAGTCCGGCTCCTTCGGATCCGGCATCCAGATATTCGCCTCAATCGTATTGTAATTGTAGGTCTTGAGCGCGACTGTTATTATCGTATAAACCTGGTCCACGTCGATCACCGTGTGGCGCTTGCCTCTGTACACCGTAACCGCCCCGTCTTCGACGGTGTAATACGAATCCATGCCGGTATCTATCTTTGCGTTCAGCTCGTTAAGCTTGCCGTAGATGTAATCTTCGTTGATCTCATACTCCGGAATATTGTGATTTGCCAGTATGCTCCGATACCGGTCGACAATATCCGTCTTTTTCCGTTTGCCTTTTATATATTCTTTCAGCGCCGTAAAATCCACCGGAGCCCCTGCGTCCACAAGATTGATCTCCTCGCTCGCTTCCCCGGCTTTTACTGTCAGATTTTGTGATGCCAGCATTTCGTCCCTGTAATCTTCCACAAGAACGACAAGCTCATTTTCCTCATCCGTCAATACATCATACCGTTTCGTCGTCTCGACGCTTGTTTCCAGGCTTTTGCCCCCGCCGTCGCCGGAATCCGTCAGCATTCCGACCAACCACACAACAAGTACAATCAGGAGAACCATCGCAACGGCCAGCAGGGCCAGTATTGTCATCTTGGGAACACGTGTTCTTCTCTTTCTTTTTACCATGATATGACTCTCCAAAATGTCCGCATCAAATCGTACAACATTTTTTATTATATCAGCAACCCGCATTAAAAGCAATTGAAATATAGACAACCGGCAGAATTATTTACCGGCTTATTTCGTCGATATCCACTGCTCGCAATACTTACGGCCGCGGTTCCGCCACGGTGGTCTCCGGAGGCGCAGTCGTCTCGGGAACGGTTGTCTCCGGTACGGTGGTCTCCGGTACGGCGGTCTCCGGAAGACTCGGTCCTACTCTTATTTTGGAAACCGTCGGCACATATTTGCTGGAATCGATTCTTGTTTCCGGCTGCACGACGCCGTCGATCGTAAGCGTCCTGTAGAGAACCCCGTAATAGCCGGTCTTGCCCTCCGATATCACCTTGCGCTCACCCGGCGCGAGCGTGTCGTCCGGTATCAGCTCCTCAATCGGAGGATATTCCTCCAACTGGTCCCAGCGGAAACTCGCGGTGATTGTCCTGGTGCTTTTTCCCAGCAGCTTAACGGTCAGCGCACCGTTTTTGCAGGTAATCGTCACCATGATCGGGTTTTCCGTATCGTTTTCAAACACATAATCCGACGAACCCCAGTAGATCGTCGCGTCCATGCCGAAGGGCACATAGGTCACAATCTGGCTGTGCTCGTTTCGTGTAATCTGCTTTAGATTCTCGCTGAGCGTCGCGCAGTAAATTGTCGAGGCTACCTGGCATATCCCGCCGCCCAGCTCCTTTTTCGTATTAGCTCCGGTGTAGATTGTGGCTGGCTGGTAGCCCTTCTCCGCCGTCCTCTCTCCGACGATCGCGTTGAAGGAAAATCTTTTTCCCGGCAGCACGACGTAGCCGTCTATCGCCGCGGAGGAGAGTTTCACATTTGTCGTCCTTGGCACGTCCTGCTCGTAGTAGTACGACGTATAGGAGGTCAAAACATCGGGGAAGAGCTTTTGCCTGATGTTCTGCGTTGTGATCTCGGGTTGCAAAATGTCGTAGGAGTAGGATTTCTCCGTCCAGCTCTCGGTTTCAAATTCTTTCTTTATCTGATCAACGTTCACGGTGCGGCCCGTCGACTCAGGCACAAAAATCGTAAGCCCGCTGCTCCCGACCGTGTAGCGGGCGTCGACAGGGGCGGTATACGCGTCGTTTTTCAGCTTTTCCCAATCCGGTTCCGAGGGCTTTTCTTCCGTAAACGAGGCGTTCAGATCCCCGTATTCGAACTTGTCAAAAGCTTCTTTGACAAGCGCCGCGGTTTTTTCCGCGTCAACGATGAGCTTTTTCTTTCCACGGATTATTGTTACCTCGTCTTCGCCTATTTCATACCTTGAGACGCTCTGGTATGACGCCATCTCGGCGAGGGCAGATATTCTTTTTTCTATGTATTCGTCGTTATATGCATCGTCGTTCGCGTCGAAATAGCTGTCTATAAGCTTTTTATCGTATCCCTTTTCGGCAAAAAAGCGAGTCAGTTCATCCTTGCTAACGGGAGCGCCGGCCTCCAGGGCGTCAATTTCCACGCCGCTCGTCCCAGCTTTCAGATTGACGCGCTTCCCCTGGTAATACTCGTCGACATATGACAGATAGGTCTGATAATCCGAGACTGTTGTGTCTCCGTTGTTTGCGGCAAAGGATTTCCAGCCATTTTTCAGGTATCCGCCGAATGCCCATACCACAAGAAAAACAAGGATTACGGACGCGAAAGACACCAGCATAACCGTTTCTTTTGCATTTTTCTTCTTAAAAATACCCTTTTTCATGGCTGTACCTCATTATGTATAGCTTATATTTGTGCTCTTAACATTTATTATACCAGCCCGCCCTAAAAAAATCGATTACACAATGATTACAAATCAGATAAAAAACGGAAACAATCATTCATGCAAATTTTCATACGCTTTACGCAGATACCGCCGCAAAACGAGCGGCACTCCTTTGGCGGTGCAACAAAGGGATTTTCGTAAAAACGAGAATTTTTGAGTGACACCTTCAAAGAGTGCGGCAAGAAGAACACCCACGCAAGAGTAGAAAATGCTCCTGTGTGGGTGTTTTCGTTTTACCACCTTCTTTCCGTCATCGGCAGATTGCCATTATTTCTGTGTTGCACGGAAAGCAGACTTAACAGCCTCGCTCATATCAAAATACATAACACGCTGCTCGGCATTGTAGAAACCAGTGACCTTGTAGCGTTTTTTGTTATCGTAATCCTTAATGAGCTGGGCAACGGTGTCGTGGATATTCTTGTTACCGCAACTGAGCGTCGTGGTCTGTTCTCCCTTCGCCTTGGAGAAAGCGGTAGCCTTTGCCTCGTTGCTCTTGCAAGGACGGATAGCAAACACACGCTGTGCTGCATCCATGCAATACTGCACATTCTGCGGATAGCCCAAGTCCTCAAGGACACGCTTGGAGAAGGTAATGCCGTTCTGGTTGATGTAAATGTCCGGGGCAGCGTTAGTGGTAGTGTCGATAACCTCAAGGTTGATGTTAGAAAAATTGATAGCCATAATTATTCGTTCCTTTCTACATCCGGCTCTTCAAGGCCGGTGATTCCATTGATTATTTTGATTACTTCATTTCGCTCTTCCTTAGTCCAGTTGCTGTCTAACAGGAAAAATCCACGCAAAGCACCATTTTTCACTCTTGCCAGTACAAACTTTTTCTTCATATTGGCAACAGTCTTTTTCTGCTTGCCGGAGCGCACCTGTGATAATAAGGTCTGCACCTGCGCCCACTTATCACGAGGAATAATTGCCGGATGGTCATTTTCCCAATGCCACTGTGTAAGGACATCACGATTAGCCACAGATTTGTGACTCAAATAGTCCTTGGTATAAGTTTTTTGGTAAAGCACATCGCCACAGTATTTCTCAT
>JAPXRI010000011.1:0-71953 GCA_033813635.1 Bacillota bacterium
TGGCGAAGGCCCGCGAAATATGGTCCTTCTTCAACGACTTCCTGTCCAAATACGACAACTTCCTTCCGCCGGACAATTACCAGGAAGAGCCCTGCGGCACGATAGCCCACAGGACAAGCCCGACTAACATCGGGCTTGCGCTGCTCTCGGTAGTCACCGCTAGAAAACTGCAGTTTATCGATGAGGAAACCGCGCTCAGGCTTATGGAAAACATTGTAAACACCGTGCAGAAGCTAAAAAAATTCAAGGGGCATTTGTACAACTGGTACGATACGCAGACCCTTGATACGCTCTGCCCGGAGACAATCTCAAGCGTCGACAGCGGCAACTTTGCGGCCTGCCTTCTGATCACTGCCGCTGCGCTGCGCGAATATAAAAGCGGGAACGCGAAAAAGCTCGCCGGTATCTGCCGCGCTCTTTTCGACGACACCGACTTTAAAATAATGTATGATGACGATAACCAGCTCCTGCGCATATCGCTGAGCCCGGACCACAAAAACCCGGGCGGCTATTACGACATGCTGGCGAGCGAGGCGCGGCTGACAAGCTATATCGCGATCGCTAAGGGCGACGTGCCGAGCAGGCATTGGAAAAGGCTTTCAAGGCTATTAAGCGAGCAAAACGGCTATTCCGGGCTAGTCTCGTGGAGTGGAAGCTGTTTTGAGTATCTAATGCCGAATATCATAATGCCGGAGATGCCCAACTCCCTGATCTACGAGTCCAACAGGTACGCGGTTTACTGCCAGCGGCTGCGCGCGCGCTCCTGCGGGACGCCGTGGGGGATATCCGAGAGCTGTTACTTCGCCTTTGACTCCGCGCTCAATTATCAATATAAGGCGCACGGCGTTGCGAGTATCGCGCTTAAAGCCGGTGTAAACGAGGAGCTTGTCGTTTCACCCTACTCGACCTACCTCGCGCTTGTATGCGAGCCGCAGAAAGCGGTTGAAAACCTTAGAGCGCTGGACGCTCTCGGTGTTTCCGGACGCTACGGTTTTTACGAGGCGGTGGACTACACCGCCCCGAGGCTTCCGTCGGGGGAGCGTTATAAAACCGTAAAAGCGTATATGACGCACCATCTCGGCATGAGCCTCTGCGCGATAGGCAACGCGCTGACCGCATCGGAAAACGGCGGCTACCTCTGCGATTTGTTTTTAGATGAGCCGCTGTTGTCCTCCTGCGAGAGCCTTCTCTGCGAGCGCGTGCCGGTCAACGCGATCAACATCACCGCACTGAAGCCGAAGCCCTCAAGTAAAAAAACTCAGAGCGGCATAAACAACTACAGCCAGATTATAGACGGCTATAATGTCTGGCTGCCGCCGTGCAATATCTCCTCGAACAGGCGGTACTCCGTCCTCGCGGCGGCTTCCGGTGTCACGCGGTCGACGATGGGAGATATCCTGATTTATCGGGCTGACTGCGCCGCGGACGCGCGCCTGCCGGGAATCGTCACCCTTGTTAAGACGTCGGAAAATATATTCTCGGTGACCGACCTCCCGCGGGACGGGGCGGAGGCCTCGAGAAAGACGATTTTTACATCTCAGGGGACGAAGTACACCGCGGACTGCAGAACGCTGTCCGTGACGGAGACGGTACGCGTGTCACCCGGCGAGCCCGGCGAGCAGAGGGAAATCTATATCCAGAACAGAGGCGAGAGCAGGGAGGAAATAACGCTCTGTTTTTACTTCGAGCCGGTGTTGTCCTCCGAAGCGGACTATCAGAGCCATCCCGACTTTACAAAGATGTTCATATCCACCAGGCAAATAAGCGGCGGAGCGCTGATAATGAAAAAAAACAGGAGCGGCGGACCGAACCTGTATCTCGTCGCTCTCTGCGACACCGACGCGAAATTCACTACCGTGCGCAAGGCTATCATCGGGAGAAACGGCGTGACGGATATTTCCGTGTTCTTTGAGAATGAATGGCTCTCCGATTTCGGCCAGGTCAGGGATGCGGGGGTTCGCGTGCTCGCAAAGATAGCTGTCGAGCCGAAAACGGACAGGATTGTCAGACTGGCGCTCTCCTGCGGAGCAAACGCAGAAAACACGGAAAACAGCGCGCGGCGAATCCTCCTGCTGCCTGAAAAGAACAACGCCGACGCGTTTCTGCGGAAGGCGATTTCTCTCGGCCTTGACGCTTCCGCGATTAAGGAAGCCATCGGAGTTCTCCCATGCCTGTTCTACGAGCCGTACGCAAGGCGGTATTTCGCGGAGAGAATTACCGGCGCTTCCGTGAGCCGCGCCGGGCTCTGGAAGCTTGGCATATCCGGAGACCTGCCGATAGGCGTGCTCTCATACGACGATTTTCTCGGGCAGGACGAGTTTATCAAAGCGATTTTCAGATATATACGTCTGCACGCCCTGCTCTCGGCGTTCGGTGCCGATTTCGACCTCGCGATTATCTGCGCCGACGGCGGGGATTATGACCGGCCGGAGTTCAACGCGTGTTTTTCCGCGATAAAGATCACAGGGAGCGACAGATGCGTGGGGAGAAAGGGCGGAATCCACCTTTTCGATGTCAGCCGGCTGCAAAAAGAGGAGGTCGACACTCTCTACTCCGCCGCGTCGTTCGTTCTTCCACCCGCGAATTGGGACGGGGAGAGACCGCCGATCGAACAGGACGAGCTTTCCGGCAGGGGAAGAAATCCCTCGCTGAATCCCAGAATTCATTCCGTACCCTGCGCAAACACTTTTTTCGGCTTTACAGGCGCGGATTGTGGTCTTCTGCATATGTGGTGTGCAAACTCGAGACTGTTCAAGCTCACACCCTGGGAAAACGACGTCCTTTTACCGGCTCCCGCAGGCGAAGATATCCGCCTCTGGCGGGAGGGTCGGAGTATATCCGTTTTCTGCAGAAACGACGGGTACAGGTCCTCGGTTAAATTCGAGCCGAACTGTGTGATATGGCAAAAACAGTTTGACAATATGAAGCTGCGGACCACGGCTTTCGTCCATCCGAAGCTGCCGGCTAGGGTGGTAAAGCTCGAGCTTGACGGAACAAGCGACGAGCCCGTCGAGCTCGTATGGATGCTTCGTCCGGTATTCGGAGAAAAAAACGTCGAAAACAGAAGGCTTATTACCGCATATGACGAAACTCTCGGCGCAATCACGGTTCAAAACCCGTTTGCGGACGATTTCAACCCCCGGACCCTTGCGCTGTGCGTCAACCCGAAGCCCGCGGGCTTCACATGCGATTACCCGTCCTATAAGCAGAGAAGCTTCGACGGGAAATGCGGAAGGGGATTGCTGCCGTGCGTTGCCTTCAGAATCGTATTAACGCCCGTCGGCGGAAAAGCGGCCGCATATTTCACGGCCGCGATATCCGACGGAGAGAATGCCAAGGAAATCGCGGCG
This sequence comes from Bacillota bacterium, assembly GCA_033813635.1. Classification (GTDB taxonomy): domain Bacteria; phylum Bacillota; class Clostridia; order Oscillospirales; family QAMX01; genus JAPXRI01. Next base: position 3,351 of record JAPXRI010000011.1, read on the forward strand.
AGCCTTTCCGACCGCGACAACGCGTCGAAAACGCTGGACGCCGTCAGAGAAGCGACAAAGGCGGCGACGGAGACCATAAAAATCAATACGCCCGATACGCGCCTGAACAGCTATATCAATGACTGGAGCGCCTGGCAGATCATCGGCTCAAGACTGTATTCAAAGAGTTCCATCTACCAGAATGGCGGTGCGTACGGCTTTAGAGATCAGCTTCAGGACGTGTCCGCGCTGGTGTTGACGAAGCCAGAGCTTCTGAAAATACAGATTTACCGCGCCTGCGCTCGCCAGTATGAGGAGGGTGACGTGATGCACTGGTTCCACGCGGGCATGAGAACCGGGAGCGGGGCGCCGAAGGGTGTGCGAACCCTGTGCAGCGACGACCTGCTATGGCTTGTCAGGTCTGTAACGCGGTATGTCGAAACCACCGGCGACGAGTCGATACTGAAAACGAAGATCCGCTATATCAAGAGCGAGCCGCTGGATTTCGGCGAACGCGAGCGCTATGAAAACGCGGAGCCTTCGCCGATCAAGGAATCGGTTTTTTCACACTGCGTCCGCGCGATAGAACAGTTTGAAAAGCGGGGGAGAGGCGAGCACGGCCTCCCGAAAATCCTCGGCGGCGATTGGAACGACGGCTTTAACCGTCTCGGTGAAAACGGCAGGGGAGAGAGCGTCTGGCTCGCGTGGTTTGCTTCAGAAACGGTGCTGAGCTTCTCCTCCGTCTGCGGGAGAATCGGCGAAAAAGAATACGCGAAACACCTTAAGGAGCTCGCCAGCGAGCTCGCGCAGGCCGCAGGCAATGCGTGGGACGGCGGTTGGTTCAGACGGGGCTACGACGATTTCGGGCGGCCGGTGGGCTCCGAGGCCAACGCCGAGTGCAAAATCGATTCCGTCGCCCAGAGCTTCTCGGTATTCTGCGAAGCGTACGGCAAAACCGCGGAGGAACGGGAAAAAATCAGGCTCGCGCTGAAAAATGCCTCAGAAAGGCTTATCGACCGTGAAAACATGCTGATCAGGCTGTTCACGCCGCCGATAGTAACGACGAGAGAGTACGGGTATATCTCGGCTTACCCGCCGGGAGTCCGCGAAAACGGCGGACAGTATACCCATGCCGCGGTCTGGCTCGCCTCCGCAATGCTCAGAGCGAGGGAAAGCAGTCTCGGCTATCAGATGCTTAAGCTGCTGTTGCCAGCGTACCACGACCCGGAAAAATATGAAGGCGAAACCTTTGTGCTGTCAGCCGACGTGTACGGGTACGGCGACCTGACCGGAAAATGCGGGTGGAGCTGGTATACCGGCGCCGCCGGCTGGTACAGGCGGACGGTTGTGGAGGATTTGCTCGGAATTACGTTGAAAGACGGCATGCTGCGCGTTTCGCCAAACGTGCCTGGCGATTGGCCGGGATACGAGTGCGAGCTCAGGTACGGCAATAGCCGATATATAATACGCGCTGTAAATACCGGCACGAAAACCTCCGCGGAGCTTTCTCTGACTGATGACGGCGAAACACACGAGGTAAACGTGTTTTTCTAAAGGGATGGCCGGCGGCCGGGGACAAAATTGTCCCCGGCTCATTTTTTTATGTTCTAAGACGGACATGCAGAGAGTAGTTATAAACAGAAACGCTGATACGCAAAGGATGTGATGTTTATGCGTGTGATGGCGACCGTGAGGCTTGCCCCCTCGGGAGGCGGCGTAATGAAAAACGAAATCGAAAGGGTATCGCGGGCTTTCGAATGCCTGCCTCCGGAAATCAGGAGGGCGGCGGGGTCGCTTACGGAGGAAAACAAAGCAGGTATAGAGGAAATACGCCTTCGCTGCGGAAAGCCTGCGACGGCGCTGCTGGGACAAACGGAGTATATTATCACGAGGGAGGGCCGGCTCTGCGGCAGGGAAGGAGCCTCCCGTGGGATAAAGGTGGTTCCCGAGCACCTGGTCTATACCGTGGAACAGGCCGCAAACGGCGTGATTTACGGCGCGCAGGAGAGCATAAGGGAGGGCTACATAACGATACCGGGCGGGCACAGGGTCGGTATCTGCGGACACGCCGTCACGGATAAAAACAGTGTGACCGCGATAAAGCAATTCAGCTCCGTATGCGTGAGAATAGCGAGGGCGATCGCCGGCATTGGCACGGAGACCGCCGGCATTATCTCGGGAAGCGGCAGGGTAATGAGCACGCTGATCGTATCCCCTCCGCTCGGGGGAAAAACCACGCTCTTAAGAGACGTGATAAGGGAGCTCTCCGCCCGAGGCAGCCGGGTCGGAATAGCGGACGAGCGTGGGGAGCTCGCGGGCATGTTCAAGGGTACGCCCCAGTTTGACGTCGGTCCCTGCACGGATGTGATCGACGGGTGCACGAAGGCGGACGGCGCGCTGATGCTTTTGCGCGGCATGTCGCCGGACATCATCGCGATGGACGAGATAACGGCTCCGGAGGATGTGGCGGCAATCTGCAAGGCCGCGAACTGCGGTGTATCCGTCCTCGCGAGCGCCCATGCCGAGAGCTTGGAGGAGCTTTCGCGCAGAAAAACGTACGATCCGCTTTTTGAGAGCGGGATATTCCGGATAATAGGCGTTTTGAAAAATACCGGCGGCGAAAGGCTTTGCTCGCTCTACGAGGTTGACGGCAGTTGAACGGGAGCATCGCTCTGAAAACAGCCGGGTTTCTGTTAGTCTCGCTCGCCGGCTTTATGCTCGGCTTTCTCGCGAGAAAAAAAGTATACCGGCACGCCGAAACCCTTCACAGACTTACCGGAATACTCTCAAGGCTCCAAAGTGAAATATCTTACGCACACGCTTCTCCGGAAGATTTTTTTGAAATCCTTGCTGCCGAAAACGATTACATCGGAAAATGTTTTAAAACGGTTCTCGACAAGATGCGAAAAGTGAGGCTCCCGTTAAGCGCTGCATGGTCGGAAGCGGTAGAAGAGCATTCTGACGCTCTCTGCCTTACGGACGGGGAGAAGGCCGAGCTGTTGAGGCTCGGGAAGTCAATCGGGCGGCTCGACCTCGAAGGCGCGCTGAAGGCGGTCGAGCTCACCTGCGAAAGCTTCAAAGCGCTCTCGCGCACGGCGCATGAGTCGAAGAAAAACGACGGAAGGCTGAAGCTCGCGCTGTACACCGCGGGCGGGCTGCTGGCGGCTCTGCTGCTTATTTGAACCAGGATGGGGTATGTGATATATGCAAATCGATTTGATTTTTAAAATAGCCGCGGTGGGTCTGATCGTCGCGATCCTCAGCCAGATTCTATCAAGATCTGGCAGGGATGAACAGGCGCTGATACTGACGCTGGCCGGGCTGGTTATCGTACTGCTTGTGCTTGTCCAGCAGATAGGAGCGCTGTTTTCGACGATGAAGCAGATCTTCGGATTTTAAAATGGACGAAGCCATCAAATACACGCTTATTGCGCTTGCGGCGGTGGTATGCGTAATTGTACTGAAGAAAAGCGAACCCGGCTTTGCGATATTGATAACGATCTGCGCCGTGCTGGTCTTTGCGTACGCGCTAATCGGAGCGGTAAGCGTGATTCGGGATTTCGCCGCCCAAGTTGAGGACATGTCCGGCGCGGTCGACGGAGCAACGGCGGTGCTTTTCAAAGTCCTCGGAATCACCATGATCACAAGGATCGGCGCGCAGATCTGTAAAGACGCGGGTGAAGGCTCGCTCAGCCTGAAGCTTGAAATGCTTGGCTCGGCTCTCGCGCTTATTGCCGCGCTGCCTTTATTGAGCGGCGTCTTGAACATCGCAACGTCATTTCTGAAAAGCTGATCACAAAGGTGAAGAAGCCGCGCCGTGAAAGGCGAAATGGAGACACATATGAGAACTTTAAGAAAGCTATTTTGTGTACTTTCGATAATCGTCCTCGTCACTCTACCGGCATTTGCCGACACAAGCGGGCACCGTGAGTCCGACAAGATCTCCGGCAGTCTGACGGAGGACGGCAAAGAGGTTGCAAACGCCGGGAAAACCGATACGGGCTACGACCTTAACGCCGGGCTCGGAAAGGTTATTACTAAGGGGGCGGGGGAGATCGGCGGGATATTGTCGGACGGGCTCTCCTGCGCCGCTAAGCTCCTCGCGATTGCGCTGCTCTGCGGCGCCGTGTCGGCGCTCGGCCCGGACGGAAACGGCGCCGGTCCGTTCGCCGTAAACGCCGCCTCGGCGCTCTGTATTATCGTCGTAGGCTCTGTCGAGCTGAACTCTACGCTGAATACCGCGACGGAGTTTCAAAACGATCTCAACTTGTTTTCCAAAGTGCTGCTGCCGACGCTGACTGCCGCCGGTGTGGCCGCGGGCAGCACCGGCGCTTCGATAGCTAAGCAGAGCGCGGCGCTTCTGTTTTCGGATATACTGATAACACTTTTTGCGAATGTGTTCGTTCCGCTCGTCTATATGACCGTCGCGCTGCGCGCCGTCGGAATCATATCCGGCAACCCGTTTTTCTCGCGGATATCCTCAAGCGTCAAAAATACGATGTCGACGGTTTTAAAATATCTGCTGACGCTGTATTTTGCCTATATCTCGATTATGGGAATAATCGGGTCGGCCGCGGATACACTCGCGAAAAAAGCGACGAAGACAGCGATATCTACGGCTGTGCCCGTCGTGGGTGGCGTAATCGGCGAAGCGGCGGAATCGGTGTTCGCCGGCGCGGCGCTGATTAAAAATAGTGTCGGTGTGTTCGGCATCCTGGGCATCCTCGGCTGTGCGGTTACGCCGCTGCTCTCGAGCGGTATCAGCTATCTTGTGCTCCGGGGCGCAGCGATGCTGACGTCGGCGATACCGGAAAACGGGAGCCAGCAGGCGATTGAAACGCTTGCCGATGCGATGAGCATGATTTTCGGGATGTGCTGCGCGTCGGTCGCCCTGCTTTTAATCACTGTTATCGTCATAATGAAGATCTCCGGAGGCTGAAAGGGGGGGCGGTAAGATTGCAGAATTTCCTTGAAAAACTCGGCTCATGGTTTTTGGGGATCGCCGCAGCCGGAATCATCTCCGGTCTCTGCGCGATGCTTGCGCCGGAAAACGGAAAGAAAGCGGTGAAATTTGCGGGGGGGCTTCTGGTCATGCTGGCTGTCCTGCTGCCGATACGCTCGCTTTCGGGATATAACCCGGTTTCGGTGCTCGAAAGATATGAGGCAGAGCTTGCCTCGCGCATCGCTTCACTGACAAATTCCGGCGCGGCCGACGCGGCAGGCATTATAGAAGATCAGACTGAGGACTACATCGAAAATAAGGTCGAGGAACTCGGTTATTCATGTACGGCGGATGTGGTTGTGAAAAAAAATCAGCAGGGCTTTCTCGCCCCGTACTCCGTAACCGTCATATACAGATCCCTTCCGGCAGACGACATACTGAAAACAGTCAAGGCACTGATTGAGGAGCAAACCGGGATACCCAAGTACAGGCAGTCCCATAAGTAGAGAATTGAAAAACGGGAGGCAACGCGGCGATGAAGCTGAGTTTTTTTAAGTCCGATAAGCTCCTTGAGTTTATCAAAAAGTATAAGTATATCCTTTTGATCGGCCTTTGCGGCGCGGTTCTGCTGATGATCCCGGTTGGCTCCGAGAGCAAGCAGCAGACAAACGTGGTTAAGACGGAGACAACGGGCTTTGACGTTGAAGAATACGAAAAACAGCTCGCGGAAATTCTTTCGGAAGTAGAAGGCGTCGGGAACGTTAAGGTGATGCTGTCCCTGAAGAGCGGGGTAGAGACGGTGTACGCGGTCGACAGCAACAGCCAGAGCTCAAAATCAGAGGGAAACGACAGCTCGAACACAAGCGTTTCAGAGGATAAAAACATCGCGATGCGCTCCGGCGGCAGCGGAGACGAGCCGGTGGTGGTGAAAACGCTCTACCCGGAGTTCAACGGGGCGATAGTAGTATGCGACGGCGCAGAAGACGTGACCGCGCGGTACGCGATCATTAAAGCGGTCGCCTCGATTACCGGGCTAGGGACCGATAAAATCACGGTGCTGAAAAGAAGCTGAAAAAAATTTGCAAAAGCGTCATAGACGCGAAGCAGGAATAATAAAATTAGTATAGAATTATTATACTGGAAAGGGCGGACAATATGAAAATAAAAAAAAGGACAGCGGTCGCGGCTGTTGTTGCGCTTCTGGTCTGCATTGCCGTATACCTCAACTGGAGTTATCAGAAGGGTCTGAGCGAAGATGTAAGCGACGGAACGGACACAAACGACATTGTCAGCGATGAACAGCGCCTGCTCGGTCAAATCGATCTTGTAAACGGCAGCGACTATTCGGAGACGGACGAGGCGGCTAAGAAAATCACGGCGTATTTCGCGGAACTGAGGCTGACGCGGCAGCAGGCGCGAGACGAGGCGATAAGCACTCTGAAAACCACGACGGAAGACGATTCGCTGAGCCTTGAAGCAAAGGAAGCTGCAGTGGCGAGCATTACCGCGCTGACAAACAACTCTGTCACGGAAGCGAGAATCGAGTCGCTTATCATGTCGAAAGGCTATAAGGACTGCGCGGTATTCCTAAAAGAAGACAGCCTGAGCGTCGTAGTCGCTCCCCCCAAAGACGGCCTGCAGAGCGCTGACGCCGTGCGCATAAAGGACATCGTAGTTTCCGAAACGAACGTGGCGGTGGAAAACATCAGAATTATCGAAGCGCGCATCAGCTGACGCGAAAATACTTAACGCCGTTCATGCCCGGGCTCTGAAACCCGGGCATGAACGTTTTTTACCCGGGGATCGTAAGATTCTCTATTTATTTTTTTCCTCTCCCGTGTTATAATAGCTAAAATAGGAACGGCTCTGGAAAGCTAAAAGCGGTTTTTTAATCGGAAACGAAGGGATGGTCAAAAGCTATGGACGAAAAGATGAGAGATTCAAAATCCGGTTTTGTAAAAATAAATGAAAACGTTATTGCGTCTGTCGCGGCGGTAGCAGCCTCGGAAATCGAGGGCGTGAAATACATCTGCAAAAAGCCCTCGTCCCTGCCGAAAAACGCAAAAAAGCAGGTTAGGCTCCTGGTCAACGAAAACAGCGTAACGATTGATATTTCAATCGTCGTCAAGTACGGCTATATTATCCCGGAGGTCGGGAACGCCGTCCAGGAAAACGTGATACAGAGCGTCGAAAGCATGACCGGGCTTAAGGTTGACGCCGTTAACGTCCACTGCACCGGCATCGCATTCGGAAGAGAAAACACAGCGCCCGCAAAAAACGAAAAATAAGCGATCGGAGAAAGCTATGACGAGATCAAGAGCCCGTGAAATAGCACTGGGCTGCCTTTTTGAATGCATGATAAGACAATGCCCGCCGGAAGAGGTGCTTGATTACAGGCTTTCCGGGGACGGGTTTAATACCCTGTCCACCGAAGACCCGATATTCTCTGAAGAGCCGGTAGAAAAGGACGTTGAGTATATCAGAGGAATTGTTGCGATCGCCTATCAGAAGTCGGACGAGCTCTTTACAAAAATAACGGAACTCTCTGTAGGCTGGAGCGCCAACCGCATATCGCGCATGACCAGGGCGATTCTGACGCTCTCGATGGCCGAAATCTTATATAGAGACGATGTTCCCCGCCGTTCTTCGATCAACGAAGCGGTCGAACTGGCAAAGAGGTATGATACCGAGAAGGCTCCGTCGTTTATCAACGGGATTTTGGGCAAGTTCGTGCGCGAACTCCCCGCGGAGGAGGACGGTGAAATATCGGAGACGGCAGCCGGGCCGGAGAGCGAGTCTGAAACTGGAACGGCAGACAACTAACGCCGGCAATGGAAGGGCGTTTACATGGCAGTATTGGGTATAGACACAAGCAATTACACAACCTCGGCCGCGTTATACGGATTTGAAAAGGGCTTGCCGCGAAGCTGCGGCCGGCCCTTACGCGTAGAAAAGGGAGAACGCGGCTTGAGACAGAGCGACGCCGTATTTTCGCACACGAAAAACATACCGGAGCTGTTTGAAGATCTCTTTTCCGGATATGTGGGCGGGGTAGAGGCAATCGGCGTCTCATACGCCCCGAGAGAGACAAAGGGGTCGTATATGCCCTGTTTCCTCACGGGAGTTGCAGCGGCGTCGGCGCTGTCCTGCGCGCTTAAGGTCCCTCTGTACCGTTTTTCCCATCAGGCCGGGCACGCGGCGGCCGCCGCCTTTGGATCCGGAAACGGCGATCTGCTGAAGAAGGAATTTCTGGCGTGGCATCTCTCCGGCGGCACAAGCGAGCTTTTGCTTGTCAATCCGTCGGAAGATAGTATTATAACCTGCCGAAGGCTCGGCGGTACGAGCGACGCTTCGGCGGGCCAGATTATAGACCGCGCCGGCGTCCTATTAGGTCTTCCATTCCCGTGCGGGAAGGGAATCGACGCGCTATCCGCGGATTTTTCGGGCGAAGTCAGACCGGCGCAGCTTTCGGTCAAAGGGCTTGAAATGAGCCTTTCCGGCCTTGAAAACAAGGTATGCGAGCTGATATCCGCAGGGAAGCCGAGGGAGGAAATTGCGCGTTTTCTCCTTGAATCGCTCTACCTGTCGGTGAAAACGGTGACATCGAACGCGTTAACGGAACATCCCGGCCTTCCGCTGTTGTGCTCCGGCGGCGTGATGTCAAACTCGCTTATCCGCGAAAAAATGACGCGGGATTTCAACGCGGTTTTCGCCCCTCCCGAATATTCGGCGGACAATGCGTACGGAATCGCGGCCCTTGCATATGTTAAATTCCAAAAAGACTATAAAAGGGGAGAATAGGCGTTGGATGACAGGCGTATTATAACCGTATCGGAGCTCAACGGGTACATAAAACTGCTCGTGGAGTCCGATCCGATCCTGAGAAACATCGCCGTCAAGGGCGAAATATCAAATTACCGGCCGAATACTTCCGGGCATATGTATTTTACGCTGAAGGACGACGGCGGCGCCGTACGCGCGGTGATGTTCCGGAGCTACGCCTCGAAGCTTAAGTTCATCCCCGAAAACGGCATGAAGGTCGTTGCGACAGGCTATGTGTCCGTATTCACAAGGGACGGACAGTATCAGCTGTATGTCAGCGAGATAATCCCCGAAGGTGTCGGTGACCTGTTTCTGGCTTTTGAGCAGTTAAAGGAGAAGCTCGGAAAGGAAGGGATTTTCGCTCCGGAGCATAAAAAGCAAATACCGGCGTTCCCCAAAAAGATCGCGGTGGTCACTTCGCCGACGGGCGCCGCGATACGGGATATGCTGAAGGTTCTTAAAAAGCGGTTTCCGATAGCCAAGGTCCTGATTGTACCCGTTAAGGTTCAGGGCGAGGGCGCCGCGGAGGAGATCGCGGCGGGAATCAGACTGATAAACGAGAAGAGAGCTGCCGAGCTGATCATTGTCGGCAGAGGCGGAGGCTCAATTGAGGACCTCTGGTGCTTTAACGAAGAGATTGTCGCCCGCGCGATTTACGCCTCGCAGATTCCGGTGATTTCGGGCGTCGGCCATGAACCGGATTTCACGATAACGGATTTTGTCGCCGACCTCCGCGCCGCGACGCCGTCAAACGCTGCAGAGCTTGCGGTGCCGGATATCGCCGAACTCTATACGCGGCTCGGCGAATACGGGGAGAGCCTGAGGAGGCTGATTCGCGCGAAACTGGATATGCTTTCGCAGAGGCTCAAGCTGCTCTCCGAAAAAAAGGTGCTCTCGTCTCCGATGTCGTATATCGATGAAAAAAGGCTCTACCTTGACTACATCTCCCGAAGGCTCGGGAGCGCGGGATCAAAGCTGTTCGCCGAACAGGAAAAACGTTTCGCCTACCTTGCTGCGCGGCTTGACGCGATGAGCCCGCTGAAGGTTCTCGGAAGAGGTTATTCAATCGCACTGAAAGACGACGGCCACGCCGTCAGGGACGCGGGCGAGCTCCGCGAGGGCGACGCGGTAAACCTGAAATTCGCCGCCGGTGGCGCGCTATGCCGTGTAGAGGAAGTTTTGAATAAACAATAATGCGTCCCGCCGGGAAAAACGAAAGGGGAAGGTTCTCTATGGAGACAAAAATATCTTTTGAACAGTCGATGGCAAGGCTCGAGGAGATCACAAGGCTTTTGGAAAAAGGAGACGTGCCTCTTGAGCAGAGCCTTGCCTATTTCGAGGAGGGCACGTCGCTTGTCAAGACCTGCAGGCAGCTTCTGGACAGCGCCGAACAAAAGGTTAAGATCCTTACCAGAACGCAGGATGGTTCGCTCGAACTTTCGGATTTTGAGGTCGCCGATGACAAATAAACTAAACGCCTATGTGGAAAAAATAAACGCCTACCTTGCCGGGCTGTTTTGCGAGCCCGAGGTAGAGGCCGGCATTTTTCTGAACAAGTCGATGAAATATTCGCTTGACTGCGGGGGAAAACGGCTCAGACCGGTGCTCCTTTTGGAGTTTGCTTCTCTCTGCGGGCTCTCTCCCGAGTGCGCGATGAGCTTTGCCTGCAGCGTTGAGCTTATCCATACCTATTCACTGATACACGACGACCTGCCCTGCATGGACGACGACCCGTTGCGGCGGGGCAAGCCCTCCAGCCATGTCGTTTTCGGCGAAGCGGGAGCCGTGCTCGCAGGCGACGCGCTTTTAAACGCCGCCTTTGAGCTGATGCTCACCGAGGCGGACAGGCTCCCGCCGGTTAATGTGCTGTCCGCCGCCGCGGAGATCGCGCGGTCGTCGGGCAGGCTCGGCATGATAGCCGGGCAGGCGATGGATATAACTAACGAAAAAACATCTAAGAAAGATGCAACATACCAGTACCTTGAAAAGCTCAGCGCTTATAAAACCGGCGCAATCATCAAAGGCGCCTGTGTCGCCGGAGTAAAGCTCGCGGGCGTGAAGGACCCAGTAAAGCTCGAAGCGGCGGCGGAATACGGCAGAGCGCTCGGACTTGCGTTTCAGATCAGAGACGATTATCTGGACGTTTACGGAGACGAGCAAACCCTCGGAAAGGCGACAGGCAACGATGAAAAACAGGGTAAAGTTACTTTTGCGGACGTCCTCGGAAAGGACGGCTGCGAAAAACAAATTCAAAGCCTGACGGAATCGGCCGTAAAGGCCGTCTCCGTTTTTAAAGACAACGCATTTCTCGTATGGCTGGCAAGGAAAATGGCAGAAAGGAGCAGCTAAAAAATGGATGTTTCGAGGATTGACCGCTTTTTAACTCCTTACGATTCAAGAGACCTTTTGAAAAGGCATATTTATGCCCGCTGCGAAGCGGCTCTTGACGGGGGCGACGCGGCGCGGGACAGGATTTCCACAAAAGAAGATCTTATAAAAAGACAGGAGTATATCCGTTCGCGCTTTCTCTCGTCGATCGGCTTTGATCTCGGATACCCCGTTCCGGTTTCGGTCGAGACGGCTGGGACCGTGAACTATGCGGGTTACCGCGTTGAGAAGCAGCTGATATGCCCGGAAAAGGACGTCTACATAACCACAAATCTGTACCTCCCGGCCGGGCTCACTGGAAAAACAGGTGCCGTCCTTTTTTTGTGCGGGCATGCCGCGGAGGGCAAGCTTTATCCGGAATATCTGAAAGTTTGCCGCTATCTGGTCTCGGCAGGGCTCGTCGTTCTCGCGATCGATCCCACGGGCCAGGGGGAGCGTTTAAACTTCTATGACAGGAACAAAAAAGAAGCACTTGTCCCGCCCTGCACGGCGGACCACGACCATGCCGGTCTGCGCGGGCTTTTAATCGGCAGAAACATTGCTTATTATTTCCTGCGCGACGCGATGTGCGCGATGAGCTATCTCGCGTCGCGGCCTGAGGTAGACCCTGAAAAACTCGGGGTGACCGGAAATTCCGGCGGGGGAACCCAGACATCGATGATGATGATGGCGGACAGGCGCGTCGCGGCCGCCGCTCCGGGCACGTTTATTATGAACGCCCGGGAAATGCTCCGCTCCGGCCAGGCGCAGGATGCCGAACAGATCTGGAACAATATGTTCTCGGACGGGCTCGACCACGAGGATATTCTGTTGTCGGTCGCTCCGAAGCCGTTGCTGGTGTTGGCGGCAGAGTATGACTTTTTCCCGAAGGAGGGGACGGACGAGACCGTTCTAAGAGCAAGACGCCTATGGGATATCTGTGGGCAAGGGGATAAACTCGAGTATTTTACCGACGCCTGCTTCCATATGTATTCCGACGCGATGGCGGAAAAGGCGGCCGATTTCTTCTCACGCAGTTTTCTCGGAAAACCCTTTTCAGGAAAGCTGTTAGAAAAGCCGGCCGCGGATAAACAGTTCTGTACGAAATCGGGTCAGGTTCTCGCGGACTTTGAAAACGCGAAAAACATACTTGAGGAAAACAGGGAAGCCGCAAAAAAGCTTATACATACGGATAAAAACAATGACTGGCTCCGCGAAAGAGTGTTCGCGCACCGCGACATTCCCAAAAACACCAATATGCGCCCGGTGAGAGAGTCCTATGACCTCGTCGACGCGACGGCGCAGCTCTATATGTGGCGTTCGCAGAAAGATCTGTACGGCTACGGGCTATTGATTGCGCCGAAGGGTAAAAAGCCAGAGCCAGAGCTTGCGATATGGGATGGCGGAACGCGCGCGCTCAAAATCCACGAAGCGTGGATAGAAGAAAAAATAAAGAAGGGCGAAAGCGTTTTTGTAGCGGATCTTTCCGGTATGGGCCAACTGGAGCCGTATCCTATATTCCCCGGTGCGGATCTATATCGCCGCTACGGCACGATGTATACGCTCTGTACGGATCTTTTCCGCGTTGACGACAGTCTCGCGGCGCTGCACACGTTTGACGTGATAAGAACGCTTGACGCGCTGAACGACCTTTTCCCGGAAAATAACGGCTTTTCGCTTTACGCGTGCGGGCATGCATCTCTTTATTGCGCGCTCGCGGCAAAGCTTGACGGCAGAATATCAAAACTCACCCGTAAAAACGTTGATCGCTGCGCTGATATTTTCAACACGGACCTTATCGACGAGACCGATATCCTGAGCCGCGTTCTGCCTGGAATGCTCTTGCACACCGAAGTAGATTAAAAGCTCCGCGATAGAAACAATGTTTCATTATAAAGATGTATTGACATTTGTCTACTTACGGGGCTGTATAAAAAGGAGCAGAAAAGGCTGATCTTTCTCTCGGCTGCGACGGTTCTCGTGATGGCCGAAGGTGCCTGCTGGATGTTTTTCGCTTCGGAGACGATCGGAGATTACTTCGCCGGAAGGATCCACATCAGATACCTTTTTTACTTTATTCCGGTATTTTATATGTTCGCACTATGGCCGAAGCTTAAAGAGGCCAAGCTCGGCACCGGTGCAGTCGCTCTTCTCGCGTTTCTGACCGCGATGTTCGCAACCGTGTCTTTTACCTCGCTATTGTCCGGCGGGAATTACTGCGTCGACGCCCTTGATCTCTCGTATATCATTTTTTCCGACGGTAATTTCAACTCAAGGCTTTTCGCGCAGGTCGCCGTGATGACCTACATGCTTGCGGCGGCGTTTATGATATACAAAAACGGTTTCAGGAAAAAAGCAAAAGCCGCCGTCGCCGTATTTGCCGCAGTTACCGTTTTGGCGTCAAACGCGGCCGGATATGTTATGAATCTGCATAATACCGAAAAAGCGATGTCAAAAGACGTAGCGCAGGTAGTGGAGCTGTCAGCCGGCAAGCTTTCCGCGCTTGTGCCTATGTACGGCGAGTATTTCGACAATGCGCTTTCCGTTCTGGATTGTTCGCTCAGAGAAGAGCCGTTCTGTATTTCGCTGGAGGACCTTTGCGCCGGCATGGGTGATTACGGCCTGCTTAAACCTCTGATACCGTCTAAATACTGGGTGGAAAACCCGGTAAACGAGGTGCCTGTCTGCGAGCAATATCTCCTTAACTCCGGAATTTTAAGCCGCTCCGTTATGGCCGATGGGGCGGCCGCCGCCGTCTCGGCCAACGGCTATTACGCGAGTCTGACGCCGTCGGAGTATGGCAAGCTCTTCCACAGCGTCCTGGTTAACGACGATTACTCCGGCTCGCTTGAGGACGGAGCAACGCTCTGGATATTCGACGAAACGCTTCTCTCGCAGGAAAAGCTCACCGTTTACTTCAATATAAAGGCCGAAAGCGCGGCGAGACTCGTCATCTCAACGGACTCGGAGGGGTATTATTACAACGTCGGACCGGAAAACGACTGGATTTTCGCCGAGCTGTCGATAAACGGAGGCGGCGTTATGAAAGTTTCCCTGAGCTGCGAGCAGACGGAAGGGGATATGCCCTGCGTCATAACCTATCAGGTTAAGTGAGATAAGTTTTCGTAAGTATTAATTTAAAGAGCAGCTTAAAGAGCGACATCCGAACCGCAACCGGCAAACCGTATGGCTTTTTAGCCGTACGGTTTTATTTATTTTGCGGTGTATGTTTACAGTCGGAAAAATATTATAAAATAATAAAAGCGGCGTGCAAGCTTATTTATTGAATTAGCCGGACAATTTATGTTGACAGGCGGTTCTCCGGTTTGTATAATAAAATAAAGTGTATAATTGTATACAATCATACACTTTCTAACAGTAAACTGGACGGTGTTATTTTATGCTGGAGCTTAGCCGCAAATCAAACCTTTTGGAACAGGACCCATATAAGTACAGGATACAGGAGGTTGAAGACCCCGAGCTTTTCAGGGAGATCTTCCCGTATACTGAAGTTCCGAAGGTGGTTTTCAACCACCGCAGAGTCGACCTTGACATGCCGGAGGAAATCTGGATCACCGATACGAGCTTTCGCGACGGCCAGCAGTCGCAGGCCCCGTATTCCGTAGAACAGATGGTCGACCTGTATAAGTTGCTCCACAGGCTGAGCGGCCCGAAGGGGATCGTAAGACAGACCGAATTTTTCGTTTACAGCGAAAAAGACAGAAAAGCCATCGAAAAATGCATGGAGCTCGGCTACGAGTTCCCGGAGATCACCACATGGATACGGGCGAGCAAAAAGGACTTCGAGCTTGTCAAATCTATCGGAATCAAGGAGACGGGAATACTTGTCTCCTGCTCGGATTACCATATATTCAAGAAGCTGCATATGAGCAGAAGCGAGGCTATGTGGCACTATCTTGCCGTGATATCCGACGCGTTCAACGCCGGACTTGTCCCTCGCTGCCACTTTGAGGACGTAACGCGGGCGGATTTCTACGGCTTTGTGGTGCCCTTTGCGAACGCGCTGATGGAGATGTCCGCCGACGCGAAAATCCCGGTCAAGATACGGGTCTGCGATACCCTCGGCCTCGGCATACCTTACCCCGGCGTCGCGCTGCCGCGCAGCGTGCCTGGCATTATCAACGGCCTTAAGCATTATTCCGGCGTACCGAGCTCGCAGCTCGAATGGCACGGCCACAACGATTTCTATAAAGCGGTCGCTAACGCGGCAACGGCCTGGCTCTACGGCGCGGCGGCCGTCAACTGCTCGCTGCTGGGCATAGGCGAACGTACCGGAAACGTTCCGCTCGAAGCGATGGTGTTCGAGTATGCGTCGCTCCGCGGCACGGCGGACGGAATGGACATGGCGGTGGTTACGGAGATCGCCGATTACTTCGAGAAGAAGATGGGTTACCAGATACCGCCGATGACGCCGTTTGTCGGAAAGTACTTCAATCAGACCCGCGCTGGCATACACGCCGACGGGCTGATGAAGGACGAGGAGATCTACAATATTTTCGATACCGGCAGCATCCTTAACCGGCCCGCAGGCGTTTCCGTAAATAGTACGTCGGGGCTCGCCGGGATAGCCTACTGGATAAACAACACATACAGGCTGAAAGGGGATAAGGCCGTTACCAAGCACAGCGAGCTTGTAACGAGAATCAAGGAATGGGTCGACGAGCAATACGCAAACGACAGGCAGACCGTTATCAGCGATGAGGAGCTTTACGACCTAGTGGCCCGTTACGCGCCCGAACTGAAGAAGGAGTAAGCCGGACATTTCTTTCCGCGAACGCGGAGCGAGGTAAAGCTATGTTAAATCTTTTTGATGACCATGAAGCCGGAAGCTCGCTCACATCGAGAGTTTTCCGGCAGCTTGAACGTAGAATCCTTGACGGAACTCTCGCCCCCGGCACCGATCTGACGGAGGTAAAGCTCTCCGAAGAGCTTGGGGTCAGCCGCACGCCGGTGCGGGAGGCGCTGTTTCAGCTTGAGCAGGAAGGCCTGGTCAGCATAGTCCACAACAAGGGCGCTGTCGTCGTCGGCATAACGGAAAAGGATATCGAGGATATCTATACCATCCGGATGCAGATTGAGGGTCTGGCGTCGAAATGGGCGGCGGAGCGGATAACCCCGGATGAGACGGCGCGCCTGAGCGAAATCGTGGAGCTTGAGATGTTCTACGCCAAGCGCGGAGATCTGGTTCAGAGCAGAAATCTTGACACGTCGTTTCACAGCGTTTTATACGAGGCGAGCGGCTCAAAGCCGCTGAGGAACACGCTGCTCAGCTTTCATAACTATATCGGCCGTGCCAGGCAGGCTTCCTTCGGCTCTGGAGGACGGGTCGAGGTTTCCGCCAAAGAGCATTCCGCTATCCTTGAAGCCGTAAAAAAAGGCGACGGCGAGCTGGCCGAAAGGCTGACTAAGGAGCATATCGCCAACGCTAAGGCAAACCTTCTGGCGACTTTACACTTAAAGGGAAATAATGTATAATATTAAAAGTCAAAGCGCATTTCTGATCGGTGCTTTGACTTTATTTTAGACATGGTTTACGGAGTGATGTTATGATCGTCAGGCAGCTTCTGGAAGACGAATACCACAAGGCCCACGAAGCGGCGCATATCGCCTTCAATTATCCGGTGGATATGCAAAAAGCAAAGGAGAGCAAGCTTACGGGCATCTGCGTAGGCGCGTTTCTGGACGATGACGAGACAATCATGAGCAAGATAGATGCGCTCGATATGAGGACTTCGTTTTACGGCGAATATGTCCCGACCCTCGGAATCGCAGGCGTTGTAACAAAGCCGGAGTACAGGCGTGCCGGCTGCGTAAGGGAGATCTTTAACCGTTTATTCGATATGGCTCAGAAGCGCGGCTGGGAAATTTCCTATCTCTATCCGTTTTCGTATACATACTACAGGAAATTCGGCTACGAGCGCATCTGCGACAGCCTGGAGCTGGAGCTGCCGATAACCGAGCTGTCTTTTTTACCCCGGACTTCCAGCGTAAAGCTTTACGAGTCAGGAAACCTTAAAGATGATATTCTGTCGGTCTATCTCGCGTACGGGAGGGATAATAATTGTCTTATCTACCCGGACGAGCGGATGTATAAAAGCCATGTGGGCGAGGACCCGTATAAGGACAAAAAATATACATATATATGGTATGACCCTGAAAACAAGCCCGGCGCATACGCCACGTTTGTCATCGATGAAGAGATATTAACCGTGCAGGAGCTTGTTTTTACCGACAGAGCCTCGCTTGAAGGAATCCTCGGCTTCCTCCGTAATTTCGACGGCCAGGTCAGAACTGTCCGGTTTAAGAGGATCGCGACGGACTCGCCGGTATTGCTGCTTCTAAAAGAGTTCACGTTGCTTAAAGCGAATTTGTCCTTCAACGCGATGGGGAGGGTCCTTGACGCGGAAAAGCTGCTCCGACGCAAAAGCTACAGCGGAAGCGGCAGGTTTTCGGTTAAGGTAAAAGACTCCCTCGAGATAAACGATAAAATATTCACCGTGGAATACGAAAACGGCGCTTCGGAAATCTCCTCGAGAAAAGACGGGCCTTACGACGTGGCTTTGGCGATCCAGGCGTTTACGTACATAATTCTCGGGGCGGACGGTTTTAACCTGGAAAAAGCGTCCTATCTTGCGGATTTTGAAGTAAAAAACCGCCGCGGTGCCGAGAACTTCCTCAACGCTTTTCCAAAGCGTTCGATATCGATGTTCGAGCATTTTTAGAAAAAAAGGAACGGAAACGATCTTCCGTTCCTTTTTTCAATAAATCAGAGGACAATCAGCGAGCGCGGAGCGAGCATAAAAGCAGACGAGCCGTCAATATCGGAAACCAAGCCGTTTGAGTTATCAGGCAGGGAAAGCAGAGCCTTGCCGGGTTTTTTTTCGGTATTCAGCCTGATATCCGCCGCGGTGTTTGAGAAGTTCTCGATAACCGTGCGCAGATACCCGTCTTTTTTGTACAGGTGGAGCGAAACGTTTGTCGGCGCGGAAACAGATATGCCGAAAGGGGAGAGAAGCATGTTCCGTAAAGCTTCAAGCTCACTCTGCGGAAGCTTCAGAAGGTTCCACAAGTCGCCCGAAACATGGAGAATAGCCGTATGATCGTTTACGAATTGAAGATAGGTTCCGTTTTTATCGGAGTTTTTCCAGGCGTCTTTCAGCGCTGCAGGCAGTGGCCCGTCTCCTATCTCGGCTAAGAGGCCGGATGAGAGCAATAGGGGAGTTTTGTTTTGAAACAGCATTCCGATGTGTTCGCATATCCCGGGAAAACCTGCAGCCTGGATGCCGAGCACTTCGCTTCGGGCGTTGTCGTTCAGGCCGACCTTTCCGATTACCGGTATGCCGAGCATGCCGCAAAACGGGTAAAAATTCCGCTCGGTACCGGTTACAATAGCATTTTGCCTTTGCGGCGCCTCGACACCGGTTAAGGTGTAATCCGAAATAAGGCTGTCAAGCTTTAAAAGCCCGCTCATTTCGCTGCGGAGCGCGGTTGTATCGTCGATTCCGAGCTTATCCTTAGTCAGAATATCATAGCAGAAAAGCATTGATTCACGAGCTCTGCCGAGGATGGTCTGGCGCGCCTGCTCGAGATAAGTCTCCGGTTTTGTAGACAGCGAATCGTACCAGCCGCCGCCGCACTTTTCGCCTCCGGCCTCCGTTAGAAGCGTTTGTATGTAAAACGCGAGATACTGCGGGTACCGCCCCCATTCGGCGCTGTCCGGTTCCCGTGTTTCGTTTCCGACCCAGATTAAATCGAAAATCTCCGTCTCTTTTACCGTGTCATAGCCCCGCTCGAAGTATTCCTCGTACCAGTTCGGGTATTTTAAAATGATCTTGACGTTCGGGTTGATGGCCCGCGCGGGATTTAAAATTCTTTCGGAAGCCGCGTCAAGCATGATTTTGGACCTGTATTCCGGCCAGCTAAGACTGCCCCTGGCTTTTTCGCACTCTGAGCATGCGCAGTCGGTAAACAGAAAGTCGTCTATCATAATAATATCGAATACCGTTGCCGCGCGCTCGAATACGCTCTTAAGCTCATCAAGTGTTTCGCGCGCGGTAAAACAGGACGCAACCTCCCAGCCCGTTGACCGTTTCCCGAGCCCCGTCGTCGTGACGCAGCCCCGAATGTCAAAACCCGCCGCCGTGAACCTGTTCTTCAGAAGTGACAGAAGCGAAACCTCCGCGAACTTTCTGTCCCGGTACACCTCGATATAGACTCTTGATATATTTGTCTCGCGGCACCATTTTATCGCGGAGGCGACGTTTTCTTCGTCAATGAGCTTGTCCACAACGTAGCTGGCAGTAAAAAGAGTTGAAAAAATATGCATGATACACACTCCGTTAAAACTGATCTGACTTAAAAAAAGAGCCTTCCGAATCTAAGAGCGAAACGGAAGGCGTCTGCTTATTGTTAATTCTTTTCTTCTTCGCTTTCGCTGTCATTATCTTCGCAGCAGCATTCGTCTTCGCAGCAGCAATCATCTTCGCAGCCGCCGAATTCGATTTCGAGAGGTTCGCCGCAGGCGGGGCAGGTCGATTCGCCGCTCTCAACCTCGTCGATGTCGAGGTAAACCTTTTCGCCGCATTTGGGACACGTCAGCTCATAGAGATCCTCGTCGTCGTCATCGTCTTCGTCGCCGTCAAGCTCGTCGCGGATTTCCTCAATTTCATCGAATGCGAGGTCAAGGTCGTCATCAACGTCCGTCAGAGTTGTGCTGAGCTCTTGCAAAAGGTCCACGATTGATAATAGGAGCTTGTCGGATGGATTATCTTCGCTGAGCTTCAGACCCTCTGTCAGACCTTTGATATACGCGGCTTTTTCGTTCAGAGTCATATAAGACCTCCTAAAAAATTATTTTTTCGCTCTCTCTAGATATTCGCCGGTTCTTGTGTCGATTTTGATTACGTCGCCGTTGTTGACAAACAGCGGGACCTTAATCGTCGCGCCGGTCTCAAGCGTTGCCAGCTTCGTTGCGTTTGTTGCGGTATCGCCGCGGACGCCCGGCTCGGTATCCGTCACCTCAAGCTCCATGAACAGCGGCACCTCGACGCCGAAGGCGTTCCCCTTGTACGAGAGGATTTTGCAGTTTGTATTCTCTTTTACGAAACGAAAATCTTCGCCGAGGATATCACCGCTTATCGGGAGCTGCTCGTAAGAGTCGGTATCCATAAAATAGTAAAGATTTCCGTCGTTGTACAGGTACTGCATCTCTTTGCGTTCTACATATGCGGGAGGAAACTTGTCCGTCGGGTTAAATGTACGCTCGACGACCGA
This sequence comes from Bacillota bacterium, assembly GCA_033813635.1. Taxonomy (GTDB): domain Bacteria; phylum Bacillota; class Clostridia; order Oscillospirales; family QAMX01; genus JAPXRI01. The sequence goes on from JAPXRI010000011.1 coordinate 23,755, forward strand.
ACCTGTAATGACATTGCGGAGCTTAGTGCGCACAAACGCCGCGCCTTTGCCCGGTTTAACGTGTTGGAACTCGATAATCTGCATTACCTGTCCGTCCATCTCAAAGGTAACGCCATTGCGAAAGTCACTGGCTGAGACCATATAAAAACCTCCGAATAATATTATGATTCACAATTACAGATATTTTATTATAAAATTTGGAAAATAGCAAGGATTATTTTATCTGTTGGGCAGCTTGGCGAGGAAATTTTTAATTCTCGTCGATGGGTCGAGTAATTCGCTGATCGAACGGTCGTGGTTTAGAGTGTTAATGATATAGGCGATGTATTTCGACATATCTACCTCGCAATACCAGGGTTTTGATTTGAGAATCGGGTTGCGGTAAATCAGGTTTGTCGTGAACACTTTCTCAATATATCCCTGCCTGTAGGCTTCGTCGAAAGTGTCGAAGCCCTCCACGAACAGGCCGAATGTCGCGCAGACGTATATCCTTCTGGCATTCCTGTTTTTCAGCTGCTGCGCAATGTCGATGATTGAGTCTCCCGTTGAGATCATGTCGTCTACAATCACGACGTCCTTCCCCTCGACGTTCGTGCCTAGGAATTCGTGGGCGACGATCGGATTTCTTCCGTTGACGATAGTGGAGTAGTCTCTTCTCTTGTAGAACATGCCGAGATCGATCCCGAGGACAGTAGAGTAGTAGATGCAGCGGTTCATACCGCCCTCGTCGGGGGATATGATCATCAGGCTGTTCCTGTTGATGTGGAGGTCTTCAGAGTGGTTGGCAAGCGCCTTAATCATTTGATACGTTGAGGGTACCGTTTCAAATCCGGCGTTTGGAATCGCATTCTGCACTCTCGCGTCATGCGCGTCAAAGGTAATAATGTTGTTCACGCCCATGTGCACAAGCTCCTGGAGGGCGAGCGCGCAGTCAAGAGATTCGCGGGCGTTGCGCCGGTGCTGCCTTGATTCGTATAGCATCGGCATAATAACCGTAACGCGGCGTGATTTTCCGGCGGTTGCGGATATGATGCGCTTCAGATCCTGAAAATGGTCGTCCGGGCTCATCGGAACTTCCATGCCGTACATTCTGTAGGTGACGCCGTAGTTAAAGCAGTCGCAGATAATAAATACGTCGTCTCCACGGACGGACTCGTTGATGATTCCCTTGGCTTCTCCCGTGCCGAAACGCGGACAGCGGATATCGATCAAATAGGTATCCCTGTTGTACTCGTCGACGATGTTGTCCGCGATCAGCCCCTTCTTTACAACTTCCTGGCGCCAGCTGACGAGGTATTTGTTGATGCTCGCTGTTATCTCCTCGCAGCCCCGCATGCCGATGATAGCGAGCTCGCCGACGGGCAGATTGTGAAGCTCTTCCATTACCATTTCTTATTCCCCCAATATATATATTAAATCAAGGCAATCCCAATATTATTATACAATATATTGTATTAAAGGACAAGGCATAAAACCGAGAATAAAAGCTACAGGCAGATCAGTTCTTTTGGTGAATGGGTGAGGTTGACGTTCCCGCCTTCTTTCAGGATTACGCAGTCCTCGATTCTGATTCCGAACCTGTCGGGCAGGTAGATGCCCGGTTCGACGGACACGACGCCGTTGACGGGCGTCAGGCCGGGGCGCTCCGGATCGAAATCGAGACTTTCATGAATCTCGATCCCGAGCCCGTGTCCGAGCCCGTGTCCGAAGCAGTCGCCGTAGCCGAAACCGGATATATAATCCCTCACCGTCTTATCAACGTCGCGCCACATAACGCCTGCCCTCGCGGTTTCCAGTCCGAGAAGGTTTGCGTCGTAGACGATTTTATAAATCTCCCGCTTTTCCGCGTCTGGAGAGCCGAGCGCGACGGTCCGCGTCATATCCGAACAGTAGCCACCGTAGATAACTCCGAAGTCCATTGTGATAAAGTCGCCGTTGCAGACCTTCCTGTCGGACGCGTGGCCGTGAGGGAGAGAACCGTTCGGACCGCTGACGACGATCGGGTCAAACGACAGCTTTTCTGCGCCGCAGCGATAGAGCTCGTAGATCAGCTCCGCCTCGATCTCCTTTTCGGTCATTCCATTTTTTATTTTACCCAGAATACTCGCAAATGCAGCGTCCGTTATATCCTGAGCTTTCTGCATTTTTTGAAGCTCGAACTCGGCTTTCTGTGCGCGCAGGCAGACGAGCGTTTTGCGGAGCGGCACAAGCTTGGCGCTTAGCGCGTTGGCGTAGGTCTCGTATTCCGCGCAGGACATTGCAGAGTCCTCAAAACCAACCGATTCGATGCCGTCTTCCGCGAATATTTTATTCAGCAGATCCGTATATTTTTCATTCCTGGATATCATGATTACCTTTGTGTCGGGCAGGGACGACGAAGCAGCCTCGTAATAGCGGAAATCGGTGATAAACGTGGTTTTATCGGCTGTAATCACGAGCGCGCCCGCGGAGGACGGGAATCCCGATGCGAAGAGCCTGTTTTCATGCGAGGTGAGGAGCAGCGCTTCCGCCGGGAAAAAGCCGTTTTTTATCGCTTCTGAGATCCTTTTAAGGTTATTTTCGGTTATATTTTTCAAGATTGCATTTCCTTTCTGATATCTGAAAATTCAAAACGCCAATCGATAATCGCAAAGCATTTTGCTCTTCGTCTCGACAGCGTTTTGATTATCTTTATACAAAGCGTTTTGGGTCGGCCCAAAGACCGAGCGCGGGGTTGCTGATATAAAAAATCTGTTCACCGGAGGGAAGCGTGTTGCGGCCGTCTCTCAGAGTGTCCGGATTATATAGCTTTACCGCCGCGTCGTAGGGTATGTATTTGAAATTCGCGCCCTCAACCTCTTCTTTTGTCAGAAGTCGGGTGCAGTAGGTTATGTTGAACCTTCCGTCGGACGACCCGTGGACAAGGTGAGCGGCGACCGATTGATTATTCTGAAGTTCCTTTTCCGTTCTGAAAAGTTCGATAATCTTTTCCCTTCCGATATAGCCGTATTTTCTGATAAGCCTGTCGTTTTCTGCGTCTTCGCCGAAATGGAAGACGCCCGGGGCAAGGATGATCAAATCGCCACCGTCGGCCATCGCCATCCGTGTACGGTAAATCGCCTTGTTACCGAGCCAGGTGCTCTTGAACTCGGAGGGGTCAAGGTAGACCACGGCTTTTTTGAAGGGTTCATCGACGAATATCATATTCTTTTCCTGGGAGAGCTTCACTCCGGCCTCGAAGACCTCGCGTTTGTCGCCGATAAACAGCCCGTGTATCCTGAGCCCAGCGGGGGTGTTCGTAGTCACAGTCTGGAAAAAACAGAGCGGCAGGTCTTTTAAAAAGTGCTCTTGGGCGTAATCGAAAACTTTTCTGACAGGGGTTTTATCCCTGCCCATCATTCTCTCCATGCCGTAGAGCGCGCCGAGCATATGTGATTTGTTGATCATTTCGCTCCCGCCGACACCCACCAAAATATTTTTAGTATAATTGGCCATGCCGACAACCTCGTGCGGTACGATTTGTCCGAACGAGACGATAAGGTCATACCCGCCATCGATAAGCGCGCGGTTGACCTGGACGCTGATATCCTCGTCCATAATGCCTTCGGAGACTACCCTTACAAACGCGGCCGGTACGACGCCGAGGGTAACCACGTCATGACGCCAGTCGTGCACGAGGAAACGGTCGTCCGGAATGCGGTCAAAAAATCTGTCGCGCTCGGCCTTTGACATCGGCTCGTGCGTGCCGAGCGCGGGCATTACGTTGACCTCGCAGACTTTTTCAAGCCTGTGGTAGACCTTGCTCGCGAGCATTCCGCCCGCGGAGTGCAGCCGTGTGATATCCGGCGGAAGTAGCAGGACCTTTTTCGGGGTGCAGGAGAACTGCGCGACAAAATTGTCTACAGCCTTGTCAATCTCAACCTCTGTCAGTCCGCGGCCGCATTCGTAGTAAAACTGGCTCTGCATTTATCAGCCCTCCAGCGTTCTCAGGTATCTGACGGCCATTTCAATATCGGTGACAGGATTTTCCCCGACCTCACGCTCAACCGTAATATAGCCGTTATAACCGATTTTTTTCAGCGCGTCGATCCATTCCTTTATGTCGACGTCCCCCTTGCCCAGCGGAAGTTCTTTGAAATAATCCTCCATTCGCAAATCGGTTATGCCGCCGTCGGCGAAGAAATCGTATATCACCTTCGGATCCGTTTTTTTCAGCATAACGCCGTCCTTCGCGTGGGTATGGGCTATTTTTCCTTTAAGTGTTTTGACGCCCTTGATCGGGTCGCAGCCGGTGACCATCACAAGGTTCGCCGGATCGTAGTTCACGGCGATTCCCTTTGTTCCGAGCTCGTCGATAAAAGCACCGAGGACCTCTGGCGACTCGGGTCCCGTCTCTATCGCAAAGCGGACGCCGCGGCTCTCGGCGTAGCGCCCGAGCTCGCCGCAGGCCTCGAGCAGAACTGGATAGCAGCCCTTCTTATCGGCGGGTATAACGCCGATATGCGTGGTGACGACGTCCGTATCAAGCTCAATGGCGAGATCGACGATTCGTTTCGATATCTCGATTTTACGGGTGTTGTCCTCTTTCCGGGTAAAACCGTGCCCGCCAAGGTCGCCGCATACGGCGGAAACCGAGAGACCGGCGGCTTTTATCCGGAAAAGCAGCGCACGCCGTTCATGAGATGATTTTGACAGAGGGTCAAGCTCCGTCCCGGTCGCGGTTATCTGCAGCGCGTCCGCACCGATCCTTGCCGCAGTATTCAGCGCCTCGTTAAAGGGCTGCCGCAGGCTATCAAGCATGATTCCTATTTTCATTTATATCACCTGGTTTCGTTTAAATCGTTCAGCTATAGCAGCTTTTCAAGCCGGGAAAGCGCTTCCAGCGTGCCCTCACGGTCGCCGAACGAGGTGAGCCGGAATCGTCCCTCTCCGTTTTTACCGAAGCCGGAACCCGGGGTGCCGACGACGGCGGCGTTGTTTAGGAGATAGTCGAAAAACTCCCATGAAGTCATGTTTCCGGGGCACTTCAGCCAGATGTAGGGCGAGTTTTCTCCACCGGTATAGGAAATGCCTTTTTTATCAAGAAACTCCATGATAATCTTAGCGTTTTCAAGGTAGTATTTGATGACCTCGCGCGTTTGGGCAAGCCCATCTTTCGTAAACACGGCCGCTGCGCCGCGCTGCACGATATAAGCGGTACCGTTGTATTTTGTGGATTGCCTTCTGAGCCACATTTTGCCCAGAGGCTTACCCTCAACGATAAGCGCGTCCGGAATCACCGTATAACCGCAGCGGGTGCCGGTAAAGCCGGCTGTTTTGGAAAACGAGCAGAATTCAATCGCGCATTTCTCCGCGCCGTCGATTTCATAGATGGAGCGGGGGAGGGCTGGGTCCGTTACAAACGCCTCATACGCCGCGTCGAACAAGATAACCGAGCGGTGGGAGAGCGCGAAATCGACCCAGAGCTTGAGCTGCTCCTTGGAATAGACCGCGCCGGTGGGGTTGTTCGGCGAGCAGATGTAAATAATATCGCCCACGGTGTCCTTGCCCGGAACCGGCAGGTAACCGTTTTCATCGTTCGCGTCGAGGTATCGGATCTCTCTGCCCAGCATGATATTGCTGTCGACATAGACGGGGTAGACGGGATCCGGAATAAGAACGACATTGTCGTTTGAAAAAATATCCGTAATGTTGCCTATGTCGCTTTTTGCGCCGTCACCGACATAGATCTCGCCGGGCTTTATATTCAGCCCGCGGGAGGTGTAATAGCCTGAGATCGCGTTTTTCAGGAATTCAAAACCGTCGTACGGTGGATAACCGTGAAACGTCTCCTTAACGCCCATCTCGGCGGAGGCAGCTGTCAGGGATTTCACAACGGCGGGGCAGAGGGGGAGAGTTACGTCCCCGATCCCCATGCTAATCACTTTCTTATCCGGGTTCTCGGATTTAAACTTCGCCGTGCGGTTCGCCATGTCGGCGAAGAGATAATTCTCAACAAGGTTTTTATAATTCTGATTTATTTTAGCCATCGATTTCAACCTCTCCTGTAAAAGCTTCTTCCGCCGGACCGGTCAAGTAAATATGTCCGTCCGCTCCGTACAAAATCTCAAGGCAGCCGCCTTTGGCGTGTACGCTGATCGATTCGTTTTTCGGGCAAAGTCCTTTCTCGCAGGCGACGGCGACAGCCGCGCAGATTCCGGTGCCGCAGGCAAGCGTTTCTCCGCTTCCGCGCTCCCATACGCGAAACTTCAGGGAGTGTTTTCCGAGCACTTCAATAAACTCCGTGTTGACCCCTTCGGGAAACATATCGTTATGCTCCACAAGAGGTCCGATTTTTTCGAGCTCTATTTTATCCACATTGTCGGTTACAATAACGGCGTGTGGATTCCCCATAGATACGCAGTCTACGTTCAGCTTCCCGTATCTGCCGAGAAACAGCGAGACGCCGAACGCACTGTTTTTACCGGCCTTTACCGGAATTTTTTCGGGATCGAATTCGGGCTTTCCCATATCGACGACCGCGGATTTGACCTTCCCGTCGGCGCCGATATTTAATTTCAGCGTTTTTATCCCGCTGTTAGTCTGTATTTTCAACGAATCCTTTTTGCAGATACCGTAATCCCAAAGATATTTACCGACGCAGCGTATTCCGTTCCCGCACATTTTTCCCTCGGATCCGTCGGCGTTGAAAATCCGCATGCGGGCGTCCGCTTCAGGGTCGGGCAGAATTAAAATAAGCCCGTCCGCTCCTATCGAAAAACTGCGGCGGCTCAATATCACCGACGCGGCTTCCGGATTCCGCGGAACAGGCTTACCATTAAAACCGTCAAAATAGATATAGTCATTTCCGGCGCCATGCATTTTGACAAAGAAGTATCTCATATTAGCCCTCGCTTCCCGTTAATGAAATGACAAATATTGCATATGTCTCTTTTTATATTATATCTTTCGTGATGTTTTATGTCAAGGCGAAATACGGGATAGATACGGAAGTGCCGCTCGTTGTTTTTGCTTAATCGTCAAACGCCGTTTTATTCTGTTTTAATCCCGTTTCCTCTGATTGCCTCTGCCTGTTTTTATAGTGCTATGTCACCACCCTAATACACAGTTGTAATTATCCGTCCGGAAAAATAAGAAAACACCATATCCGGATATCCGATTTGATGCCGATGTGACGGATAAGGCATTAGAAAAAACTATATGTTTTACTGTATGTTTACAGGATAGCGCAAAATAGAACAGGGAAACATGGAACAGAACAGGGGATTGTAAACTCATGAGACAGACTCCGATTCATCCGTATTTTCAGATACACCACATTATACAAAATAAAAATTTTGTATAATGTGGTAGTGGGGAAAAGCTAATTTAAGACGTTTCCCTCCGGTGATATTCATGGTTCCGATGTTCGAAGCAGCTCGCTGCCAAATAATTTACCATACAATAAGCATTCCCGGGTCCATTCGCTTTGCGCTGACCCGGGCTTAAAATATGCGTAAATCATAGAATCCCATGAGGCTTTGTGCCTAATAATAATGTCACACGACGCCCTTTGTGTCGATTACAACGGGTTTTATATCCGGCCGGCGCGACGGATTTCTCTTATAGGGATCGTATTTATATCTTCTGCATTTATAATCCGCGGCGACCGGGCCGTTGTAATAACACAGCATTTTTTCTCCGGCCGTTTTATCTGCCCACGCGCAATACGCGCAAAGCTTTGGATTATCTTTGTTGAACATCAAATCTTCACCACGCAAATCTTTTTTTCGGGTTTTATTATAACACATTTTTCTACGCTATTCCAGAAAAATATAAAATTACCGCCGTGACAGCGTACGATGTTACAGCCTGAAAAAGCTTTGCCAATAGATATCGGCCAATTCCGCAGCCGGATTCTCGCAACCCCGAAGCGCTCTGGGCCGCGACGCAGAGTCCGCCGAAACCGATCATAAACGAAGCCGCTGGCAGGCTTGCAGCGCTCCGGTCAAGGCTCAGTATTCCGGTGGAAAACTCCAGAACCCCCGCGGCAAATGTACCAAACCCGGATATACCCGTAAGCCCGGCAATATATGTTATTACAAATGATGATTTTAATATTATATTAATTATATAAAACAAAGAAATATATGCCGTCAGCCTGAGCATGGCCATGGCCGATGCCTCAACCGATTCCGTAAACGCCGAAGCAAACGAGTGTTTCGGCAAAAATAAGCCGCCGGCGGTATTTTCCGTATCGGTAAGAACGTCCGGAGCGCTGAGATTTTTAAACAATATACCCGTAAATACCGCCGAGGCGATATGCACCGAAAACAGCATAAACGCTATTTCCGCCGATCTCAAATCCGTTCCAGCCGTGAAGCGGGGCGCGGCAACGCTGAAGATAAACGCCGGGCTGCAGTTGGAGCAAAAACAGACCAGACGGGAAAGGTCCGTTTTTCCGATTTTAGAGCATTTATAAAGGTCCGCCGCTGCGAGTATCCCAAGCGGATAGCCGCCAAGGATTCCGATCGCAAAAGCTACCGCGCCGTTTCCGGAGACGCCGAAAAGCTTCTTAAAGCCCTTGCCCAATTTTTTACATATCGGTTCGGCTATTCCGAGTCTTACAATCATATTGGCTAATACGGAGAGCGGAAAAAGAGACGGTATCAGCACGGCCGCGGATATTTTAAGACCTTCGAGAGCCGCGGCGGCTACGTTTTTCGAATAAAATAAAATCGCGGCAAATAGTAAAAGAAAGACGGAGAAAAACAATGCGCGTCTGAATCTGAGAAGCCCCGTTCCCAAATCGACCACTCCCCTTTTCCTAAAAATTATATGCTTCCGAACATGGAAACTATCACCGTTTCGCCGCATATTTATATAAAAGGGAAATTGTCTGTATGAGGCCGCCGCGTGGGTGAATGAATGGAGAACCGAATGAAAAATTCATCAAAGAAAAGCGTCAACGCGTTTGAAAAACTGGCCGATAAGCTCCGGATTCCGAAATCCGTATACGGGGACGCCGTGGAGATAATGATGGAGAACAACAACAAAATGTATATCAACGACCATTCCGGGCTTTTTTGCGCGGACAAAAACCTGATTGTGATAAAGGGTCCGGGAAATATGGTCATCAATATCGCGGGTACGGACCTCTGCGTAAACGCGATAAGCGATACGCGCGCCTTTATTACGGGAAACATCAAAGATATCAGCTTTTAAGGGAGGAATTTCACATCCTGAAAAAACTGCTGCGGTGGATTTACGGCGTCGTCGTTCTTGATGTTAAATCCGAAGCGCCCGAAGCGTTTGCGAATCTCTGCATCGCAAACGGCATTAAGCTGAAAAACGTTGGACGCACAGGGCAGGGACGTCTGACGCTTCAGATGAGAGCGGCGGATTTTTTCAAGCTTCCGCCGCTTGTGAGAAAAAAAGGCTTTAAAATACATATTGCGAAAAAGACGGGTTATTCCAGAAAGCTGCTGCCGCTTTTAAAGAGACCCGCGTTCATAGTCGGGTTTATAGCCTCGCTTTTGATGCTGAGGCTTTTATCCTCCTATATCTGGACGGTCAGCATCTCCTACAACGGCGCGGATGACCGCCAGATTCTGCTGAAGCTCAAGGAGTACGGTCTCGCCCCGGGCTCGAAAAAAAGCGATATCGACGAGGGGCTTTTAAAAGAGCAGTTGATTCTTGCGGTCGATAAGCTCTCCTGGATGGGCATTTTTATCACGGGGAGCTCGGCAAAAATCACATATCAGCTGAAAACTCCGGCTCCTGAGATTATCCAGCTGCACGAACCCTGCTCGATTTATGCATCGAAAACAGCAATACTGACTAAGCTAAATGTGTTTCAGGGCTATGCCGCCGCGAAAGTCGGGACGACCGTGCAAAAAGGAGATCTGCTCGTCTCCTCCGCCGTGCCTGTCGGCGAGAGCGGATATCTCTACGCCCACGCTATGGCCGAAATCGAAGCGAGAACCTGGTACGATTTGGAGGCGCGCGCTCTTCGGTCGGTCAAGAAGAAGGTCTACACCGGAAAGGAATTTACAAAAACCTACGTTTATTTGGGAAATAAAAAGATAAATCTTGACCTGGGCTATAGAAATATATTCGATAAATATGATATAATAACCAACATACGGAGCTTCGGTGAAAACGTACCCTTTTCCGTCGTCACAGAGACATATCGCGAATACACGACGAGCGAAACCCCGCTGGACGAAGCGGCTGAGTCTGAAAGGCTGAAAGTGTTTCTGCATGATACCGTTAAGTCCGGTCTCGTCAGAGGTGAGATCGTTGCCGAGAGATACAGCGAGGGTACGTACGACGTTGCGGTATACGCGAAAATCATCTGCGAATGCGTCGAGGATATCGGCCTTACGGTAAAAGACGCGGGCGTTTTACAGCCATAATAAAACATTGCTACAGGGGATTGGGTATGCACGAAAGAGCTATTACAGTTGAAAGACTTGAGGATGTCGTCGATGTTTTCGGCAGTTTTGACGAAAACATTAAGCTGGTTGAACAGGCGTATAGCGTGAGCATCGTGAACAGGGAAACCGAGCTGCGGATCTCCGGCGAGGATGCGGAGTCGGTTTTGAAGGCTGAAAAGGTTTTGAGCGGCCTGTTTGCCTTGTCGTCCCGCGGGGAGCCGATTTCCACGCAGAACGTGCGCTACTGCATTACGCTCGTAAACGAGGGTAACGAAGAGAAAATAACTGAGCTTGCGTCCGATGTGATCTGCGTTACCGCCAAGGGGAAGCCTATTAAGGCGAAGACCATCGGGCAGAAGAGATACCTTGAGTCAATCAACAAGAACACCGTTACGCTAGGCATCGGCCCGGCGGGAACCGGCAAAACCTATCTGGCCGTCGCCTGTGCCGTCGCGGCGTTTCGGGAAAAGCGTGTAAACAGGATTATTCTGACGCGCCCCGCGGTGGAGGCGGGTGAAAAGCTCGGCTTTCTTCCCGGAGACCTGCAGAATAAGGTTGACCCCTATCTCAGGCCGCTGTATGACGCGCTTTTCGACATGCTCGGAACCGATTCCTACCATAAATATCTCGAGCGCGGCAACATAGAGGTCGCTCCCCTCGCGTTCATGCGCGGGCGCACGCTGGACGATGCGTTCATCATTCTCGACGAAGCTCAAAACACGACGCCGGAGCAGATGAAGATGTTCCTGACGCGCATAGGCTTCAACTCGAAGGCTGTTGTCAACGGGGACATCACGCAGATCGACCTGCCCGAAGGCAAAAAGAGCGGGCTCGGCGAGGCGTTAAAAGTGCTCTCGGGGATTGACGGTATTTCGTTTGTTATGCTGACTTCAAAGGACGTGGTGCGGCACGAGCTGGTACAGAGAATCATCAACGCCTACGAAAAATACGAGAACGTAAGAAAGCTCGAAAATTCTCAGCCGAAACGCTTCAAACCGAAGAAGTTCACGAAATAAATCTAAAATGGCTTGCGCCTGCGCTTCACGGCGCGCAAGGAGTGGATATGAAAATAAAGCGTGGCGAATACTCCGCCGTTTTAAAACATGGAATCAGCTTTGTCGATAAAACCGGGGATTATACGAGTCCGTCGTATGTCCGCGCGGCAAGAAAGGGATTTTTAGCGGCCCTCGCCTATCTCGGCGTCGGCAGGCCCTGCGATGTTGAGCTCTGTTTTGTCGGCGAAAACGAGATAAAAAGCCTGAACGGACAATTCAGACATGTGGATAAAGTTACGGATGTCCTGTCGTTTCCGGCGCTGGATATCGCAAAAGGGAAAAAACCGGAGGACGCTGCGGAGCGTTTTGACTATGTCAACGGGCGAATTTTTATCGGTAGCATCGTGATATGCAAACCCGTCGCGCTCAGACAGGCCGAGAGCTACGGGCACTCCGCCGAGAGAGAGTTCGCTTTTCTCGCCGTGCACTCTGTTCTTCACCTTCTTGGCTACGACCACGTGACAAACGCCGAAGACGAAAAGGAAATGTTCGGCCTTCAGGAAAAAATACTTCGCGCCGCGGGTTTTTCCAGAAAATAACCGGCAGCGCTGCATGCAAATACGGGGAATGATATGGAAATGGAAAAAACAAAATACGGGCGCGTATCGATCGTCGGCCGCCCGAACGTCGGCAAATCCTCGCTTTTAAACCGCCTTGTCGGCGAAAAAATATCGATCGTAACGCCAAAGCCCCAGACCACGCGAAACAGGATCATCGGTGTTTTAACGGAAGGTTCGGCGCAGATCGTTTTCGTCGACACCCCGGGACTCCACAAATCTGAATCCAGGCTCGGCGACATGATGGTCAGGACGGTTTATCAGGCTGCGGACGATACCGACGCGTGCATTCTTGTCGCTATTGCGGACAAGCTGCCGGGAGTACCCGAAAAAATGCTGATTGAACGGCTTAAGGCCTCGGAAATCCCCTGTATCCTCGCGCTCAACAAAGTAGACGCCGTGAGGAAGGACATTATCCTGGGCACAATAGCCGAATACGTCAAGCTTTTCGACTTCGAGGCGATCATCCCGATATCCGCGCTGACCGGCGAGGGCTGCGACGATTTGATTGCCGAGATTATTAAATTATTGCCGGACGGCGGGCATGTTTTCCCGGACGACGCGTTGACGGATAGCCCCGAGCGCTTTATAGCCGCGGAATTCGTCAGGGAAAAGCTGATGATGATGCTCGAAAAGGAAATTCCGCACGGGATCGCCTGCGAGACCGAGCGTTTTCTCGAACGGGAGGACGGCGTGATAGAAATCGACGTGCTGGTCGTCTGCGAAAAAGACAGCCACAAGCGGATCATAATCGGTAAACAGGGCTCCCTTCTTAAAAAAGCCGGCAGCGAGGCGAGAGCCGAGATTGAAAAGCTTCTCAACGCGCGGGTGTTTTTAAAGCTTTGGGTCAAGGTGAAATCCGACTGGAAAAACAGCCCGTCGTTCTTAAGCGAACTCGGCGCCCCGGATTCCGAAGATTTCTGAAAACCGGCAGTAGGTTAATCCATATTATACCTCTTATAACCTCCGCGGAAAACACAAATTCTATATTCGGAACAAGAGATATAGAGGAGGTAAAGATATGGATAGAAATTCAGGATGGCGCCTGTTTTTGGAAACCGGCCTGCCGGAGGCTTTCACCTGCATATCGTATCTGAACCGGGGTGGCGCTCATCATGCATATCAAAACAAAAGGCCTGATCGTCAGGGAAACGCAGATAAAGGAAGCGGACAGACTTCTCTGCGTGATCACATCTGACAAGGGAAAAATAACTGCGAAAGCCCGGGGTGTTCTCCGCAAAGGCAGCAGGCTCTCCCCGGCTTGTCAACTTTTTTGCTATTCCGATTTCACGCTTTTCGAGGGGAAAAGCATGATCACGGTAAACGAAGCAGAACCGATATGCATGTTTCTCGGGCTGAGAAAATCTCCGGCCAGGCTTGCGCTTGCCGCCTACATAGCAGACCTCCTTGAAAACATCAGCGATACCGACGAGCCGGACCCGGAAATTCTAAGGCTCGGTCTGAACATGCTCTACGCGCTGAGCGAGCTGGAGAAGCCTCTTGAGCTTGTGCGTTCGGCTTTCGAGGCGCGCGCCGCGGTCCTCGCGGGCTACGGTCCGGACCTCTCGGAATGTGCGTGCTGCCGTTCAACGGAGCCAAAGAATACTTATTTTCGCGCCGAGGCCGGCGACATCGTTTGCGGCGAGTGCTATTCAAAGTCCCTTTTTGTGGACGCACTCCCCTGTCCGGCGCCGGTCCTGCGCGCGCTCAGGCATTTTACGTCCGCGCCGTTAAAGCAGCTTCTGAACTGCGGGACGGACAGACTCGATATTTCGACTCTCTCCGGCATTACGGAGAGATACCTCGGGCTGAAGCTCGGCTGCGGCTTCGGCTCCCTCAAATTTTACAAAGGACTTATGCGTAATGGATGACTTTATATTGAAATCGCAAAAAACTCTTGAGTTTGACCGAATCCTCGCGATGCTGTCAGACCAGGCCTATTCCGAAGGCGCTAAAGCGGAGGCGCTGAGTCTCCGTCCGCTGGAAACGGAGCGGGAGATCAATAAAAGCCTCGACGAGACAAGCGCCGCGATGCGCCTGATGTTCAAAAAAGGCGCACCCTCCTTTTACGGTGTGGCTGATCTGTCGGTGCTTATCGCCCGGGCTGAACGCGGCGGAGTGTTGACAATGGGCGAGCTTTTGACCGTCGCGGCGTTTTTACGCGCGGCGCGGAACGTGAAGGACTACCGCGTCCGCGACAACGACAGGGAAGAAACCTGCATAGACGAGTATTTTACGCTGCTCCGCCCGGACAGGGAGTTTGAGCAGTCGATAACCGACGCGATATTAAGCGAGGACGAGATGGCCGACGGCGCGAGCCCCGAGCTGATGTCGATCAGGCGAAAGACCAAAGCCGCCGAAGCCCGGGTCAGGGATATTCTCGCAAAGATCATATCCGGGCAGAACGCGTCTAAAATCCTGCAGGACCCGATAGTAACCCAGCGCGCGGGCCGCTATGTCGTCCCCGTCAAGGCGGAGTGCAAGCACGACATGCCCGGCATGGTACACGACGTCTCGTCGAGCGGCCAGACGGTTTTTATCGAGCCGATGGCCGTCGTCGAGGCGAACAATGAGATATCCGTTTTAAAGGCGGAGGAGAAAAACGAGATAGACAGGATACTCGCCGAGTTCTCTGCCCGGGTCTACGAACGCAAGGATTCCCTTGAGCTCACCTACCAGATGCTGACCTCGCTTGATCTGATTTTCGCTAAAGCGAAACTCGCAGTTGCGCTCGACGCGTTCCCGCCCGCAATCAACACGGAGGGTGTTTTTGAACTCCGCCGCGCGAGACATCCTCTTCTGGACAAAAAAACCGTCGTTCCGATCGATATCTCACTCGGGAAAAAATACGACACGCTGATCATCACTGGCCCGAACACGGGCGGCAAAACCGTCGCGCTGAAAACCCTCGGCCTTCTCACACTTATGGCGCAGAGCGGTCTTCATATCCCGGCGTCCGAAGGCTCAACCGTTCCGATCTGCTCCGGCGTTTACGCGGACATCGGCGACGAACAGTCGATCGAGCAGTCGCTGTCGACCTTTTCTTCGCATATGACAAACATAGTCTCCATCCTCGCGCGCGCCGACGGGAAGAGTCTTGTCCTCTTCGATGAGCTCGGCGCGGGCACCGATCCCGCCGAAGGCGCCGCGCTGGCCATAGCTATCATTGAAAAGGCCGCAAGCCTCGGCACCAGAATCGCTGCGACGACGCACTACGCCGAGCTCAAGGTCTACGCGCTGAACACCCCCGGCGTTGAAAACGCCTCCTGCGAATTCGACATCGAAACGCTGAAGCCGACCTACAGGTTACTCACCGGCATCCCCGGCCGCTCGAACGCCTTCGCCATATCGAAGCGGCTCGGGCTGGACGACGCGGTTATCGAGCACGCCCGAGGCCTTGTTGGGACCGAAGCCGGCAAATTTGAGGAGGTCATCGACAGGCTCGAGAAAAACAGACAGCAGATGGAAGAGGAAAAGCAAAAGGCTATACGCCTGCGCCGCGAGATCGAGGAAATCAACCTGAAAACAAGGGAACGAGAGCGCGAGATTGAGGCCGAACGGGAGAAGGCGGCGGAAAAAGCCCGCGCCGAAGCCAGAGAGATTATTGAGAACACGCGGCGGGAGACGGCGGCGCTGATCGATAAAATACGGGATTATGCGAAACATATGCAGGATACCGGCGCGGCGTTCGAGTTGAACAACGTCTACGCCGACGTCAATCGGACGTTAAACAAGCTTGAGCGCAGCGCCTCCGTATCCGAAAGCGAAGAACCGGAAATCCCGTCGGTTCCGGAGAGAAAGCTTATCGCAGGCGACAGGATATTCCTGAAAAAGATGGGTGTGAACGGCGTCGTCCTTTCGGAACCGGATGCGGACGGTGCGCTGGACGCGCAGGCAGGAATACTTAAAGTCAGGGTTAAGTTATCGGACGTAAGACTGATTGAAGACGATAAAAAACCTACGCACAAGCAGGAATATGGCGTCTCTGTCACCGCGGCCACGGTCAAGGACGCGATTGCCGCCAACCGGCTTGACCTTCGGGGCATGGCGGCGGACGAGGCGATCCAGGAGCTTTCGCTATTTATCGACAGCGCAGCAAGGCAGCATATGCCCGCCGCGACGATTATCCACGGCAAGGGCACCGGCAAGCTCCGTGAAGCTGTCAGGGAATACTTAAAGACGAACAAGCTAGTCAAATCTTATCGCCTCGGCACCTTCGGCGAGGGCGAAAACGGCGTCACCATCGTGGAATTTTAAGTCGAAGATGCGATAGGTATAATATCGGTATTATTTTAGCAAAAGCGTTCCCTCCTCCGGGAACGCTTTTAATTTACAGAAACTCCAGTATGTCTTCCGGCTTGTCCACGACGGTCTCCGCGCCGTTTTCCTTTAAAAATTCCGCGCTCCGGAAGCCCCACGAAACTCCGATAAACCGGATTCCGGCGTTTTTTGCTGTTATAACGTCCACGTCGGAATCGCCTATATAGAGCGCTTTCTTAGCAGATGAGCCGAGTGCATTCAGCGCCGAGAGCGCGCTGTCGGGCGCGGGTTTGCGCTTGACGGTTTCACTCTCCCCAACCGCGGCGCCGATCAAACCGGGAAAATAGTACGCGCAGAGTTCTTTTACCCCGGCGTCGAATTTATTCGAAACGACGGCGGTTTTTACGTTCCGCTTTTTAAGCGAATCGAGCAGCTCCGGAATTCCGGCGTAGGGGGCTGTTTTGTTTTTCAGATTTTTCGCATAATGATCCTTGAATGTCCGGAATACACCGGCCTCCGTCTCCGCGTCCGTCCCGTCGGGGACCGAGCGGGAGATCAGATTTCTTATCCCGTTGCCGACAAACGCCCTGATCTCTTCGCGGCTTCTTTCCGGAAATCCGCGCGCTGACAGCGCGAAATTGACGCTGTCCCTTAAATCGTCGAGGGTGTCGATAAGCGTCCCGTCCAGGTCGAATATCACCGTGTCGTATCTCATAAGTATTTTCCTCTGCTAAAATAATACCGATATTATACCTATTATTTCAAAAGCAATGCAACGGCGAAATAAACAATTTTATATTTGAAGCCTGTATCTCGCTTTACGCCGGCGAATATCCGGCGTAGAGTTATTTCTGTCCGCCGGACGACTTTAGTCATTCTAAGCGACGAAAAACACCATTCATAGCCTTTTCGAGCTTAAAATCCGCATAAAACCTTTTTTAATGAATATTTCACAAGCATACCGGGCAACAAACGGAATATCTTATTAAAATATAATCATTGACATACAATCATACATATGATATTATTAGCGACAAATCACGGGACAGGAGAACAACGATGTTCAATACGGTATCCTTCATTATTATAATTATTGCGGTCCTTGTACTAATCGTACTAGGGCTTATTCGCATTGATTATAATAAGGGTACTGTAATACGGCATAGGCACTGTTGTTGAAGTCTCGATAGGGCGGACAAATAGACAACAAATCTTACAGTACTAAAACTGTAAGATTTTTTTTATACCCAAAAAGGAGGAGCGTATATGAAACTTACCGGAGCGCGGATCATTGTCGAAACGCTGATAGAACAGGGGTGCGATACGGTATTCGGCTATCCCGGAGGCTATGTCCTCAACGTTTACGACGAGCTCTACCGGCAAAGGGATAGGATTACACATATCCTGTCCGCGCATGAACAGGGAGCGGCGCACGCAGCGGACGGTTACGCTCGCGCGTCGGGAAAGGTCTGCGCCGTACTGGCCACCTCCGGGCCGGGAGCTACAAACCTCGTCACGGGCATTGCCACCGCATATCTCGATTCGTCGCCGGTGGTCGCGATCACTGGGAACGTCGCCTCCCAGATGCTCGGGCGGGACAGTTTCCAGGAGGTAGACACGATGGGGGTCACAATGCCGGTGACGAAGCATAATTACATCGTCAAGGACGTGTACTCGCTCGCGGATACAATAAGGGAAGCGTTTATGATAGCAAAATCAGGCCGCCCTGGACCGGTGCTCGTCGATATCCCCAAGGACATTCAGATAGCCGAGTGCGAATTCACGCCGGAGAGCCCCATCCGGCCCGCTCCGCTCCGGGAACCGTCCGGCGCGGAAATCGAAAAGGCAGCGGAGCTGATATCGACGGCAAAAAAGCCGTATATCTACTGCGGCGGCGGAGCCGTGAGCTCGGGAGCGGGAAACGAGATTGCGGAGCTTGCCGACCGGATTGATTCGCCGATAGGCTTCAGCATGATGGGGCTGACCGCCGTCCCCTTTGATAATCCCCACGCGCTCGGCATGGCCGGAATGCACGGCAGATACGCCTCAACAAAAGCGAAATCGGAGGCTGATCTGATCATCGCCGTAGGCGTACGCTTCAGCGACAGGGCTACCGGCAACAAACAGCGCTACACGAAAAACGCGCGCATCATCCACATCGACATCGACCCCGCGGAGATCGACAAGAACATTCCCGTTTTCGGCATAGTCGGCGACGTGAAGAAAACGCTGGCAAGGCTCCTTGAAATATTGAAGCCCCAGACTCATCCGGAATGGCAAAAGCAAATCGAAGAGATGCGCCGCGAAGAGGACTCCTTCCGGCCGGCGGGTGATTTTCATCCCAAGAGTATTTTCGATAAGGTATCGGAGTTTACCGATAAGGACACGGTGGTCGCAACAGATGTCGGACAGCACCAGATGTGGGCCGCGCAGTATTGCAGGTTTTACCGCCCGCGGACGTTTTTGACCTCCGGCGGCCTCGGCACGATGGGTTTCGGCATGGGCGCGGCCATCGGCGGTTGCATTGCCTCCTGCAAAAAACGGACGGTGCTGTTCACCGGGGACGGCAGCTTCGGCATGAACCTAAACGAGCTCGCGACGGCTGTATCACAGCAGCTTCCGCTGGTGGTTGTAATCTTCAACAACGGTGTCCTCGGCATGGTGAGGCAATGGCAGACGATGTTCTACGAGAAACGCTATTCCAACACGACTCTTGAAAGAAAGACCGATTTCGTCAAGCTGGCCGAGGCCTTCGGCGCCCGCGGATATCGTGCGAGGAATATCTCCGAGCTTGATTCCGCGCTGGAAGCTGCATTCTCGGAAGCCTCGCCGGCGGTTGTCGACTGCCTTATCGACCCGGACGAAAGAGTGCTGCCGATGATTCCTCCCGGCGGATCCATAGACGACATTATCGTCAAATAAGGGGGAACCGCGTATGAAAGACGGACAGTTTATTTTAAGTGTGCTTGTCGCCAACCGTTTTGGCGTACTGACAAGGGTCTCAGGCCTCTTTTCAAGGCGTGGCTACAATATAGACAGTTTAAACGTCGGCGAGACGGAGGAGCCGCGTTTTTCAAGAATGACGATCATCGTCACCGGCGACGACTATATAAAGTCGCAGATAGTCAAGCAGCTCGCGAAGCTGCATGACGTGGTCAAGGTCGAGCTGATGCCCTCGGACGAAACGGTTCTGCGGGAGCATCTGTTGATTAAAATAAGGCTTTCGCGTGAGACGAGAGCCGAGATAAACGATTCGGTCAACGTCTTCCGGGGCAAGGTTGTGGATCTGAACGCCGATTCCATGACCGTCGAAATCACCGGAGAGCCAGGAAAGCTCGACGGTTTTATCGAAATTGCGAAGAACTACGGAATCATTGAGATGTGCCGCGCCGGCGCGCTCGCGGTAAAACGCGGACCTGGCGGGTTGCTCTAATAAATTTAAAAGGAGAAATCAAAATGGCTGTTATGTACTACGAAAAGGACTGCGATCTCAAAAATCTCGAGGGCAAGACCGTCGCCGTGATTGGCTACGGCAGCCAGGGCCACGCCCACGCGCAAAATCTGCATGAAAGCGGCGTCAATGTTATCGTCGGGCTGTACGAGGGTTCAAAGTCGGCGGAAAAGGCGCGGGCCGACGGATTGACGGTTATGACGACGCCGGAGGCCGTCAAGCGCGCCGACGTCACAATGATTCTGGTCAACGACGAAAAGCAGGCTAAGCTTTACCGTGAGGATATCGCTCCGTACCTTAAAAAAGGCTCGGCACTCGCCTTCGCGCACGGTTTCAACATCCATTTCAACCAGATTGTCCCGTCGCCCGACGTCGATGTGATAATGATTGCGCCGAAAGGCCCCGGGCACACCGTGCGCAGCCAGTACCGGGAGGGCAAGGGCGTACCGTGCCTGATCGCCGTCTACCAGGATGCGACCGGCAAGGCAAAGGATATAGCTCTCGCCTACGCGCTCGGCATCGGCGGCGCGAGAGCAGGCATCCTTGAGACGACGTTTAAGGAGGAGACGGAGACGGATCTCTTCGGCGAGCAGGCCGTCCTCTGCGGCGGTGTGACAGCGCTGATGCGCGCCGGCTTCGATACACTGGTCGAGGCGGGCTACCAGCCCGAGAGCGCGTATTTCGAATGCATTCACGAGATGAAGCTGATAATCGACCTCGTCGTCTCGGGCGGCATGTCCTTCATGCGTTATTCGATCAGCGACACCGCGGAATACGGCGACTATGTCACCGGGAAACGCCTGATCACCGATGAGACAAGAAAGGAAATGAAAAAGATTTTAAGTGAGATTCAGAGCGGCGAATTCGCGACAAAATGGATTCTCGAGAACGCCGCAAACCGCCCGTCGTTCCTCGCGATGCGCAGAAAAGAGAGCGAGCACCTCTCCGAAAAAGTGGGCGAGGAGCTCCGCGAAAAGATGAGCTGGCAGAAAAAGAACTAAAACAACCCGATCTGTTAAGGAGGAAGAGCCGTGAACAGCGACAGCATCAAAAAAGGCGCAGAGCGCGCGCCTCACCGCGCGCTGCTGAAAGCGCTCGGGATGACGGACAATGAGATAGAAAGGCCTTTGATCGGCGTCGTCAATTCGTACAACGAGATTGTTCCGGGGCATATTCACCTAAACAACATCGCCCGTGCGGTCAAGGACGGGATCCTGTCGGCAGGCGGCACGCCCGCGGAATTCAACGTGATCGGCGTCTGCGACGGCATCGCGATGGGCCACGAGGGTATGAAATACTCTTTGGCGTCTCGCGAGCTTATCGCGGACAGCATCGAATGCATGGCACGGGCTCACCGCTTCGACGCCCTGGTTTTTATCCCGAACTGCGATAAAATCGTTCCGGGCATGCTGATGGCCGCCGCCAGGCTTAATCTGCCGTCGATTTTTATCTCTGGCGGACCGATGCTCTCGCTGAACGGGCTCGATTTAAACAGCACTTTCGAAGCGGTCGGCGCTTTTAAAAGCGGAAGGATAACAAAAGCGGAGCTTTCGGAGATTGAAGAGGCCTGCTGCCCGGGCTGCGGCTCGTGCTCGGGCATGTTCACCGCAAATTCGATGAACTGCCTCTGCGAGGCGCTGGGCATGGCGCTCCCCGGCAACGGTACTATCCCCGCGGTCTACGCCGCCCGGATAAGGCTCGCCAAGGCCGCCGGCGCCAAGGTTATGGAGGCTCTGCGCAGAGACATCAGACCGCGGGATATTCTGACGGAAAAGGCGTTCAAAAACGCACTCGCCCTTGACATGGCGCTCGGCTGCTCTACAAATTCCGTGCTGCACCTTATGGCGATCGCCAACGAAGCCGGAGTCCCGCTTGATTTGGCTCTTGTCAACGAGATCAGCGCGGCAACGCCGAACCTCTGCCGTCTGGCTCCCGCTGGTCCGCACCACGTTCAGGATTTGAACGAGGCCGGAGGTGTATACAAGGTGCTCTCTGAGCTTTACAAGGGGGCGCTGATTGACGAGGGTGCGGTTACCGTGACCGGCAATACTCTGGGCGAAAATCTGAAAAGTCTCAGCCCGCGCTCGGTTGATAACGGCGTTGTGCGCCCCCTAGAAAATCCGTATTCGGAGACCGGTGGGATCGCTGTTCTGTTCGGAAGCCTCGCGCCGGACGGCGCTGTCGTTAAGAAAAGCGCCGTCGCGCCGGAGATGCTCGTTTCGAGATGCCGAGCAAGGGTGTTCGACGGCGAAGAGGAGGCGATCGCCGCGATTTATGGTGGAGATATAAAGCCGGGCGACGCGGTCGTTATCCGCTACGAGGGGCCGTCGGGCGGACCCGGGATGCGCGAGATGCTCTCCCCCACCTCCGCCATCGCCGGCATGGGCCTGGATAAAACGGTGGCGCTGATCACCGACGGGCGCTTTTCGGGCGCCACAAGAGGCGCCGCAATCGGCCATGTCTCGCCAGAAGCCTCGAAAGCCGGCCCGATCGCCTATGTGCGCGACGGCGATACCGTTTTGATTGACATCCCAAACCGAAGAATTGACCTGCTGGTGACAGAAGAGGTGCTTTCTGAGAGAAAACGTGATATAATGATAAAAGTTAAAAAGAATCTCAGCGGTTATATCGCGAGATACGCCCGTCTGGTTTCATCAGCCGACAAGGGCGCAATCATATAAACAGAAAATGGAGATTGTTATGGAAAGACGCGTAAAAATATTCGATACGACGCTGCGCGACGGGGAGCAGGCCCCTGGCTGCAGCATGAATATAGATGAAAAAATCGAGGTAGCGCGCCAGCTTGAGCTTTTAAAGGTCGACGTGATCGAGGCGGGCTTCGCGATTTCATCGCCCGGCGATTTCAACTCAGTAAAAACTATCGCGCAGACGGTCAAAGACTGCACCGTCGCGTCGCTCGCCCGCGCCGTACAAAAGGATATTGACGCCGCCTACGAGGCCGTCAGGTGCGCAACGTCCCCGAGACTGCATGTGTTTATCGCCACCTCTCCGGTACATATGCAATATAAGCTGAAGATGACGCCGGAACAGGTCCTTGAGAGGACCGCCGAGTCCATCGCCTATGCGAAATCCCTCTGCCCGGACGTCGAGTTTTCCGCCGAGGACGCGATGCGCAGCGAACCGGAGTTTCTCGTCCGCGTCTTCAAGGCCGCAATCGACGCCGGCGCGAATGTGATAAACGTCCCGGATACCGTAGGCTACACCACGCCCGAGGAAATGTCCGCTATGATCAAATACCTGATTAAAAATGTCCCCGGTATCGAAAAAGCTGAGATATCCGTACACTGCCACAACGACCTCGGCATGGCTGTCGCGAATTCGCTCGCGGGCATC
This sequence comes from Bacillota bacterium, assembly GCA_033813635.1. Taxonomy (GTDB): domain Bacteria; phylum Bacillota; class Clostridia; order Oscillospirales; family QAMX01; genus JAPXRI01. The sequence continues at coordinate 46,829 of JAPXRI010000011.1, forward strand.
ATAGCCGGCGCGAGCCAGGTGGAGTGCGCGGTAAACGGTCTCGGCGAGCGGGCTGGAAACGCCGCGCTTGAGGAGGTTGTGATGGCGCTCAAGACAAGGAAAAACCTCTTCAACTGCAAAACGAACATCGACACCCGCCAAATCAGCCGTACAAGCAAGCTGGTCTATAACATCATCGGACAGACCGCTTCGATAAACAAGCCGATTGTCGGGACGAACGCTTTCGCCCACGAGGCCGGCATCCACCAGCACGGCGTTATGAACGAGCGGTCAACCTACGAGATAATGAAGCCCGAGGATTTGGGCATTACGAAAAACAGAATTATTCTCGGCAAGCATTCCGGCAAGCACGCTATAGGCGAACGCCTGACCGAGATGGGCTATCAGTACACCGAGGAGGATCTCGCCGAGTACTACGTCAAGCTGATGGCCCTGGCTGATAAGAAGAAGTATATCAGTGACAGCGACCTTGAGGCGCTCGTCCACCACCGCGCTCTGTCCGAGGGGCTGTACAGGCTGGAGTTCTTCGACGTCCACACGATGAAAAACGCCTCCTCCACCTGCGTTGTCAAGCTCCGCAAGGAGGATAAGGTTTTTGAGGAGGTCTCGCTCGGCGACGGCCCGATCAACGCGGCATACAACGCGATTGACAAGATAACCGGACATATCTGCGAGGAAATGTCGAACTACTCTATTCACTCGGTCTCCGACGGGAACGACGCGCTCGGCGAGGTCACCGTGAAGCTCCGCGCCGGGGAACATACCGTAACCGGCCGCGGGCTCTCGACGGATATTATCGAATCCAGTATCCTCGCCTATATCAACGGAATCAATAAGCTGATCGAGATTTTGTAGAAAGGAGCGCACCGCCTTGAGCAATGAGACAAAAAAGAAAATTGAGCTTCTGGACTCCACAATGCGGGACGGCGCTCAAGCCGAGGGCATATCGTTTTCGGTAAACGACAAGCTTAACATTCTCCGCACGCTCGACGCGTTCGGTATTGACTATATCGAAGCCGGAAATCCCGGTTCAAACCCTAAAGACCTGGAATTTTTCAAAGCAGCGGCCGGTGTTGAATTAAAAAACGCAAAGCTCTGCGCGTTCGGAAGCACCTGTCGCAAAGCCGTGCATCCTAAGGAAGACGAAGGCCTTGCGTCGCTTCTCGCCGCGCAGACACCTGTCGTCTCAATATTCGGCAAAGCCTCCTCCCTGCATGTGTCCGAAATTCTGAGAATATCAAAAAATGATAACTTAATTATCGTAAGGGACTCCGTGGCGTACCTTAAATCCGCCGGAAAGACGGTGTTTTTCGACGCCGAACATTTTTTCGACGGGTATAAGACCGACCCGGATTACGCCATGGCTGTGCTGCGGGCCGCCGTCAGCGGCGGCGCCGATAGACTCGTCCTCTGCGACACCAACGGTGGCTCAATGCCGACGGAGATCGCCGACATCACTAAATCGGTCTGTGAAGCCCTGCCCGGACAGAAGATCGGTATCCACTGCCACAACGACTCCGGCTGCGCGGTCGCGAACTCCATGCTGGCGGTGGTTGCCGGAGCCGTTCAGGTTCAGGGCACGTTCAACGGCATCGGCGAGCGCTGCGGAAACGCGGATTTGAGCGTACTTCTGCCGAATCTGAAGCTGAAATACGGCTACGACTGCGGCGGAGAACTCTATATGCTGTTCGATGTCGCAAGGAAAATCGCGGAGATCTCAAACGTATCGATAGAAAACAACCGGCCGTATACCGGCACAAGTGCGTTCGCGCACAAAGCAGGCATGCATATCGACGGCGTTTTAAAGCTCCCCTTCTCCTTTGAGCATATCGACCCCGAGCTGGTCGGCAACAAAAGGCGTTTTCTGCTCTCCGAGGTCGCCGGGCGCAGCACGGTTTTGTCAAAGATTCACAGCATCGCTCCCGAGCTTAATAAGGATTCGCCGAAGACCGCCGAAATCCTCGACCGCTTAAAGGAGCTTGAATATCAGGGCTACCACTTCGAGGCGGCCGACGCGAGCTTTGAACTTATGGTTAAAAAGACCCTCGGAACCTACTCGCCCCACTTCAAGCTCGTGCTCTATAAGACCATGGGTGAGTTTCCAGTCCCTGAGGGCGGGATGCCCGCCTCCGCCAGTATCAAGGTCGAGGTCAACGGTCGGGAGGAGATGACTGCCGCCCTCGGAAACGGCCCGGTCAACGCGCTTGACATTGCGCTTAGAAAAGCACTGACTGTTTTTTACCCGCAGATCGCGGAGACACAGCTGACCGACTACAAAGTCCGCGTTCTTGAGCAAAACAGCTCGACTGACGCGCGCGTGCGCGTTTTGATAGAGACCTCAGACGATAAAAACACTTGGACTACGGTCGGTGTTTCAAACGATATCCTCGAGGCGAGCCTGATTGCACTTGTGGACTCCCTCGAGTACAAGCTCTCACAAAGTTAAAACGGAGGGAAAGCGATGCCTATGACAATGACGCAGAAGATTCTCGCCCGCCACGCCGGTTTATCGTCCGTCTCCGCCGGTCAGCTCATCCTCGCGGATGTCGATCTTGTCCTCGGAAACGATATCACCGCCCCGGTCGCGGTCAATGAGTTTTCAAGGCTCGGCCTGAAAAACGTTTTCGACAAGAGCAAAATCGCGATGGTGATGGACCACTTCGTACCTAACAAAGACATCAAAGCGGCGGAACAGTGCAAGAAATGCCGCGAGTTCGCGTCTGAAAAGCAGATTGAGCACTTTTACGACTGCGGCGAGATGGGCGTCGAGCACGCGCTGCTCCCTGAAAAGGGTCTCGTCACCGCTGGCGACGCTGTCGTCGGAGCCGACTCCCACACCTGCACCTACGGCGCTCTCGGCGCGTTCTCAACCGGCGTCGGTTCGACCGATATGGCGGTCGCAATGGCGACTGGCAAGGCCTGGTTCCGGGTTCCTTCGGCTATACACTTCCGTTTAAAAGGCGCGCTCGGACGCTATGTGACCGGGAAGGACGTTATATTGCACATCATCGGAAAAATCGGCGTAGACGGGGCGCTCTACAAATCGATGGAGTTCTCCGGTCCGGGTCTTTCATCCCTGACCGTCAGCGACAGACTCTGTATGGCCAACATGGCGATCGAAGCCGGCGCGAAAAACGGGATATTCGAGGTTGATGAAAAAACGCTGTCGTTTCTCTCCGAAGTCGACGCGAAAAAGCCTGAGGTTTTCAAGGCGGACGGCGACGCCGATTACGATCAGACATTCGAAATCGACCTTTCCGCTATCGGTCCGACGGTTGCGTTCCCCCACCTTCCCGAAAACTCGCGGACCTTTGATCAAATCGTCGATATCAAAATCGACCAGGTGGTAATCGGCTCCTGCACAAACGGAAGATATCAGGATCTCGCCCAGGCCGCCGAGATTTTAAAAGGCAGGCGCGTCGCTAAGGGCGTCCGCCTGATCGTTATCCCGGCGACGCAGGATATTTATCTGAAAGCGATGAATGACGGGCTTTTGAAGATTTTTGTCGAAGCCGGCGCGGCGGTCTCCACGCCGACCTGCGGCCCGTGCCTTGGCGGACACATGGGGATTCTCGCCGCCGGCGAGCGCGCAGTGGCGACGACGAACCGGAATTTCGTCGGCCGCATGGGGCATCCGGAGTCCGAGGTCTACCTCGCCAGCCCCTACGTCGCCGCGGCCAGCGCCGTGACCGGAAAGCTCTCGCAGCCCTCCGAAATCCTGTAAAGCGGAAAGGAATGACAAAAATGAACGCTCACGGAAAAGCTATTAAATACGGCGACAACGTCGATACCGACGTCATCATACCGGCGAGATATTTGAACACCACCGATAAGAAAGAGCTCGCCTCACACTGTATGGAGGATATCGATAAAACCTTTATTTCCCGCGTTTCGTCGGGGGACGTCCTCGTCGCTGGCAAAAACTTCGGCTGCGGCTCTTCGCGGGAGCACGCGCCCATCGCGATCAAGGAGAGCGGCATCTCTCTCGTCGTCGCGAAAAGCTTTGCGAGGATTTTTTACCGGAACGCGATCAACATCGGCCTGCCGATAGTCGAGTGTCCCGAGGCCGCGGAGGATATATCCGAGGGCGACAATATCGGAATGGATTTTGAACGCGGCGTGATAACCAATTATACGAAAAACGAAACCTATCAAACGGAGCCCTTCCCCGAATTTATCAGAAACATCATTTCCGCGGGCGGGCTTGTGGAGGCGGCGAAAAAAGGTCTTCTGAACGAATAACCGTCTTTAAGCATATGAAAAGGAGGCAAACATCATGAGGCTCAATCTCGCATTGGTCAAGGGCGACGGCATCGGTCCGGAAATCGTGGACGCGGCGGTCAGGGTGCTTGACTGCGTCGCCGCCATATACAGACACGAGATCCGCTATACCGAACTGCTCGCCGGCGGCTGCGCAATCGACGAAACCGGCATACCTCTTCCGAAAGCTACGGTTGACAAATGCCGGATGAGCGACGCCGTGCTGTTAGGCGCGGTCGGCGGCCCGAAATGGGATACGCTCCCCGGCAATCTGCGCCCGGAAAAAGCGCTGCTCGGGCTCCGCAAAGCTCTTGAGGTCTATACGAATATCCGTCCGGCAAGGCTCTACCCCGCGCTCCGCGGCCGCTGTCCGCTCAAGCTCGCGGAAGATTTCGACATCCTCGTCCTCCGCGAACTGACCGGCGGCATGTACTTCGGCAAAAGCGGCAGACGCAACGGTCCGCTCGGTGTAGAGGCCTACGACACCGAGTGCTACAGCGAGACGGAGATTGAGCGGATTGGCAAAATAGCCTTTGAGACCGCGATGAAGCGGCGGAAAAAGCTCGTGAGCGTAGACAAGGCAAATGTCCTCGAAAGCTCGCGGCTCTGGCGCGAAGTTATGCACTCACTTTCGCAGAAATACACGGAAGTCGAGTACTCGGATATGCTTGTTGACAACGCCGCGATGCAGCTGATTAAAAACCCCGCGCAGTTTGACGTCATCGTTACCTCCAATATGTTCGGCGACATCCTGACAGACGAAGCCTCCCAGCTGACCGGCTCGATCGGCATGCTCCCCTCAGCGTCTCTCGGCGACAGCAAGCGCGGGCTCTACGAGCCTATCCACGGTTCGGCGCCCGACATCGCGGGAAAGGGTATCGCAAACCCGATCGCGACAATACTTTCAGTCGCTATGATGCTGGATTACTCGTTTAACCTGACGGCTGAAGCGAGATGCATCGAGACGGCTGTTGAAAAGACTCTTAACGAGGGCTTTCTGACCCCGGACCTCGGCGGACCCCTCGGAACAGACGAGATAACCGATAGAATCATTGAAAGATTATAGCATGAGGTGATTGGCGATGAACATCGTTCCTTCCGCGCAGATTTTTGAGACCGGCAACTATTTTTGCACCTGGGCGACCCAGGGGACATGGTTTCCCCCAAAACCCGGTGAAAACACGGACGACACGGGCTGCCGCTATACGAGAAATGGAATCAACGCGCGCTATCTGTTCGCGAACGACGGTGCGCTCGAAGAAATTCCGAAGGATATCCGCGGCGACCTGATTGTCGTAATCGACGACGGGTGGGACGTGCCATATGACACCAAAAATCCCGAGAACATCAGGGCTTTCGGCGCTTGTATGCCGGACGCGGAGCGTTTCCCTGGAATGGGCGAAACACCCGAAGCGCGGCTTTTCGGATTGAGCGAGCGCGTAAAGCGGCTCGGTTTTCGCGGGCTAGGTCTCTGGATCGCCGTCCAGGTCCCCGGCGAGGACAGGGATTCGCAGCTCTCCCTCGAGGCTTTTACGGAAAGATGGGAGAAAAACGCCCGCCTCTGCGGTGAAGCCGGGATCGCTTACTGGAAGGTCGACTGGGGACGGCACGCCAATACATTTGAGTTCAGGAACGCTTTGAGCGAAGCAGTCCGGAAATACGCTCCCGCCCTTCTTATCGAGCATTCCTATGTCTCGAGCCCGATGTCCGAGTCCCCGGAGGAACGCAACACAGATAAGTTCAAGGAAAAGCTGGAAACAATCAAAAAAACGCTCCAGGTCTCGGACTTTTTCCGAACCTACGACGTGATGTACGAGCTCGACGCCCCGTCGACGCTTATCCGTCTCCGCGATCTTTTCGCCGAGCATGACGCTCTCCGGCCTGACGGACACAGGCATATTCCCAACGTTGAGTACCTGTGCATGCTCGGCGCTGCGCTCGGCTGCTCGGTGGGCGTGATGCAGCACCCGGCGCGCTCCAAAGCGTCGGAATTTGAGATTAGACGGGCGCTGTCCTGGTACCGCATCGCGCCGCCGTTCGCGATTGAGAAGACCCCGGTTTTCGTTTCAGAAGAAGAGCTTACGGACGCGTGGACCTTTGAGGGGGACCCCTCGGTCTGGCCCCATTACGGCGGGCAGACGAAAACGCAGACTGCCCCGGCGCGAATCAGCCGGAATGCTCCTCTTCCCGAGGTCCGCGCGGAGAGCGGCCTTCTCCCATACGTCGTCTGCGCGTTAAATCCGTTTACCTGCTGCTTTTCGGTCGCGGCGCTTCCGAGAACACAGGTGGGAAGCCTTAAGCGCAGCGCCCCGGCGGACGTCACGGCCTTTGCCGGGAAGCCCGACTGCCCGGTCGGCGTGTTCGGCGATTATTCGTCTCTCACGATTGTTTTCGACGGGTCCGTCAACGGCAAAAAGGTTTTCGCGCAGGACCTCGCCGGAAAACACGCGGAGGACGTCACCGGATGCGTCAGTATAAAAGAAAACCGTCTCGTCCTTCCCGGCGGCCTGATTTCGAAAATCGGCAAGTCCGCTTCACCCGAGGGACCGGCCGGCATGGCGTTAAAATTATTATAGATACTAACGCGGCTTTGAATTTGGTTCAAAGCCGCGTTCGCTTATCTGCTCTCCTATTGGATTTCCGTTAATCCAGCTTCGCGTATACCACCGTCTGCGCCGTGAGCTTCAGAGTCAGCTTTCCGTTTTCAAAGGACGCGTCGAGCGGCATGTTAAAGCGCGGAGCGCATAGGATATGCTCGGATAAAATCTCGCAGGTCTCCTCGGCGTGCGAGAGGTTGACGGCGATCAGAACCTTCTCCGTGCCGGTTCCCTTCTGCCAGAGCCCGCTTAAAACTGCCTCGCTTTTAAACGCGCCCTTCATCGTTTCGCCCTCGATTTTTTTCGCACCGCTTTTGACATAGGGCGGTCTCAAGAGCCTTCCGTAGAGGAGATAATCCTTAAGCGCTTCCCTGGTCTTTACGATGGCGTTGTAAAAACCTCTGTTTTTCAGGTTCAGGTATCTGTTCGGGTTTATCCAGCCGAGCTGCTCTCCCCATAAAAGAGACTGCGCGGCGACCGCGAACAAGACATCCTCGTCCGCCATATTGTAGCAGCGGCCGAATGCGATCATGTGCCTGCCATAAACCGCCGTAAAGGCCGGAACCTGCCCGTCAAATACGGAGTCCCATGACAGATATCCCTGAAACATGTCGACAAACGGCTCAGCCGTGGATTCGGTCGTCAGTGCGGACCCGGCCGGCACCGCCTTCCTTACCTGCTCTAACAGCCTGTGATACTCCTTAACCCACCAGCGGCCTCCGCCAACGGGATGCCCGTGGGTCTCGTCATAACAGAGTACCGGCGGAGCCGAGGCGATCTGGTCTACGTAGACAGCGTCGACGCCGACCTCGTTAAGCAGCCTGTCGATGACCTCCTTTTGCTTATTGACCCACACGGGGGATGACGGGCACATGACTGCGAGCTTCACCGGGCTGCCGTCCTCCTCCTTCGAGCCGTAGAACTCGGTAACGGGTTCGCCTGCGGTGTCCTTCGTGGCTCCTTTCCTTGCGACGGTCGAGAACTGATAATCCCGCGTCTTCATGTCGCGCGTATCCCAGAGCCTTCCGTTGATATAGGGCATCACCCTTATTCCGGCCTCCTGAAGCCTTTTAAAGCTGTCCAGAAAGCATTTTTTCGCAGGGAAATAGTGCGGGTAATCATTGTCAAACGGTATCTCGTGCCAGACATACAGGTGTAGCGAAGAGGTGCAGCCGAGCTCCTTTTGCGCTTTCAGCAGGTTTTCGACATAGCTTTCGTCGTCTCCCACCGAGCATAGCCACCAGTTAGCGGTATTTTGCATCCATTCCGGTACGTCTATCCTTAAGCCGTTTTTCACCGGGGAGAGCCATGAGGCTTCGGCTTCTACGAATGCGGAATAAATCATCGCCGCGTCGTACCAATCGCCCTTAAAAGCCCTGACCGCAAGGCGTCCGGGCAGCATCTGAGAGTTCCCGGGGATCCCCGCGTTTTCGCAGAAAAACACCGCATAAAGCCTCAAAACCGGGCTGTCCTTCTCTTTCGCGTAGGAGAAAATCTTGTACGAGGCGTCGGGATCATGGACGCCGTAATAGACGCTCTCCCCCGTCGACTCGTCCGTGACCGCCATAAATTGCATGCCTGCGGCGCTGGCCGGGTACTGGTCCCTCGGGTCGGCTTCTTTTCCGGCTAATTCGCGGAGCAGCGCACCGCTTCCGTGTGGGTGGAAGAGACAGGTGTCCACGTCAACCTGATAGTAGAGATTGGGGTATTCTAGCGAGACAACGCCGTATCTCGCGCTTTCGTTTAAAAACTCAGCCGTGAATTCGACCGCGTCGTTTTCCTCAGCGCAGCGGGCGGTCAGCATGACCGTCAGGCCGCAGTCACCGGATCTCAGCGTGATAATACCCTCTTCACCGTGCCGCTCGGCACTCACCGCATCCCAGCCTTCCGCCGAAGTCATCTCGATCTCTTCCCGGCTTTCCGAATCCCGGAGAGTCAACCTAAAAACCGGCGTCCGATAGTCCCCGTCAACGTTGGCGTTCTTTCCGAATGCGGAAAGCTCCGCACCGCTGTTGTCATACAGGATTTTTAAGGAAAGTCTGCCTGACGCTATGACGAATGTCTTTTCCTTCATATCTGCCTTACTCCATTTCCTTGAATTTTTTATTCTATATACGCGGTCAGTCTGCCGATAGCGTATTTTCCGCTTAATGGTTTTAATCTTATGCCGTGCGGCCCGTAGGGAAGCCGCGGGGAGACGTACAATGCTCCCGGATTTTCGGTATTTTTGCTGCTGTAATCTATTTCTCCCTCTTTATTGCCGTCGATAATAACCTCAGCCCTGCCGAGCCCGGGAATTTTCGGGGCATCAAGTTCAAAACGTGCGCAGTACACGTTCCATTTTACCGTTGTTCCGGCCGAGCCGAGGTATGTGCCGTCAGGAAGCGCCTCAAAATCCTTTTCCCTCTGCCCGGCGCCCAAAATCGCCTCTTTTGCGCTGTAGACAAGCCTAAGTCCGTATTTTTTTCCGCATATATCGAAGCTTTTGCAGGTAATAACGGTAAACTCATGGGCTATAAGCGCGACCGGCGACGCTTCCGGCGCGGGCGGTAGACTGGAGGTGAGCTTCGCGTCGCCGTTTGCGCTGACCGCGATGTGTTCGCCGTTCCTTTCTATGCTGACCTTTTTAATATCGCTATCCGATTCTAGTTCCCTTTGCGTATGGACAAGGCCGTTTTCATCGACGGATATCAGCGAGAGCGTGTTATTCTCTATTCTTACCGCGTTATAATTGTATAAAGCCGCGTTGTCCGGCGAAGCGTCTGAGGAAACCCTGTCCGGACCGAGAACGCCGCGATAGTCGAACGCTATTTCGGCGCAGCCGGAGAGTAAAAAATCCGCTTCCAGCGTAAAATCACGGTATCCCCGAAGAAGCGGGGAAACGGATTTTCCGCCGTGCCCCGAAAGAGTAAAACCGTCGGATATCGGCTCGTCCCAGCGGCGGGAAGCGGTCGAGATCACACCGTACCCGCGGTCGTCGCGCGAGGGGTAAATCACGTAAAACCGACCGCCTTCGACAAAGCCGCTTATCGTCTGGCCCCAGATTCCGAAGCGCTCCTCCGGAACAGGCCGCGAATGCCATACGTTCCCGTCCGAGACCAGCCGCCACGCCTCCGGCTGATGCGCTTTTTCAAGCTCTGCCGCGAAAACGCACTGGTAATTCCTGTTCCTTGCCACCGATGTAGCCGGGGCGTAGACCGTATCTCCCACAACGAAGCAGGGGTAGAACTCGAGAAGCGGCGGGTAGTATTCGTTCCTGTCTGGCGACAAAAGCAGCTTCGGCTCGCTCCACTCCCCCTCCGAATCACTCGCCGTAAGACATGAAAGCCCCCAGGCGAAATACTCTCCCGAGTCGCAGAGTGCAAGCGACAGGTAATCGTTCTTCCGCGGAATGACCGTCGCGGCGTAAAGCCTTGAAAAGCGTCCGAGCTTTCCGCGAAGAGCCTCGTTTGAAATATAGGGGTTTTTAACTCTTGTGAAGGGCCCCGCCGGATTCGAAGCCCAGGCGATCGCCGAACCGGAATCCATACCTTTAGCGCCTGTATGCGCCGTTTTCCAAGAATAGTTATTTGTGCACCAGTCATAGGTCAGCAGGTATTTCTTTTGTTTCTCATCGTAGAAAATGACCGCGTCCGGAAAATGGTCGGAGGGCACAGCATGGCCGTCGAACCGAAAGCCCTTCTCAAAGCCTTCTCCTAGGCACACCCAGTTTTTTCCCTTGTCGGCGGAGCGGTAGATGATAAAATGGCTCGGCGCGTCCGGATCTACCCGGTAACCCTCGGGGTAAAGCCCGGCGTAGAGATACCATATACCGTCAAAGTCCGCGAAAAGAGAGCCGTTGACCGCCCATTCAAAGGGCGGAGATGAACGATGTATTGTTCCGGTTTTCTCGAACGCGTCGAACGACGGGTCGCCGATAATCGGGTGCCGCAGCCAATGCGCCGCGTTTGCTTTTTTCGCGTAATCCATAACCCGCTCCCCTCAGAGGTAATGCCTGGTTATGTTTAAAAGCAGAATATCGGCGGCAGGGTTTTTTCCGAGGTTAGGAAGAATATCAAGCGTATTGAATACTAGCTTGCCTTTTCCGAATCCGTATTCGCATATCACTGGCCCGCCGAGATACCCGCCCGGCACCGGCTGCCCTACACCGAAGGCCGCGCAGAGCGTATTGTCCGGAGTCTTCACACCGCTTAAAAATTTTGACGGAAATAGCGTATCGTAGAAGTCCGCTTCCATCAGAGCGCCTGGTTTCAGCCCGGCAAATACGGGGTGATTTTTCGTCACGCCGTCGAGGTGGTAGAGCCAATTGTTGTATTTTTCGAGCTTTCCGCCGCAAAGCATCGGAAATATTTCGAGAACTCCGGTATCGGAAAGTATATCTGGGTCCAGAAAAACCACCGTTCCGCCATTTTTCGCTCTGTCCAGAAGCTCTTCGGTATCCTCCTTGCAGGCGCAGCCCGCGAGCGTTAACGGCGAGGGACCGTCCGTATAGACGCCCTTGCTCGCTAGAAAAGCCGAAACGCTTAAATCTATGCCTGAGATTGAAACGGTGATATCCTGTGAAAGAGCGTCCGGATCGGAGACATAGAGCTTTTGCCTGCCGCCTCGCGGCGCGCCGCCCGAGAGAAGCGTCGCCGCGAACTCGTACTCGCCGGGGTCGTCAATTACGATATTCTCCGTTAAAACGGAGACAGCCAGCGGCGGCATGCCGCCGCAATAGTTTTCGGGCAGCGTGATCTCGCAATCCTTTTGCCAGACAAAACCGTTTCTTCCTCTGATTCTGAAAGCCGCGGGATATTTTCCGGGTTTCAGAACGTCCTCGTTTGCCAGCACCGCCTCTATTCTAAACGGTTTTCTTGCGTAAACGTGATTTTTTTCGCAAAAAAGGCACCATCTGAGCGGCGCGAGACCCTCGGGGAGCACGTCGCCGATGCCGGGCTTAATGATCCGCCAGTAGGTCCAGAGCCCTTCTCCGGTCAGCCCGTGATCTAGAAGCCCCGTGATGTTGTACCCGCAGATCCTCGGGTTCGAGCGTACGGTATCGAAGTTGATCTGCCTCAGCCTGCACTGCGCTGCCATCGAGGCGGTCAGAAAATCCTCGGCGAAGCTGTATACACCGTCAAAGCCGAGGTTTTTCCAGTCCAGTTCAAAGCGTTCGGCCATCGAGCGGTATAATGACGCGTCCTCCCCGTCGGAGCGATACCCGTTTTCCGCGAATTTCCGGTATTCCTCGAAGACATTGTTCTGGCTTGCATGCCCGTATTCGGAAATGAAGACGGGTTTTTCATCCGGCGAACGGCTGAGGTTCCGGATAAAAGCCGTAGCTTCGGGTGTCTGCGGCAGCCACGGGTAGATATGCACATCCCCCATTCCTTCGATGTAGGCCAGCTGCATATTTTTTTCTCAATAACGACATCCGGTCCCTCGGAGGCCCACTGATACTCCCAGACCGCGCTCCCCGGATTCGACACCGAGCCCGTTTTATGCTCGGCGTCCCATCTGCCGCTGGAGAGGATGACGAGGCGGATATCGTCGAGCGCACGCAGCTCCGGCAAGAAGTCCCTCGCGTGCCGGTAGACCGGGCCGTCGAAGGTCTCGTTAAGAAGTCCCCACATCGCCACCGACGGGTGGTTGCGGTCTCTCAGAATCATCGCTTTGACCGCGCGGTCATAGCGCTCCCCCATTTTGTCGGACTCGCCTAAAAGCCATGCAGCGCTGCACTCCTCGTACACAAGCAGCCCGAGCTCGTCGCAGAAATCCAGCTGTTCCGGCAGCGCGACGCCCGAGATAAAGCGCACCGCGTTCAGTCCGAGGGCCTTTGCGTACACCAGATCTTTCCGGACCATCTCCGGGTCCCGGCTCATCAGAATGCCCACCGGCATGTGGTTTCCGGTGTGTGAGCTTTTCAGGAAAATACGTTTTCCGTTCAGAAAGAAATATCCGTTTTTCACGCGGAAATCCCGGAATCCGAAGCGGAGGCGTCTGCAGTCCTCGCTTAAGTCCGCGGAGAGCGATATTTCGGCGAGGTATAAAAACGGGTCCGCAAAGCTCCAGCAGCGGTGATTCTCAATTTTTTCAGATAAAACGATTTTCGTCTCACCGGGGGCAAGCTCGGCATCATAGCCAAACGATGTGACCGAATATCCGCTCCTGTTTTCGCTCAAATTAACCTTAATCTGACCTAAAACGGGCGAATATTTCCCGTTTTGCACCGTAATTTCAACGCTCAAAAGCCCGGTTTCGCAGTCCGGCTTCAGAAAAACGTCGGTTATCCGCACCTCCGGCACCGTATAGAGCTCGACTGACTGCATTATTCCGCCGACGTCGAGCGTACTGCCCGGCATGTATGTCTTGTTTACCTTGTTTCTGTGCGCGGTCTCGGAGAGCGTTATTCCGTCTATCCTGCGCTCGTCCGGCACCAGCACGCGGACCGCCAGATAGTTGCTTTCACTTAATATCCCGGTCACGTCGAACGAAAACGCCTCTTCCCCGTCCTCGTGAAGGCCGAGATAGGTTTCGTTCAGCCACACCTCGCAAAGGTAGTCCACCGCGTTGAATTTTAAAATGCTGCGAGAGTTTTCGCGGGGCGAGAGCCTGTTTTCAAACGAGAGGAAATACCATGCAACCCCGTCATAATAAGGGAATACCTCCTGTATCACGGCGGGTACTGTGATATCCTTTTTTTCAATGCGCTTATCTTTTCTGAAAAAGTCCGTACGGCCCGTGTTATCCGGGTCGACGGCGATCTGCCACAGTCCGTCAAGCCTTTGATGATTAATTCCCATATCTGTTTCTCCTTTGATTTTCGCTACCTCCGCCCGCCGTACATGCGCGGGAGGCCGAGGGACGTTATGCCGAGGAATTTCGGAGCGCTGTTCTCACGGTATTCCTTCTCCTCGACAGTCCAGTCCTCGGGCGCAGTTTCGTCTTCGACGAGAAGATACAGTCCGCCGGGCGAGGTCGGGAATTTCAGCGCGGTTTCGCCCGACGAGAGCGCTTTCCTTTCCGGCTTTATTTCGATGAAACGGCTGTTTTTCACCTGATAGACGACGCCGTTTGTAAACGGGTCGACGATCTCGCAGCCGTTTCCGAATTTTGAGAAAATCGCCGCGAAAACCGCTCTGCCGTTTTCGGCTTTTGCGTTTACCTCAAAGCCGCCGGCCGCGAGGAGGCGGAATTCATCGTTTGCGTTCTCGGGAACGGCCGGAAACAGACGGATCACGCCGTCAAAGCTTTGCAGAAGCGATTCGTTTATCGCACAGGACGCTATCGGCATCGACTCGTTGTCGAAATGTCTGAACCAGCCCATCTCGCATAAAAACTTCTCATCGGAGTTGATGATTTTGATCTCCGAGATATGTTCCTCGGTGTGCTTGGCGTCGTAGGGGCCGTAGAAGCCAAAGCCGTTGACATAACACTGCCAAGTCGAGACAAAGCCGCGAAGCGTCTCCGTAAGCTCGCTTCTGAGTCCGAGCCTCGCCATCGCGATCGGGTACGGGCACCAGCCCATGCAGCCGGGCGAAAGCTCCGGGCTGCGCGGGCCGGTCTGGATATGCGCCTTCGGGTGCGCGAGCACCTGATTGACGGCCGCGTCGAAAACCGGCGTGCCATTATCCTTCAGCCCGATGTTTTCTGAGGGGAATACCGCGCAGAGTTCCGGGTCGGGTATGCCGTAGTAAACGTCCGTACTCCTGCCCGCGATGCGGTTTCTGACCGGATCTCCCTCATGATACCAGTCGACATAAAAGCTCCCGCTGCCGGAATGCCTCCCGGCGGATATCGCGTAATCGCCGCGGCAGGCCTCGCCCTCACCCGTCCCGCCGGAAAAGTACTTTTTTCCGTCCTTTACTGTATACTCGCTCTCTATAAGCGGCACAAGGGTGATGTCCGTGATGTTCCGACGGAGGTCCTCCCAGGCGTTTACGCAGCCGTCCCTTATCCCGAGAAGCACCGCGGCCTTAACAGCGGCCGCCGTCAGCGCTCTGGCCATCGATACGTCGGTCACCGCGTCGTTGAAAAGCGGCGAGCCCTCGTAGGTCTGAGTATTTTTGATATGATATTTTCCGTCCGCGCCTTTTTTAAAGATTTTAGCGTAATAATTTGCCGTAGCGCGCATCACGGGCCAGACTCTGTCCCGCAAAAAATCCGTGTCCTGCGTATAAAGGTAATACCGCCAGAAATCCAGCGCGATCTGCGAGCCGGGAGTGTTGTTCCCGTCGACGCCCGTCTCGTTGTTCCCGAGCCGGTCGGCAACATCCGCGTAGAACGCGGAATCCTCGACGCCTTTTCTCTCCCTCGCGTACGCGATCGCCTTCGGCAGCTGGTTGAAACGGTAATTCAGATAGGGAATAGAAAGCTCCGGGTGATTCTGCGCGTTTAGCGGCCAGACATAGTCCTGCATGTTCCAGTGAAAGTAATAGAGCCATGGCATGAAATCTCGCTGGGTTGCCCAGATGCCGTTGCAGAAATGCGGCGGATATCTCCCTCTGGAGCCCGAATAGGCGAAATAAAGGGTCAGATACCAGATGTTTTCAAGATAATCGTCGTGGTACGCGACAAAGGATTTCGACCAGAACTCCGCCCACTCTCCCCGGTGAGCGGAAAGGATGAAGTCAAAACCGGCGGCGCCGACGCTTTTCAGCGTTTCAACGGTGAAGTCCTCGGTGTCGGCGGTCTCTTCAGTCGTCGCGGCCGCAACGGCGATAAAAAAACGGTGCGTTTTTTTCGCCGGAAGGCTGAATTTGCCGGAATGCGCGTTGACGCGCTCGGCCGAACAGTCTTCGCCGTAAAGCCGCGCGGCGGTTGAAAACGAGAGCGTATGCAGCCTTTGGTTAATCAGAATCGTGTTGTTTTCGGAGATGGCGGAGGCGGATGTACCGTCGAGACCCTCGGCGGTGTTGCCGCTCTGGTGGTCGTACCACCAGCCGTCGAAGCAGCGGCTGCCGAAGCGCTCGAAGACCGCGGAGACGGGCGCCTCCTCGTTTTGCGTTATTTCCGCGGAAAGAATAAGCGAACGGGTTTTCGCCGATACGAACGCGAACAGCGTCACCGTTCCGAAGGGCGTTTCCGCCTTCATCTGTGCCGAGCCGTCGTAAAGCGAGATCCGGCCGTCAAAGCCCTTCAGATAGGTTTTATCGAACATCGGACAGGGCAGATCGATATAGAGCCTCGCGCAGTGGCGGAGCGTGGACAGATGGCCCTCGTCCTGATATGAGCCGCCCCGGAACGGCCTGTCCTCGTTGTCGTCCCAGAGGTCGCACTTATTTAGCGCGACGACAAGCCGGTAATTCTCGCACCACAGGACCGCGCCGAGGTCTCCGTTTCCGACGATCATCCCCTGCATCGGGTCGTGCGGCGGCGTTAGATAGACGACGTCATTTTTTGAAACCTTGCCGGAGTTTTCAAAATGCCAGCGGTTTTCAAACGGCGAAAAAGCCGAGGTTATTTTCATGACAATCCCCTCTTTTCCTTAAAAAATTATTCGGCGACGGCAAAGCAGACCTCGAGGGGACCGATCGGGGGAAGCGCGTAGATATTGTACCTGCCCTCTCTTTTCTCCGGCGTTAGGATTGACCTCCGGGCTTGGAAGTCGACAAAGCACACAGACGCGGACGGCTCCGTCAAAAGCGCCAGCTTAGGGCGCTCCGCTTCGTCGAGGGACAGATTCGCGAGGACCGCACCGGGGCTTCCGTATCTTGATTTTCTCCCCCAGACCGCCATTTTGTCAAACGACAGCACATAAGCCGGCAGTTTTTCGTCAGAAAGCCAGCGGAAGATGTTTTTAAGCTGTGCGGTTTTGGCGGAGCTGAAGATCAGCGTGTAGGGGAAATAGCCGGCAACGCAGACTCTGCCCCCGAGAGAGTTGATATAGATTCCCATTCCGCAGCCGTGTATTGTCTTTCGCGTATAGTCGGTGTAAACCGCGAGCGTCTGCGCGCCCGGCGCTGTCGGCTCAAGGCATGCGGCGGAAAAATGCCAGAAGGATTGGCGGCAGTCCCGTTCTCTTCCCTCGAGACCCGAATTCAGCGGGTGCCGGGTGTACTTTTCAATGACATCGACCGGAAGATATTTTTCCGTTGCGAACCCTGTGTACTCTGAATAGCCGCGCGCGTTCAGCGCGTCAAGGGCGGCGGTGTCCATATATACCCCGCGCGAGAGAATCTTTTTAATCTGCTCGTCGCTTAAATCGGCTGCGGAACCGCCGCAGAGCGTGTAGACAAGGCAGTTATCCTCATGGTAGGCGATCGGTATGCCGGTGTGCCATACCGCTTCGTTTATCCCTGTATCTAATTTTGCGGGCCAATTGTCCGAGGTCCTGAGGCTGACCGCCGTGTTTTTATCCCACATCGGGCCGACGCCTACGGGTTTTTCCGTACCGAATGCGTCGGCAAGCGCATCGAAAAACGGGCGCATTTTCTCCGCAGCTTTGAAAAACGCCTCGTGCTCGGAGATCGGCTCGTAGTCCATCGGAAGCACGTTGAACGCCGCCCCCGTACAACCCGCCGCAATATGCAGCGCCGCCTCGTACATCGTAACCCTTACGCTTTTGCTGAGCATCTGGTATGGGAAATTTTCGATCTCCGACTGAATTATATTGACGAACTCCGGAAGATAGGCGCACTGCCTGCCGATCTGGTTTGCCTTCTCAAAGCCGTCGTCGGGGCGGCTGTCCGTATAAAACCCGCCGCCGGGACGCCAGCGCACCTCGCCCGCGCTGCCTTTAAGTGCGTACGCCCAGGTGTCGAAATCAAAGCCCTCGTAAAACCGCTCGCCGGTCATAAACCCGAGCATAAGCTTCGGATCGACCGTGTGGACCGTCTTTTCGATCAGTTCGAAAAGCCTCTTGATGCCGGCGCGGTTATGCGAAAGCCACGCGCGGCGCGCAGAGTCGCGGAGCGTTAAATCATTATTGTTGAATAACAGTCTAATGTTTTCTCTCGATACGGCCATGCCGTTTGAGGAAAATATTCCGGTCTCGCGTTCAAAAATTTCAAGACAGCGGTCGCAAAAGCAGGTTGACTCGATCGGCATATGCCCGCGAAGCCGGACATCGTCGTCTATGTATATAAAATCGGGACGGGTTTCGGCTACAATCCGATAAAGCTCTTCGACATAATTCAAAAACAGCGGGTCGTTTAGGCAAAAGCTTCCCCGGCATACCCTGCCTTCGGGGTCGGTGGCTCTTGCCGCCGGAATATCCAGCGAGTTTTCAAGGTTTTCGTCGTGGTGCCCCATTGTCGCAAGGACGTTTACTCCTGCAGTAAAGCCCGCAGCCTTCGCTGTTTTTATCCGCTCCGCAAGCAGGGGCGAAAATGCTTTCACATCCTCAAGCTTGAGCGGTGGGTGCGTCTCACTTGTGAAAAAGATCAGCTCGTCGGCCGAGCCCGGGTGCTTTCGGAGAAGCTGCATCAAGCGGTTAAAGCAGCTGTCCGGCATCCATTGATTTGTACCTATTCTGTAAGCGTTGCGGGCTTTTCGTTTTTCCATTTCTATCCCCCCGTTATTCACAATTTTTATAGCAGAATTTCATATTCCTTTTCTTTTTCCGTTTCAAAGCTTACGATTCCATCGGCTTCGTCATAGGAAACAGCTGAGCCGCCGCAGATAATCCCTTTGATTCTGCTCCCCTTTTGCGGAAAAAATGCGCATTTTTCCCCGAGGCGGGATTTTATCCTGAGCGAAGTGAGCTTCATCTCCGCCCACGAAAGTGATAACTCGAAGCCTTTTGCCGCGGCGAGTCCTTCCGCTCTGCCGGTCCGCAGCGCGTCCGGCAGACCAGGAAGCGGCGTCAGATACCCCTCCCTGTCGGAAAGCAGCATGTCGGCAATCGCGCCGCCGATTCCGATGCAGGCTTCGATCTGGAAAAGCTTATGCCCTTTGAACCATATCTGGCCGCCGAGCCTGCCGGAATAGTCGTTGATCGTCGAGAGGCCGTTTCGAAGCAGGTGTACCTGCGCGTATCTGTTTATACGTTCGTACGCCTCGTTCCCCTTCCCTAGGCGGGCGAGAAGCTGCGCGTCGAGCGCGTATGTCATACCGATTGACATCGCATCTTCGTTTTTTAAGCGGCTTAGAATCGTCTGATATGCCGCGTCCGCCCAATCCGGCGTCAGCGCCGGGGATATACGGGTGCCCGGGCAGAGGCCGACGAGAAGGGAACGGTGGCGATGGCCCGGGTCTGCCGGGACGTAATCCTCCCAGAATTCCGATATCGTTCCGTCGGTTCTTATTTTCGGGAGCGGAAGCTTTTTATAAATCTCACGGTATTCGCCCGCGTCTTCGCCGATAATTTCGCAGGCGCCTATCAGGTTTTTGAAAAGCTCCCTGGAAAGCTCGATATCGATTGTCGCGGCTGAAGTCAGAAAGCTCTTTTTATCCCCTCTGACCACCTGAACCTCGGGAGAGGAGCCGAACGGACAGAGAAGAAAACCGTCTTTTTCGATCAGATAGTCTTTAAAAAACTCGGCTATTTCCCGCATAAACGGGTACAGGTCGTTTTTCAGAAAAGCCTCGTCCCGCGCGTACTCGTAATGCCGCCACAGTATCAGCGCAAGCCATGTGGCGGCTCCGGTAAAGCCGAAACCGACGCTGTCCGGTGTACCGATGTTTTCGTTGTCGCAGCAGCCGCAGAATACGACGCCGCCGCAGCCGTACAGATCGCGTGCGGAATCCCGTCCCAATACCGAAAGGCGTTTCACCCAGGCCATCAGCGCGGGGAGAAGCTCTCCGAGATTCAGCGCGTCCAGCGACCAATAGCACATTTCAAGGTTTAAGTCCAGATGGTAATCGCAGTCCCAGGCCGGGAACCTGTCCTGATTCCAGACGCCCTGGAGGTTAATAGGCGCGCCAGGTTCGCCCTCTCGCCCCGAAGGCGCTCCGCTCGCTATCGCGAGATACCTCGCGAGGTTAAAAAGCTTTTCGGCGAGTGCCGGACTGACGGGCCCGCCCTTCCGGCATTTCTCTATAAGCTCCGGCGCGGAAAGGGCACTGTTTTCCCTGGAGTCTTCAAAATATACTCTGCATTTCCCGTAAAGACTTTGGTGCCTCGCGATATGGTCGTCTTTCAGCCTATAAAAATCGGCGCCGGCGCGGCATAAAATGTCGGAGCAGTAGGCTTCCGGCGTGAATGAACTGTCTTTTATCTCCGTGTCGACACAGATCGCGGTATAGATCGTCAGCTCGTCGCAGGCCGCGAAGCAGAGCGAAATGCCGGCCTCCGGGTCAAACATATCCTCGCTTGAAAAGACATATTCCAGCTCGAGAACCTTTTTAGGCTTTTGACCCGTATGGGGCGCGTACGCGCGCCGCCCGACGGCGATCCTGCCCCCGCGCGACTCCACTCTTACAACGACGGCAAAGCGCCGCCCCTCCTCGAATGCTCCGGAAAGCGAGAGCTTTTTGTACTCGCCGCTGCCCGTGACCGCGCAGTCGGGGTCGTCGAGGCGGGACAGCGCGACCTCGCCTGTCAGGCGCCCTGCTCTGTCGCAGGTAATATGGGTCACGATCACCCCGGCTTCGGAGCAAAAGCTCTCGCGCTCGTAGAGCGCGCCGTTCGCCTCAAAGGATATTTTGACGGTACCCTCGGCCATGTTCAAAACACGGCGGTAGTTGTCGACGGTTTCGCAGCCGCGCAGGTTTATATACAGATCCCCCGCCGGCACAAACGGATTTATGTAAAGCGCTTTGCCGGTTTCCGGTACGGTTTTTCTCAAAAGCGCGTCCGCCTCGTCATAGCGCCCCTCCGCACAGAGGGCTTTAACCTCCGCAATATCTTTGGCGGTATGTCTCTGCGCGTATTTGATATAATCGCGCCACAATAGCTCGTGGTTCAGCGCGATACGCTCGTTCAAGGGCCGGCCGAGGACCATCGCGCCGAGCCTGCCGCTCCCTATCGGGTACCCCTCCGCCCACTCGGCTGCCGGAGCATAATCCCATATGATATCCCCTGTTCCGGTGTCCATGCGTATCCCCTCTCTAATCAATAATCCTGCAGGTCGTTGACAAAGCGCCATCGTTTTCCACGGGCGAAAAACACAATTTAATGGTTGCCTGCCGGATTTTCTCATGCCGATTATATCATGAAAGACAAGGCTTTACCACACCAATTTAGCGGTTCGTAAAATAAAAACAGAGCGCGGCAACATTCGTTTACCGCGCCAGGCTTATTCATTTGATACAGCCTTACACGGCCTCATATTCCATGTTTTCGGAGGCCTCGGAAAGAAGCCGCAAAACGTCCCCCTCCCCGGAAAGCCACTGTTCGTGCGCCTCCGCCGGGAGGACGACCGGCATGCGGTCATGAATAAACCGAAGGCCTTCCGCCGCCGGTCGCGTCAGGATTACGAAGCGAGGCAGCTTTAAATCCGCCTCATAGCGGTAGATGCCGGCCATACAGAGAAGCTTTTCGCCCCGCGGACGGATCGCGTATTTCTGCCTTCCCCCCGTCTTCCGCCACTCGAAGTAATTAGTCGCGGGGACCAGACAGCGGCGGGAGAGAATGCCCTGACGGAAGATCGGTTTGTCGAAAACGGACTCGCTCCGCGCGTTGATGACGACGCCCTTGCCGTCCGGCCTGGAATAGCCCCATTTCATCGGAAACGGCATGATCTCCCGCCGCTTGTTCCCGGCTATTACCGGGACGACGTCGGTCGGGAATATCTCCCCCGTTTTCAGCGCGAACGTCTCCGGCGCGCCGGCGAGACGGCGCTCAATCTCCTCGATGATCCTGTCCATCTCGGCGGCGTCCTCCTCGGATGCGATATAGTATCTTCCGCACATGGCGGTATTCCTCCCCGAAATCCCGGGCCGTGCCGGGTCAGTGCGCGGCGTTCCTTCTCTCGACAAACCACCTGCCGAGGTTGTTCCCTGAGAGCGACGTACTCCTCTCGAAAAACAGAAAGCTCTGCTTTCCGCCGATCGATACGGTGTATCTGTCGCCCTGGCCCCCGGCCTTCAGCGCGGGCGCCGGACGGATATCCAGAACCCGGTCTATCTTGTACTTCTTGCCGTCCTCCCAGGTCAGCTGCAGCGGCAAAAGCCTGCCGTCGGCGTTAAAAGATGCGACCACGCCCACATATACCTTTGCGCTTTCCATAATACACTCCACCTGTCCGTATTATAACACAAAATTTTCCTGTTGACATCCGTTCCCCGTTGAAATATAATAACAACAGAGCGAACAAATGTTCTGTTATTATTATATGCAATCTCCGCGGTTAAGTCAAGGGGATATTTTATGTTTTTCGGGGGAATTTTGCGTGGAAAGGGCCATTTTGCATTCGGATCTGAACGCGTTTTTCGCATCCGTCGAGGTCATGCTGAACCCCTCACTGCGCGATAAGCCCGTCGCCGTGTGCGGCAGCACGGAGGACAGGCGTGGGATAGTACTCGCCAAGTCGGAGCCGGCGAAGGCCGCCGGCATCAAGACCGGAATGGTCAACTGGGAGGCCAAAAGGCTCTGCCCGGAGCTGATCATCCTGCCGCCGCAGTTTGACCAATATCTCAAGTATTCCAGACTAACGCTTGAGATATATACCCGTTATACCAACCTTGTCGAGCCGTTCGGCGTGGACGAGTGCTGGCTTGACGTCACCGGAAGCCGGAGCATTTACGGGGACGGCGAAAAAATCGCCGGGGAGATACGGAAGACCGTGCGAGAGGAACTCGGACTCACCGTCAGCGTCGGCGTATCGTTCAATAAAATCTTCGCCAAGCTCGGATCGGACATGAAAAAACCCGACGCGGTCACGGTAATCTCCCGCGGGGACGTCAGGAATAAAATCTGGACGTTGCCGGTCTGGAACCTGATGTACGTCGGCCGGGCGACGAAAAAAAAGCTTCTGAGCTTCAATATCAAAACGATCGGCGAGCTCGCCGCGGCCGATCCCGAGCTTTTGAAGCGGCATTTCGGAAAATGCGGCACAATACTGTGGTTCTGCGCCAACGGGATGGAAAACTCCAGGGTGATGGAAGCGGGGTTCAAGCCCGTTATCAAGAGCATAGGCCACGGGACGACCTGCACGGAGGACCTGACGACGGAGGAAGAAGCCTGGAAGGTCATTCTGGATCTCTCGCAGGACATCGGGCATAAGCTGAGGGCAAACGAGCTGTCCGCCTGCGGGGTGCAGATCGCCGTCAGGGACTCCGGGCTCGCGTGGAAACAGTATCAGGCGCCGCTCGACGCTCCGTCAATGAGCTCCTACGAGCTCGCCGTGAAGGCGAGGTCGCTTTTCGAGGAAAATTATACCTGGCGGATGCCCGTGCGCTCGCTCACGGTGCGGGCAATCAATCTGATTTCAAACAATCTGCCCTGCCAGCTTGAACTTTTCGGAGATTATGACAGGCGAAAACGGCGCGAAAAGCTCGAGAAGGCCGTGGACGGCATCCGAAGCGTTTACGGGAGCGGCTCCGTTATTCCAGCGGCACTGCTCGCCGGGCACAAAATGCCGGGCATAGGTGAAAACGATCCGAGGATGCCCTCCGTTATGTATCAGATTCAGTAAAACTAAAAGTCACAGCAAAACGCGTAAACAGACGTTTACTGTGACTTTTATTTATCGCGCCAATCCTAAACAGCCTTAATTGATACCGTCATGTTGCCAGTACTTTCAAATTTCCTTGCCTTTTGCATTGTTATTCGATTATTATTGTATTCTTACTATATCGTAAAATAGTTTAAAAAGCACCAAATACCTATTTTACGTAAGGTATTTGGCGCTTTGGTGCGGGTGTTCTTAACGGATTTGATAAAAAATATAATATTTATCGGCACGAACACACATATTTAAATCTTCATATTCGGCTATTCTTTAGGTTTTTCATGCAATGTTACATCAGTTGCACAGCTTCTTTTTCGCATTTGTATGCCGTTTTCATAAGATCCGCAACAGTTTTGCGGTTTTCGGCAACAGACAGATCAGCAGATTTTTTCGTGTCAAATGCTTTTTGCCAGCATTCATAAACGGTTTTATAAAGCTCCGCAAGCTTGGTTTCGCCGTACTTCTCAAAGAATTTCCATGTATACCACTTAAGCGCTCCGAATGTGCCGAGCGCATATTCCATACCCCAGCAGGTGGCAAGAGTGGTGTCCTCGCTTTCGAGCATGTTTATTAAGCGGGGGTAAGCTGCGAGCCCCTGTGCGTTTTCGCACCATTCCTCACCGTTTAAGTGAGCTTTGGCAAGCGCTTTTGTGTCTTTTATAATATCATCTTGCGATTTGTCGGTCTTACCTGTTACGATGACAACATTCAGCATCGGCATTTCGCGGTTGCCGAGCTTTGCATATTCCATTTCGTCGGTGGTGCCGTTTATACACAGGGTTGCGAATTTCTGCGTTTCGTCATCGTAACTGGTAATGAGCCCCCATTCAAGAACGCCGATATCCCACGCGACAACAGGAATGCCCCGGTCAATGCTGGCCTTAATTTTCGGAAGAGTGTCATTTCTAGCATCATTAAGAACATTTTCCGGCTGCCAACAGCAGCTAATATGGGTCACAGTAAGCCCGCCGTTTAATATCCACGTCGGCTGTCTGCCGAAATCCCATATGCTTGTTTCGCTGGGACATAGGTCAGCCGATATCCACATGCGAAAGGCAAATCCGCTTGTTGCTACAATGTCCTCAGCAAGTTCGGAATAGGGACTGTGCTTAACCGCTGTTGATAACGCTTTTGCAAATGAAAACAGATACCCTGTGCTGTCAAAAGTTTCGTTCCATGTGATGTTCAGTTTTTTCATAAAGCCTCTCCTTCATTTTTTATAATTGGAATACAAATATCTTCTGAATAAATGCGGCTTGCTTCAACATAGCATTCAAACTGATAACCACCCGCAAACCTGTATTCGCTCTGCGGCAGCCATATATTGAAAATATAGTTCCATGTCTTATGAATGGTGTTTACAAAATCGCTGTGCTTTGCCGGTGGAGTGGCAAACAAAGCGTATAAGCCGCCGTTTATTCTAAGGGTATGTGTTTCGCGTAAATCGCCGTTGGCATCATCTTTTGTTATTCCTATGTAGTAATCAAGCTTACCCGTTTCGTCATTCCATATACAAACGCCGTAATCACGGACGACCTTACCTCCGGACAGAACCTTTGAAAGACCTTTGGCATTATATCTGTTCCAAAAATTCGGGGTATAATTAAAGTGCTCCCCCAATATTGGACAACGTGAGATTGTTTGAAATCTCGGAGTGGGTTGGGGCGGTAGTTTCGTGGTATAATGCACTTGCTTTACTGCCATACAGGACAAGGCAACGCTGGAGAGCG